>JASBVS010000048.1 GCA_029960955.1 Bacillota bacterium
GCGCGCCGAGGGCGAGATGGCGGCGGGATGACGTCCTCCATCCCGGCCCCCCGTGTAGAATCGGGTTGCGCAGAAGGGGGAGTGCCGCCTTGCCCGCTAGGATCCCCATCGACGAGCGAGCGCTGGGCACGATCTGCCGGCGGCGGAAGATACGGCGGCTGGCGCTCTTCGGATCGGTGCTCCGCCCGGACTTCACGCCCGAGAGCGATGTGGACGTCCTGGTGGAGTTCGAGCCGGGCGCGCGCGTGACGCTCTTCGATCTCGTGGACGCGAAGCTGGACCTGGAGCGGCTTTTCGGGCGCAAAGTCGACGTCGTCTCGAAGAACGCGCTCAACCCGCACATGCGGGAGGACATCCTGGCGACGTCGGAGGTCGTCTATGACGCGGAGGAGCGATGAGGCGTGCGTCCGTGACATGCTGGACGCCATCGCGCTCATCAAAGAGTTTGTCGCCGGGATGACGTTCGAGCGATTCACGGAGGACAGAAAGACCCAGAGTGCCGTTATCCGGCAGATCGAGGTCCTGGGCGAAGCCGCGAAGAACGTCAGCGGGGACCTGAAGGCGCGGCATCCCGAGGTGGCGTGGGCGAAAGCTGCCGGGATGCGCGACGTGGTGGCCCACGAGTACTGGGGCGTGGATCTCGGGATAGTGTGGGACACGATCGAACTCAACCTACCGGAGCTGGAGTCGCAGCTGCGCGCGATTCTGAACGAGATGACCTCGTAATGACAGCTCGAGCGATCGCCCGAGGCTGGCGAAGGATGATCAGCTTAAACGGTTCGGGTTCCGTCCAGCGGCAGGACGCCGGGCCTTGGACCCGGAGACGGCGGTTCGGGCCCGTCCCCCGAAGCCGGATGCGGCGCCGTGGCCGAGCGGCCAGGCGGCGGTCCGCAAAACCGCGCACGCGGGTTCGAGTCCCGCCGGCGCCTCCAGATTTCTAAGGCTTGTACCCAGCCATCCGTCAAAGACGGTGGGGAGGATGGAGCGATGGATGCGGTGCAGCGGGCGTTGCTGAAGGCGCTGGAGGGGCCCTGGCAACCGAGGACCGGGTAGCCCGGGCGGACGGATGCCCGTCTGGTGCCCGAACCGATGTGGTTCCGGATGAGCGACAGGTCATGACGAGATCGAAGAGGGGCGCGGCGACGGGGCCGCGCCCCTCTGTCATCGCCGGCGTGCGGGGGGCGAAGAGGAGCGATGACGCGCGACGAGGTGATCGCGGGCATCCGCGGCGAGGCGCGGCGGCTCGGCCAGGTCCCCGAGCCGCGGGAAGTCCCGGCGGGGCTGTTCGTGGCTGCGACGCGCGCCTTCGGGACGTGGTCCAAGGCCCTGCGGGCCGCGGGCGTCGTCGACGGGGCCGGGCACCGCGAGGAGCCGGGTGTGGTGGAACGGCGGTTGGAGGAGCTGCGGGCTGATCCGGAGCGGCGGGCGCGCTTCCGGCTGCTGGTCGACGGGCTGCGCCGTTACGGCGCGTGGCCCGTGTCGGACGGGAACCCGTTCGCCGTCCTGAACGGGGAGCGGAGATCGGGATGAGGGCCTGGGCACGGCGGGCGGTGCTGCTGCTCGTGCTTCTCGCCCTGGGAGGGGCGGGCGGGCTCCGCGTGGGGCCGCTCCACGAGCTGGCGCTGGAGACGGTGCTCACGACGGGGCATGCGGCGTGGGCCCGGTGGATCGCGAGCGACGGAGAGATCCGCATGGCCTGGGCGCGGGCGCTGGGCGACCAGGGGGCTGAGGCGACATTCCCGGTCAGACGGGCGGGTGCGCCGGATCCCGCGGTGGCGGACGCGCTGCGGATGAGGCACGGGGATCCGGCACCCGCGACGGACGTGCGGGTGACGCCCCTTGTCCACCCGGGCCCGCTCGGGTGGAGGGGTTGGCTTGTGGAGGTGCGCGATCCGCGCTCCGTCCGCCTGCTCGTCTCGGACCGTTTCAACGAAGGGATTGGGCAGAAGCTCCACCTGATGGCCGAGGAGGCCGGGGCCGTCGTGGCCTGGAACGGTGGCGACTTCTACGACCCGATGGGGGAGGGGGTGGGCCAGGCGGCCGGCGCGGTCGTGCAGAACGGGGAGATCCTCAACCAGCCCGACGGGAACTACGTGATCGGGCTGACCGAGGACGGGCACCTGGTCTTCGGGCACTACGGGGTTGAGGAGATCCGCGCGCTCGGAATCCGGGACGCCGTGAGCTGGGTCGGCCCGGCCCTCGTGGTCGGGGGGAAGCCAGCCGAGCTCTGGGGCGACGGCGGCTGGGGCTACGGGCCGCGGACCATCATGGGCCAGCGGGCGGACGGGACGCTGCTCGTGGTCGTGGTGGACGGCCGGCAGCCCGTGCGCATGGCGAGCTGGTACTTGACGCCGATCGCACTCCTCTCGGCTTTCGACGCCTGAGGGTTGCCAATGTGGAGGGACGACGAAGCGTCCGGTATGTGGTCCATTTGAAAGTGGGGCACGGCGTGAACGGCATCGTCAACCGGCCTTCGAGCCCGGCGTTCGAGCGGCTCATCCCGGACGGGTTTGGGGTCTTCGGGGCGAGGACGATCGATGCGGACGAAGTGCCGATGACGGTTCGATGACACGGGGAGGCGGCAGCGTTGAACAAGCATGCCGGGCCGCCGGGTCCGCGGATGGCCCTGAAGATGAGCGCGGCCTCCCCGATGCTGGCGCTGTGGTCTTTGATCGCAGCCGCGTCGGGTGATGCGGGGGAGGCCCTGCTTCTGCTCGCTTGGGCGGCGGCGCCCGCAGTCCTCATCTTCCTGCGCCTGCGCTTGGCCATGCGCGAGCGCGACAATTGTGCGCTGGTCATCGACAGGGTGGATGACGCCCACTACCGGCAAGCTGTCCACGTGCTTCTGCTCACGCTCCTCCCGCCGATTGCCGCCATCGGTAGGACAGGGTGGTCCGCGACCATCCTGGCGGCCATGTGTGCGGCCGCGGCGGCAGCGGTCGTCGACAGCCTCGGGTTCGGGCATGGAGAGCTGCTCTTCGCCGCCGCAGGCCGCCGCGTCGTGACGGCTTGGGTGCTGGAGGACGACAACCCGTTCACGTGCCACGATCCCTTCTGGCTCGTCGCCGGCCGGGAGGAGCTGGCCGGGCAGGTCGCGGTGTGGCGGCTCACCGACGAGCTCTTCATCCCGTATAGGAGATTGCCCGCGTGCCGGCCTAGCTCAACGGGCAGAGCGGCCGCCCTGTAAGCGGCGGATGCCGGTTCGACCCGGCGGCCGGCTCCAACCCGAACAGGGATGGGGGCGGGGGCGCTCGCCCTTTCCGTCAAGCCGGCACGGGGCGGGTTCTTGCCAGGGCCGAGCGGTGCGGGGCGGATCAGGGGGGATCGACAATTGTTGAGCGAACGGGTCCGCTTGGCCTTGGAGATGGCGGGGCTGGACGCCGACGAGGCGGCGCGGATGGCGGGGATGGACGCTGGGCGGCTGCGCGCCATCGAGGAGGGGCGGCTCGCCCCGTCCTCGGACGAGGTCCTCGCGCTCGCGGCGGCGACGGGGCTGCCGTTCGACTGGTTCTTCCGGCCCGGCCGGCCGCCAGAGGTCCGGCTCGTCCGGGCCTGCCGGGACGGCCGGTGCTTCAACGCGGGCGGGGAGGGGGGATGAGGGGGATGCCGGCCCGGATCTACTTGGCCGGCCGGCGCGGCGCCGGGAAGAGCACGGCCGCGCGGATCCTCGCGGAACGGCGGGGGGCGCGTGTGGCGAGCGTGACCGAGCCGGTCTACGAGATCGCGCGCCGATGGTTCGGGATGGAGGCGAAGGACCGCCTCCTCCTCCAGCGCGTCGGCGACGCCTTCCGCGCCGTCGACCCGGCCTGGCTGGCGAAGCACGCCGCGCGGACTTTGGAGGCGGGGGCCGGGGACGCGCCGCTGCTCGTGGTCGACGGCGTGAGGACGGACGCCGAGGCGCGCTGGCTCAACGATCACGGCTGGGTCGGGGCGCTGGTGGAAGCGCCTGCTCGGGTGAGACAGGCGCGAAGGCCGGGGGAGCCGCCAGAGGCGGACCGGCACGTGACGGAGGCCGCGGTGGACGCCTTGCCGGTGGCCGTCGTGCTCTGGAACGGCGGCTCGCTGGAGGAGTTCACGGAGCGGGTGCTCGGCCTGGCGGACGCGCTCCTGCGACGCACGTCGGGGGCGCGGGCAGGCGTGTAGGCGGGCCGCCCGAAACGCGAGAAGACTGGCTGAGCGGGACGGCGCATGCCGTCCCGCTTTTTTGTCGTGCGGAGGAGAGGAGGGTGCGACACGGACGGCGAGCGGGATGCGGGGGCGCGGCTGGACGCGCTCGAGCGAGAGATGCGGGAGCTGGCCGAGGGCGTGCGGCGGATGGAGGGGGAGCTGCGGGCCCTCCGCAGGGCGGTGTCCGATCTCTCGGCCGCGAAGCCGACCGACCTCGACGTGATGGCATGAGGCGCCGGAGGATGCGGCTGCGACCGGCCCGACGCGTGCGGGGAGGGGCGGCGCGCGAAGACGCGGGAGGTGGGGTGCCGACGTGGACGCCGTGTACGGGGCGCTGGTGCTGATCACGTTTGCCATGGCCCTGGGCGCGCTGCTCGGGACGGGTGCCGGCGGGCGGACGCCGCCGTCCGTGGGCGCGCTCCAGGCGCTCGCTGGACGGCGGGTGCGGGTCGAGCGCGAGGTCGCGACGTGGAGCTGGGCGGGTGGTGGGGGCGAGATGCTGCACGCGCGAGACATGTTCGAGGGCGAACTGGCGGACGTCAGGCTCGACGGCGAAGGGCGGGAGCTCGTCTTGGAGTTCGCCTGCGAGGACATGGACCGCGCGATCCGCGTGTGCGAACCCCAGGTCGATGTCATCGGGTCGGCTGTGGCCGCGGGGTCTGGGGACGGCGATCTGATGGTGCGGATCTGGCCTGCCGGGCCTGGCGGCGAGGGCGCGGGCCGGGCGGGCTGACGCGGCCCGCCGGGCGGCCGTGCGAAAGGTGAAGAAGGGGAGGGGGCCTATGCCAGATCGTCCCGTTGGCACAGGAGTCCTTCGCGGCATCGACTTGTCCCTCCCGCCGGAGAGGGAGGTCGTGGTCGAGCGCCCGTCGGAGGTCGTGGTAGTGGTCGACGGCGGAATGAGGCCGGTCCCGGCGGTCGTTGGCGAGGACGCGCGGCGCTGCGCCGGCCCCGCCGAGGGCGTTCCGGTGCGGGCGCGCGCCTGGGCGCCGCGAGGCTGGATCCCGGATGGCGCTCGGGCCGAGGTGCGGATCGCGCGGGACGGTTTCTCCCTGCCGCCGGACGTCCTGCCGGGGGACCGCCTGGTGGTCGTGGCGGCCGCGGCGATGCCGTCGGACGGGATTGGGCTCCGCGGGGGCAGACTCGTCCGCGCCCGCCGGGGCGAAGCCGTGGACGGCTTCGTCGCCGGCCTGATGCGGCCGCTCGTGGCGGGCCGTCCGGATCCTGGGGACGCGGGGCGCGCGCGGGAGCTGCAGAGGCCATGAGGGAGGTGGACGGCGCGATGAGGCGCGCGGCGCTGGCGGCCCTGATGGCCGCCACGCTCCTTCTGGCGGCCTGCGGCGGGGCCGGTCCCGCCGGCCAGGCAGGCCGGAGGACGGAGTGGACGCAGATCGGCACGGTGAAGGCGCTCGTGGGCGGACCCGTGCCACTGGTGATCACGGCGACGGACGCGCAGGGCAGGCAGGCCCGGCTCGACCTGCGTGACGGACCCGTTCTCGTGGCGGCGTGGTGGTGCCCGCACTGCGCGAGGCTGCTGGCGCGGTCGGACCTGCCGGGGCTCCCCCGGGTAGTCACGGTCTGGCCGCAGCCGGGCCAGTCGCTCGAGCAGGCGCTCAAGGCCGAGCAGGCCATGATGCAGGCCGACGGGTGGACGGGCGACTATGAGCGCGGGCTCTTCGCGGCCGAGACGGTGCCCGGCGTGGACACGGTGCCGACGATGCTCTACCTCTCCGGCGGAAAGGTGGGGGAGCTGAAGGGCGAGACGATACCGGCGGCTGAGGTGACGGCGCTCCTCGGCGG
>JASBVS010000049.1 GCA_029960955.1 Bacillota bacterium
GGGCCTGGAGGCCGTGGCCGACTACTTCGTCCTGGCGACCGGGCGCAGCTCGATCCAGGTGCGCGCGCAGGCCGACGCCCTGCAGGAGGCGCTCATGCCACAGCAGCATCCTGCGGATGTCCGCGCGGTGCGCGCGAAGGGTTGTCCGGGACGGAACGCTGGCGGCAAGGCTGAGCCATCTGGTGCGCAAGGCGCGAAAGCGCTCAGGAGCGCTTTTGGTGTTTGGAGGTGTGAAAATGGTAACGCCCCCCTTCGGATGGGGACCCACGCGGGTCGCACATCTGTGGACGGACAAGGGAGACCGCGCGGGCGCCGCCGCTCTGTTACGCGAGGTGTCGGCGAAGTTCCTTCTGCCCTTGGCGGTGGTGGTGGAGGAAGGCGATCCGGAGGATGTGGGGAGGACGCTGACCGCGGTCCAGGACATGGGCGAAGACGACACAAGCGTCCTGGTCGTCGTCGGAGGCGGAACTCGTCTTCAGGCCCCGACGATCGAGCCGATGGGCAGGGGGCGGTTGTTGGTGGTGCGGGTCCCAGCCGCGCAGATGGCTGAGGAGCTCGCGGCCCAGGGCTTGGACAAGGGCAGGACTTACATCCCGCGTAGCTGGGTCGTGGTGAACTCACGCTGGCCGGAAGTGTGGAACTTCGTGCAAGACGACTTTCCGCTGCTGTTCGTGACGGATCCTGCGCACAGCATGCTGTTCCTTGAACAGGGGTATCCGGTCGTGGCGCTGGGGAGGAAGGGGCGCGACTACAGAACAGTCATGCCCCCATACCTTTCATGACAGGAAGCGCTCGGCCCGCGACAAAGCCAGCGGTCGCGGAAGCGACGCCGGGACGGCATGATCATGGGGACTCCCAGGGCCGCCGGACATCTGGCAGCCCTTTCCCTTCTCGTTCCTGCGGCGCGCCTCACGGGAGCACGTCGTGCCTTCCGATCATGAGGAGGACGATCTCGTCGCCGTCCCTGGTGAAGATGATGCGCACGGCATCGTTGACCCGGGCCTCCCAGCAGCCGGGCCAGCTGCGCACGGGATGGATGTGCAGCCCAGGATGCCCAGGATCCTCAGCGAGGCGGCGAATCGCCCGATCGACCCGCGCCTGGAGATCTGGGTCCCGGGCCGTGAGCTTCCGGTAGGCGCGGGCGAACGCCTCAGTGCGGCTGATCCTCATGCCCGCGATGGAGATCGGCGATCAGATCGTCGGCCGACTCGAAGCGGCGGACGCGGCCGGCCCTGAGGTCGTCGAGCGCCTGACGGAGCGCGCCGGCCCACTCGGCGCTCTGGAGGTAGCGCTCGCTCCTCGGGACGAGATCGACTGGCTCCAGGATGATGCGGCCGTCCTCCACCCACATGTGGAGGGTGTCGCCTTCCTCGATGCCGAGCAGGCGACGCGCCTCGCCAAGCCTGACGAGCCCCCGCTTCTGGACGGTCACGGCGCCAAGGTCCTCTCGTTCCGCCATCCTCGTTCACCCCGCTCAGCATAGCTGAGTTGCGGAAAGACAGCAACTCTGCACAACGGCCGGCGCCGGGCGTCGCTCGGCGGGCGGCCGTCTTGCCCGTTCCAATGCCTGCTCAGCGGCTTTGTGGCTGAGACCAGGGAGGGATCATCCGTGCGTCTCCACCGGCTGAGCACGGATCCCGTGCTCGTGCCATCGGCCGTGCGCTGGGAGTCGGCGGCCGTGTTCAACCCGGCGCTCGCCGTGCGCGGGCGGCGGCTCGTGATGCTCTACCGGGCGTCGGACCTGCCGTTCGGGCGGGCGTACGACTCCCCGTACGTGTCGGCGATCGGGTACGCGGAGTCATCGGATGGGATCAACTGGGAGCGGCGGCCGGAGCCCGTGCTGCGCGGCGAGCGCGAGTGGGAGGCCAGGGGGCCGGAGGACCCGAGGCTCACGCGGATCGGCGGGCGGTGGCACATGGTCTACACGGCCTTCGGCGG
>JASBVS010000005.1 GCA_029960955.1 Bacillota bacterium
CCGCGACGAGCTTCCAGGTGGCGCCGCCGTCGGCGGTCGTGAAGAGCTTCTCGACCTCGGGCGAGTCGCCGCCGCCGGTGTTGTAGGTCGTGAGCAGGAACCCGTGCTCGGCGTCCTCAAAGAAGAGGGAGACGGGCACGTCGTAGTTTGCGCCGGTATTGAGCGCCTCTTCCGTCCACGTGGAGCCGCCGTCGGAGGTCCGGGCCAGAACCTTCCGGTAATCGACCGCGCCCTGGGAGTCGGTGGTCTGAACGGAGAAGGCGACGTAGGCATGGTCGGCGTCCGCGAACCAGGCGACCGGGCTGGGCGGATAGAGCACCACGGCGGTCGAGCGGAGCGACTTCGGCGTGACGTCGCGCCAGGCACCCTGCTCGAGCCGCCAGACGCGCACCTTCGTCCCGTCGCGCTCCAGCGCCCAGGCGCTCTCCCCGGCCGTCACGCGGATATCGGTTCCGGGCGCGAAGCGGCCCAGGCCGGGAGCTGCGCCGGTGCCGGGCGAGGAGCGAGCGGGCGCGGAGACGCTCGGAGGCGCCGTCCTCGAGCCTCCGGCCGCGGAGCATCCGGCGAGCAGGAGTCCGAACCCGAGCGTCACCGCGGCGATGAGGCGAGGGAAACGAGGTGTCATGTGGGCTTCCTCTCCCCGTGCCGGACGGACCGAGTTTGCTTTGGCGTCCGTAGGAAAGGACGCCGCACGTCGCTCAAGGGTTCCAGCCACGCAGGGGAGCGTCGCCGGAAGCGACGAATGCCGGTCGCTTCGTCGGCTCGGCGGCGCCGTGGCCGGATGCCAGGGCGTCGGCAGGCCTCGGGAGGACACCGCACGATTTGCATCAGCGAGACGCTCGTCACGATGAACGCGGCCGGCTCCTGGTTCGCAGGTCGACCGGCTGGCCCGTGATCATCTCCCCCGTCCGGGCGCTCCCGCGGGCGGAATAGGGCCCCCGAACAGCAGAAGAGCCGCCGGAATTCGGTACCGCGAATTCCAGCGGCTCCCTCACCGTCTAAGGCTCTGTCCCCAATCCGTCCCCAATTCGGCGGGGGGCAGAGCGGGAAATTGGCTTGCTGCAAGGCTTTCCGCAATTGGTGGTGCCGAAGGTGGGACTCGAACCCACACGGGCGTTCGCCCACGGCGCCCTGAACACCGCGTGTCTGCCAATTCCACCACTTCGGCAAAGCTTCCGGCCCGGTCGGATTGGTCGGATCCGCGACCGCCTGCCGGCGAAAGACAGGGTACCACGGAGCGCGCCGGCTCCGCAAGATGCGCGGGCCGGGAGCCGCGCCGGCCTGCGACCCGGGCGGCTTCGCCCCCGCGCGCCGGCCTGCCGGACGGCCGGCGCCCCGGGGCCTCAGCGGCCGTAGATGCGCTCGTACCAGACGGCGTCGCGCAGCACCTTGGCCACGAAGCGGCGCGTCTCCGGAAACGGTATGCGGTCCAGGTCTTCCTGCGAACCGTCCCAGACGCCCTGGCTCAGCCAGCGCTCCACGTTGCTGCGGCCGGCGTTGTAGGCGGCCAGGGCCGGGGGCACGGAGCCGAACTCGCGCTCCAGCTGGGCCAGGTACCAGGTGCCGATGCGGATGCTGAGCGGCGGCTCCTCCAGCTGCTCGGGCGTGATCTTCCCCAGGCCCATCTGCTCGGCCGCCCAGAGACCCGTCTGCGGCATCACCTGCATCAGGCCGCGGGCGCCGCGGTGGGAGACGCTCTGCGGGCGGAAGCCGCTCTCGGCGCGGATGACGGCGGCCACCACGTAGGGGCTGAGCCCTTGCGCACGGGCGGCCGCCTCCACCTCGCCCCGGTAGGGCCAGGGGTAGAGCCAATGGACCACCAGCCAGGTGGCGACGCCCACCACCAGCGCAGCCAGGGCCGCCGCCAGGAGACGGCCCAGGAAGCGGCGCAGCCGCCGGCGGAGCCGGATCGTCACCACCCTCATCCGCCGCTCACCGGTCCGCCCCGGCCCCGCCCGGCGCGCTCTCGAGGAACCGCTTCCACGCGGCCTCCACCTGGGCGCGCGTCCGCTCCAGCCCGTCGGAGTTGTCGATGACCACGTCGGCGCGGCGGCGCATCTCCTCGGGAGGAAGCTGGGCCGCCATCCGGCGCTCCGCTTCCTGGTCGGAGAGGTCGTCGCGGGCGTGGATGCGGCGCAGCTGCTCCTGCCGGTCGCACCATACCGACCAGATCTGCTCGAAGGGGAGCCAGCGGCGGCCTTGCTCGAGGAGGAGCGCCGCCTCCACCACCACCACCCGCGCGCCGCCCGGCGGGACCGTACCCGCCGCCAGCGCGGCGATCCGCTGCCGGATCCGTTCCCGGATGCGCGGGTGGGTGATCTGCTCCAGCTCCACCAGCTCCTCCGGGTGCGTGAAGACGCGGCGCCCCAGCCGGCGACGGTCCAGGCGGCCGTCCGGACCGACCGCCTCCGGCCAGCGCCGGGCGATCTCCGCCAGCGCCGGCTCGCCCGGCTCGACCACGTCGCGCGCCACCTGGTCGGCGTCGATCACGGCGGCGCCCAGCTCCTGGAGCATGCGCGCCACCGTGCTCTTGCCGCTGGCGATGCCGCCGGTCAGCCCCAGGAGGCGGAGGCGGCCGGCGGCGGGCTCAGCCAAGGAGCTTCCCGCCCAGCTTCTCCAGCGTGCCGGAGCGGAGCGGCTTCTCGGTCGTCACCTCGAGCCGCCAGCGGTTGCCGACCGGCTGCGCGTTCAGCTCGCCGCTGATCTTCAAGTGCTCCCAGAGGTGCTCGATGGCCCGGTCCAGGCCGGCGCGGTCCTGGAACTCGATCACGTAGGTGTTCATCGCGTCCTGGGACGTTCTACCCGATCCCCCGTCGTCGCCCGCCTCTGGCAGCGCGGGCAGAAGGTGGCGCTCCGGCCGCCGAGGCGGAGGCTCTCCAGCCGGCTGCCGCAGCGCCGGCAGGGCTGGCCCGCGCGCCCGTAAGCCTGGAGGCGGATGGCGAAGCCTCCCGGAAAACCTTCGCCATCAAGATAGTCGGAAAAGGTCGTGCCCCGCCAGTCGATCGCCTCCTCCAGCAGCGAGCGGATGGCGGCCCAGAGGCGGCGGATCTCCGCGGGACGAAGGCTTCCTCCGGCGCGCGCCGGGTGGAGGCGCGCCCGCCAGAGCGCCTCGTCGCTGTAGATGTTGCCCAGACCGGCGAGCAGGCGCTGGTCGAGGAGGAGAGCCTTGACGGGCGCCCGGCGGCCGGCGAAGGCCCGCTCGAGCCGGGCGGGCGTCAGCTCGTCGCCCAGCGCGTCGGGTCCGAGCCGGAGCCAGCCGGGAGGAAGCGGGAAGGCGCCCGCCTCCGCGCCGCCTCCGGCGGGGCCGGCGGCGAGGAGGTAGAGGCGGGCGAACTTCCTCACGTCGCGGAGGAGGAGCCAGCCGCCGCCCGCCAGCCGCGCGCGCAGGTGCAGGTGGGGATCGTCGCCCGGCTCGGGCGCCGTCTCGCGGACGTAAAGGCGCCCCGTCATGCGCAGGTGGACGAGCCAGGCCGGCAGACCGGCCGCGAAGCGGACGATCAGGTACTTGCCCCGCCGGCCGAGCTCCTCCACGCGCGCTCCCGCGTAGAGCCGGGCGAAGCGGTCCGCCGCCACCCCGACCAGGAAGTGGGGGTGGAGTACCTCCACCCGCTCCAAGCGCTCCCCGACCAGGTGCGTCGCCAGCGTCCGGCGGATCGTCTCCACCTCGGGCAGCTCGGGCAAGCGCCTCAGCCCTCCGCGCCCAGGGGGGCGAGGTCGTACCAGTTGGGGCCCGCCTTCACCTCGACCAGGAGCGGCACCGCCAGCTTCATGGCGCCTTCCATGCTCCGGCGCAGGAGGCCGGCCATGGCCTCCCGGTCCTCGGCGCGGCCCTCGAGGATCAGCTCGTCGTGCACGGTCAGGACGAGGCGCGCGTCGAGGCCGCTCTCGGCCAGCGCGCGGCGGAGGCGGATCATGGCGATCTTGAGGATGTCCGCCGCCGTCCCCTGGATGGGCGTGTTGAGCGCCGTCCGCTCGGCCGCCTGCCGCCGGGCGTAGACGCGCGAGTGGAGGTCCGGGAGGTGGCGGATGCGGCCGGAGAGCGTCCGCACGAAGCCCTCCGCCCGGGCGCGCTCGACCACTTCCTCCATGTAGCGGCGGACGCCGGGGAAGCGGTCGAGGTAGGTGCGGATGAAGGCGGCCGCCTCCTCGCGCGAGATGCCCAGCTGCTGCGAGAGGCCGTAGTCGGAGATGCCGTAGACGATGCCGAAGTTGACCGCCTTGGCGCGCGTCCGCTGCTCCGGCGTCACCGCCTCGGGCGGCACGCCGAAGACCTCGGCGGCGGTGGCGCGGTGGATGTCCTCGCCCGAGAGGAAGGCCGCCTGCAGCCGCTCGTCGCCCGCGATGTGGGCGAGGACGCGCAGCTCGATCTGCGAGTAGTCGCCGGAGACCAGGATGCGGCCCGGCGGCGCCGTGAACGCCCTGCGGAGCTTCCTGCCGGGCTCCTCGCGCACCGGGATGTTCTGCAGGTTCGGATCGGCGCTGGAGAGGCGGCCCGTCGCGGTCACCGTCTGGTTGAAGGCGGCGTGGACGCGCCCGTCGGCCGGGTCGATCACCGGCCCGAGTCCCTCCACGTAGGTGCCGTAGAGCTTGGTCAGCTGCCGGTACTCCAGCACCTTGGCGGCGATGGGGTGGGCGGCCACCAGCGACTCGAGCACGTCGGCGTCGGTCGACCAGCCGGTCTTGGTCCTTCGCCCGCGCGGAAGGCCCAGCTTCTCGAAGAGGATCTGGCCGAGCTGCTGCGTGGAGTTGATGTTGAACGGCTCGCCGGCCAGGTCGTGGATCTCGGCCTCCAGGCGGGCGATCCGCCCGCGGAACTCCTCGCCCAGCTCGCGGAGCGTGGCCGGGTCGACCTGGACGCCGGTCGCCTCCATCTCGGCGAGGATCGGCTCGAGGGGCAGCTCCACCTCGCGGTAGAGCCGGCCGAGCTCCATCGCCTCCAACTCCGCCTCCAGCGGCGGCAGCAGCCGCTCCACGGCCCAGGCCTCGCGCGCGAGGCGCCGGGCGAGCGCCGCCTCGTCCCCCGCCTCCGCGGCGGCGGCCTCGGGCAGCTCCACGTGGCCCCAGCGCCGCGCCAGCTCCTCCAGCGGGTAGCGGCTGCGCGACGGGTCGAGCAGGTAGGCGGCCAGCTCGGCGTCGCCGACCAGCCCGGCCGGCTCGATCCCCGCCGCCCAGGCGGCGCGCAGGAGCGGCTTCGCCCGGTAGCCGGCCTTGGCGGCGCCGGCCTCCGCCAGCCAGCGCCGCAGTGGGTCGGGAAGCGGCGGCGCGCCTCCGTCCGCGGGAGGCTCCACCGGGAAGAGCCAGGCTTCCTCCCCGTCGTAGACCGCGACCAGCGCCGGCGCGGGAAGGCCCGGCCGGTGCGGCCGGAAGGCGGCGGCCAGCGTGCCGCGCCGCCCCTCCATCCGCTCGAGGAAGCGCTCCCCTTCCTCGCTCCCCCTCACCCACGTGAGGGAGGGCTCGCTCGTCGCCGCCCGGGCGACCGCCGGCGCCGCCTCGCCCGGGCCCGCCTCTCCGCCCGCCTTCCCGTCCTCCAGGGGAGCCGGCGCCGCGGGCGGCTCGCCCGCCAGCCCGAAGCGGCGGGCGAGGCCCCGCAGCTCCAGCTCCTCGAAGAGGGGACGGGCGACGGCCGGGTCGGGCTCCCGCCTGCGGCAGGCCTCCAGGTCCAGCTCCACCGGCGCCTCGCAGTCGATGGTCCCCAGCTCGCGGCTCATGCGCGCCTGCTCCTCGTGGGCCGCCAGGCGCTCCTGGAGCTTCTTTCCCGCCACCTGGTCGAGGTGGCGGTAGAGCTCGTCGATCGAGCCGAACTGCTGGATCAGCTTGAGCGCCGTCTTCTCGCCCACCCCGGGCACGCCGGGGATGTTGTCGGAGGCGTCGCCGGCGAGCCCCTTCACCTCCGCCAGCTGGCGCGGCTCCAGCCCGTACTCCTCCCGGACGGCCGCCAGCGTGAAGAGGCGGGTCTCGGTGATCCCCCTCACCGTCACCAGCACGTCGGTCCGCTCGTCGACCAGCTGGAGCGCGTCGCGGTCGCCGGTGACGATCAGGACGTGGAGGCCGCGTGCCTCCGCCTGCCGGGCGAGGCTGCCCAGGAGGTCGTCGCCCTCGTAGCCGTCCTTCTCGTAGACGGGGATGCGGAGCGCCTCCAGCACCTGGTGGAGGAGCGGGATCTGGCTCGCCAGCTCCTCCTGCATGGGCTGCCGCTGGGCTTTGTACTGCTCGTACGCCTCGTGGCGGAAGGTGGGGGCGCGCCGGTCGAAGACGACGGCCAGGTAGTCGGGCCGGTACTCCTGCTCGAGGCGGAGGAGCATGTTGAGAAAGCCGGTGACGGCGTTGGTCGGCTGCCCGGCCGTGGTGCTCAGCGGAGGAAGCGCGTAGAAGGCCCGGTGGGCCAGGCTGTGGCCGTCCAAGAGAGCGATGGTGGAGGCTGCCGTGGCCGTCACTCCTCTCGTGGGTTCTCCTGCCTCGCCCCGCGCCGCCCCGGCCGGTTCAGCGCCCGCCGCCCGTCCCGCTTCCTGCGCTCTCCAGGTAGACGGTGACGCTCTCCACCGAGCCGGAGGAAGCCGGCGCGCCCGCGCTCCCCTGGCCGGCGCCCGCGGCGGTGGCGGCGTGCGCCCCCGCCGTCCGGTCGCTCACCGTCCCCCCGCCGGCGTCCGCCGCCGCCTGGACCGCGCTGCGCACGGCGTCGACCGGCACCGGCGCCGCGTACTCCACCTCGACGGCCACCGTCTGGCCCGGGAGGATCGCCTTCCGGCTGACCCGCCCCAGCTGCGCCAGCCGCTGGGCCACCTGCCCGGCCACCCCGCGCGGGTCGGGGACGCGCAGGTCGAAGGCCGCCGCCGCTCCCCCGGCCGGAACCTGCCTCGCGCCCGCCTCCGCGCCGCCCGGCGCCGCCGGCAGGCTCAGGGTCCTGGGCGCTTCCGCGCCCGGGGCGCGGCCGCTCGCGGTGCTGCCCGCGCTCGCGGTCGACCGGACCGGGGCCGCCGGCCCCTGCACCGCCCCGCGGGAGAGCCATCCGTTCGCCGCGCCCACGACCAGCGCCAGCGCCGCGGCCGCCGCGAGCCCCGCCACCAGCGGCCAGCGGCGAGGCCTGCGCCGCTCCGGCCCCCCGCCGGGCCGCCCCGCCGCGCCGCCGGCCGCCGCCGCCTCCAGCAGGCGGAGGTGGATCCGCTCCTCCAGGCCCGGCGGCGGCGCGACGTCCGGAAGGGCGGCCAGCATCTCGCCCACGGCCGTCAGGTCCTCCGCTTCAGCCCGGCAGGCCGCGCAGGCGTCCAGATGCCCCTTGACGAGCGCCCGCTCCCGCTCCGGCAGGTCGCCTTCCAGGTAGGCTGGCAGGAGCGCCTGGCACTGCGCGCAGTTCACTCCGCCACCCCCCGTCCCCGTTGCACCGAAGGAAGGAGACCCGCCTCCGCCAGCCTCTCGCGCAGCGCGCGGCGCCCGCGGAAGACCCGCGACTTGACCGTGCCCAGCGGCAGCCCGGTCAGCTCGGCCACTTCCTCGTAGGTCAGCCCCTCCACGTCGCGGAGGAGGATGACCACGCGGTAGTCGGCAGGAAGCTCGGCCAGGGCCGCCTGCACCAGCTGCTGGCGCTCCGCCGCCAGGAGCGCCGCCTCGGGGTCGTGACCGGCGCCGGCGGCGCCCTCGGCCGCCCGTTCCGTCGCCTCCAGCGGCTCTTCCCGCCACTCCCGGCGGCTCCGCCGTCGCCCGTGGTCGACGCAGAGGTTGACGACGATGCGATAGAGCCAGGTGGCGAAGCGGGCGCCCCCGCGGAAGCCGTCCAGCGATCGGAAGGCGCGCAGGACCGCTTCCTGAACCAGGTCCTCCGCCTCCTGGCGCCCGACGAGGCGCGCGGCCGCACCGTAGATCCGCGCCAGCTCGGGCCGGATCAGCTCCTCGAAAGCCGCCACGTCGCCCCTCCGGGCGCGTTCGACCAGCGCCCGCTCGCAGCCCTCCTCCAGCGTCAGGCCCCCCAGCCCGCCCCGGCGGGGCACGGCTTCCGCTCGCGCAGACCGCCTCGACCGGCGCGGATGCGTTCGTTGATAGGCTCTCGCGCCTATGTTATCGTACCGTTGCATCGAGCCGCTTCGGCCGGAGTGTCGGAATCGGCAGACGAGCCCGACTCAAAATCGGGAGCCCGCGAGGGCGTGTGGGTTCGAGTCCCACCTCCGGCACCAGCCTTCCTCCCTCTTCCGTCACGCTTCCCGTCCGAAACCTCCGCCCGGATTCGACGTTCCTCCGGGCGGCGAGGATCCGTCCCGCGGCGCCCGTCCGCAGGCGCAGGCGGCAAGAGGGCGGGCGCCTCCCCTCCCGGCCGCCCGCCGCGGTCTTGCCCGGCTTCCGCCTGCTCAGGCGTACGAGATGCGCGGGTCCAGGAAGGCGTAGACGATGTCGACCACCAGGTTCATCACCACGATGGCCGAGGCGCTGAACATGGTCAGCCCCATGATCAGGGCGCCGTCCACGTTGCCGATGGCGTGGTTGAGGAGAAGGCCCAGCCCGGGCCAGCTGAAGACGTACTCGGTGACCACCAGACCGCCCAGCAGGTAGCCCAGGTCCATGCCCAGGTAGGTGACCACGGGGATGAGGGCGTTGCGGAAGATGTGGCGCCAGATGACGATCCGCTCGGCCAGGCCCTTGGCGCGCGCGGTGCGGACGTAGTCGAGGCGCATCACCTCCAGCATGCTCGAGCGCAGGATGCGGACGTAGACCGCGGCCCCCGTCAAGCCCACCGAGAGCGCCGGGAGGACCACCCCGGGCGCCGAGAAGCCGCCCAGCGGAAAGAGGCCGGCGTAGAACCCGAGATAGAGCAGCAGGAGCGAACCCACCCAGTAGACAGGAAGCGCCACTCCCACCAGGCTGGCCGTCCGCGTCACCTGGTCGATCCAGCTGTTCCGCCGGACGGCCGCCACGACCCCGATGGGGATGGCGATCAGAAGCTCGCAGGCCACCGCGGCCACGGCCAGGTAGACGGTGGCCGGCAGCGCCTGCAGGATCATGGAGAGCACCGGCTGCTGCATGACCCAGTCGTAGCCCAGGTCGCCGTGCAGCACCTGCCCGAAGTAGAGCACCAGGCGGAGAAGGAGCGGCTTGTCGAGGCCGAGCGCCGCCCGGATGGAGGCCAGCGTCTCCGGCGTGGCATGCGGCCCGGCGATCACCCTCGCCGGGTCCGAGGGGATGGCGTAGGTGACCAGGAAGGTGACGGCGATGATCGCCGCGATGGTCACCACCGTCCAGACGAGCCGCCTCAGGATGTACTGGATCACGTGATCTCCCCCGCCGTCAGCTGCCGGGGAGGGATCCGGCCCCCGCAGGGCCGGATCCCTCCGGCGGCTCCTACTTCTGGACCGACATCATGTTGAAGCGCGGCGTCGAGACCGGATGCAGGTAGACGCCCAAGCCGGCCGGATCATGCGGGTCGGGCCTCAGCCACGGCTGGATAAGCGCGTCGTACCAGCCGTAGTACAGGAAGACCCACGAGGCCTGGTCGTGGGCGATCTTCTCCGCCTGCTGGAAGAGCTGCACGCGCTGCTCCTGCTGGCTGGCCGGCAGCGAGTCGGCCTTGGTCACCAGCTGCTCGAAGGTGGGATCCGTCCAGTTGCCCACGTTGGTCGAGTTGAAGGCGTCCTTCGAAAGCAGGTTGTACAGGAAGTCCTGCGCGTCCGGGTAGTCCTGGAACCAGTCGGTCCAGGCGATCTCCCAGGGCTTGGTCGGATCGTCCTCGGTCGGCCAGTAGGTGCCCACCTGGCTGATCCCCTGCAAGCTGACGTCGATGCCGATCTGCTGCAGCTGCTGCTGCACCATCTGCGCCGTCCGGATGTGATCCTGCGTGTTGCTGGGGTAGATCATGGTCACCTTCAGCGGCAGCTTGACGCCGGCCTGCTGGAGCAGCTGCTTCGCCTTCGCCGGATCGTAGGGATAGGGCTGCAGCGACGGGTCGTAGCCCGGGATCCCCGGCGGCAGCGGCTGGCTCATCACCTGGCCGCGGCCGTTGGTGATGTTCTGGATGATCTGCTGCTTGTCGATGGCGTAGTTGACCGCCTGGCGGACCAGCGGGTTGTTGAAGGGCGGCTTGGTCGTGTTGAAGGCGAGGTAGTAGATGATGTTGCCGCCCACCTTGAAGTAGTCGTTCTTCAGCTTCGGATCGCTCAGGACCTGCGCGTACTCGGCGGTCGTCAGGGGACCGCCCACGAAGTCGAGCTCACCCTGGCGGAACTGGAGGAGCTGGAGGGTGTCGGAGACGTTCTCCTTCAGCACCAGCTTCGCGACCTTGGGCTTGTTGGGCCCCCAGTAGTTCGGGTTGGGAACCAGCGTCATCTGGAGGCCCTGCTGCCAGGAGTCGAGCTTGAAGGGACCGGAGCCCACGGCGTGCGTCGAGAAGTCCTTGCCGTACTGCTCGGCCACCTTCGGGTCGACGATGGCCGCCGACATCAGGGCGAGCGTGTTCAGGAAGAAGGCCTGCGGCGTGGAGAGGTCGATCTCCAGCGTCTGCGGGTCGATCACCTTGACGCCCGCCAGGCCGCCCTTGCCGTCCGGCGACGCCTTCTGGCCCGAGCTGTTCCACTCCTTGTAGCCCTGGATCGCCGAGTAGGCGAAACCATAGGGTGCCCCGCCGCCGCCGATGGGGCTCTTCGAGGTGACGCGGTCCAGGCTGTACTTGACGGCGTAGGCGTCCAGCGGGTCACCGTTGGAGAACTTGATGCCGGGCTTGATGTGGAAGGTGTACTTGAGCCCGTCCGGCGTCACGTCCCACGTGGCGACGTCGGGCACGATCTTCGACCCCTGGGCCGGATCGTAGGTGACCAGGGTGTCGTAGATCATCTCCATCGGGTACATCGAGGTCATGTCGGTCCACTTGGCCGGATCGAGCGTCTCGATGTTGCTGGTGAAGGCGGTCGTGATCGTCGGCCCGCCCTGCGGCTGGGTGGTCGTCGTGCCGTTGCCGCCCGTCTTGGCGGCCGGCTGGCCACCGCAGCTGGAGAGGACGAGCGAGAGGGCGACCAGCCCGGTCGAAAGCGTCGTCGCCCAGCGGAGCTTCGTTCGCACCAGGCCCAACCTCCTTCGTCAGGAATGGATACGGCTTGCAGGCCGAGTCCCGTCCGGCTGCGGCCGTCTGCGGATCGCCTGCGATCCGGTCTGCGTTCGCGCAGGGTGAGCCGCCCCCGTACTGCTCACCCTCCACCTCCTTTCAAGGACCGCCACGCGAACCTGGGGACGGCAGGCCGCCCGGCAGGCGCCTCAAGCGGGGTCACTCCTCGGCGCGCGGGTTGAACGCGTCGCTCAACCCGTCGCCCAGCAGGTTGAAGCCCAGACTGGCCAGGGCCAGCGCCAGCCCGGGCCAGATGATCAGCCAGGGCGCCGTCTGGTAGAAGTTGAGGCCCAGGGTGATCATCTTCCCCCAGCTGACGGTCGGGTCGGGCACCCCGATGCTGAGGAAGGAGAGCGCCGACTCCGTCAGGATGTTCTGGGCCACCTGCAGCGTGCCGTAGACGATCACCGTGCCCAGGACGTTGGGCAGCAGGTGGCGCCAGAGGATGCGCGCCGTTCCCGCGCCGAGGGCGCGCGCCGCCTCGACGTACTCCTGGTTCTTGGCCGCCAGCACCTGCCCCCTCGTGATCCGCGCCGTCGGCGCCCAGCCCAGGACGCCGATCACCGTGTAGACGGTGGCGACGGTCGGGTTGGAGATGACCGAACGGAGGAGGATGACGAAGAGGAGGAAGGGGAAGGCGAGCACGATGTCGGTGATCCGCATCAGCACGTTGTCGACCAGCCCGCCGGCGTACCCCGCGACCAGGCCGATGAGGAGGCCGATGGCGACCGCGATGAGCGTCGCCATGAAGCCGACCTCCATGGAGACCCGTGCGCCCCAGATCAGCTGGCTGAGCACGTCCCGGCCGCTCGGATCGGTGCCGAGGAAGAAGTGGCCCCACCGCCACGTCGGCGGCAGCGGCAGGCCCTGGGGGGTCGTGCCGTCCGGATAGGTCGCGTAGGGGTCGAGGGGCGCGATATGCGGCGCGAGGATCGCCACCGCGCACAGCACGACGACCAGGACCAGTCCGAAAACGGCCGGACCGTTGCGGAAGAAGCGCCGAACAAACTGCCGCCAGGGCGAGAGGCTGGGAGATAGCTCCGTCGCAGGTTGCGCCTCAGGTACGTTCAGTAGAGCGGACACGTCTTCCCTCCCGTTACGACCGCGTTCGCACGCTCCGGGTCGCAGCCTGCCTTTCCCCCAAGGTCGGGCCGTCCCGGCCGGGCCGGCTTCTCCGTCCGTACCACAGACGAGAAAAAGTACGCCCGTCTCGCCGCGATCCCTGCTCCACGCGCCCTTCGGCGCCCATTTCCAGCGCTGTTCGCCGCCCGCTTCTCGACGAATTCCGCAACAGCCGGGAAGGCGTAGGCCGCGGCCCGCCGGAGCCGTTCGACCCGGCCGGCCGGCAAAGCGGATAGCAAAAGCCGGACCCGATCGACCTTGACCGGATCCGGCCGGTTCGCTCTCCGCGGCTGCCGCAGGCTCAGAAGCCGATCCGCGGGCCCACGATCTGGCGGCGTGCCGGCCTGGCGTCTCCGGTCCGCGCCACCACCGTCTCCGCCAGCTCGTCGAAGGCCTTGCCCAGGGGCGAGTCGCCCTCCCGGGCGGCCACCGGGCGGCCCTGATCGCCGCCCTCGCGGATGTCGGCCGCCAGCGGGATGCGCGCCACCACCGGCACGCCGAGCGCCGCGGCCAGGGCGTCGGCGCCTCCCGCGCCGAAGACGTCGATCTGCTCGCCGCAGTGCGGGCAGACGAGGAAGGCCATGTTCTCGACGACGCCCAGCATCTCCTGGTTCATCTTCATGGCCATGAAGGCCGCCCGGGAGGCGACGTGGACGGAGGCTTCCTGGGGCGTCGTCACCAGCAGGATCTTCGAGTGGGGCAGACGCTGGGCGAGGCTCATGGGCACGTCGCCGGTGCCCGGCGGCAGGTCGACCACCAGGTAGTCCAGCTCCGCCCAGAGGACGTCGTTGAGGAACTGCTCCAGGGCGCCGGCCAGCATGGGACCGCGCCAGATGACCGCCGCGTCCTCCTCGACAAAGAAGCCCATGGACATGACCTGCAGGCCGTAGGCCTCCACCGGGGCGATGGCGTTGCCGATGGCCACCGGCCGCGTGGTGACGCCGAGCATGCGCGGGATGGAGAAGCCGTAGATGTCGGCGTCCAGCAGGCCCACCCGCTTGCCCCTCTTCCTCAGGGCGATCGCCAGGTTGGCCGTCACGGTCGACTTGCCGACGCCGCCCTTGCCGCTGGCCACCCCGATGACGACGGTGCGGGAGCCCGGGCGCGTCACGGTCGAGGTGCGGCCCGGCTCCTGGCCGCGCAGCCGCTGCGAGAGCCGCTGCCGCTCCTCCTCCTCCATCACCGAGAGGTGCACCTCCACCTGCTCGACGCCAGGAAGCGCGCCGACTCGCTGGCGCACTTCCTGTTCGATGCGGTTCTGCAGCGGGCAGCCGGCCACGGTCAGCGCCACGTCCACCGCCACGCGACCGCCGTCGACGCGCACCTCGCGGACCATATCGAGATCGGTGATGCTGCGACCCAGTTCCGGGTCGACCACGTCACCGAGGGCGTTCAGGATCTCCTCCTTGGTCGCCACCTCGACACCTCCACCTCGGACTCGCCCGCGCGGGTCCACTCCTCATGATACACGCAGAACGGAGGCCAGCCGGCGGAAGCCCTCTTCCATGCGTTCCAGCGAGGTGGCATAGCTGAGCCGGAGGTATTCGGGCAGGCCGAAGCCGGAGCCGGGCACCACCGCCACGTGGGCCTCCTCGAGAAGCAGCTCGGCCAGGTCGTCGGCGTCGTACACCCGCCGCCCCCCCACTTCGCTCCCGACCAGGCCCCGGATGGACGGGAAGACGTAGAATGCGCCGCGGGGCTCTTCGGCAAGCTCGAAGCCGGGCGTCTGGCGGACCAGCTCCACCATCCGCCGCCGGCGCCGGTCGAACTCCGCCACCATCTCGTCCACCGACGCCCGCGCCTGGCGCAGGGCGACCACCGCCGCCCACTGCGAGACGGTCGAGGGCGCCGAGGTGAGGTGCGACTGGATGGCCGTCATCGCCTCCACCAGCGCGGGGTCCTCGCTGACCGCCCAGCCGATCCGCCAGCCGGTCATGGCGTACGCCTTGGAGACCCCGTCGACGAGGATCGTCTTGGCCCGCACCTCGTCCCCCAGCTGGGCGACGCTCACGTGTTCGGCGCCGAAGACGAGATGGCGGTAGATCTCGTCGGAGATGATCCAGAGGTCGTGGCGCAGGGCCAGCTCGGCCACCGCCTCCAGCTCGGAGCGCTCCAGGACGGTGCCGGTCGGGTTGGACGGCGTGTTGAGGAGGATGACGCGGGTGCGCGGGCCGATCGCCGCCTCCAGCGCTTCGAGGTCGAGGTGGAAGCCGCGCGCGACGTCGGTCGGCACGATGACCGGCGTGGCGCCGGCTAGGCGGATCTGCTCGGGGTAGGAGACCCAGTAGGGGGCGGGCAGGATCACCTCGTCGCCGGGGCCCACGAGGGCGAAGAGCGCGTTGAAGATGCTCTGCTTGGCGCCGTTGGAGACGACGATCCGGTCGGGCGGGTAGGCCAGGTGGAGCTCTTCGGCCAGGTTCTCCGCCACCGCCTCGCGCAGTTCGGGCAGCCCCTGCACCGCGGTGTACTTGGTGCGCCCGCGCCGCATCGCGTCCAGCGCGGCTTCCTTGACGATCTCGGGGGTGTCGAAGTCGGGTTCGCCGACGCTGAAGCTGACCACGTCCACACCCTGGCGGACCAGCGCCTTGGCGCGTGCGTCCACGGCCATGGTGGGCGAGGCGGTCAGCCCTTCCGTCCGCTCCGCCAGACGCACAGCGATCGCTCCTTCCGGAAGTGGGTTGGGAAGCCGCGGCAAGATCTCCAGGGAGCCGGCCGGCCGACCGGAAAGTCCTGCCGGAAAGCTTGCTCAGATTCTATGGACCCGCCCGCGGTAGAGCAACCCGTGGACCGGGTCGACGGTCACCGTCTCGCCCGGTCGGGGCGGGCTCTCCCCCGCTTCCGGCTGGTAGCCCACGATGCTCGGCAGCCCGAGGTTCAGGGAGATGATGGCGCTGGGCGAGCTGAGCCCGCCCTCGCGGACCACGAGCGCGGACGCCCTGCGCGCGTAGGCCACCATCTCCGGGTCGATGCGCGGCGTGACCAGCACGTCGCCGTCGCGGAAGCGCGTCGCCGCCTCGGCCGCGCTCTCGACGACGCAGGCCGGACCGCTGGCGGGCGCGTGGCCGATCCCCTGGCCGCGTCCGAGCAGGACGGCCACCGTGTGGACCTTCAGCGTGTTGGTCGTTCCGGAGACGCCCACGGGGAAGCCGGCGGTGATCACGACGACGTCGCCGTTGGCGATCAGGCCCGCCTCCAGGGCGGCCGCCACCGCGCGATCGACCACCTCGTCGCTGGAAGGCTGCGGCGGCAGGACCAGCGGCTCCACGCCCCAGACCAGGGCGAGGCGGCGGGCGGTCCCCGGGTCGGGGGTCACCGCCAGAATGGGCGCCGCCGGCCGGTGGGCGGCCACCACGCGGGCCGTCCGGCCCGACTGCGTGGGCGTGATGATCGCGGCCGCGCCCAGCGCCGCCGCGGTGGTCACCGAGGCGAGGCTGATGGCGTCGGTGACGGTGGCGGGCGAGGAGGGCCGTTGCGCCGCTTCCTGGCGCCGGGTGACCAGCTCGGCGTCGGCCCGCTCCGCGATGCGTGCCATCATCCGCACCGCCTCGACGGGGTGCGCGCCGGTGGCGCTCTCCGCGCTGAGCATGACGGCATCGGTGCCGTCCATGACGGCGTTGGCCACGTCGGCCGCCTCGGCGCGGGTGGGCGAGGCGTGGACGACCATGGATTCCAGCATCTGGGTGGCCGTGATCACCGCCTTCCCGGCCCGGTTGGCCAGCGCGATGATCCGCTTCTGGATGAAGGGCACGTCCTCGGTCGGCATCTCCAGGCCCAGGTCGCCGCGCGCCACCATGATCCCGTCGGAGACCTCGAGGATCTCCTCGAAGTGGTCGACGGCGTGGCGCGTCTCGATCTTCGTGACGATCTCGGGCAGCCGCGCGCCCGGGCGGGCGTTCTCCTCGAGGAAGCGGCGGACGGTCAGCACGTCCTCGGCCGTCTGGACGAAGCTGGCGGCGACGAACTCGATCCCCAGCTCCAGGCCCAGGCGCAGGTCGGCCTCGTCCTCGGGGAGGAGCGGCGGCAGGGAAAGGCGGGTGCCGGGCGCCAGGCACTTCTTGCCGCCGAGCAGGCGGCCGCCGACCAGCACCTCGCAGTCGATGGCGCCGTCGGGACGGATCTCGCGCACCCGCAGGACCAGGTTGCCGTCGTCGAGGAGGAGCGTCGCCCCGGGCGCCAGGTCGCGGGCCAGGCCGGGATAGCTGATGCTCACCCGTTCGCGGCCGCCTTCCACGGGCTCGGGCACCAGGAGGAAGCGCTCCCCCGGCGCCAGCTCGACGCCCCCTTCGGGGAAGCGGCCCACCCGCACCTCCGGACCCCGCGTGTCGAACATGAGCCCCACGTGGCGGCCCGCCTGCTCCGCCGCGCGGCGGACCCGCTCGCTCCGCCTGCGCAGCTCCTCGCCGCCGCCGTGCGAGAGATTGAAGCGGGCGACGTCCATGCCGGCCTCCACCAGCGCCCGCAGCCGCTCCTCGCTCTCGCTGGCGGGGCCGATGGTGGCCACCACCTTGGTCCTGCGCACACCGCTCCCCTCCTTGCCTGCCGCGCACCGGGCCGTCGCGGGCGGGCTCCCGCTCAGATGGCGAGGATGGCGGCGAGGCGGTAGGTCTCGCGGTCGATGTCCTTCCTCTCCGCGAGCGCCTGTTCATAGGGCGTGAAGCGGATCTCGCCGTGGACGAGACCCGCCATGCAGCCGCGCCTCCCCTGAAGCAGCGCGTCGACCGCCGCCGCCCCCAGCTGCGAGGCCAGGAGGCGGTCCATCGCCGTCGGCGGGCCGCCCCGCTGGATGTGGCCGAGCACCGTCACCCGCGTGTCCAGCCCGGTCTTCTCCTGGATCTTCTGGGCCACCTCGAAGCCCCGGGCGGCGCCCTCGGCGACGACGATGATGCTGTGCCGCTTGCCGGAGCGGTAGGCGGCCCGGACCCGCTCGCAGACCGTCTCCAGGTCGACGGGCTCCTCCGGGACCAGGATCGACTCGGCGCCGTCGGCCAGGCCGGCCATCAGGGCGATGAAGCCGGAGTTCCGCCCCATCACCTCGACGACGAAGGTCCGCTCGTGGGCCGTGGCCGTGTCGCGGATGCGGTCGATGGCCTGGATGGCGGTGTTGACCGACGTGTCGAAGCCGATGGTGGTGTCCGTGCCGGCGAGGTCGTTGTCGATGGTACCCGGCACGCCCACCGTCGGGACACCGTGCTCCTCCAGCGCCATGGCGCCGCGGAAGGAGCCGTCGCCGCCGATGACGACCAGGCCCTCGACCTCGTGCCGCCGCAGCTGGGCGACCGCCTCGGCCTGTCCCTCCGGGCTCTTGAAGGCCTCGGAGCGGGCGGTGAAGAGGATGGTCCCGCCGCGGTGGATGATGTCGGCCACGGAGCGGCGGTCCAGCGGCTGGAACTCCCCGCGGATCAGGCCGGCGTAGCCGTGCTCGATGCCAAAGACCTCCAGCCCTTCGTAGATGCCCTTGCGCACCACCGCACGGATGGCGGCGTTCATGCCCGGGGCGTCGCCGCCGCTGGTCAGAACCCCGATCCGCCGCACCTCACGCCCCCCCGTCCGCCTCTCCTGTCCACGCCCTGGCCAGAACTTCGGCCAACGCGGCCTGTGCTTCCTCGATCTCCACCTCGGGAAGGAGGATTTCCCAAGTCGACGGACCGCCATGGCCTCCGCCGGCCTGGACGCGCGCGAGGAAGCCCCGCTCGGCCAGGCCCCGGACGATGCGGTCGGCGACTTCACGACTGGGCGCTACGTAGAGGACCTGCCACACGCGCCTCCCTCCCGGGCGCAGGTTCGCGCCAGCCTTCGCTCCGACCGCCCTCATTCCTGCCTGCCGCCGGACTCTTGCGCCTCCGCTCCCGGAGCCGCGTGGAGCGGGAGCCGGACGAAGAAGCGCGCCCCCTCGCCCTCCACGCTCTCCACGCGGAGCTCGCCGCCCTGGGCCAGGACCAGCCGGCGGCAGATGGAGAGGCCGAGGCCGGTGCCGCTCGCCTTGGTGGTGAAGAACGGCTCGAAGATCTTCTCCGTCTGGCCCGCGGGGATACCCGGGCCGTCGTCGGCCACCTCGATCACCGCCCAGCCCTCCTCGGAGCGGAGCGCGACCGTCACATGGCCCCCGGGGCCGACCGCCTCCAGCGCGTTCCCGATCAGGTTGAGCATCACCTGTCTGAGGCTGTCGCAGCTGTGGCGCGCCACCAGCGGCGTCTCGGGCGCGCTGAAGAGGAGCTGGACGTCGCCCGCCCGGGCCTGGACTTCCATCTCGCGGACGCTCTCGGCCACGCACCGCTGGAGCGGTTCGGCGATCTGCTCGCTGGGCGAGAGCGGCCGCTCCAGGGCGATCAGGTAGCTGGTCAGGTCGCTGACGCGGTCCAGCTCGTGCAGGACGAGCTTGAGAAACTCCTCCTGCCTCTCGTTGGCGGAGCGCTCGAGGAGCTGGAGGTAGCCGCGGATGGCGGAGAGCGCGTTGCGGATCTCGTGGGCGGCGACGGCGGCCGCCTGCTGGGCGTGGGGCACCGGGGCCTCTTCCCGGGCGGGCTGGCGGAGGGATTCCATGCGGACCAGGACGCCGAGCAGCTCGCCCTCCCGGAGAAGGGCGCGGGCGCGGACGTTCATGGGGCCCGGACGGCCGGGAAGCCAGTTGTCCAGGTTGAGACGCCGCTCCACGCGGCCGCGGGAGAGGAGGGCTTCCTCGTCGACGCGCGCCTCCACGGGGAGACCGGGCAGGAGCTCCGCGACGCTCCGCCCCAGGATCTCTTCGGGCGGGCGGGCGTAGAGGCCGGCCAGCGGCTCGCTGATCCACGCGACCCGGCCGCCGGCGTCCAGCGCGTAGGCGTAGCCGTCGCCGCGCGTCAGCTCGTCGAGGAGCGCGCGCAGGAGGCGCTCCCTGCGCTCGGCGGCCTGCGCGGAGGTCGGCGCCTCCACGACCAGCACCGCTCCCGCCAGGGGGCCGTCGAAGCTGACCAGCGGCAGCGCCTGCGCCTTGAGCCCGCCGCGCACGGTCAGCCGGCTGCTCCGGCCCGTCAGCGCCGCGTGCACGGCCCCGTCGAGGTGGCCCCCGACCCGGCCCGCCAGGCCGCGCAGGTCGAAGGTCTCCGCGCCCAGGTCGAGCCAGCGCCGGGCGCTGGCGTTGGCGTAGACGGGCTCGCCCGTGCCGTCGAAGGCGAGCACGGGCTCCTCCAGCAGATCCACCGCCTCCCGTCGCAAGACGAGGTCGTTGTGCAGATAGAGGTTGGGCAGCAGCCGAATGCGGCCCTCGCCGTCCATGGCGCCCACCTTCCTTCGCCAGCGTGACCTGCGTCGCGGACTTGCGCTGCCTTCCGGCCTGGCCGGCCGCTCCCGCGGGCGTCCCTGTCGCTCCGGGCAGGAAGCGGCTGGCGCACGCATCGTTGATTCACTTCAGGTCACCGGATCCCTCCGCCCGCGGCGCGCGAGCCCGCAGGCCGCCCGCGGCCCGCTCCGCGCGCAGCGCCAGGAGGAGCCAGAGCGCCACCGAGACGGCGTAGGCGAGCGCGGTCCCCTGGAAGAGGAGCAGGAAGGCGCCCCGGTCGACCCGGGGTCCCGCCCAGGCGGTGCTGGCGGCCCAGCTCGCCTCCCAGGCGAGGCTCTGCAGGGCCGAGAGCCAGGTCCTCTGCCCCTCCCGCACCGACTCCATGGCGAACTGGCTGCGCAGCGGCTCCGCGGCGTTCATCAGCCCGGAGCGGAGCACCAGGACCGCCCCCGCGGCCCGGAGCGAGGCCGACCGCGGGGCGGCCAGGAGGAGCGGCAGCGAGAGGAGCTGGAGCCCCATCCCCACCCAGGCCGGCCGCACCCGCCGCGCCAGCCGGCCGCCCGCCAGCGCCAGCAGCGCCGTCGCCACCGAGCCGAGGGCGAAGATCGCGCCCACCTGCCCGGTGCCGGCGCCGAAGCGACGCACCAGGAAGACGTTCAGGTACGGGACGACGAGCCCCGCCCCCGCCCCGGTCGTCGCCTCCATCAAGACCAGGAGCGCCGGCACCCCCAGCGCGCGCGCCTCCAGCCCGGGGAGGCGGCGCAGGCCGGCCCTCCCGGCCCGCGCCTCGTCCTCGCCCCGGGGCCGCCTCTCGCCGCCGGCGGGGAGCCCGCCGGTGCGCAGGAGGGGGAAGAGGGCCAGACCCGCCAGGAGCAGCGAGAAGGCCAGCGCGTTCCGCAGCGCGAGCACGTCGCCCAGGCCGGCCATGCGCGCCGGCAGCCAGCCGCCCAGGAAGGAGCCGAGCAGGGCGGCGACCTGGCCCACGGCGAACTGGGTGGAGAAGAGCAGGCTGGCGCTGCCCGGCGGCTCCATCGCGGCCATCAGCGGGTTGGCCAGGACCGCCAGCGCCGCACCCGCCAGCCCCGCGGCCACGGCCGCCGCCAGGAGCAGCTCCGGCCGCGGCCAGAGGAGGCTGGCCGCGCCGGTCAAGCCGGCCAGCCCGCCCGAGGCGACGAGGACGGCCTGGGCGCCGCGGCGCCGCGCGAGCCAGCCCAGGGGGAGCGAGCCGGCCAGTCCGGCGGCGGCGCCCGCGGCCATCAGCCGCCCCAGCCAGGCGGCGGGGTAGCCCAGCGCCAGGAGCCAGAGGTTGTAGGTGACCGCCTGCATGCCCAGGCCGATCTGGACGAGGAACGTGAAGAGCAGGAAGCTCCGGGAGCGCTCCGAAAGGGGAAGGTGCCTGCGAAGCGCTTCCCGGAAGGAGGAGATCATGCTACCCATCGCCGAACGCCGCTTCACGGTGCGCGGCCGAGAGGTGACGCACTGGTTCGTCGACTCCCCCAGGGTGGCCTGCGTCATCCCCATCCTGCCCGACGGCCGCATCCTCCTGGAGCGGCAGTACCGGGCCGCCCTGGACAGCTGGATCCTGGAGCTGCCCGCGGGGAAGGCCGACCCCGGCGAGGAGCTGGAGGCGTGCGCCCGCCGGGAGCTGGAGGAGGAGACGGGCTACCGCGCCCGCAGCCTGCGCGAGCTCTTCTGGTTCTGGCCCGCGCCCGGCTACTCGAACGAGGAGATCCACCTCTTCGTCGCCCGCGACCTGGAGCGGGGGGAGCGGAACCTCGACCCCGGCGAGGAGCTGGAAGTGGAGCCGCTGACGCTGGAGGCCTTCCTGGCCGCGGTGGAGGCGGGGCGGATCCACGACGGCAAGACGCTGCTCGCTGCGGCCCATCTCCGCCTCCACGGCCTACCCGGCTGAACCCAGGCGCGCGGCGTCGGGACCGAAGCGCTCGCGGAGGAGCCGCAGGAGCTCCTCGTCCGCCTCGACGCGGAGCGCCAGCCGGCGCCAGCGCCGGCCTCCGCCCTCGCCGACGAAGACCGGCGAGCGGCCGGGCCGCCGGCGGAGCTCCTGGCCGAGCCAGCGGTCTTCCTCGGCCCCGAGCGGACGGCCTACGTGCAGGAAGAGCGCCGGCGCAGCCGCCTCGCCGTCCTCCAGGCGCTCCAGGCGCGTCGCCACCAGCGTCGGCCGCTCCGGCCGGTCGTCGCGGGGCGAGTAGCGCCCCTCCACCAGGAGGAGCGGCGCCTCGCCCGCAAGGAGCGGCCCCGCCTGCGCGAAGAGACGCGGAAAGAGCAGGACCTCCGCCTCGCCCGTCCCGTCGTCCAGCGTCAGGAAGCCCATCGGCTCCCCGTTCCTCGTCTTCCGGCGGCGCAACTCCACCAGCGAGCCGGCCACGCGCACCGTCTCCTCCGGCCGCAGCTCGCCCAGCCGCTCCACGGGCGTCACGCCCAGGCCCCGCAGCCGCTCCTCCATCCGCGCCAGCGGATGCTCGCTCAGATAGAAGCCGAGCGCCTCCTTCTCGCAGGCGAGCCGCCGGAGCGGCGGCCACTCGGCCTCCTCGCGGGCGCCGGCCTGCACGGGGGGAGCGGAGAGCGCCGCAGTCGTCGCCTCCCCGAAGAGGGAGAGCTGGTCCTCCTGTCGCTTCGCTTCCTCGGTCTGGGCGGCCTCCAGCGCCGCATCGACGGAGGCGGCCAGCGTCGCCCGGTTGGGCCCGAGCCCGTCCAGCGCGCCCGCCTTGACGAGGCTCTCCAGCGCCCTCCGGTTGAGCAGCGCCGCTCCGGCCCGGGCCACCAGGTCGGCGAGGCTGGCGAAGGGGCCGCCGGCCTCGCGCGCGCCGACCACCGCCTCGGCGGCGGCGCGGCCGACGTTCTTCACCGCCGCCAGGCCCAGGCGGAGCGCCTCCCCCTCCGGCTCGGTCTCGACGCCGGAGTGGTTGACGTGCGGCGGCCGCACCTCGATGCCGAGGCGGCGCGCCTCGCGGATGTACTCGGCCACCTTCTCGCTCTGGTCCTGGACGCTGGCGATCAGCGCCGCCAGGAAGGCGACGGGCTCGTGGCACTTCAGCCAGGCGGTCCGGTAGGCGAGGATGCCGTAGGCGGCGGCGTGCGCCCGGTTGAAGCCGTAGTTGGCGAAGCGGAGGATGAGGTCGTAGAGCTCCTCCGCCAGCTCGAGGGGATGGCCGTTGCGCAGGCAGCCCTCGACGAAGGCCTGGCGCTGCGCGTCGAGCTCCTCGCGCTTCTTCTTGCCGACGGCGCGGCGCAGCAGGTCGGCCTGGCCGAGGGTGAAGCCGGCCATGACCGAGGCCACCTCCATCACCTGCTCCTGGTAGACGAGGATCCCGTAGGTGTCGCGCAGGATCGGCTCGAGGAGCGGGTGCGGGTAGCGGACGCCGCCCTCGTGCTTGGCGCGGACGAACTCGGGGATGTTCTCCATCGGTCCGGGCCGGTAGAGGGCGACGGCGGCGATGATGTCCTCCAGCCGGGAGGGCTTCAGCTCCCGGAGCATCTCCCGCATGCCCGGCGACTCCAGCTGGAAGATGCCCGTCGTCTCGCCCCGGCCGAGCATCTCCAGCGTCTCCGCGTCGTCCTCCGGCAGGTCGTGGAAGTCGACCGGCGCCCCCCGCCGGCGCGCGATCAGCCGGTTGGCCTCCTCGATGACGGTGAGCGTCCGCAGCCCCAGGAAGTCGAACTTGAGCAGCCCCAGCTCCTCCAGCGTCCCCATGGGGAACTGGGTGACCACGGTGGTCTCGCCGTTGTGCTGCATCGCCTGGAGCGGCACCCGCTCCATCAGCGGCACGGGCGAGATGACGACGCCGGCGGCATGGACCGAGGCGTGGCGGGCGAGCCCCTCCAGGCGGCGAGCCACGTCGAACAGGGTGCGCACGCGCTCCGAGGAGGCGTAGGCGGCGGCCAGCTCGGGGTTGCCGGTCAGCGCCTCCTCCAGCGTGACGCCCGGCCGCTCGGGCACCATGCGCGCCATCCGGTCCACCTCGGCATAGGGGAAGCCGAGGGCGCGGCCGACGTCGCGGACCACGGCGCGGGCGAGCATCCGCCCGAAGGTGATGATCTGGCCCACCCGGTCGGCACCGTACTTGCGCACGACGTAGTCGATCACCTCGCCTCGCCGCCGGTCCTCGATGTCGATGTCGATGTCGGGCATGGAGACGCGCTCGGGGTTGAGGAAGCGCTCGAAGACCAGCCGGTGGCGGAGCGGATCGACGTCGGTGATGCCCAGGAGGTAGGCCACCAGGCTTCCTGCGGCCGAGCCGCGGCCCGGACCCACGGCGATCCCCTGCCGCCGCGCCCAGTCGATGAAGTCCCAGACGATCAGGAAGTAGCCGGCGTACCCCATCCGCCCGATCACCGCCAGCTCATGCTCCAACCGCCGGCGGACGTCGCCCCCGGCGACGCGGCGCGCGGCCTCCGGGTAGCGGACCGGAAGCCGCTCCTCGCAGAGCTGGCGGAGGTAGCTGGCGGCGTCGTGGCCGGGCGGGAGCGGGTAGTCCGGCAGCTCCATCCGCCCGAAGGGCAGCTCCACCCGGCAGCGCTCGGCGATGCGGAGCGTGTTCTCCAGCGCCTCCGGGCACCAGGCGAAGCGCTCGGCCATCTCCTCGGGGCTCTTGACGTAGAACTCGTCGGAGTCGAAGCGCATCCGCCCGGGGTCCTCGACGGTGGTGGCGGTCTGGATGCAGAGGAGGACCTCGTGCGCCGGCGCGTCCTCCCGGCGCGGGTAGTGCGCGTCGTTGGTGGCCACGACGCCCACGCCCAGCTCGTGCGCCAGCGCGGTCAGCTCGGGCAGGAGCCGGCGCTGGGCGGGCAGGCCGTGGTCCTGCAGCTCGACGAAGAAGTTCTCCCGGCCGAAGAGGTCGCGGTAGAAGCGCGCCGCCTCGCGCGCGCCGTCGCGGTCGCCGCGCAGGAGCCGGGCGGAGAGCTCGCCGCTCAGGCAGCCGCTGAGCGCGATCAGGCCGGCGTGGTGGCGCTCGAGCAGCTCGCGGTCGACCCGCGGGCGGCGGTAGTACCCCTCCAGCGAGGCCAGGCTGACGAGCCGCATCAGGTTCCGCCAGCCCTCGTCGTCCTCGGCCAGGAGCGTCAGATGGTGGTAGGGCTCGCCGTCGGGGCCCGGGCTCCGCTCGAAGCGGCTCCCGGGGGCGACGTAGACCTCGCAGCCCAGGATGGGCTGGACGCCTTCCTGCCGGCAGGCCTTGTAGAAGTCGACGGCGCCGTAGAGCACCCCGTGGTCGGTCAGCGCCACCGCGGGCATGCCCAGCTCCCGCGCCGCCCGGGCCAGCTCCTGGACGCGGATCATCCCGTCCAGCAGGCTGTATTCGGAATGCATGTGCAGGTGGACGAAGCCGGCCACCCTCGCGCCTCCCCAGGAAGGAAGCTGCGGCCGGGCCGCTCCCGGCCGTCCCGTTCCACGAGGCTTTACCGCTCCGGCGCCCCCGGCTCCTCCTCCGCCGCGCCGCCCGCCCCGGCGGCCTCCTCCCGCTCGAGCCGCGCCACCAGCTCCTTGAAGCGGCGCCCGCGCTCCTCGAAGTCCCGGAACATGTCGTAGCTGGCGCTGGCCGGCGAGAGGAGGACCACGTCGCCCGGCCTCGCCCGCAGGCGCGCGGCCTCCACGGCCTCCTCCAGCGAGCCGACGCGGACCAGCGGCGGGGGCGTCAGGCCGCGCTCGGCCGCCGCCCGCTCCAGCTCGCGGGCGATGAGCGGCCCCGTCTGGCCCAGGAGGATGGCGGCGCGCAGGCCCGTCAGCATCCGCTCGGCCAGGGGACGGTAGGACAGGTGCTTGTCGTAGCCGCCGGCGATGAGGACGATCGGCTCGGTGAAGGCGTCGAGGCCGGCGATGGTCCGGTCGGGCGCCGTGGCGATGGAGTCGTTCACCCAGGTGGCGCCGCCGATCCGGCCACAGACCTCCAGGCGGTGCTCCACCGGCCGGAAGGCGAGGACCGCCCGCCAGACGACGGGCGGGGGGACGTCCAGGGCGCGCGCCAGGGCGGCGGCGGCCAGCACGTTGGCCACGTTGTGCCGCCCGCGCAGCGGGATGGCCTCCGCCTCGCCCAGCTCCTCCTCCCGTCCGAGCCAGCGGAGCCGGAGCCGCCCCCCCTCGACCCAGGCGGCACCCTCGCCCTCCTCCGGGAGCGCCGCCCGCTCCAGCGCGAACCAGAAGCGGCGCCCGGGCGCCTCCGTGGCGCGGCAGGCCGCGTCCTCGGCGTTGAGGACGGCGACGTCGCCGGGCGACTGGAAGCGGACGATCCTCCGCTTGCTCTCCACGTAGTCCTCGAAGGAAGGGTGGACGTCCAGGTGGTTGGGACGGACGTTGAGGATGGCGGCCGCCTGCGGGCTCCGGTCCAGGAGCCGCAGCTGGAAGCTGGAGAGCTCCAGCACCACCACGTCGCCCGCCCCGATCCGCTCGACCCGGTCGATGAGCGGGTCGCCGATGTTCCCCCCCACCCAGGTGCGCCGGCCGGCCGAGGCGAAGATGCGACCGGTCAGCGTGGTGGTCGTCGTCTTGCCGGAGGAGCCGGTGACGCCGACGACGCAGGCCCCGCGCAGCGCCAGCTCGCGCAGCAGGATGGCGATCTCGCCGTCGAGGCGGGCGCCCGCCCGTCGCGCTTCCTCCAGCTGGGGAAGGTCGAAGCGCATGCCGGGCGTCAGGACCAGCCGGTCGAAGCCGCGCAGTCCCGCCTCCAGGTAGCCGGGCCCGAGCCGCTTCTCCACGTCCAGGCCGGCCAGGGCGCGCAGCCGGTCGTCCAGCTCCGCCTCCGTCTGCCGGTCGAAGACCGTCACCCTGGCCCCTTGCGCGACCAGCCAGCGGACCAGCGGCAAGTTGGAACGGCCGAGGCCGACGACCGCCACCCGCTCGCCCCGGTAGCTCCCGCCGGCCCCGCCGGACCCCCCCTGACCTGTGGGCTCCGCCCCATCGCCAAAGGACACTCGCCATCCCTCTTCTCCGCCGCACAAGCGGCCCGGGCGCTCCGCGCGCGGTCGCCCGGCCGCCCGGCGACCCCGCCGTGGCGGCGCACGTTTCGTGATACGATGATTCCGCATTCCGGTGCAAGGGAGAATCCTATGCCCGAGATTCCCGACGTACGCGACCTGGCCGCGCGGGTGACGGCCAACGTGGAGCGCGTCATCCTGGGCAAGCGACGCGCGATCGAACTCCTGTTGACAGCGCTCCTCGCCGACCGCCACGTCCTCATCGAGGACGTGCCGGGCACCGGCAAGACGATGATGGTGAAAGCGCTGGCCGTCTCGCTGGGTGCCAGCTTCGCGCGCCTGCAGTTCACCCCCGACCTCCTGCCCTCCGACGTCACCGGCACCTCCGTCTGGGACCCGCACCGCGGCGAGTTCCGCTTCGAGCCCGGGCCGGTCTTCCACCAGATCGTCCTGGCCGACGAGATCAACCGGGCTTCGCCCAAGACCCAGTCCAGCCTCCTGGAGTGCATGGAGGAGCGACAGGTGAGCGTGGACGGGGTGACGCGACCGCTGCCGCGGCCCTTCCTGGTGCTGGCGACGGAGAACCCGGTCGACTTCGAGGGCACCTACCCGCTGCCGGAGGCGCAGCTCGACCGCTTCGGCCTCCGCCTGCAGATCGGCTACCCGGCGCCCGAGGAGGAGGTCCGCCTCCTCGACCGGCTGCACGGCGACGAGCCGCTCCGCACGCTGGGCCAGGTGGCGACGCCGGAGGAAGTGCTGGCCGCCCAGGAGCGGGTGCGCGAGGTCTACGTGGACCCCGCGCTCCGCGCCTACCTGATCGACGTCATCGCGGCGACCCGCTCCCATCCGGAGGTGCAGCTCGGCGCCAGCCCCCGCGCGGCCGTCGCGCTGGCGGCGCTGGCCCGCGCGCGGGCCTCCCTCATGGGCCGCGACTACGTCCTGCCCGAGGATGTGAAAGCGCTGGCCGAGCCGGCGCTGGGCCACCGCCTGATCCTCCGTCCCGAAGCGCGCTGGCAGCAGGTGACCCCGGAGAGCGTCATCCGCGACGTCCTTGCCCGGACACCTCTGCCCGACCAGGTGCGGGTGAGGCGGGGGGGATAGGGTTGCACCTGCGGCTGAGCGATCCCTGGGTCCCGGTTCTCTGGGCCGCCTTGGGCGTCGCGGCGCTGCTGATGGGCGGGCAGCTCCCCTGGTCGATCTTCTTCCTCTTCACGGGTCTCCTCCTCCTCTCGGGCGGCTGGACGCTCTACGCGGCCCGCCACGTGGGGGTCGGCTTCCTGCGCGGGCGCCTGCGCACGACCGCCGGCGGCCAGCTGGAAGTCGCGCTCTTCGTCGAGAACACCGGCTGGCTGCCGGTGCCCCACCTGCGCCTGCAGGACGCCCCCGGCGCCCGCATCGGCCTGGTGGCCGAGCCGCTCCGCCTCTCGCTGCCCGTCTCGGCCTCGGCCACCTACCGGCTGCGCACGCGGCCGCTCCGCCGCGGTCGCTACGGCCTCGGCCCGCTCGAGGTGCGCGTGCGCGACCCCTTCGGCCTCTTCGAGAAGCGCTGGACCGTGGAGGGGGAGGAGCAGGTGACGGTCTACCCGCGCGTCCTCCCCTTGCGCCGCCTGCCCCTTCCGCTGCGCGAGCCCTTCGGCCAGGCCGAGACGCGCAGGCGGACGCTCTCGGACCCGGCCAGCCTGGCCGGCGCCCGCCCGACGCAGCCGGGCGACGCCGCACGCTGGATCCACTGGAAGGCGAGCGCGCGCCGCGGCTCCCTCTACACCAAGCAGTTCGATCCGACGGCCGGCGGGGAGGCCGTGCTCGTGCTCGACGGCCGGCGGAGCGCCTACCTCGCCGCGGTCGAGGCGAACGCCCGCGGGCCCGGCCGGGCCGAGCCGGGCGACAGGGGTCGCGACGACGAGGCGGTCGCCGACCTGCTGGACACGGCCTGCGAGCTGGCCGCCGCCTGCGCCCAGGCCTGCCTGCGGCGCAACATGGCGGTGGGCGCCTGGATCGGCGGCGAGGGGCACGCCTGGACGCCGCCCCGGACGGGCGACGCCCAGATGGGCCTCCTCCTCGAGGCGCTCGCCTCCGCCCTGCCGGGGGAGGAGGCGCTGACCGACGTGCTGGCGGAGCTGGCCGGCCAGCTGCCGGCCCAGACCGCGCTGATCGTCCTCTCGCCCCGCTTCGAACCGGCCCTCGCCGCGGCGCTGGAGAGCCTCCAGCGCGCCGGCTTCGGCGTCCTCGCCATCCTGGTGACGCCGCCGCGGAGCACCGCGGGCGAGCCGCTCCCCGGCCTCGCCGGCGCGCGCGAGCCGGCCGCGGAGGGGCCGGGGGACGGGCTCGTCGTCCGCCGCCTGGCCGAGGCCGGCATCCCGGCCTGCGCCGCGGGGTCGGTGGCCGACCTGGCCGCGCGCCTGGGAGGTGAGGCCGGTGAACACGTCCTACCCCGCTAGCCCCCGGCTGGCCGAAGAGGCGGTCGAGGCGCGGGCGGACGCCGGGCCCTCGATCGCCTGGCGCCTCCTGGAGGTCCTCCTCTTCCACGCGTACATGGGGCTGCTGGTCTGGAGCTTCGGCCCCTTCCTGCACGTGCCCGTCGAGCCGGTCCCCTTCCTCCTGGTCGCCGTGCCCGTCGCCCTGCTCGCCTGGGCGATCGCCCGCTGGCGGTGGCTCGCGCCGGGGCTGGTGGTGGCGCTGGTGCTGGCGCTCGGGCTGGCGGCGCGCTACGCGCCTCCGCTCTGGTGGAGGCTGCGCCTCTACCTCCTCGTCATCGGCCAGCTGGTGGCGGCCGCGTGGAGCGGCCATCCGCTGGCCACGCCCGCCCCCGTCGCCTACGCGCTGATGGCGGTGGGCGGCCTAGTGGCCGGCGTCATGGCTCACCGCGAGCGCATGTCGCCGGGACGCGGCGTCTGGCTGCTGGGGTTGGGCGCGGCGGTCCTGCTGGTGCAATGGCTCTGGTACTGGGACCCCGCCTACGCCTTCCTCTGGCCGGCCATGGCCCTGGGGCTGGCCTGGCTGGCCGCCCGCGAGGCGGTGCTCAGCGCGCCCGACCCGGCCGCGCGGCGCGCCCCTCCGCCCGAGGGCGGCCCTTCCGACCTGCCCGCGCCCGGCAACGGAGGCGTGGCGCCGGCCGACCGCGCGGAACCGCCCGCCTACGCCGCCACCCCCGGGCGGGTGCTCAGCCTGGGGGTGCTGGCCGCCCTCCTCCTGCTCCTCCTGGTGGCGGTCCTGCCGACGAGCATCCCGCCGGCCAGCCTGGGCTCGCTGGGGGAGAGCCTGGCCCGGCTGATGCCCACCCTCAGCCAGCTGCGAGGGGCCGGCGTGCCCGCGGGCGGCCCGCCGCTGGCCGGCTTCGACCTCTCCAGCACCGGTTTCGCCCAGGCGAACGACCGCCTCGGCGGGCCGGTCCTGCTCGACCCGACGCCGGTGCTGCACCTCCGCCTCTACGGGGGGCCGGAGCAGGGCACCCTCTACCTGCGCGGGATGGCCGAGGACGTCTACACGGGAAGCGGATGGAAGCTGTCGCAGACGACGGAGCCGGTCCGCTCCCAGCCGCCCCGGCCCGCGGGCGAGATCCCGCCGTCGGCGCCCGCGATCCGCGTCGACGTCGAACCGGCGGAGAGCCTGCCGGTCCTCTTCTACCCGCTGCAGCCGCTGCGCGTCACCGCCTCCGCGCCGCTGCGCGCGGACGGGCTGGGCAACGTCTACCTCTCCGGCCCGCTCGACCGGGGGTACCAGGTGGTGGCGCGGCTGATCGCGCCCGGCGGGCCGGGGTACGCGCCCTCTCCGCAGGCGGGCCCCGTCCCGCCGCCGGACGAGGGGAGCGACCTCCAGCTGCCGTCCGGTCTGCCGGCGCGGGTGAAGCGGCTGGCGGAGGAGGTGACGGCGGGCCGACCGGACCCGCTGGGGAAGGCGCAGGCGCTCGAGAGCTTCCTGAAGCGGAGCTACCCGTACACGCTCGACGCCTCGGCGCCGCCGCCGGGCCGCGACTTCGCCGACTTCTTCCTCTTCGACGAGCGGCAGGGCTACTGCACCTACTATTCGACGGCCATGACGGTCATGCTGCGCACGCTGGGCATCCCGGCGCGCTGGGTGACGGGCTTCCGGGTCGACCTGGGGGCGGCGCGAGGGCTTCCGGACGGCGGCCGCGCGCTCGACGTGCGCAACGCCGACGCGCACGCCTGGGTGGAGGTCTGGATCCCCGGGCGGGGCTGGGTCCCCTTCGACCCGACGCCGGGAGCGGGAGAGACGGGTTCGCAGGCCTCCTCCGCGCCCTCGCCCGGGCCGGGGCAGGTGCCGGGCGAGCGGCCGCCGCTCCCCCCGGCGCGGCAGCCGCAGAGCGGGGAGCCGGGCGGCGGGGCGCAGGCCGGCAGGCCGTCGGGCGGGGCGGCGCTGCGCTGGCCGTGGCTGGCGCTGTCGGCGCTCCTCCTGGCGCTCCTCTGGGCGGGGCGGGGCTGGTGGCGGGAGGTGGCGCCGGTGGCGGGGAGCAAGGCCGAGGTCGGCCGCCTCTTCCGCCTGGCCGAACGGCTCGGCCGCCGCTACGGCGTGCCGCGCCGCCGCGGCGAGACGCCCGGCGAGTACGCCGCCCGGGTGGGCCGCGTCTACCCGTCGGTCGTGCCGCCCCTGAGCCGGCTGGCCGCCCTCTACGAGCGGGCCCTCTTCGCCCCGGAGCCGCCGGCCGCCGCGGAGTCGGCGCAGGCGCGCCGCTCCTGGGAGGAGCTGAACCGCGCCTGGGCGAGGCTGGCGGGCGGCTGGCGGCACGCCTGGCATCGCTGGCTGAGCTGGTAGGGCGGCGAGGCACGGGCCGGCGCCGCTCGCAGGCTCCCGCTCAGAGGCGCTCGAGCCAGCGCCTCCAGAGCAGGGGCGCCTGTGGGGAGAAGGCTTCCTGCCGGTCGCGGATCCGGTCGAGAAGGTCGGCGAGGCCGCGCTCGACCTCCCGCACCAGGCTCTCCGGGTAGGACCACTCGCTGCGGTGGCGGTTGAACTCGTGCAGGTCGACGATGCGCAGGCGGCCGTCCGCCGAGAGGAGGACGTCCACGTCCAGGTCGGTCGTCCTCCCCTGGCGGAGCCGGTCGCCCGGCCCCGCCGACCACTCCACCGGCGTCGTCAGGTTGCAGTAGTAGCGGACGCCGCCTTCCTCCAGGAGGGCGAAGACGTCGTACCAGCGGTCCCGCCAGAGGTAGTGGACGACCGGGAAGTCGTCGGCCCAGACGTGGCCGTCGGCCTCTTCGACGGCCGTCCCCGCCGGCAGCCAGAGGACGGTCAGGCTCCCCTCCTCGGCCAGGACCGGCGCCGCCTGCCAGCGGCGGTGGAGGCGGCCGTCGAACTTGAAGGCGGTGACCGCCGCCATCGCCCGGCCCGGAGCCGACCCCTGCCCGGGCGCGGAGTTCAACCCTTCGCCTCCAGGAGGTCGAGCGCCGCCTCGCTGAGGATGCGCACGCCCAGCGGCAGCGCTTCCTCGTCGATGGTGAAGCGGGGGCTGTGATGGGGCGCCCCGCTCCCCTCGCGCGGTCCCGCGCCCAGCAGGAGGAAGGCGCCCGGCCGCTCCCGGAGGTAGTAGGCGAAGTCCTCGCCGCCCATGTTGGGCGGGTAGCGGTCGTCCACGTTCTCCGCGCCCAGTACTCGCCGGGCCGCCGCGGCCAGCACGCGCGCCTCCTCGGCATGGTTGACGAGCGCCGGGTAGCCGCGGTTGTACTCGAACTCGTAGTCGGCGCCGGCCGCCGCGCAGGTGTGCTCCACCAGCGAGCGCATGCGGCGGATCACCTCCTCGCGCGTCGCCTCGTCGAAGGTGCGGACGGTGCCGGTCATCTCGGCCGCCGGCGCGATCACGTTGAAGTTGAAGCCGGCGTGGAAGGTGCCCACCGTCAGCACCGCCGGCTGGAGCGGATCGACGCCGCGGCTGACGATCCCCTGCAGCGCCACCACCAGCTGGGCGCCCACCCAGACGGCGTCCACCGCCTGGTGCGGCGCCGAGCCGTGCCCGCCGCGCCCGCGGACGACGATGCGGAAGTCGTCGGCGTTGGCCATCAGGACGCCCGGGTTGAGGCCGGCCTTGCCCACGGGCAGATTGGACCAGAGGTGGAGACCGATGACGCGCTCCACCCCGTCCAGCGCCCCGTGCTCGATCAGGCCGAGCGCGCCGCCCGGGATCTTCTCCTCCGCAGGCTGGAAGAGGAGGCGGACCCGCCCGCGCCAGCGCCCGCGGAAGGAGGCGAGCAGGCGCGCCACGCCCAGCAGGATGGCGGTGTGGCCGTCGTGGCCGCAGGCGTGCATGACGCCCGGCCGTTCGCTGGCGAACTCCAGCCCGGTCTCCTCGCTCACCGGCAGCGCGTCCATGTCGGCGCGGATGGCGACGGTCGGCCCCCCCTCCCCGCCCTCGAGGTCGGCCACCACCGCCGTCGCCCAGGGGCGGCGCGCCTCGACGCCGAGGGCGGCCAGCTGCCCGGCCACCCAGCGGCCGGTCTCCTCCTCCTGGAAGCTGAGCTCCGGATGCCGGTGGAGGTGGCGCCTCCACGCCACCAGCTCGTCGCGCATCCTCTCTGCGGCTCGCGCGATCTCCTGCTCCGCAATCGCTGCCACGACCTCGCCTCCCCCTTCGGGGGGACGTTCCGCCACGAGGGAGCGCCTTCCTGCCGGCGGCGCCGGCTCAGACCTCCCCGGAGGAAGCTTCCAGGATGCGGCGGATTTCGCGCAGGGTGTAGCCTTGGCCGAGATAGCGCTTGACGGCGAGGAGACGCTCGAGGTCGCGGGCCGAGAAGAGCCGGTGCCCTCCCTGCGTCCGGTGCGGAGAGACCAGCCCGCGCTGGTCGTAGTAGCGAATCTGGCGAGGCGTCAGCCCGGTCAGCTCCGAGGCGACCGACATCGGATAGAGCGGGCGGTCGCGGTCCGGAGTCTTCTCCATGCCTTCTCTCTCCCGTGGGTCGAGCGCTCGGCGTCCCGGACGCACGCTATTCCGTCCCGGGGGGAGCGGTGCAGGCGGACGGCCCCCGCTTTCCGGCCGGGCCGGGCTCTGCTAGACTGGGCGGCGCGTCTCGCCGGGCGGCCGGAGGCCGCGCCTTCCCGCCCCGGGGGACGGTTTCGAGGCTGCGTCCGGCCGCAGGTTCGGGAGGAGCGGCTCCGGCATAGACCGCTAGCGGCAGAGCCAAGGACCTGCCCGCGGCTCTCCGGGCGGGAGCGCGGGTGGCCGCTCGCCGGGTCGGTCGCGGCCGCAGGCCTTGGAACCTCCCTCGTCAGAGGTCGCGCAGACGGTTGCCGAACCGAACCCGGAGCTGACGGAAGGGAGCGTAGGGCGACTCTCATGGGCTTCCGCCTCGAACGCCTGTCGATGGAGCCGGTTCTCCGGCCCGTGGAAGAGCACGCCTGGGAGCGCGCCGCCGTCTTCAACGCGGCGGCGACGCTCTGGCGCAACCGCATCGTTCTTCTCTACCGCGCCTCGGACCAGCCCTTCGGGCTGGACTACTCGCACGCCTACACCTCGGCCATCGGCTTCGCCGAGAGCCGCGACGGCATCCACTTCGAGCGGCGCCCCGAGCCGGTCATGCGCGGCGTCGGCCCCCAGGAAGCGCGCGGCGTGGAGGACCCGCGCCTGACCCGGATCGGCGACCGCTTCCACATGGTCTACACGGCCTTCGGCGGCCGGGAGCCCTCCGACTTCCGCATCGCCGTGGCCACCTCCCGGGACCTCCTCCACTGGGGGCAGCGGCGGCTCCTCCTGGACGAGCCCAACAAGGACGGCGCGCTCCTTCCCGCGCGGATCGCCGGGCGCTACTTCCTCTTCCATCGCCGCCCGCCGTCGATCTGGCTGGCGGAGTCGACGGACATGATCCACTGGGAGAACCACCGCGAGATCCTGCTGCCCCGGGCCGGCTACTGGGACTCGGCGCGCATCGGCGTCGGCCCGGCGCCCCTCCGTGTCGAGGAAGGCTGGCTCCTCATCTACCACGGCGTCGACGGCCGGAACACCTACCGCCTGGGGGCGGCTCTCCTGGACGCGCAGGAGCCGTGGCGGGTCCTCGACCGCCTGGAGGAGCCCATCCTGGAACCGGAGACCGACTGGGAGCGGAACGGCTGGATTCCCAACGTGGTCTTCGCCTGCGGCGCCGTCGACGTGGGCGACCGCCTGCTCGTCTTCTACGGCGCCGCCGACACGTACGTGGGCGCGGCCCAGGTGGCCAAGTCCGAGATCCGCTTCGAGAGCCGGCGCGCGGCTTGAGCCGAGGCGGAGATCGCATCGAGGGCCCGGTCCCCGGGCGATAGCCGGATCGCCGGAGGAGCGGAGCGGGCGGCAGCGGATGCGACGATCCCGCTGCCGCCCACTCGTCGTCCTGCAGGCCGGCCGGCCCCGCGGGGAACCGGCCGGCCTCGCTCCGGGCGCCGGCAAGCTGCCGGCGCCCGCCGCCTCAGGCGGGCTCCCCAGGAACCGGGCTCCCGCTGGGCGGAGCGACCGCCGACCGCACCGCCGGCACAGCCGCCTCGCCGCCCACCTCGGCCCAGATGGAGTTCCGGTGCGTCTCCCGGACGAGGAAGGCGCCGACCAGGAAGGTGACGGCGCCCACCGTCATGGGGTAGAAGAGGCCGGCGTAGGCGTTGCCTGTAGGCCCGATCCGGTCGGAGAGCGCACCGAAGAGCACGAAGAAGGGGGCGCCCAGCGCCAGGGCGACCGCCATCACCGTGTTGGCGGTCACGAAGGGGACCTTGAGGACGTTGCTGAGCGGCGCGCGCGAGGACTTCCCCTCCTCCTTCAGGCGCGCGAAGAGCGGCGACTCGCGGAGGCTGAGCCGGATCCAGAGGGAGATGGCCACCAGCACGATGGAGAGGAGGAAGGGGAGGCGCCAGCCCCAGGCGCTGAAGGCCTCCTCACCCAGGGAGAGGCGGGTGGCCAGGATGACCAGCAGCGAGACGAAGAAGCCGGCGGTGGCGGTGATCTGGATGAAGCTGGTGTAGTAGCCCCGGCGGTCGTCCGGCACGTGCTCGGCCACGTAGATGGCCGCGTGAGGGTGACCAGGAAGGCGTACTTCCTCCCGATCAGGTCGCCGATGCGGCCGAAGACGGCGGCGCCGAAGGGACGGACGACGAAGCCCGTGGCGAAGGTGGCCAGCGTGGCCAGGAGCGCGGCCGTCGGGTTGCCGGGCGGGTAGAACTTGCCCGAGATGACCGTCTGCGGCGAACCCGCATCCTCCTCTCTCCCTTTTCTGCCCGTGAACACGCCTTTGCACGGGGCTTGGCAGGCCAAGGGGCAGGGGAGCACGCTCTCGCGCGGCCGGTCGATGGCCGCAGGCGGGCGAACGGTGGCGTGAGGCGGTAGAACGGCGGTTCAGCGGCGAGGGCGGGCCGGCTGACTGCTCAGACGTCGAAGACGATGAGCGCCTCCCGCCCGGGCGCTCCCGCCGCCTCGGCCGCCTCCAGCCGGTCGAGGAGCGCGTTCAGGACGCGCGCCTGCTCGCCCACCGCCCGGCGAACCGTCACCGCGTCCCACATGGCCAGGAGGGCGACCACGATGGCGACCGAGGCCTGTCCCGAGGTCCAGCCCGTCGAGAGACCGACGCCCACGACCAGCCCGCTGACCAGGGCGGCGTGCGAGCTGGGCATGCCGCCCGGCTCCACGAAACGGCGCCAGAGGAGCCGCCGCGCCCGGAGGCTCTCGGCCACACCCTTCCAGATCTGGGCGATGGCCATGCTCAGGAGGGCGACCACCAGGATGGGGTCGAGCCCGATCAGGTGGAGAAGCCGGTGGATCACGGGCGGCTTCCTCCGGCGTCCCCGCCTCCGCCGGCCGGCGACGGGAGCCCGCCGCCCGCCGGCGCCGCCTCCGCGCCCAGCAGCTGCTCGAGGGAGAGCAGGGCGAAGCCGGCCTGCCGCATCCGGGCGACCAGCTCGGGGAGCGCCGCCAGCGTCCGCTCCGGCGCTCCCTGGGCGCCTCCGGCGTCGTGCAGGAGGACGATCGCTCCGGGGCGGAGCCCCTGGCGGACGCGCCGCACGATGGAGGCCGGCGTCGCCCGCGCCTTCCAGTCGTCGCCCACGGCGCTCCAGAGGACGATCCGCGCCCGCGTCCGCGCCGCGCCCAGCCAGACCGCCCAGTTGAAGGCGCCCCACGGCGGGCGGAGGAAGCGGACCGGCCGGCCGCCCAGGTCCTCCAGCAGCGCGGCCGCGTCCTCGATCTCGCGCAGCGTCGCCGCCGGGCCGAGCGTCCAGGCGTGGCGGTGCGACCAGGTGTGGTTCCCGATCGTGTGGCCCGCCGCCAGCACTTCCCGGACCAGGGCCGGCTCCCGCGCCGCCCGCCGCCCCACCATGAAGAAGGTGGCCGGCACGCCCAGCCGGTCCAGCGCCTCCAGAAAGCGCGGCGTGCTGGCCGGGTCGGGCCCGTCGTCGAAGGTGAGCGCCGCCCGCGGCCGCCCGTCGCCGGCGCCCCGCGCGACCACGCCCGCGTGCAGGTAGTGGCCGAGCAGCTCGGGCAGCCCCTCCACCGCCAGCCAGGCCGCCCCGGCCGCCGCCGCCAGACTCGCTCCCCGCCCCGGCAAGCCGGCTCCGCCCACGCCCATCCACTCCTCCCGACGGCTAGGGACGCCTCGACAGGCTCGCCAAGCGCAGCACCTCGCCGGCCACCTGGCGCGCCGCGTCGGGCCGGCCGGCGGCCCGCGCGGCCGCCTGCAGCCCGGCCAGCCTCTCCGGCCGGCCGAGGAGCTCGCGCACCTGGCGCTCCAGCTCCTCCGCCTGTCGCGCCACGAGCCCCGCCTTCCGCCCCAGGAGCCAGGCGGCGTTGGCCTCCTCCTGGCCGGGGATGGGGCGGTAGATGAGCGGCGGCACGCCCGCCGCCAGCGCCTCGGCGGTGGTCAGGCCGCCGGCCTTGGTGATCACCAGGTCGGCCGCCGCCATCAGGCGCGGCATCGCGTCCGTGAAGCCGAAGACCCGCGCCCGCTGCCGGCCGCCGGGCACCCCGGCGACCAGCGCCTTCAGCCTCTCTTTCAGATGCCGGTCCCGGCCGGCCACCAGCAGGAACTGGAACTCCGGCTCCAGTCGCAGGAGGCGCTCCGCCACCGTGGCCACGGCGGCCAGGGCGCCGAAGGCGCCGCCGGTGACCAGCAGGGTCGGCCGGTCCGGTCTCAGCCTCATCTCCTCGCGCGCCCGCGCCCGCTCCTCCGGCGTGTGCGGCCGGAAGCCGCGGCGCACCGGGATGCCGGTGACGCGGACGACGTCCGCAGGCTCGCCGCGCGCGAGCAGGCTCTCCCGGACTTCCTCGCTGCCCACGCAGTAGAGGTCGGTGCCCGGATGGACCCACTGGCTGTGCACCGTGTAGTCGGTGATGACCGTGACCACCGGCACGTCGATCAGCCCGCTGCGCCGCAGGTGGACCAGGACCCCTGCCGGCACGGGGAAGGTGCAGACCGCCACGCGCGGGCGGCGGCTGCGCACCACGGAGAGGAGGTGGCTCCGGCCGAGACGGTTGAGAAACTTCTGCCAGGGAGAATCATCGCGCAGGAAGCCTGTCCGGTGGTAGAAGAGTCCGTAGGACCAGGGCGCGTGGCGCAGCATGGCGATGTAGATGTCGCCCACCCCGCGGTTGAAAAGGTGGCCGACCATCTCCATGCCGTCGACCTGGTCGACGCGCAGCCCGGGGGCCGCCTCGAGCAGCGCCTCGCGGACCGCGCGCGCCGCCTGGCGGTGGCCCGCGCCCCAGGTGGCGTCGAGGAGGAGGATGTCCACCGGCTGTTCCCGGCTGCCTTCCAGCGTCGGAGTCGGCGCGTTCACGCTCCGATCATACCGCGGCCCGGAACGGCGAGAGGAGGCGAAACGCGTGGCTCTCCGCGCGCCGGAGTTCCCGCAGGAGCTGGAGTGGATCGGCAGCTCGCACCCCGTCCGCCTGGCCGACCTGCGCGGGCGCCTGCTCCTGCTCCACTTCTGGACTTACGGCTGAATCAACTGCCAGAACGTGCTGCCGCAGTTGCGGCGCCTGGAAGAACGGTTCGGGCCGGGCGGCCTGACGGTGCTCGGCATCCACTCCGGCAAGTTCACGGCCGAACGGGAGACGGAGCGGATCCGGAGGGCCGTCGAGCGGCTCGGCATCGGGCACCCGGTCGCCAACGACGCCGGCTTCGCCGTCTGGGAGGCCTACGCGGTCCGGGCGTGGCCGACGCTCGTCTTCGTCGACCCGCTGGGGAGGGTGGTCGGTCGCCACGAGGGCGAGTTCGCGCCCGCCGAGATGGAGCGCGTGGTGGAGGGCCTTCTCGCCCGCTTCCGCGAGGAAGGCCTGCTCCGCCCCGGCGCCGCCTCCTCCCCCTCCGCGGAGGAGGCGGAGGCGCCCCCGCGCGGCCTCGCCTTCCCCGGCAAGCTGCTGGTCGCGGGCGACCGGATCTGGCTCTCCGACTCCGGCCACGGGCGGGTGCTGGCCTTCGACCGTTCGGGCCGGCTGCTCGCGACGGTGGAGGGCCTGGTGGCCCCTCAGGGACTGGCTTGGCTGCGCGACTCGCTCTGGATCGCCGATCCGGCGGCGGGGACGATCTGGCGGATCCCGCCCGGGGAAAGCCGGGCGCGCCCCTTCGCCGAGGGGCTTCGACAGCCCTGGGACCTGGCCACGGACGGGGAGAGCCTCTGGATCGCCATGGCCGGCGCCCACCAGATCTGGCGCGCCGCGCCGCCCGAGCCGCCCCGTCCCTGGGCGGGCCTGGGCTGGGAGGGGCTGCGCGACGGCAGCCTGGCCGCAGCCATGTTCGCCCAGCCGAGCGGCCTGGCCTTCGCTTGCCGGCACCTCTGGGTGGCCGACAGCGAGGCCAGCGCCATCCGCGAGGTCGACCCGGCCGGCGGGCGCGTGCGCACCTGGGTGGGCAGCGGCCTCTTCGACTTCGGCGACCGGGACGGCGAGGCGGAGGCGGCCCGTCTCCAGCATCCCCTGGGCGTCGCCTGGGACGCGCGGCGGGAGTGTCTCTACGTCGCCGACACGTACAACGGCAAGGTGAAGCGGCTGGACCCCGGGAGCCGCCGGGTCGAGACGCTGGCGCGCGGCTTCCACGAACCGGGCGGGCTGGCCTGGGACGCGCAGGGCGACCGGATCTTCGTCTGCGACACCAACGACCACGCCGTCCGCCTCCTCCACCCGGAGAAGGGGAGCGTGGAGAGGTGGTCCCCGGCGCTTCCCTAGGATCCTTCGCCCCGGGCGGGCCCCCGGGCAGGCCAGGCCTTCCGCCTCTTCCTCCTCTCGCGGCCGGGGTCGGGGGAGGCGGGGACGGTCCGGCCGCCCCGGATCAGCTCGAACTGGGGCGCCTGGCGGCGCATGCCGCGCACCACCACGGCCGTGAAGAGCCCGAAGACGACGACGGCGGCGCTGGCCAGGTACCAGAGGCTGAAGGCCTGCCAGGCCGCCACGCTCATGTGCGGCATCCTCCCGACCTCCCGGAGGGCGGCCACCTCCCGCGGCTGCTTCAGGCCGCCTCTCCGGTCCCAGTGTAGCGCCAACCACCGCCGTCACCCCAGGACCGGTCCAGGTCGACGGCGAGGCCGCGGAGCGCGTAGGGCGAGCGCTGCCACAGGTTGTCGTACGGCCAGCGGGAGGCGTTCCGGCCGTCGCTCCAAGCCGGTGAGCCCGCCTGCCAGAAACGCTGGGCGAGCCGCGCCTCGCGGAGCCACTGGAGGACGTACCGGCTGCCGTAGGCCCCGACGGGGCAGGAAGGAGCCGCCCAGCCCCGTGCGACCCGCTCGGCGCGCCATGGAGAGCACCTCCGCCTCGCGGCGGGTCAGGTTCTTCGCGGGGACTCCCCTCCGGTGGTCGCCTCCGTCCATCCGCAGGCTATGCGCGGGGCCGGTCGAAGTGCGGCGGGACGGGCCGGCCGGGGGCGCGGGGAGGAAGAGGCGTCGGCCCCCGCCAGGGGCGGGGGCCGACGGGCTCGGCGGGCGCTCAGAGCATGGGCACCTGCCGGACCACCTTCCCCTCGATCCGTTCGAAGATCTCGTCCAGGCTCTCGCCGGTGATGGTCATGCCGTGGTTCTTGAGGCCCACGATGGTGTGGCGCGGATCCGGCGCCGTGCGCACCTTCTCCGCCACCGCCTGCGCGATCTCGAGCGTGCCGCAGGGGTAGTTGATCTCGGTGGCGTCGATGCCGGGAATCCAGGCGTGGACGTGGAGGACGGCGCCCACCTGCGGGTTCTCGCGGTAGATCATCCAGTGCTCGATGGCGTCGACGGAGACGCGGCGCGGGCTGACCACCGGCGGCACGCTCAGGTGGATGGCGTCGTCCTCCTCCCGGTAGCCCTTGACGAGCAGGGCGTCCCGGCCCACCTGGCGGATGTTGGTCTTGTCGACGCCGCTGGCGCTCATCCAGAAGTCGTCCTCGGTCCGCCGGACGCTCAGGTTGCCGTAGCTCAGCCCGCCGATCTGGTAGAGGCGCTGGACGTGGCGGAAGTCGCTCTCCGGCAGCAGCTTCTCGAGGGGGAAGGGCGCCGGGTTGAGGTTGAGGTCGCCCAGCTTCCGGCTGGCACGGCGCATCTCGTCCATGTGCTCGTCCCCGTCCCAGAGGTGCTCGGGCAGGTCGGGGTCGAAGACGTTGTTGATCACCAGGTGGCTGGACGCCAGCGGCTCCAGCCGCTCGAAGAGCTCCGCGAAGAAGCGGGCCGGCTCCTCGAAGGAGGAGCGGATCGGATAGTAGCCGCGCTCCAGGGTGATGAAGTAGACCCGGACCTCCTCCCCCTCCGGCACCACGTAGAGGAAGAGGTTGGAGAGGGAGCGGATCATCAGCGGGTAGGCCGCCAGGAGCACGTCCTCGGGCGGCTCCGGCGCCTCCGCGACGGAGACCACGTAGGTGGCCTGCGCGTGGCGGTGGTAGGGCCGCGCGGCTGCGGCGTCGATCAGGTTGAAGACCAGGTGGACGCCCGGGTAGGGCTCGACCTGCGCGTACCCGTGGTCGCGGAAGACGCGCGCCAGCCCGTCCACGAAGCGGCGCATGACGGGGGTCGCCGCCTGGCCGACCACCGTGAAGTCCCTCGCCTCCTGCTCGCTCCTCTGTCGCGTCCCATTCATCTCGACCGACCTCCTCGCCTGAACTTCCATCCGGGCGCGCGGCGCCCTCCTCGGACTCAGGGGACCAGGAGGACCTTGAGCGCGTGGCGGGCGGCCTTGGAAGTGGCCGTCGCCAGCGCCGTCCGGACCTCGACCAGCGGGAAGCGGTGCGTCACCAGCCGTTCCAGCGGCAGGCCGCCGCGGGCCAGAAGGTCCAGCGCCAGCTGGAAGGTGCGCCTCCGCCGCCCGTCGACTTCCTCGGTGCTGTAGGCAAAGGTGCCCCGGACGGTCAACTCGCGCATCCAGACGAAGGTCCAGTCCACCTTGCGCGTCACCCCGGCCAGGCCGACCAGCACGACGCGCCCGCCCGGGCGGGTGAAGCGGAGCGCCTGGTCGATGGCGTCGTCGCGGCCGACGCACTCGTAGACCAGGTCGGCGCCCGACTCGGGTACCGGCCCGCCCAGGATGGGGCGGAGCAGCCGGACGTCCAGCGCGCGCGCCAGCTCCTCGCGCTGCGCGGCGCCGCGGCCGAGGAGGACGCGGTCGGCCCCCAGCGACCGCGCCAGCTCGGCCTGGAAGGGATGGCGGGCCAGGACGGTGACGGGCGCGGGCTCGCCCAGCGCCTTGAGCGCCGCCACCACCAGGAGGCCGATGACGCCGGCGCCGACCACCAGCACCCGTTCGCCGGGCTCCGGGCGGTTGCGCAGGACGGCGTGGAGCGCGGTGGCGAAGGGTTCCACCAGCGCCGCCGCCTCGTCGCTCACTTCCTCGGGGACCGGGAAGATCTGCGAGCGGTGCGCCAGGAAGTACTCCGCCCACGTGCCACCCGTCTCGCGGCAGGCCCCGATCAGCAACCCGGGGGAGAGCTCGCCCTGGGCCATCCGCTCGCACTGGCTGGTGTCGCCGCGGGCGCAGGCCGGGCAGGGCGGGTCGATGCCGCGGGGCGCGCAGGAGAGGACCGGGTCGACCACCACCCGCTGGCCGCGCTCGAAGGGGACCCCCGGGCCGGCCTCGTCGATCCGGCCCACGCCCTCGTGGCCGACGACGAAGGGGAAGGAGCTGTAGACCGAGGCGACCGGGCTGTCGCGCAGGGTGACCAGGTTGAGGTCGCTCCCGCAGATGCCGGCCAGGAGCGTCCGGATGCGCGCCCAGTCGGGGCCCGGCAGCTCGGGCTGCGGCAGCTCGCGCAGCCGGAGCGGCGACCAGCGCCCCCAGTAGCCCGGGCGCCGCACCGCCCCCCAGGCCCGCGTCCAGAGATAGCGCGGGATCGCGGGGTCGAACGCGACCGCCTTCAGCCCTCCCACCTCCGCCACATCGTCCTGATCTTAGCATCTGGTACTAAGACCAGGTAGGTATCCTTCCCCACCTGCGACATGGGGTCGAACAGCAACGTGCAGGGAGGCACCAGCAGCCGGCGCTGCGGCGGCCGGCCGCCGGCCGGCCCGCGGGCGCGGAGGCGGGGCCTGCCGCGCCCGCGCTCGTCCGGAGGGACTAGAGGAAGGGCAGCGCGTAGTAGGCGATCAGCCCGAGGACGACGATGCCGAGGACCACGGCGAGGAGGAGCCGGCGCATGCCGGCCTGCCGCCTCTCCCTGCCCGGCCCGTTCCCGCGCGCCGAGCGGGCGCGCGGCCTCCTGCCCGCGCTCATCGGCTCTTGGGCGCCACCTCGTCCGCGACGTCGACGAAGATCCCGGAGGCGTCCACCGGCTTCTCCAGCAGGTGGTGCCGGAGCATCCAGTTCTCCAGCGTCGCCCACTTGGCCTCCGTCTGCTGCCCGTAAGGCTGGCCCGGGTCGCGCAGCTGGGGCAGGAGCACCTTCAGCCCGGCCAGGGCGAGGCCGCGATCCAGCCCGGAGGCGTGCCGGGCGAGGATGTCGACGGCCTGGTCGGGGTGGGCGGCCACCCAGGCCTCGCCTTCCTGGGCCGCCTTCCAGAAGGCGTCGAGCACGGCCCGGTCGCGCTCGAGCGTCGTCTCGTTCGTGATCAGCACCAGCTCGTAGTAGTCGGGGACGCCCAGCTCCCGGACGGGGAAGACCGTCACCGGGTAGCCCTGGCGCGGCAGCTGGAGCGCCTCCACGGTGGTGTAGCCGCCCTCGATGGCGTCGACCCGGTGCGTGGTCAGCGCCGGGATCAGGTCGAAGCCGACGTTGACCGAGCGGATCCGGCCGGCCGGCACGCCCAGCTTCTCGGCCAGCGTCTCCAGGATCGCCTGGTCGCTGGGCGTCCCCGCCGTGCCGATGCTCTTGCCGCGCAGGTCCTCGAGGGTGCGGATGCCGCTGGACCGGAGGGCGATGACGGTGTTGAGCGGGTGCTGGACCACCGCCGCCACCGAGACGACGGGGATCCCCTGCGAGCGCGCCAGGAGGACGTCCTTCGGGTAGCCGATGCCCAGGTCGACGCGGCCGGAGCCCACCAGCTTGAGCGGGTCGGTGGTCTGGGAAGGCACCTCCACCTTCACCTGGAGCCCCTGCCGGCGGAAGTAGCCGAGGTCCATGGCGGCGTAGAGCCAGGCGTGGTCGACGTTGGGGTACCAGTCGAGAAGCAGCGTGACCGTGCGCAGCTGCTTCTGCGCCGTGCTGCCCGCCTTCCCCTGCGGGGCGGCGGGAGTGCCCCCGGCCTGGCCGCCGCAGGCGCCGAGCACGAGGCCGAGCGCCAGCAGGAGCGCCGCAGGGCGGAGGCGACGTCGCGCGACGGGGATCATGCTTCCTCCCTCCCGATCTCGTCCTGTGCGGTCCGGAGCCACCAGAGCACGCGCCGCTCCACCCGGCCGGTGAGCGCGAAGAGCCCGATGCCCAGCGCGGCCAGGAGGAAGACGGCGGCGAAGACGGCCGAGGCCTGAAGCTGCGAGGAGTAGCGCTGGATCAGGTAGCCCAGGCCCGCCTGCGCGCCCAGCCACTCGCCCACCACCGCCCCGCTGACGCTGAAGGCGACGGCCAGCTTGAGCCCGGAGAAGACGGCAGGAAGGGCGGAGGGCCACTCCAGTGCCCGGAAGCGCCGCCAGCGTCCCGCGCCCCACGAGGCGAAGAGCTCCTCGGCGTCCGCGTCGACGCGCCCGAGGCCGTCGTAAGTGCTGACCACCAGCGGAAAGAAGCTCCAGAGGACCGCCAGGAGCACCTTGGGGGCCAGGGTGTAGCCGAGCCAGAGGACCAGGATGGGCGCGATGGCGACGGTGGGGAACATCTGCGAGGCGACCAGCCAGGGGTAGGCGCCGCCGGCGAAGCGGGGGCTCATGCGCATGGCCACCGCCAGGCCGACGCCGACCACGGCGGAGAGGGCGACGGCGAGGAGGATCTCCTCCAGCGTCACGCCCGCGTTGGCCAGGAGGGTCGCCCGCTCGCTCCAGAGGGCCGCGGCCACCTGGCTGGGGGCGGGCAGGATGAAGCTCGGCGGGCGGAAGAGCTCGACGCCGGCCTGCCAGGCGACGAGCAGGAGAAGCGCCAGGAAGCCGCCCCTCACGCGCCCCCCACCTCCAGCGGAGCCGCCTCCCGCAGCCCCAGCAGCTCCAGCACCCGGCGCTCGGCCGTCGCCCGGTCGCGCACAGGCACCCGCTCCAGCGCGCGCACCGGCGTGGCGGCGACGACCAGCACCTCGTCGGCCAGCAAGGCCGCTTCCTGGACGTCGTGGGTGACGAGGAGGACGGTCGCCTCCAGGCTCCGGCGGAGGCCGGCCAGCCAGAGCTGGAGCTGCCGCCGCGTGAGCGCGTCCAGCGCCCCGAACGGCTCGTCGAGAAGGAGGAGCCGGCCGCCCGCCATGACCGTGCGCAGGAAGGCCGCCCGCTGCCGCTCGCCGCCGGATAGCTGGGCGGGGTAGGCGTCGCCCTTCCCCTCCAGGCCGAAGACGGGCAGCAGCTCCTCGGCGCGGCGGCGGGCCTCGCGCAGCGCCTGCGCCTCGCGGCCGTGCATCTCCAGCGGCAGGAGCGCGTTCTCCAGGAGCGTCCGCCAGGGCAGGAGCGAGTCCCGCTGCGGCATGTAGCTGGCGCGCAGCGGCTCTCCCGGCCGCGTGCCCGGCGGCGCGCCGCAGACCTCGATCCTGCCCGCGCGCGGCCGGAGGATGCCGGCCGCCAGCTTGAGGATCGTGCTCTTGCCGGAGCCGCTCGGGCCGACCAGGGCGGTGAAGGAGCCTTCCTGGACGGCGAAGGAGAGCTCCTCGAGCACCGGCACCTCCGTGCCCCGCCGGCCCGCCGCGGGCAAGGGCCGGTAGACGGCGGTGACGGCGTCGAAGCGGAGAGCGCTCCCCTCGGCTCGGCCACGGCTCACCCTCGTTCGCCTCCCGCCAGGGTGCCCGCGAGGACCACGAAAAAAACCGTCCCGGAGGACGGTCGCTGCGCGCCGGCGCCTAGGCCCGAGCGCTGGTTGCGCGTGACCACTTTCCCTCCGCTGGCATGACCCAGATCAGGTTCGAGGGGTCGGCTTCCGCCGTCTCAGCCCCCGCGCTCCCGCCCGCCGAGCCGGCGGGCGGCGGGTGCGAGGACGCCCCCAGTGGTCCTCTTCGGTTTTCTGGCTGGCACGACTCTAGCCCCGGCCGGCGGGGCGCGTCAAGGCGGCCGGGTCGAGGCGGGAGGGAAGGAGGCCGCGCCGGAGGAAGCGGAGCGTCGACGGGAGCGCGAGGCGATCCGAAGGAGGCGTCCCGAACAGGCGGACGAAGGAGGCGAGACTGTCGATGTCGGACGTCGCCCGCGCCAAGGAGCGCCTGCGCGAGGAGGTCTGGGAGCGCCTGGAGAGCCGGCGCGCCGCCGCCTTCCCCTTCCCGCCCCGCGGCCGCATCCCGAACTTCCGCGGCGCCGCCGAGGCCGCCCGCCGCCTGGCCGGGAGCCCCCTCTGGCAGGCGGCGCGCGTGGTCAAGGTCAATCCCGACGCCCCCCAGCAGCCGGTCCGCGAGCGGGCCGTCCGCGAGGGGAAGGTGCTCCTCATGCCGACGCCGCGACTGCGCGGCGGCTTCATGCTCCTCGAGCCGGGGGCGGTCCCTCCGGGCCGCGAGCGCGAGGCGACGAGCATCCGGCACTTCCTGGCGTACGGGCGGGTCGTCCGGCTCGCCGAGCTGCCGCCCGTCGACCTGATCGTCTGCGGCAGCGTGGCGGTGGACGCGCACGGCCATCGCGTGGGGAAGGGCGAGGGCTACTCCGACCGCGAGTTCGCCCTCCTCCGCGAGCTGCGGGGCGGGCCGATCCCCGTCGCCACCACCGTCCACGAGTTGCAGCTGGTGGCCTCGGTCCCGCGGGAGCCCTTCGACCTCCTCGTCGACCTGGTGGCCACGCCGAGCCGGTTGCTGGAGACCGAGCCGGACGGGGCGCAGCCCGCCGGCATCGACTGGTCGCGGGTGAGCGAGGCCGAGCTGGAGGCGATGCCCATCCTCCGCGAACTGCGCGAGTTGCTCGAGCGCCGGGGGCGCTCCTCGCGCTGAGCCGGCGCCCGGGTCCGGAGGCGCCTCGGGCGGCGGTCCGGCCCTTCCCCGCCGCTAGCCGGCGCCTTCGCCGATCAGGGCGCGAAGCCGGCCGCGCCAGCGCCGGTCGGCCTCGCGGGCCGCCTCCCGGGAGACGGGGACGAGGCGCAGCAGGTCGCCGGGCACCAGTTGCGCCAGCCGGTCGACGTCGGCGTCGATCACGGTGGCCACCCGCGCGTAGCCGCCGATCGTCGGCCGGTCGGCGAGGAGGATGATCGGCTCCCCGCCCGGCGGAACCTGGATCGCACCCAGCGCCACCGGCTCGGAGAGCGAGCGGCCCGCCGCGGCGGAGAGCGCCTCCGGGCGGAAGGCGAGCTTCCCGCCCTCGAGGCGCATCCCCGCCCGGTCGGAGGCCCGGGCCACCCGCCAGCTCCGGGCGAAGAGACCTTCGAGCGCGGCCGCCTCGAAGAGGTCGTCGTCGGGGCCGAGGGTGACGCGGAGCTCTACTGGCCGCCCCGCCTCCGGAAGAGGCGGGAGGAGGGGGGCCAGGCGATCCGGAGGCGCCGGGCTCCGCCTCCCCGCCCGGCCCGTGCGCAGCCGGTCGCCGGCGCGAAGCGGCCGGCCGTCGAGGCCGCCCACGCCGGCCAGCAGGTCGGTGGCGCGGCTCCCGCCCGGCGCCGGCACGTCGAGGCCGCCGGCGAAGGCGAGGTAGGCCCGCGCCCCGCGGCGCCGGCCCAGGAAGCGGAGCAGCTGCCCGGGTTGCGCCTCCGCCCGCTCGCCGGGCTGGAGCGGGCGCCCGTCGAGGCTGGCGCCCAGGTCGGCGCCCGCCAGCCCGATCCGGACCGGGCGCAGGAAGCGCAGGACGGGCCCCGCCACCGTCATCTCCAGCGCCGCCGCCCCCGGCTCGTTGCCGACCAGCGCGTTGGCGACCAGGAGCGCCGTCCGGTCGAGCGCCCCCGCGGTGACGAAGCCGTACTCCCGCCAGGCCCGGCGCCCCAGGTCCTGGACTGTCGTCAGGAAGCCCGGCCGGACCACCTCGACCACCGCCTCCTCCGCCCGCGCCTCGCTCTGCGGCCCCGCCCCGGCCGCCCGCGCCTCCGCCTCCAGCCGCCGGAACTCCGCCTCGTCCACGGGGCGGAAGAGGACCTCGTCGCCCAGCCGGATGCGGACCGGCGGCTCCTCGCCGGGCAGCAGGAGGGGCAGCGGGCAGCGGCCGATCAGCCGCCAGCCGCCGGGCGTGGCCGAGGGGTAGACGGCCGTCTGCCGCCCCGCGATGGCCACCGAGCCCGGCGGCACCCGCTCGCGGGGCGCCGCAAGGCGGTCGACCTCGAGCTCCCCGGGCAGTTGCCCCAGGTAGGCGAAGCCCGGGCTGAAGCCGAGCGCCAGCGCCCGGTAGGTGCGCGAGCTGTGGAGCCGGACCACTTCCTCGGGCGAGAGGCCGGTCTCCCGGGCGACCGCCTCCAGGTCGGGGCCGGCCTCGCCGCCGTAGAGGACCGGCAGCTCGATCCGTCGCGGCCTCTCCCCCTCGCCCGCGGTGCCGGGGAGGCCGCCGGAGGCCTCGTCCAGGGCCCGGTCGAGCCAGCGGACGAGCTCCGCCTCCGCCCAGAGCTCCGGGTCGAATTCGAGGTAGAGGGTGGCGTAGCCGCGGAGCAGCGCCTCGATCCCGCCCGGCAGGGGCGCGAGCGCCCGCGCCCAGGCGGCGAGGCGGGCCGCCGTCTCGGGGGAGGGAGGAAGCGGCTGGCCGCGCTCGTCGAGCGGATCCACGTAGACGGCCCGCTCCCCGGCGGGCCGGAGGCGGTAGAGGGGCGGGCGGGCGCCGGGTCGGCCCCTCACGCGCGGACCGGGGCGATCTCGACGCCCGCCGCCTCCAGCCGCCGGCGGACGGCCTCCGCCAGCCGGATCGCCTCGGGGTTGTCGCCGTGGAGGCAGAGCGTCTCCGCGCGGAGCTCCACTTCCTCGCCGGTGACGGAGGCGATGCGGCCGTCGCGGACGATGCTCAGCGCCCGCTCCGCCACCTCCTCCGGGTCGTGGAAGACGGCGCCGGGCTGCGAGCGGGGCTGCAGTCGCCCGTCGGGAAGGTAGGCGCGGTCGGCGAAGGCCTCGAGGGCGACCCGCAGCCCCGCCTCCTCCCCCGCCCGCGCCAGCTCGCCGCCCGGCTGCGCGTAGAGGATCAGCCGGGGATCGACCCGGCGGACGGCCCGGGCGATCGCCTCGGCCAGGCGCCGGTCGCGGGCGGCGCGGTTGTACATGGCGCCGTGGGGCTTGACGTGGTGGAGCGGCACGCCCTCCGCCTCGCAGAAGGCACGCAGGGCGCCGATCTGGTAGATGACCGCCGCCTCGGCCTCCTCCGGGCTCATCTCGAGGTCGCGGCGCCCGAAGCCGACCAGGTCCGGGTAGCCCGGATGCGCCCCCACCGCCACGCCCAGGCGCGCCGCCGCCCGCACCGTCCGCGCCATGGTCACCGGGTCGGAGGCGTGGAAGCCGCAGGCGACGTTGGCCGAGGTGATGCGGGCGAGGAGCGCCTCGTCCTCCCCCATCCGCCAGACGCCGAAGCCTTCGCCCAGGTCGGCGTTCAGGTCGATGCGCAGGCTCACGCTCTCTCCCTCCCGATGCCCTCTTCGCCGATGACCGTCGCCGGCCTCCGCGGACGCCGCTCGCGCCCGGATCCGAGCAGGTCGGCCAGCAGCCCGGCCACCCGCTCGGCCAGGGCCGGCGAGGCGGTCAGCCCGGGCGACTCGATGCCGACCATGTCCACCCATCCGGGCAGCCCCCGGTCCGCCTCGTGGCGGAGCACGAAGTCGCGCGGCGGCTCGCCCGGGCCTTGCAGCTTGGGGCGGACGCCCGCCATCTCGGGCTCGAGGTCCTCCGGCTCCAGCTCCGGCAGGTAGCGGCGGGCCGCCTCCCAGAAGGCATGGCGCTTGGAGGCGTCCACGCTGAACTCCGGGCTCTCCCGCCAGCCCGGGTCGAGCCAGGTGAGGTCCGGTCCGAGACGAAGGCGGCCGTCCAAGTCCGGCGTGGCGTGGATGCCGAGCCCGGCCACCTCCGCCTCCGGCAGCGGGTAGACGGGGCGCCCGATCAGCCCGGCCTTGGCCGGGCGGACGCTGAAGTACTCGCCCTTGGCGAAGCGGAGCCCGTAGCCGGCCGCCTCCGGCTCGATCCCGGCCAGCGCCGCCACCCGGTCGGCCTCGAGCCCGGCGGCGTTGACCACCAGGCGCGAGGTGTACCGGAAGAGTTCGCCGTCGGGATCGCGGACGGTCAGCCGGAAACCCTCCGGCGCCGGCTCCACCGCGACGAGCCGCGTCTGGAGCAGCAGCTCCGCGCCGCGCGAGCGCGCCTCCGCCGCGAGGGCGCGGACCAGCGTGGCCGCGTCGAGGATGCCGGTGGAAGGGACCCAGATCGCCGCCCGCGCGCGGACGTGCGGCTCCACCCTGCGGACTTCGCCGGCCTCGAGCAGGCGGATCCCCTCCACGCCGCAGGCTTCGCCGTTTCGCGCCAGCCGCCCGAGCGCCGGCAGCTCCTCCCCGCTCGAGGCGACCACCAGCTTGCCGGTCCGCCGGTGCGGAACGCCGAGCCGCTCGCAGAGCGGGTAGAGGAGCCGGTTGCCGGCCACGCAGGCCTCCGCCTTGAGCGAACCCGGCCGGTAGTAGAGGCCGGAGTGGATCACCTGGCTGTTGCGCGAGGAAGTCTCCTCGCCCGCCCGCCGGTTCCGCTCCAGGATCCAGACCGTCCGCCCCGGCGCGGCCAGGCGCGCCGCCACCGCCAGGCCGACGACGCCCGCGCCCACCACCGTCAGATCGACGTCCTGCATGGCGACGGGACCGCCTCCGACCTCCATGGTAGCCGCCCCCGGGGCGGGGCGGCCGGCGGGCGTGGTAGCATCGGGCGTGGACCGAGGTGATCGCGACTGTTCGACCTGCTGGTGATCGGCGCCGGGCCCTGCGGCCTCGCGGTGGGCGTCGAGGCCCGGCGGGCCGGCCTCTCCTTCCTGATCGTGGAGAAGGGAGCGCTGACCGACGCGCTGGTCCGCTTCCCCCGGCAGATGACCTTCTTCAGCACGGCGGACCTGCTGGAGATCGGCGGCTACCCCTTCGTCTCCGCGCGCCCGCGGCCGACGCGACAGGAAGCGCTCGAGTACTACCGCCTGGTGGCCGAGCGCGAGCGCCTGCCGCTCCGCCTCTACGAGCGGGCGGAGGCGCCGAGGCGGCTCGAGGACGGGTCCGGCTTCCTCGTGCCGACGGAGCGCCGCGACGGCCGGCGCGACCGGATCCGCGCCCGCTGCGTCGTCCTCGCCACCGGCTACTTCGACCACCCCAACCGCCTCGGCGTGCCGGGCGAGGAGCTGGACAAGGTGAGCCACTACTACGACGAGCCCTACCGCTACGTGGGTCAGCGGGTGCTGGTCGTCGGCGGTCGCAACTCCGCGGTGGAGGCGGCGATGGAGCTGGAGCGCCACGGCGCCCAGGTGACGCTCGTCCACCGCGGCCCGGAGCTCTCGGAGAAGGTGAAGCCGTGGGTCCGGCCGGAGATGGAGAGCCTCCTGGCCAAGGGGCGGATCCGCGCCCTCTGGCGGAGCCGGGTGCGCGCGATCCGGACGGACGAGGTGGAGCTGGAGACGCCGGAGGGGGTGCGCACGCTCGCCAATGACTTCGTGCTGGCGATGACCGGCTACCGCCCCGACCACCGCCTGCTCGAGGAAGCGGGCGTCCGCATCGACCCCGCCAGCGGCGCCCCGCTCTACGACCCCGCGACCATGGAGACCAACGTGCCCGGCCTCTTCGTCGCCGGCGTCCTGGCCGCGGGCAACGAGGCCAACGCCATCTTCATCGAGAACGGCCGCCTCCACGCGCAGCCCATCGTCCGCCGCGTGCAGGAGATCCTCGGCCGGGCATGCTAACCGCCGGGAGGTGGTCGCATGCCCAAGCCCGACGACCGCTCCGACAACGTCGCCAGGCTGCAGGAGCAGATCGAGAACACCTTCGAGAACCTCCGCGAGGCGCAGGAGCGCCTGCGGGCGGATTCCCGCGATCTCCCCGAGGAGCAGGAGGATGCGATCCGCCGGAAGAACCAGCGGCGACGCGAGGCCATCGAGGGCTTCCGGGAGGAGATCCGCGACGAGGTGGACGACCGGCGGGAGGCCGGCGCGGCCTACCCGCGCCGGGAGGAGTGAGCCCGCGGGAAACCTTCCGCCCGCGCGGCGGAGCGGCCGCTGACCCCGAGCGATAGGCTGGCGGAGAGGGGCGGGGAAGCCGACCCCTCTCCGCCGCTTCTTGCCGCGCTCCCGTGCACCCGGGCGCCGGCGCGCGGCGCGGAGCAGGTCTCGCGGGGGGTGGGCGGATGAGCCTGCGCGTCCTCGCCTGGAACATCCACTCGGGTATCGGGCTGGACGGCCGCCTCGACCTGGAGCGGATCGCCCGCCTCCTTCGCGCCGCCCGCCCGGACCTGGTCGCGCTGACCGAGGTGAGCCGGAACTGGCCCGGCCGCGGCCGCGTCGACCAGGCCCGGCGGCTGGCCGAACTGGCCGGCTTCCGCCGGTGGCTCTTCGCCCCCGCCTTCCGGCGGGGCTGGGCGGCCTTCGGCAACGCCTTCCTGAGCCCCCACCGCCTGGAGTCGGCCGCCGCCCTCACCCTGCCGCCGGCACGGCGAAGCCTGGCGCTCCTCGGCCTGGCGCACCGGCCCGAACCGCGCCTGCTTCTCTGCGCGCGGCTGGAGTGGCCTCCGGCAGCGGAGCCGGCAAGCACCGGGCAGGGCGCCCGCGAGGGCCACCCTCGGGGAACCTTCCTTCGCGTCCCCGTGGCCGTCACGCACCTCGGGCTCTCCGCCCGCGAGCGGGAGGCGCAGAGCCGCGCCGTCGCCGCCTGGCTCGAGGAAGCGGGCCCCCTGGCCATCCTGGCGGGCGACCTGAACGCCGCCCTGGAGGCGCGGGAGCTGGCGCCGCTCCTGCGCGGGATGGCGGACGCGTGCCGCGAGCGAGGCGAGCCGACCTATCCCGCCGACCGGCCCGCCGCCCGCATCGACCACCTCCTCGTCGGGCCGGCCTGGCGCGTGGTCGAGGCGGGCGTCTGGCGCGACCCCGCCGGCGAGGTGGCTGTGGCCTCCGACCATCTGCCCGTGCTGGCCGCGCTCGACCCGGTCGCGCCTCCCCCAGGGTAGTGCGGCCGGCGGCGGCGCGACGCCGCGACGCCGCCCTTGCGGCGCGGGCCCCCTGCCCCTGCAGCCGGAACGTGCGCGCCGGCCGTCGAAGCGTATAAGCTGCTGCATCCCGCGCCTCGCGCGCGGGCACAGCGAGGAGGTGACAAGGATGATCGGCGTGGACGACAGCCTCCGACCGCACCTGCACAAGTGCGACCCGGCCCTGCTCCGTCACCTGCAGGGCGTCACCGACCCCCAGGCGGAGCTCCGGCTCCTGGTCCAGGGCCGACCGGGCCTGGACGAGGCGGCGGCCGGCGAACTCCGCCGCCACGTCGAGGGGTGCGGCGCGCGCGTCGTCGGCGAGCTGCCCCTCGTGGACGCCCTGGTGGTGACGCTCCCCCGCCGAAGCCTGGGCGCGCTGGCCGCGCATCCCGCGGTCCTCCGCCTCCACCTCGACCGGACGGTCCACGCGCTCCTCGACGTGGCCGTCCCCACCGTCGACGCCCCGGCCGCCTGGTCGTCGGGCTGGACGGGCAAGGGCGTGACCATCGCCATCCTCGACACCGGCGTCTACCCGCATGCCGACCTGACCCGCCCGGAGAACCGCATCGTCGCCTTCCACGACCTGGTCAACGGGCGAAGCGAACCCTACGACGACAACGGCCACGGCACCCACGTGGCCGGCTGCGCGCTGGGCAACGGCCACTCCAGCCAGGGCCGCTACAAAGGAAGCGCCCCCGAGGCGCGGCTGGCCGCGGTCAAGGTGCTGGACGCGCAAGGCAGCGGCGCCATCTCCACCATCATCGCGGGCGTCCAGTGGTGCCTCCAGGAGCGGCAAAGCCTCGGCATCCGCCTCCTCTCCCTCTCGCTCGGCGGTCCCGGCTGGGTCCCCTACCAGATCGACCCGCTCTGCCAGGCGCTGGAGAAGGCCTGGCAGGCCGGGCTGGTCGTCTGCGTGGCGGCGGGCAACGACGGGCCGGCGCCCTTCACCATCAGCTCGCCCGGCATCGACCCGCTCCTCGTCACCGTCGGCGCGACCGACGACAAGCGCACGCCGGCCAAGGGCGACGACAGCGTGGCGCCCTTCTCCAGCCGGGGGCCGACGCTGGAACTGGCGCGAAAGCCCGACTTGGTGGCGCCGGGCGTCGGGATCGTCTCCCTCCGCGCGCCCGGCTCGACGCTGGACCAGGCGCATCCCGACTTCCGGGTGGGCGACGACTATTTCCGGCTCTCCGGCACCTCCATGGCGACGCCGATCTGCGCCGGCGCCGCGGCGCTCCTGCTCCAGAGCCGGCCGGAGGCGACCCCGGACCAGGTGAAGCGGGCGCTCCTGGACGGCGCCGACGATCTCTTCCACCAGCCGGAGGCGGCCGGGGCCGGCTACGTCGACGCGGCCAAGGCGCTCGCCTCCCTGGCCCCGTCGCTGGCGGCGCCGCCCGCCCGGACCGCCGGCCCGGCCGTGGTACCCGGCGAAGCGGCCCGGCGCGAGCTGCTCCGGCTGGTCGAGGAAGCCGAGCACAGCCTCGACCTCCTGCTCCCGGCGATCGGGGACCTCGATCTCGTGGAGGCGCTGGCCGTCGCTCTCCGCCGCGGGCTCCGCCTCCGCCTGCTCCTGGAGCCGGGCCGGCCGGCCAACGCCGAGAGCGCCCGTTTCCTCGGCCGGCGGGGCGGCCAGGTGCGGAGCCTGCCGGGGTTGCCGGAAGGGGTGTTGGCGGTGGCCGACGGCCGCCGTCTCCTGCTCTGGAACGGGCGACCGTCGGGCGGACCGGTCGCGGGTGAGGGCAGGGCGGAGCTCGCCGGCGTGGCGCTGCGGGTCGACGACCCCGAGGCGGCCGCCCAGGCGAGCCAGCTGCTGGAGCAGGCCTGGGAGACGGCCGGCGAGGCCGCCTTCGCCGCGCAGGCCGCGCGAGGTCTGCCCGCGGCCGGATGAGAGCGCCGTGAGAATGGCCCGGCGGCGGCCGTGAGCCGCCCGCCGGGCCGTCCGCCCCGACCACCCCTCCCCCCGGTGAAAGGGCGACGCCGGGGGCTCAGGCAGGATTCTCCGTCTCCTCGTACTGCGCCTTCAACTGCTCGACGACGGACGCGTCGGCCAGCGTGGTGGTGTCGCCCAGCGCCCGCCCCTCGGCGATGTCGCGCAGGAGCCGGCGCATGATCTTGCCCGAACGCGTCTTGGGCAGCTCGGCCGTGAAGAAGATCTCGGCCGGGCGGGCGAGCGCCCCGATCACCCTGACCACGTGCTGCTTCAGCTCGTCGACCTTGGCCGGGCTGACCTCCACGCCCTCCTTCAGCGTGACGAAGGCGGAGATCGCCTGCCCCTTGACCGGATCGTTCCGCCCGATGACCGCCGCCTCGGCCACGTCGGGATGGTCGACCAGCGCGCTCTCCACCTCATAGGTGCCGATGCGGTGGCCGGAGACGTTGACTACGTCGTCGACCCGGCCCAGGAGCCAGAAGTAGCCGTCCTCGTCGTACTTGGCGCCGTCGCCGGTGAAGTAGAGCCCCGGGAAGCGGCTCCAGTAGACCTGCCTGTACCGCTCCGGATCCCCGTAGAGGCCCCGCAGCATGCCGGGCCAGGGGTGGGTGAGACAGAGGTAGCCGCCCTGTCCCCGGGCCACCGGCTCGCCGCGGTCGTTGACGATCACCGCCCGGATGCCCGGGAAGGGGCGGCTGGCGGAGCCGGGCTTCAGCCGGGTGATCCCCGGCAGCGGCGTGATCAGGATGGCGCCGGTCTCCGTCTGCCACCAGGTGTCCACGACGGGGCAGCGCTCGCCGCCGATGTACTTGTAGTACCAGACCCAGGCCTCGGGGTTGATGGGCTCGCCGACGCTGCCCAGGACCCGGAGGCTGGAGAGGTCGTGGCGTGCCGGCCACTCCGTCCCCCAGCGCATGAAGGTGCGGATGGAGGTGGGCGCCGTGTACAGGATGTTCACCCCGTACTTCTCCACGATCTGCCACCAGCGGTCGCGGGCGGGGAAGTCGGGGGCGCCCTCGTAGATCACCGTGGTGGCGCCGTTGGCCAGCGGCCCGTAGACGATGTAGCTGTGGCCGGTCACCCAGCCGATGTCCGCCGCGCACCAGTAAACGTCCTCTTCGTGCAGGTCGAAGACGTACTTGTGCGTGGTGGCCACCTGGGTCAGGTAACCGCCGGTGGTGTGGAGGATCCCCTTGGGCTTCCCGGTGGTGCCGCTGGAGTAGAGGATATAGAGGGGATCCTCCGACTCCATGGGCTCCGGCTCGCAGTGGGGCTCGGCCTGGGCGAGGAGTTCGTCCCAGCGGATGTCGCGCCCCTCCACCCAGGAAGCCCCGGTGGAGGCCGCCTTCTCCGGGCCGACCCGCTCCACCACCACCACGTGCTCGATGGAGGGCGTCTCCCGCACCGCCTCGTCGGCGTTGGCCTTGAGCGGCACCAGGTTGCCGCGTCGCCAGCCGGCGTCCTGGGTGATCAGCACCTTCGCCTGGGAGTCCAGGATCCGATCGCGCAGCGCCTGGGCGCTGAACCCGCCGAAGACCACGCTGTGGACGGCGCCGATGCGGGTGCAGGCGAGCATGGCCACCGGCAGCTCCGGCACCATGCCCATGTAGATGGCGACGCGGTCGCCCTTGCGCACGCCCAGCGCCTTCAGGCCGCTGGCGGCGCGCTCCACCTGGCGGAGGAGCTGGTCGTAGGTGATCACCTGGGTGTCGCCCGGCTCGCCCTCCCAGAGGATGGCCGCCTTGTTCCGCCGGCCGCTCCGGACGTGGCGGTCGAGACAGTTGTAGCTGACGTTCAGCCTGCCGCCGACGAACCAGCGGGCGAAGGGCGGCTCCCACTCCAGCACCTTCTCCCAGGGCCGGAACCAGGTGAGCTGCTCGCGGGCCATGCGCGCCCAGAAGCCCTCCGGATCCCGCTCCGCTTCCTCGTAGATGGCGGGGTCGCTCCACAGCGCCCGCGCCTTGAACTCGGCCGAAGGCTCGAAGGTCCGATCCTCCCGCAGGAGGGCGTCCAGACCCTCCGGCAGCTGCGGCCTCTCGGGTACGGCCATCTCGCGCACCTCCCTCTGGCTGCGACGAAGCGCTGCGCCGGGCTTCCTCCCTCCCCCGGCGCAGGACGCAACCCTGTTTCAGCCCGGTTCGCCGTCCCGCGCGCCTCTCCTGCGGGGCGGGCGCCGGGCTGTCGTCGCTCGCCCGCCGCGCCTCGTCAAAGGTCAAAGGTCGAAATGGCGGCCACCAGCGCCCGACCACACCGAAGGCGGCAGAGGGCAGGAAGAGAAGAGCCGGGAGGAGGAGCGCGAAGAACATGGCGCTGCCGCGCACCGAGGCCACGGCGTGCATCTCCGCAGGCCGCAACCCACGAGCGAGAACCGGTCCGCAATTTGACTTAGTCAAGTGACTTAGTCTACTCTGGGGGCTACGGAGGTGCAGGCCTTGGCGACTACGGTCAACGTACACGAGGCGAAGACGCAACTCTCCCGCCTGCTGGTCCGGGTCAGCCGGGGAGAGGAGATCATCATCGCCAAGAGCGGCAAGCCGATCGCCAAGCTGATCCCCCTGGACGCGGCGAAGCCCCGCCTTCCCGGGAGTGCCCGGGGACGGCTGAAGCTGGGCGAGGACTTCGACATGCCGCTGCCGGAAGACCTTCTCGAAACGTTCGAACGTTGAACCATGAGGGTCCTGCTGGACACGCACGCCTTTCTCTGGTGGATCTTGGACGATCCCAGGCTTCCGGCGAGCGCGCGAGAGATCATCGCCGATCCGTCCAACACGGTGCTTTTCAGCGCGGCCAGTGCCTGGGAGATCGCGATCAAGGCGCACCTCGGCAGGCTCACGCTCTCGCCGGCTGAAGAAGACCTGGAACGGTTTGTCGCCCAACAGGTGGAGGCGAACCGCTTCCAGGTCCTCCCCGTCCAGCTCAACCATGCCCTGCGCGTGCACTCGCTGCCCCTCTACCACCGGGACCCGTTCGACCGCCTGCTCGTGGCCCAGGCTGAGGTGGAGGCCTTGCCGATCCTGACGCGGGATCCCGAGATCCGCCGGTACGGCGTCGAGGCCCTGTGGTGAGCCGGCAGCTGCGGCCGGGGCGGCGGGACCGGATTGCCGGCACCATCGGGCCCTTCCGCAAGAATGCCGCGAAGCCGCCCAGGACGCCGCTTTCAGCTCCTCGCAGAGTCATCCAGCCCCCGGAATCCGGAACATCCCCTTCCCCAGCCACTGGCCCCCGTCGACGGTCAGCACCTCGCCCGTGATCCAGCTCGCCTCCTCGGAGAGGAGGAAGCGCGCCGCGCGGGCGACGTCCTCCGGCGTGCCCAGCCGCCCCAGCGGCACCTGCGCCTCCAGCGCCCGGACGTCCGCCTCCCCGGGGAAGAGGTGCGAGGCCGCCCCCTCCGTCGGTACCGGCCCGGGCGCGATGGCGTTGACGCGGATGCCGTACCGCGCCCACTCCACGGCCAGCGTCCGCGTCATGGCCACCACCCCGGCCTTGGCGGCGGCCGAGTGGACGGTGCCGGGGCCGCCGGTCCAGGCGTAGCTGGCGACGATGTTGAGGATGGCGCCGCTGCTTCCCCGAGCGATCGCCTGCCGTCCGAACGCCCGCGAGCAGTAGAAGCTCCCGTCGAGGACGATGCCGACCACCGCGTCCCAGCCGCGGGGCGAGAGCTCCTCCGCGCGGACGACGAAGTTGCCGGCGGCGTTGTTGACCAGGAAGTCCAGCCGTCCCAGCCGTTCCACCGCCTCCGCCACCACCCGCTCCACCGCCTCGGCGTCGCGGACGTCCAGCGCCATGGGCAGCACCCGGCCGCCCGTGGCCCGGGAGAGCTCCTCGGCCGCCCGCTCCAGCCGCTCCCGGTTGCGGCTGGCGATGACGACGCGGGCGCCTTCCTCCAGCAGCATGCGGCTCATGGCGTAGCCGAGGCCGGTGCCGCCTCCGGTCACCAGCGCCGCCTTGCCTTCGAAACGCCCGGCCACGCTTCCGCCCCCTTCACGCCCCGCCCTCTGCGCGAGAGAAGCAGAGGGTGTACCGGAACCAGCCGCCCAGCCGCCCCAGCGCCACCAGCCCGGCCTCCCGCCCCAGACGTTCCACGCAGCCAGGGGTCAGAAAGTCCGGATCGGCCGCGTGCTCGGTGACGCAGAGCCGACCGCCCGGCCGGAGGACGCGCCCCGCCTCGGCCAGCGCGCGCCGCCGGTCGGGCACCTCGCCCAGCACCGTCACCATCACGACCCGGTCGAAGCTCGCGTCCGGGAAGGGGAGGCGCTGCGCGTCGCCCTGCACCAGCTCCACGTTGCGCAGCCCCGCTTCCTCCAGCCGCCAGCGGATGCGCTCGAAGTGGTCCGGCTGGACGTCGAGGCCGACCAGGTGGCCGCCCGGCTCCACGGCCCTGGCCAGCGACGGCGTCAGGAAGCCCGTCCCCACCCCCACCTCGAGGACGTCCAGGCCGGGCGCCAGCTCCAGCGCCGGCAGCACGTGCTGCGGCCCCAGGGTGAGCGCCCGCAGCCGGCTCTCCAGGAAGAAGGGCTGGATGCGCGCCGGCATCGGCCCGGGGCGGAGCCGCGAGCGGACCCGCTGGGCGAGGTCGACCACCGCCAGGCCGAGCAGTATCCATGCGACCGCCCGCCAGAGCGGGCTCCCCGCCTCGCCCTCCGGCCGGCCCGTCGCGGCCGCGTCCGGCAGGCTCCCCTTCTCGGCCATCTCCCACACCCCCCGTGCGGGCGTCGGCGCCCGCACCCCGAAGGACCGTTTCCGCCGTCGCCACGCCCTCTCCTCCCGTGCTCGCCACCGCCGGCGAACCGCCGGCGCGGCCGCCGCCCGGCTCTGCTACCATGCCCGCGGAGGTGGAGCGCTCCGTGCGCGTCCTCGTCGCCCCCTGCTCCTTCAAGGGCAGCCTGAGCGCCGTCCAGGCGGCCGACGCCATGGCCGAAGGCTGGTTGCGCGCCCGCCCCCAGGACGAGGTGCTCCGGCTTCCCGTGGCCGACGGCGGCGAGGGCACGCTGGAGGTCCTGCTCCGGGGCCGTGGCGGCGAGCTCCGCCGGGCGCGCGTCTCCGGGCCGCTGGGCGAGCCGGTGGAGGCGGAATGGGGCCTCCTCCCCGACGGCACGGCGGTCGTCGAGCTGGCCCAGGCGGCCGGCCTGGCGCTCCTCCCGCCGGTGCGCCGCGACCCGCGTCGCGCCACGACCCGCGGCGTGGGCGAGCTGATCCTGGCCGCTCTCGACGCGGGCGCCCGCACGCTCCTCGTCACGCTGGGAGGAAGCGCCACCAACGACGGCGGCGCCGGCCTGCTCCAGGCGCTGGGCGCGCGCCTCTTCGACGCGGCGGGCAGACCGTTGGATGGCGGCGGGGCCGCCCTCGCCCGGTTGGAGCGGCTCGACCTCTCCGCCCTCGACCCCCGCCTCGCCCGCGTCGAAGTGGCCGTCGCCTGCGACGTCACCAACCCGCTGCTGGGTCCGAGCGGGGCGAGCGCGGTCTACGGGCCCCAGAAGGGGGCGGGCCCCCGGGAGGTGGCCGAGCTGGAGCACGCCCTCGCGCGCTGGGCGGAGCGGGTGGAGGCCGCGCTGCCGCCGCCTCCCGCCGGCCGCTGGCGCGACGTCCCCGGCGCGGGCGCCGCGGGCGGGGCCGGCTTCGCGCTGCTGGCCGTGCTTCGGGCGCGCTTCGAGCAGGGCGCCCGCCTCGTGCTGGACCGGCTCGCCTTCGACGAGCACCTGCGCGGCGTCCACCTGGTCCTGACCGGCGAGGGGCGCCTCGACCGGCAGACCGCCTTCGGCAAGGCTCCGGCCGAGGTGGCGCGGCGCGCCTCGGCCTGCGGGGTGCCGGTGATCGGTCTGGCCGGCGGCCTCGAGCGGGGGGCGGAGCGGCTTCTCGAGCCCGGCGGAGCCGGCTTCGCGGCCTTCCTGCCCGCCGTCGACGGGCCGCTCTCGCTCGAGCAGGCGATGGCCGAGGCGGACGAGCTCCTGCGCTCGGCCGCCGAGCGTGCGGCGCGGCTGGTCCGGGTCGGCTTCCTCCTGGCCTCCCGGGGCGGGGAGGCGCAGTAGCCCGCAGACGAGGGCGGCGCCCCGCCGGGGGCGCCGCCCGGGCGAAGGGCGGATCCGCGCTCAGAAGCCGGGGACGCCGGCCATCGCCGGGTAGGCTTGCGCGGCCGGCCGCATCATCTCGCCCTGGACCGCGGGCACCTGGTACCAGTTGCGCGCGTGCAGGTACTGGAAGAGCTCGTAGGCCATGTCCGCGTGGTCCTTGCACATCCCCAGGAAGGCCTGGCGGACCTGCGGCGTGGCCGACTCCAACCCCGCCTGGAGCGTCTCGGCAGCGTGCCACTTGCAGCGCTCCAAGTGGTCGACGGCGACGGTCCGGTCCGAGGCGCGGTGGTCGCGGAAGTCGCCGGACTGGAAGGGCTGGTAGCCGGCCTGCGGATTCCAGCCCTGCTGGCCGAAGCCGCCGCCGTACTGGCCGGTGTAGTTGAAGTCGGGCACCGCGCCCGGAACCTGGCCGTTCTGGGCGAGGAAGCTGCGCATGGTGTTGTAGTGCTGCTGGTCGGCCCGCAGGTGACGCTCCAGGATGCTGCGCAGCTGCGGATCCTGGACCGCGTTGGCGTCGACCAGCAGCCTGTCGACGGCGGCGGCGTGACCGTTGAGGAGCTCGTTGAGCCAGAACGCTTCCTTCTGCGTGATGGGCATGCCACAACCCCTTCCCCAGCAAAGTGCGGATCGGCCCCCGGCGAGCCGTCCGGGAATCCGGTCCTAGGCATGCCCGCCGGGGTCGCCTCCCATTCGCGCTCAGGCGATCCGCACCTTGTAGAGGCGGAGCCAGGCGTCGGCCTGCACCAGGTAGGCGAAGAGCTGGGCGCCGCCCATCAGCTGCGAGAACCAGGCCGGGTCGAAGTCGCGGGCGTCGCCGGCGATCAGGTCGCGCACGCGGCCGGCGTCCAGCAGCGGCGCCAGCGGCGAGGCCGGATCCTCCAGGATGGCCGCCAGCCGCCGGCGCACCTGGCGCCGGAAGTCCGGGTGGTGGCTCTTCGGGTAGGGGCTCTTCTTGCGGGCGAGCACTTCCTCGGGCAGGATCCCGCGCATCGCCAGGCGCAGGATCCCCTTCTCGCGGCCTCCCGCCGTCTTCAACCGCCAGGGGATGTTCCAGACGTACTGGACGAGGCGGTGGTCGCAGAAGGGCACGCGGACCTCGAGCCCCACGCGCATGCTCATCCGGTCCATGCGGTCGAGCAGGACGGGCAGGAAGCGGGTGAGGTTGACGTAGGAGAGGGCGCGCATGCGCGCCTCCTCCTCCCCCTCCCCCGGCAGCGCCGGCACCTCGGCCAGCGCCTCGCGGAAGCGCTCGACCGCGTACTCCAGCGGGCGGATGCGGCGCCGCACGTCGGGCGCCAGGAGCTCCGCCCGCTCCGCGATCTTCCGCACCCAGGGCAGGCTCGGCCCGTCCAGCGCCTTCGGGTCGCGGAACCAGGGATAGCCGCCGAAGAGTTCGTCGGCCGCCTCGCCCACCAGGACCACCGTCACCTCCCGCCTCACCTCGCGGCTCAGGAGGTAGAGCGAAGCGTCGATGTCCGCCATGCCCGGCATGTCGCGCCCGAGGAGCGCCGGGAGCAGCGCCTCCGCCAGCTCGCCGCCGTCGATGAGGACGTCGCGATGGTCGGTGGCGAAGCTCCGGGCCACGCGGTGCGCCCACGGCCCGTCGGCCTCGGGCTGGAAGGCGTTGGGCCGGAAGTAGCGCTCGTTCCCCGCGTAGTCGACGCTGAAGGTGGCGAGGCGACCGCGCCCCTGGCGGCGGAAGGCCTCGCTGGCGAAGGCGGTGACGGAGCTCGAGTCCAGCCCGCCCGAGAGCAGGACGCCCAGGGGCACGTCGGCCACGAGCTGGCGCACGACGGCATCCTGCAGGAGGTCGCGGACGGCGGCGGCGGTGGTCTCCACCGGGTCGGTGTGCGGCCGGCTCTCCAGGCGCCAGTAGCGGCGGAGCTCCGTCCCCTTCCTGGCGAAGCGGAGCCAGCTGCCCGGCCGCAGCTCCTCCACGCCGCGGAAGACGCCGTGACCCGGCGTCCGGCCGGGACCCATGACGAAGACCTCGGCCAGCCCCTCCTCGTCGATCTCCGCCTCGACCGCCGGGTGGGCCAGCAGCGCCTTGATCTCCGAGCCGAAGAGGAGACCCCGGCCGCGCCGCGCGTAGAAGAGCGGCTTCACTCCCAGCGGGTCGCGCGCCAGGAAGAGGAGCTCCTCCCGCTCGTCCCACACCCCGAAGGCGAAGATCCCGTTGAGGCGCTCCACGCAGCGCTCGCCCCACTCGACGTAGGCGGCCAGGAGCGCCTCGGTGTCCGAGTGGCCGCGGAAACGGTGGCCGCGCGCCTCCAGCTCCGCGCGCAGCTCCGCGGTGTTGTAGAGCTCGCCGTTGTACGTGAGGACGTAGCGCGCCCCGCCGCGCTCGCGGAGCATGGGCTGGACGCCCGCCTCGGGGTCGACGACGACCAGCCTGCGGTGGGCCAGCGCCGCGTGGGGCGAGAGCCAGAGCCCGGAGTCGTCCGGTCCCCGGCAGGCCAGCGTCGCGCCCATCGCCTCGAGGACCGCCGCCTGCCGGCGGAGGTCCTGCTCCCAGTCCACCCAGCCCGCGATGCCGCACATGCCCGCTCACCCCGCCCCGGCCTATGCGCGGGCGAGGGCGCGCGGTGTCTGTCTCGCCCCCGGCGGCGACCGCGGTCCGGCCGTCGCAGCCGCAACGGCAACCCGTGCGCCCCGGGGGAGGGGTGCGAGGAAGGCTTATAATGGCGAAGGCTGTCAGCGACCTCCCGCGGGAGCGATGCCCCTCATGCACCTGCTCGACTTCAGCCTGATCGCCTTCGCGGCGTCGGTCGTCTTCGGCCTGCTGGGGTCGCTCCTGGGGCTCGGCGGCGGGGTTTTCGTCGTCCCCATGCTCACCCTCGGCCTGGGTCTGGACATCCACGACGCCATCGGGGCCAGCATCGTGACCGTCATCGCCACATCCAGCGGCGCCGCGGCCACCTACGTGCGCGACCGGCTGACCAACATCCGCATCGGCATGTTCCTGGAGATGGCCACCACCACCGGAGCCATCACCGGCGCCTTCCTGGGCGGCGTCGTACCCGCCCGCTACCTTTACATCGTCTTCGCCCTGCTGATGGGCTGGTCGGCGCTCAACTCCATGCAGCAGACCCGCGGCGACCTGCCCGATCCCGGCCGGGCCGGCCCGCTGGTCCGCCGCCTGAGGCTGGCGGGGAGCTACTACGACGCGGCGCTGGACCGCCAGGTCGAGTACGCGGCCACCGGCGTGCCGCAGGGCTTCGGCATGATGTACGTGGCCGGGCTGATCTCGGGGCTGCTGGGGATCGGATCCGGCGCCCTGAAGGTGCTGGCGATGGACGGGCTCATGCGCCTGCCGCTGAAGGTCTCGTCGGCGACCAGCAACTTCATGATCGGCGTCACCGCCGCCGCCAGCGCCGCCATCTACTTCGCCCGCGGCGACATCCGGCCGGAGACGACGGCGCCGGTGGCGCTGGGCGTCCTCCTGGGAGCCTCGCTGGGCTCGCTGCTCCTGACCCGGATCGGGAACCGGACGCTCCGTCTGGTCGCGATCCCGGTCCTTCTCTTCATCGGCGTCGAGATGCTGCTGCGCGGACTGGGGGTGTAGAGGGGTGCCGCGGAAGGATGGGCCGCACCGGGAGAGACCGCCCGCCAGGGATCCTCGACCTTCGGCGGCCCCGGACGGCGCGGCGGGCGATGCCACACCGGCCGCCGCGGCGGGCTTCGACCTGGAGCTCCTGATCAGCCGGGTCCTGCGGGGCGGCGTCCTCCTCAGCGCCGCCATCATGTTCGCCGGCCTCGTCCTGCTCTTCCTGCACCCGGCGGGGAGATCCTATGCGCGCCCGGGCGGCTTCGAGCAGGTCTTCCTCGAGCTGGGCCGCGGCGACCCGCTGGCGGTCATCGACCTGGGCATCCTGGTCCTGGTCCTGACCCCCATCGCCCGCGTGCTCCTCTCGGTCTTCGTCTTCCTGCGCGAGCGGGACCTGACGTACACGGCCGTCACGCTCTTCGTCCTGCTGGTCCTGGTGGCCAGCTTCCTCCTGGGGAAGGCGGGTGGCTGACCGGCGCCTGCAGCGCGCGCTCCCCGCGCAGGGGCAGGGGAAGGCGAGCCGCCCCTCAGCCCGCTCGCCCCTCCAGTGCGGAGCGGAGCCGCTCCCCCAGCTCGCGGTCGAGCCGGTGCAGACGCTTCCCCGCCCAGACGTTAAGCCCGTCGCCCGCCGTACGCGGGAGGACGTGGAGGTGGAAGTGGAAGACGGTCTGCTGGGCGCTCCGCCCGTTGGAGTTGAGGAGGTTGACGCCCCCGGCGCCGAGCACCTGCCGTTGCGCCAGCGCGATGCGGCGCGCGAGACGCGCCACCTCGGCGAGCTCTTCCTCCTCCAGCTCGAAGAGGTCGCGGGCGTGGCGGCGGCTGACCACCAGCGCGTGGCCGGGCGCCGCCGGGTAGGCGTCCAGGAGGGCGATGGCCCGCTCGCTCTCGAGAAGTCGAAAAGCGGGCGCCTGGCCCGCCACGATCCGGCAGAAGATGCAGTCGCCTGCCAGGTCCATGCAGCGCTCCACCTCCGCCGGCCGGGGGCCGGCACCCGCCCCGAGGAAGGCGCCCGGGCCCCCGGTCAGGCGTCTTCGACGATGGCCAGGATGTCCGAGCGGCTCAGGATCAGGTGCGACTCCCCGTCCAGCTTGATCTCGTTCCCGCCATAGCGCGCGTAGAGAACGCGGTCGCCGACCTTGAAGATCTTCTGGAGCTCCTCGTCGGTCCCCACCGCCAGGATTTCGCCCTCCTGCGGCTTCTCCCTGGCGGTGTCAGGAAGATAGAGGCCCGACGCGGTCTTCTCCTCCTCGTGGATGGGCCGGACCAGAAGCCGATCGTCGACGGGCTTGATCTTCATGTTCTGCTCCTCCTCCGGCTGCGTCGCCTGCGCGCGCGGTCGCCGCGGGCCCGCGGGCTCCGGGGCCCCGAGGGGGCCGGCCTACTCGCGGAGTCCCAGGGCGCGGACGAGGCGCGCGCGATCGAAGCCGACGATGATCTGGCCGTTGACGTCGATGACCGGAACGCCCATCTGACCCGACTTGCGCACCACCTCGCGCGCGGCGGCGGGGCTCTTCGAGACGTCGATCTCGCGGTAGGGCACCTTTCGCTCCGCCAGGAAGCGCTTGGTGGCGCGGCAGTACGGGCAGCTGGGGGTGGTGTAGACGAGAACCGCCACCCGCATCCCTCCTGCGCGGTGAGTCGCCGCAGCCGAAGCCGGCCGGCCGTGCGACCTGCGGCATCCGCCCGCCAGTATACCCACCCGGGTACCTGCAGCCAAGAGGGTGCCGCCGCCCCGGCGCCCCACGGCCCCGCCAAGGCGCCTACGCGGGGCGGTCGCTCCGCCGTGCCCGGCTGTAATGGATGGCCCAGACCAGAAGCCCGATGAAGAGGATATTGAGGGCGTACTCGGCCATCCCCTGGCGGAAGGCCAGGTCGCTCACCCGCCCGGGAAGGCTCTCCACCGTCAGCACCAGGATGCGACGCACGCTGGCGATCAGGGCCACCACCAGAAGCGGCTCGAAGTCGAGCACGTGCGTGCGGATGAAGACCACCACGGTATGGAGGAGCTCCAGGAGCATCATCACCACGAGGAGCGGGTCGAGCACACGCGCGACCGTCTCCGGGCCCGACTCCTGCAGGAAGAGGCGGATCGCGTCGACCAGCGCGGCGACCGCCAGGGCCACCAGCATGACGGCGACCACCATGTAGAGCACGTCTTCGACCCAGTCGAGGATGCGAACCCATCCGCTGCGCCCGCCGGACGCCGGCATCCCGATCCCTCCGTCCGCTCTCTTGCCAGGCTTCTGCGCGCGCCCGGCCTTCGCCTCCCCGCCAGGAAGCCCGGCTACACCCCGGCCCCGCCCTTCCTCTCCCCGCCCCCCGCGGAACCGGCGGGTTCCGCCCTCTCCGGCGCCTCCGCCTGCGCCAGCACCCGTTCCAGCAGCGCGGCCAGCTCGTCCTGCTCCCCGGCGTCGAGGGGCTCGAGCAGCAGGGCCAGGGCGTCGAAGAGGCGGTCGCGCCAGGCTTGCAGCTGGGCCATCCCCCTGGGCGTCAGCTGCACCTTGACCACCCGCTCGTCACTCGCCTGGCGCTCGCGCAGGACGAAGCCCCCGCGCTCGAGCCGCTTGCAGGCGATGGTGGCCGAGCTCGGGGTGATCCCCAGCTGCGCGGCCAGCTCGCCGATCGAGGTAGGTCCGGCCTCCTCCAGGTGGCGGAGGAGCCAGTACTGTTCCGGGGTCATCTCGCCCCGCCGCACCGGATGAGCGCGTCGGCGGAGCAGCCGCCAGAGGGCGATGAGCGCATGGGCGAGCCGCTCGCTGGCCGTCGGGTCCTCCTCCCTTCCGCCACCGATTGTAGACGACGCCCCGATCGCCCCGCCCCGTGGCGAACGACGTCGCGCCGGCCGGCTTGCTTCCGGGAGGGCGGGTCGTATATTTTGATGTCTGTCTAAATGTCTCCGACTTGGGGAGGTTGCGTCATGTCGGCTACGACCCGCACCGGGGTCTGGAAGGTGGACCCCGCCCACACCACGGTGGAGTTCTCCGTGCGGCACATGATGATCGCCACGGTCCGCGGCCAGTTCAACCAGGTGGCCGGCGAGCTGCGGGGCGACCCCGAGGAGCTCGCCTCGTGCGAGATCGAGGCGGTCGTCCAGGCCGCGTCGGTGGATACGCGCGAACCGGACCGGGATAATCACCTGCGCTCCGCCGACTTCTTCGACGCCGAGCACCATCCGGAGATCCGCTTCCGCAGCCGGCGCATCACCCCCCGCGACGACGGGAGCTACGAGGTCGAGGGCGAGCTGACCATGCGCGGCGTCACCCGCCCGGTCACCCTGGAACTCAGCTTCGAAGGCCGGATCCGCGACCCTTACGGGAACCAGCGGGCCGGCTTCACGCTGGAGGGGAAGATCAACCGCAGGGAGTGGGGGCTCAACTGGAACTCCCTGCTGGAGGCCGGCGGAGTTCTGGTGGGTGACGAGGTCAGGATCATCGTCCACGTCGAGGCCGTCCGCCAGGAGTAGCCGGTCCGGCAGCGCCGGCCGCCCTTCGCCCGGCCTTCCGGCCGGCGGGCGGCCGGCCCCCTTTTCGCCTCTCGCCTTCCGCCCTCCACGCCTCGCCGCCGCTATTCCCTTTCGCGCGAGCGGCGCCTATCATCATGACGAGAACATCCGAAGGGGGGCTGTCCGTGAAACGGATCCGGGTGGAGATTGTCGGCCTCCTGCCGGAATTCTTCAACATGTGCGCCGCCTGCCAGGGCATGGACTTCCTCCGCATCGCCAGCCTGGACTACCCGCGCGACCAGTTGCGGGAGTATCCGCCCGAAGTGGTGGAGGAGCAGCAGCGTGCGGTCGACGTGGTCAACGCCCTGGTCGGCGAGTTCGGTCCGGCCGTGGAGCCGGTCAGCGTCGACGTCTATTCGCCGCAGGGTCTCTGGCTCTCGCTACGCCACCGGCTCGGCCGGGGACCCGCGCTCGTCGTCGCAGGCCGTCGCGTCGTCCGGGAGTTGACGCCGGAGGCCGCATGCGCGGCGGTGCGCCAGGAGATGGTGGCTTCGGTCTGACCCCCGGGGAATTCTTTCCGCTTTTCGCTGCGCCCGTCTCGCCTCTTCAAGTCAGCGCATGGTTCGCCTCGGAAGGATTTCGCTCTTCGCCAGTCGAAGCCTCCTCTCACCGCGCCGCCGGGTGCGCGGCGGCGACGCTGCCACAAAAGGAGGGAGAAGCGTGACGACGCCGTTCTGGTTCGTCGTGGCGGCCCTGGTCTTTTATGGGATCGCCTTCCTGGGCTACGGCCGCTGGTACGACCGCAACGTCTGGAAACCCGACGCGAAGCGGACCACCCCGGCCCACATGTACATGGACGGCGTGGAGTTCTTCCCTGCGAGCCGGTACGTGCTCTGGGGCTACCAGTTCAAGAGCGTGGCCGCGCTGGGTCCGATCCTCGGTCCGTTCATCGCGCTCCAGTACGGCTGGTTGCCCGCCCTGATCTGGATCATCCTCGGCAACTTCTTCATCGGCTGGCTCCAGGACTACGGCGCCATCATGGTGTCGGTCCGGAACAACGGCCGCTCCTTCGGTCCCATCTCCTACGAATTCACCGGTGCCAGCGGTCGCAGCACCCTGCTGGGATTCATCCTGTTTTATCTGCAGATGATCTCGGCGACCTTCGTCTTCTTTATCGCGCAATTCTGGAACACCCTTCCCGGCACCTTCGCAGCCACGGTGGGTATCATCATCACCGCGGTGATCGTGGGCCAGCTGATGTACAAGGTCCGCCTCAACGTCGGGCTCACCACGCTGATCGGTCTTCTCCTCGTGGTCCTCTCCATCGTGGCCGGCGTCTACCTGCGGACACCGACCGATCCTTTCGGCGCCTGGTCGGCCCCCTTCTGGGCCGCGCTGGTGGGGGTCTTCCTCTTCGTCGCCTCCGTGCTGCCGCTGCCCTCGCTCATCCAGCCCATGAACTTCATCAGCTTCTTCCCCACCTTCATCGCGGTCATCCTGATCATCATCGGCGGTCTGCTTTCGCCGGTCTTCGGCGTCTCGCTGCAGCAGCCGGCCTGGAAGGGCTTCTGGTCACCGGCCACCGGGCCGCTCTGGCCGATGATGTTCCTGGCCATCGCCTGCGGCGCCATCTCCGGCTGGCATAGCCTGGTCGGCAGCTCCACCACCTCCAAGCAGCTGGACCTGGAGACCGACGCGCACCCCGTCGGCGCGGGTGCCATGCTCTCGGAGGGCCTGGTGGCGCTGGCCTCCCTGGCCGCCTACATGGTCCTGGCGCCCGGCGAGATCACCAAGAACACGACCGCCTGGGTGGCGGGCGCCATCCGCCTCACCGAGGGCTTCCTCGGCGGCAAGGGCGCCGAGGCCTTCCTGGCCACCTTCTTCGGCGTCTCGCTGGTGCTCTACGCCATCACGGTCCAGTCGCTGGTCACCCGCTTCTGGCGCCTGATCTCGGCGGAGGTGGCCGGCCAGGGGCGCTTCGCCATCCTCGGCCAGAAGCACGTGGCCACGTTCCTCGGCATCCTGATCGCCTGGCTCTTCGCCGTCTCCGGCTCGTGGAACAACCTCTGGCTCTACTTCGGCGGCTCCAACCAGCTGCTGGCGGGCCTGGCGCTGATGCTGATCTCCATCCACCTCGCCCGGGCCCAGAGCCAGAGCGGCTGGACCTTCTGGCCGGCGATGTTCATGATCGTCACCACCATCCTCGGGCTGGCCTTCCAGACCTACGTTTTCTTCAACGCCGTCTACACGGGGAAGACGCTGGTCCAGCCGCCCCTGGGCACCATCCCCTGGGCCGCCCACACGCTGGACGCCATCTTCACCCTCGTCGGCGTGATGCTGATCGTCCTCGGCCTCCGGATGGCGGTGATGACGATCCGCTCCTACCTCGCCTCCCGGGCCCAGCCCATGGCGGTGGCGGGACAGACGGCGACACCGGCGCGTTGAGGCTGCACGGCTTCGGCGAGGCCGTGCGAGGGCAGGGACCGGCCCAGGCGACGCAGACCGGCGGCCGGCCGGCGGGCGGCCGCGAGAACGAAGAAGGGCATCGGAGCCCGGGCAGGGCCGGCGGGTCCTGCCCGGGCGCAACCTATCTCGGCGAGGTGAGAAGAGATGTTCTGGCGCCGCAACAAGAAGACGGAGCAGGAGGCTCCCGCCGAAGGCGGGGAGACCGGCGAGAAGCAGGGCCTCGGCAACGTGATGAAGGACGTCCTCTACGGCATGGCCTCGCACGGCAACGTGACCGCGGCGCTGCGCACGCGCATGTACATGGAGCACCTCTTCATGTTCATCACCCTGGGCGACATGCTCGGCATCCCCGTCCTGCCGCCCTACTACTCGCTGCGGATTCTTCCGTACGCGGTTCCCAACATCGAGTCGTGGAAGCAGCGCGTCTTCCGCGAGCGCGACTTCACGGACGCGCTCTACTAGCGCGGCTTGCCGGTTCGCGAGCTCATCGGAGGTGAAGACGACTTGAAGCCGGCCGGGCTCAAAGCCTACTTCGACGCACACCCCGAGATCCGCGTGGCCATCTTCGCGGGCAAGGGCGGGCTGGGCAAGACCACGTCCAGCTCGTCGCTCGCCTATTACATGGCTACGGAGAAGAAGTGCAAGACGCTCCTCTTCAGCACCGACCCCCAGGCCTCGCTCTCCGACATCTTCGAGCGGAACTTCTTCGGCAGAGGCGTCATCGAGGTGATCCCGAACCTCTTCGTGGTCGAGATCGACGCCGACCGGCGGGTGGCGGAGTACCAGGCGAGCGTCAAGCAGAAGATCCGCGACATGTACGGGCTGGACGAGCTGCCGCGCGAGATCGAGGAGTACGTCGACTCCTCCTCCGCGGAGCCGTCCATGTACGAGTCGGCCACCTACGACGCCATGGCCGAACTTGTGGCCGCCAACGAGTACGACATGTACATCTTCGACATGCCCCCCTTCGGGCACGGCGTGCGCATGGTCGCCATGGCGGAGATCCTCTCCAAGTGGGTGGAGAAGATCACCGAGGCGCGCAGCCAGGTGGCCGAATACGAGCAGGTGGCCGCCTCCCTGAAGGGCGAGCGCGCGCAGGAAGACGCCATGATGGCCGAGCTGCTCGACATCCGCCAGCGGATCACCACCTTCACCGACCTGATCACCAACCAGAAGAGCACCGGCTTCTTCATGGTGCTGATCCCGGAACAGATGGCCATCCTCGACACCGATCGCGCCCTCTCCATGTTCTCCGAGCTGGGCATCCAGCTCTCCGGGCTGATCGTCAACCAGGTCTACCCGCCCGAGCTGATCGAACAGCCCAACCTGAGCGAGTTCCTCCGCAACCGGCTCGAGGGACAGCGTCCCTACCTGGAGGAGATCGCGCGCAAGTTCGGCGAGCGCGTCCTCTCCGTGGTGCCCATGTACACCCGCGAGCCGAAGGGGCTGGAGATGATCGCGCGGGCCAGCGCCGACCTGATGGATTGCAAGGTGGCCATCTAGACGAGCCGGGCGAGCGTGCTCCGGCGCGCTTCCACCCAGGAAGGGAGGACGGTTCCCGACCATGCAGAGCCTGAGCGAGTTCCTCGAGGAACACCCCGACCTGCGCTTCGTCTTCACGGGCGGGAAGGGCGGGGTCGGCAAGACGGTCAGCGCGGCGGTGCTGGCCTACCACTTCGCGCGCCAGGGGAAGCGGACGCTCCTGGCCTCGCTCAACCCCGTCCACTCGCTTTCCAGCCTCTTCGGCCAGGACCTCTCCGGCGGCCAGGTGCGGCCGGTGCGGGGAGTCGACGGCCTCTTCGCCATCGAGGTGAACACCGAGGACGCGGTCCAGCGCTACCGGGAGAGCGTCAGCGCGCGCATCCGCGAGTTCCTCCGCTACGCCGACATCCCGGTGGACGCCCGCCCCTTCATCGACATCGCCATGACCAACCCGGCCTTCGAAGAGTCGGCCATGTTCGACAAGATGACCGACATGATGCTGATGCAGTCCGGCGAATACGACCGCATCGTCTTCGACACGGCGGCCGTCGCCAACGCCGTCCGCCTGATCGGCCTCTCCAAGATCTACGGCCTCTGGCTGGGTCGGCTCATCGAGAGCCGCAAGGAGGCGCTCTCCCTCCGCGTCCAGCTCTCCTTCCGCAAGGATAAGGTGCTGGAGGAGGTGCAGCGCGACCCGATGATGGCGGACCTGATCGCCATGAGCCAGCGCTTCGACAGGGTGAAGGGGCTGCTGGTCGATCCGGCGATCACCGCCTTCTTCTTCGTCACCCTGCCGCTCTCCCTGCCCATCTCGGTCGTCAAGCGCTTCATCGAGATGGTCCGCGCCTACGACATCCCGGTCGGCGGCGTCCTCGTCAACGAGGTGATCACCCACGAGTCGCTGGGCGAGACGCCGGACGAGTACCTGCGGAACAAGTTCGCGGAGCAGGGCGCCTACCTCCAGACCATCCAGAACGACCTGGGTCCGCTGGTGCGGGCCTACCTGCCGCTCTACCCCCGCGAGGTGGTCGGCCTGGAGGCGGTGGAGCGGGTGGCCGAGGACATGTTCCGGCCGAGCCAGGACCTGGCCGCCGAGCTGCCCGCCTGAGCGACTGCACGGAGGCGCCGTAGGGTGGAGGGCGCACGGGTGAGCGAGCATCTGATCGCGGCCAACAACCTGATCCTGGGAACGGTCAACTTCCTCGTGCTGACGCTCCCCGAGGGGTGGGGCCTGATGGATCCGGGCAGCCCGCCGGAGGTGGAGGCCCGGGTCCTGCTCGACGGCGTCTCCTGGACGCGCGACGGCCGGGCCGCCTACCTGCTCCGGCTGGACGACGGCCGCGTGGCCCACCTGGACCTGCGCGTCGCCTCCGCGCTGCCTCCGCCCCCGCCCGGCCTCCAGCCCGAGCGGCCGGCGGTCGAACTGGCCGTCAACGGCCATCCCGCCCGGCTGGAGTCGGGCCGGGCGCGGCCGGTCCTGGGGCGGTTCGGCCGCGCCCGGCCGGTGCTGACCCTCGGCTTCGCCTGCCCGGTCACCGGCCGCGGGCTGCGCCTCACGCTCTGGGGCGAGCTGCGGGCGGAGGAGCGGAGCCAGCTGGTCGCCAGCCTCGCCGCGCTGGGCTGCCATTGAAGCGGGGGCCCCGGCGCAGGAAGGCTTCCTGCGGCGCGACCCGCCGGCGGAGGGTGCAGCGGGCGTGCCGCTAGGCGAGGTCGGCCACGCGCCCGCGCAGCGTGCGGAAGGCGGCCTCCACCACGGGTTCGGGCACGCCGCGCAGCGGGACGGCCAGGTGCAGGTGCGGGTGCTCCCTCCGGAGCGCCAGCACCGATCCGGCCGGAAGGCCGGGAAGCCGGTCGGGGCTCTCCAGGATCTCCTCCCGCCCGGGACGGCGCAGGAGATCGGCCTCGATCACCAGGGTGTCGCCGCGCCCGCGCCAGAGCGCCCAGAGGACGGCCAGCGGCGCCTCGCGCCCGGCCAGGAGGGCCAGGACGGAGACGGCCCGGTAGGGGGCCGAGGCGTCCCGGATGTCGATGCGGAAGGCCGAGCTGCCGTGCCAGCGGATGGTGGCCGAACCGGCCAGCTCCCGCAGGTGCGGGCGGAGGGCGGCCAGAAGGCGTCCGGCGCGGCGGCGGTTGACGAGCCCGCCGGCCACCCACCAGACGGCGAGCAGGCCGGCCAGCCCGAAGACGAGCCAGTTGAGCGGCGACACGTTCTCCCTCCCGGCGCGGGCGGCCCGGCCGCCCGCCTTGGACGAGAGGCGGCGCAGGCCGCCTCAGTCGAAGTGCGGCAGCTCTTCGACGATGTCGACCTCCTGTGCCAGCCGCTCCCGCCAGCCCGGCAGGCCTTCCAGGGCGTAGGGCAGGAGGCGGAGGCTGATGGAGGCGTTCATCAGCGGCAGCCCCAGGAACTCGCCGAAGATCATCAGGCGGACGAGGTCGTCCAGCTTCCTGGCCTGTTCCGCGGTCTCGCGGTAGCTGTCGTAGTAGAAGAGGCCCCAGAGGAACTGGCGGACCTTCTCCCGCCAGCCCGGCAGCCCGCGCCGCCCGCCCGCGCCCGTCCCCGCCGTCGCCCGCATCGCTCCCCCTCCCCTCCCGCCCGGGCTAGACCGGCGTGCCGAAGAGCCGCTCCTGCCAGCCCCGGAAGTACCGCCAGCTGGCGAAGTTGAGGACGCGGCGGGCGCGGCGGAAATCGGAGGCGAGACTCTCCAGCACCTGTCGCCAGCCGGAGAGGTTGGCGCCCTCCTGGTCGGCCGCCAGCTCGTAGTAGCGGCGGCCTTCCTCCTCCAGCCAGTCCAGCGGCGTCGCCGAGAGCCTCGCCACGTGCTCGGCGAAGACCCCGCTCAGGAAGAGCGCCAGGTCGCCGATCCGCCGGTAGACCAGGAAGCGGTCGCGGGCGTCGACCACCCGGGCCAGCTCCTTCATCCGCCTCAGGTCGAGCTCGCTGACGCGCATCCTCCGCGGTCCGCGCGGCGTCCGCACCCAGATGCGGCCGCTGCTCGCCCGGGTGAAGGAGGCCAGCAGCAGCGCCAGGTAGTCCCGCCGCTGCCGGTCGGCCAGGAAGCGGACCAGCTCCGGCGTGTCGAAGACCGGCACCCGCATCCGTGGCCCCGCCAGCTCGCTGGCATAGCTGGTGCTCGCCAGGTCGCGCAACGCCTGGCGCAGGAAGACCTGGAAGAGGAGGAAGGGCGTCACCCTGGCCAGCCACTCCTCGACGCGCGAGAGCTCCGCGAAGAGCCGCGGGTCGTCCAGGAGGACCTCCACCTGCTCCGGAGCCCGCCGCAGCCTCTCCACCGCCTGCGCGCCCTCCCCCTGCCCCGTCGCCTCGGCCAGGAAGCGCAGGTCCTGTTCGCTCAGGTGCTCGAGTAGGAGCGGCGACGCGGCCACGCTTGCATCCCTCCGGCTCCACGTTAGCGGGTCAGGAGCAGTTTAGCGCGCTCTTTCCCCGCCGTCGAAGCGCCAGAAACCGCCACTCCAAATCATGTGCGCGATGTAGACGACGTTTTCCGTCGTCCCCTCCAGCCGGGCCGCCCCGCTCAGCCGGACGTCGACCCGCCGGCCCTCGCCCGTCCCGGCGTCGCCGCCCTGCACTTCCCCCGCCTCGAGCGTGTAGTTCCGGTAGCTCCCCATCCCCTCCGCCCAGGCGGCGGTGTCCACGGCCTCCGGCCTGCCGTACCGCGCCCGCAGGTCGGCTCCCATCAGCCGCCACATGGCGTCGCGGTCGGGGATGGCCGCGATCCAGAGATCCAGGGCGTCCTCCGGCGCCAGGCCCTTCACCAGCTGCGAGTCGACCGGCGGCAGCAGCCGCTGGAAGAGGAAGCCCTCCCCGGTGAAGGGCCGCTCCTCGCTCCCCACGCGGACGCCCTCCACCCGCAGCTCCACGCCCTTGACGCCCGGCACGGAGGCGACCGTCAGGGCGATCTGGTCGAGAAGCGTCGCCACCGCCGTCGTCCCGCCCGTCTGCTCGAGCTCGCGCGAGAAGTCCAGCGTCGCCACGGGGCGGGCCAGCTCCACCGAGAGCAGACGGACGCCGCGGGGCAGTGCGCTCGCCAGCCCCGCCGACCGCTCCTCCGCCGTCGGGCCTGCCAGCAGCGCCTCGATGGCCGCCCGCAGGCGGCCGCGGCTGTCGTCCGCCCGCACCCCCTCAGGAAGCGGGCGCCGGACCGGAACCAGCTGCGGCCCGCCCGCCCCCGCGCTCCGCGCGAAGTAGACCGCCAGCGCCGGCTCCCCCGTCCGCCCCGGCTGCACCGCAGCCGGGGGCCTCCGGGCGGCGGGTCCGGTCGCCGTCGCGCCGCCCGACCCCGCGCCGCAGGCGGCGACCAGCAGCAGGAGGAGGGCGAGCGCGCTTCCCGCCATCGCTCCCGCCGCCCTCCGTCCCGCCTCCTTCTCGTTCACCCGATCCCCTCCTGACCGCTTGGACGAGCGAGCGCCAGGCGGAGTTGCGGCAACCGGCAGGCCGCCGGTGGCAGGCCGCAGCTCCCGCGCCGTCGGCCGCGGGCGACGTATGGTACGATACGAACCGGTCGTCCGCTGTCGAAACCGGTCCTTTCCGCCTCCCCGGAGGTGTCCGCCCCACGGAAGGTCGCCAGCCCTCACGCCTACAAGGCGCCTTTTCCGCCCTGCGTCACCGCAACTTCCGGCTCTTCTTCGCCGGCCAGGCGGTCTCGCTGGTGGGCACGTGGATGCAGAACGTGGGGCAGGGCTGGCTCGTCCTGCAGCTGAGCAACTCGCCCTGGGTGGTGGGCACGGTCACCGCGCTCCAGTTCCTTCCCTTCCTCATCTTTTCGCTAGTGGCCGGGGCGCTGGTCGACCGGCTCTCCAAGCGCGGGCTCCTGGTGGCCACGCAGAGCCTGCTCGGCCTCCTCGCCCTGGCGCTCGGGCTCCTGACGCTCTCCGGCCGGGTGCGCGTCTGGCACGTGGCGCTCCTCGCCTTCCTGACCGGGACGGTGCAGAGCTTCGACAACCCGGGGCGGCAGGCGTTCATCGTCGAGATGGTGGGGCGCGAGGACCTGATGAACGCCATCTCGCTCAACTCCTCCGTCTTCAACGGAGCCCGCCTGATCGGGCCGGCGGTGGCCGGGCTGGTCATCGGCCGGGCCGGCGTCGGCTGGGCCTTCGTGATCAACGCCGCCAGCTTCCTCGCCGTCATCGCCGGGCTCCTCCTGATGCGGCTGGAGCGGCCGGCGCAGGTGCCCGTCCACGCCTCGCTCGTCAAAGAGGTGGTGGGCGGCTTGGAGTACGTCCGCAAGACGCCGCTCGTCCTGGTGACCACCCTGCTGATCGGCGTGATCAGCACCTTCGCCCTCAACTTCAACGTCCTGATGCCGGTCTTCGTCCGCTTCACCCTGGGCTCGGGCCCGGAGACGCTCGGCTACCTGATGTCGGCCCTGGGGACGGGCGCCCTGAGCGGCGCGCTGGTGCTGGCCTACCTGTCGCGCCGGGGCCCGAGGCGGGAGTTGCTCCTGGGTGGGGGGCTCGTCTTCAGCCTGGGCGTCACCCTGCTGGGCACCCTCCACCGCTTCGCGACCGCCTTCGCCCTCCTGCTCGTGACCGGCTTCGCCATGATCATCTACACCGCCACCTCCAACAGCACCATCCAGGTGACGGTGCCCAACCAGCTGCGCGGCCGCGTGATGAGCCTCTACGTGATGGTGCTCAACGGCGTCGCTCCGCTGGGATCGCTCTTCGTGGGCTGGCTGGCGCAGCGCTGGAACGCGGGCGCCGGCTTCCTGGTGGGGGGCGCGGTCAGCCTGGCGGCCGTCCTGGCCGCCGTCGCCCTGCGGCGGCGCTGGGATCCGGATCTGAGGCCCGTGCCGGCCGTGGGCGGCAGCAGGGCCCGGGGCGGGGTGGCGTGAGGTGCGGCGGGCGGCGGGCGAGGCGATCGGGCGGCTGCCGGCGCTCTTCACCGGCTTCGCCCTGGCCCACTTCGGCCTGGGGGCGCTGCTGGGCGCCTGGATGGCGCTCCGCCCGGCCCTGATCCCGCTGCTGCGGCCGCTGCACGAGGTGATCAACCCGTGGGGCTGGCTCACCTTCCTGATCTACGGGATCACCTACGCCATGCTCGCCCTGCTCCTCGGCCGGCAGCCGCCCTGGCCGTGGCTGGGGCGACTCCACCTGGCCGTGGCCGAGGCGGGCCTCTGGGCGCTGGTGGCGGCCGACGTGGGCTCCTCCCCCGTCCTGGTGGCGGCGGGGCTTGCGCTCCAGGCGGCGGGCCCGCTCCTCTTCCTCCTCAACCTGCTGGGCACGCTCCTCTTCGGCCCCCGGCTCGACCGGGAGGGGCTGGCCATGGCCGCCAGCCGGGAGCTGGAGCGGGAGGCGGAGCGCGAGGCGCAGGCGGCCGCGCGCGGCCGGCGGCGGCCGGCGCTGCGGCCCGCCCCCTGGATCCACCTCCTGGCCCGCTCGGAGGTGGCGCGGAGCACCGATCCGGTGGGGCGCCGCGGGACGGAGCTGGCCGTCCTGGCGCTCCTGGCGGCGGCTGCGCTGGAGGCCGGGCCGCTCCGCGGGACCACCGCGCTTCCGCTGCCCTACGTGGCCTCGCCGGCCGGCGCCCTTCTCCTCCGCTACGGCTGGATCGCCGGCACGCTCCTGGCCGTCCCGCTCCATCTCCTGCCGCGTTGGCTCGCCTACGGCGCCGTGCGACGGCGCGGCGGCGAGCTGGCGCAGCTTCTCTGGCTGCTCGGCCTGGCGGGCGCCGCGGCGGGCTTCGCCCGGGGCGCCTGGACGCTGGCGTCGGCGGCGAGCCGCCTGCTCGGCCTGGCCTTCCTCTACGCGGCCGCGCTCTACCTGGCGCCCGGCCGCCGCCTGCGGCGCCTCGGCCCGCCCCTGGCCTTCGCCTGGCGGGCGGGATGGTCCTTCGCGGCCCTCCTCGGCCTCGGCCTCCTCCTGGGGCTCGACCCGCTCTCGCCGCTGGCCACGCACCTGGCGCTCCTCGGCTGGGCGACGACCGTCGCCTACGGGGTCGGCTACGCCCTCTTCCCGCTCTTCCTCGACCGCCGGCCGCGAGCGGTGGGAATCTCGCTCCTGCAGCTGGGACTGGCGGTGGCGGGGGCGGCCTCCATGGCGGCCGGCTTCCTCGCGCTGGGGAGCGGGGGCGGACTGGGGCGGTTCCTGCCCGGCGAGGGGCTTCTGGGCGCGGGCGGGGCGATGGCGGCGACGGCCGCGCTGCTCTATGGCTTCCTCTGGCTCTTCGGCCGGGTGCGGGAGCGGGAGCCGTCCTTCCCCCCGGAGCCGGAGGAGCCGGGCGGCGCGGGCGCCTTCCCGGACGGGGCGGAGGAGTAGCCGGGCCGCCGCCCCGGGCGCTCGCGGCGGGGGAAAGCCGGGTCGTAGGATGGAAGTCGGCCCCACGGCGACGGGGGGAGGGCGTGCCCGCCTCGCCCCCGCCGGGTCATGGGCCGTGGCCACTTCGAGACGTGTCCCGGGGGTGAAAGGGTTGAGCGAGACGGCGACAGGAGCGGGCGACGCACAGGCGACGGTGCCCGAGCGGAGCGAGGTCGACCCGCGCTACCGCTGGCGTGTGGAGGATCTCTTCCCCGACGAGGAGGCCTGGGAGGAAGCCTTCCGCCGGGCGGAAGCGAGGCTTCCCGAGCTGGCGGGCCTGCGCGGGCGGGCGGGGCGGAGCGCGGCCGACCTGGCCGAGGTGCTTCGCCTGGCGGACGAGCTCTCGCTTGCGCTGGAGCGGCTGGTCACCTACGCCAACCTGCGGCTGGACGAGGACCAGCGCGACGCCCGCCACCAGGAGATGTTCGACCGCGCGCTGGCGCTGGCCCACCGCGCAGCGGAGGCGGGCGCCTTCGTCGATCCGGAGATCCTGGCCGTCGAGCCGGAGCGGCTGGAGAGCTGGCAGCGGGAGGAGCCTCGCCTGGAGCCCTACCGCCAGCGCCTGAGCGTGCTGGCGCGCCTGCGGCCCCACGTCCGCTCCGAGGAGACGGAGCAGCTCCTGGCGGCGGCGGGCGAGCTGGGCCAGGCGCCGGAGCGCATCTTCCACGCCGTCCAGCACGCGGACATGCGCTTTCCCGTCATCCGCGACGAGCAGGGCCGGGAGGTCGAGCTGAGCCACGGGCGCTACGCCCGCTTCCTGGAGAGCCCCGACCGCGAGGTGCGGCGGCGCGCCTTCGCCGCCATGGGCGAGACGCTGGCCCGCCACCGCCACACGCTGGCCGCCTCGCTCCACGCCGAGGTGCGGAAGAACGTCTTCTTCGCCCGCGCCCGGCGCTACGGCTCGGCGCGCGAGGCGGCGCTGGCCCCGCACCAGATCCCGGTCGAGGTCTACGACAACCTGGTGCGGACGGTCCGGCGCCACCTCGACCTCCTCCACCGCTGGGTGGCGCTGCGCAAGCGCGCGCTGGGCCTGGACGAGATGCACCTCTACGACGCCTACGTGCCCGTCGCCGCCCCGCCGTCGCCCATCCCCTACGAGGAAGCGATCCGTCTGGTCGAGGAGGGCCTCCGGCCGCTGGGCGAGCGCTACCTGCGCGACCTCGACGCCGCCCTGCGCTCCGGCTGGGTGGACGTCTACGAGAACCGCGGCAAGTCGTCGGGCGCTTACACGGCGGCGGCCTACGGCACGCACCCGTACGTCCTGCTCAACTACCAGGCGGACCTGAACAGCGTCTTCACGCTGGCACACGAGATGGGCCACGCCATGCACAGCTTCTACTCCCACGCCCGCCAGCCGTACCCCACGGCGCACTACGCCATCTTCGTCGCCGAGGTGGCCTCGACGCTGAACGAGTCGCTCCTCATCCAGGAGATGCTGGCGCGGACCGAGGACCGGCTCGAGCAGCGCCGCCTCCTCGACCACTACCTGCAGACCTTCCGCGGCACGCTCTTCCGCCAGACGCTCTTCGCCGAGTTCGAGCAGAGGATCCACGAGCTGGTCGAGGCCGGCGGCGCGCTCCAGGCCGACAACCTCTCGCAGCTCTACCGCGGGCTCAACCTCGAGTACTTCGGGCCGGAGATGGTCGTCGACCCCGAGATCGACCTGGAGTGGGCGCGGATCCCGCACTTCTACATGAACTTCTACGTCTACCAGTACGCCACCGCCGTCTCGGCGGCGACGGCGCTGGCGCAGCGGATCCGCCAGGAAGGGGAGGCGGCGCGCGACCGCTACCTCGACTTCCTGGCCTCCGGCAGCTCGCGCGATCCGCTCGACCTCCTCGCGGCGGCGGGCGTCGACATGCGCAGCCCCGGGCCGATCGAGGAGGCGCTCGCCTTCTTCGCCCGGCTGCTCGACCGCTTCGAGGCCACGGGGCTATGATGGCGAGGGACCGTCCCACGTACGGTAAGGGGGTAGGGTAGCTGTGCGGGTCGCGCTTCCTGTCGATGCCGATGGGCAGATCTTCCCCCACTTCGGGCGGGCGCCGCGCCTGGCGGTGGCCACGCTGGAGGAGGGGAAGGTCCGCGACTGGCAGGTCCTGGACGTGGACTGGGGGAGCTCCCACGACCTCGTACCCCGCGGCGAGCATCATCGCCGCGTCTTCCAGACGCTGCGGGAGCAGGGGGTGGATCTGGTCCTGGCCGGCGAGATGGGCGAGGGGATGGTCCGCTCGCTGAGCGGGGTGGGCGTGGAGGTGGTGCTCGGGGTCGCCGGCGACGCGCGCAGCGCGGCCGAGTCCTACGCGGCCGGCGCCGCCCGCTGAGCGGCGGCGCGGGCGCGGAACGGAAGCGGGAGGCAGGCGGCGCCCCGCGCGGGGGCGCCTTCCTTGCCCCCGAAGGTGCCGGCGGCCGCCTCGTCTATACTCGGATCGGAAACGGGGTGGAGCCATGGAGGTCGTCAAGATCGCGCCGCGCGGCTACTGTTACGGCGTGGCCGACGCGTTGACGCTGGCGCAGCGGGTGGCCGCCGACCCGAACGTCCCGCGCCCGATCCACATCCTCGGCATGATCGTGCACAACCGGCACGTGGTCGACTGGCTGCGCACCCTGGGCGTCGTCACGCTGGAAGGAAGCGACCGGCTCGAGCTCCTCGAGGGCATCGACCGCGGCACCGTCATCTTCACCGCGCACGGCGTCTCCCCCGAGGTGAAGCGGCGCGCCCGCGAGAAGGGGCTGCACGTGGTCGACGCCACCTGCCCCGACGTCACCCGGACGCACGAGGTGATCCGGCAGAAGGTGGCCGAGGGCTACGAGATCGTCTACATCGGCAAGAAGGGCCACCCGGAACCGGAGGGTGCCATGGGCGAGGGCCGGGGGCACGTCCACCTGGTCGAGGAGGCGGGGGACCTCGACCGGCTGGAGATCCCGCCCGGAACCGCCAAGGTGGCCGTCGTCACCCAGACCACCCTGAGCCAGTGGGACACCGCCGACCTGATCGCGCTCGTCCTGCAGCGCTTCCCGCAGGCCGAGGTCTTCAACGAGATCTGCCTGGCCACCCAGCTCCGCCAGAGGGCGGCGGTGGAACAGGGGCGCCAGTGCGACCTGGTCATCGTGGTGGGCGACGAGCAGTCCAACAACTCCAACCGGCTGGTCGACGTCGTCCGGCGCATCGCGGGGCGGCCGGCCTACCGGATCGGCTACGTGGGCGAGATCGATCCCGCCTGGTTGCGCGGCGCCCGCCGCGTCGGCGTGACCGCCGGCTCCTCCACCCCGAGCCAGATCGTCAACGAGGTGATCGCCTTCCTGGAGCGCTTCGACCCCGACGATCCGGCCACCTGGGCGCGCCACAGCCGGCTGGAGGAAGGGCCGCTGGCCATCCTCCCCCCGGCGCGAAGGGGGGTCGCAGGCCTTCCGGGCGAGTCCGAGCCGGCATAGGAGAGCGGGGCCGGACGGAGAATGAAGGCCGCTGAGGAGTGATGCCCTTGTTCGTCCGCAACTTCTGGCGGACGGACATCCTTTCCGTCCGGCCCGAGACGACGGCGGACGAGGCGCTGGTCGTCTTGCAGGACACGGGCGTGACGTCGCTGCCGGTGACGCGCCGCAAGGAGCTGGTGGGCGTGATCACCGCCCGCGCCGTCTACGACTGGGCGCTGGCGGGCCGCTTCCCGCCCGCCACGGTGGCCGACCTGATGGACGCGCCCCCCGAGCCGGTCCGGCCCGACGACGTCATCGAGGAGGTGGCGGTCCGCATGCTGGGCGAGCCGCTCAACTTCCTGCCGGTGGTCGACGAGGCCGGCGAGCTGATCGCCATCGTCACCCGGGACGCCCTGATCGCCGAATTCGCCCGGCTCTTCGGCGCCGGCGAGGAGAACGCCCGCTTCACCCTGGCGGCGGTGGAGCGGCCGGGCCAGCTGGAGCGGATCGCCCGCATCGTGGGCGAGCACGGCGGCAACATCACCCATGTCGTCACCCACCGCGCGGAGAGCGCCGGCGCCTACCTGATCATGCTCCGGATCGACGTCGAGAGCCCCGGCTCGCTGGCCAAGGCCTTCGCCGAGGCCGGCTTCGGCGTCGTCGACGTCTTCAACTTCCGCAACGGCCGCCGCATCGGCCTCACCCAGTCACCCCAGGAGTGAAGGGATCGCCCGGAGACGGGGCTCCGGGCGATCCGGCGGGCAGCCTCCGCGAGCCGGGCGGAAGCTCAGGCGCCTGCGGGGCGGAGGTACTGCTCGAACCAGCCGACGATCCGCTCCAGGCGGTCGAGCCGGTGCCAGGGCTGCCCGGAGCGCGAGAGCTCGTGGCTCTCCTCCGGATAGCGGACGAAGAGGACGGTCCGTCCCAGCTTCTTCAGCGCCGCGTAGAGCTGCTCGGCCTGCTCGACGGGGCAGCGCCAGTCGTTCTCCGAGTGGAGGATGAGGAGCGGCGTGCGGATCCGCTCCACGTAGGTGAGCGGCGACATGCGCCGGTACGGCTCCGGGTCCCGCCAGGGGAGCGCCCCTCCGAACATCTCGTCGTCCAGGAAGCCGTAGTCGCCCGTGCCGAAGTCGCTCTCCCAGTTGACGACGCTGCGCATGGTGACGGCGGCGCGGAAGCGGTCGGTGTGGCCCACCGCCCAGTTGGTCATGAAGCCGCCGTAGCTTCCTCCGGCGATCCCCACACGCGCCGGGTCGAGGCCGCCGCGGGCGAGGCCCGCGTCGAGGAGCGCCATCACGTCCTCGAAGTCGTCCGTCCCCCAGCGGCCGTGGATCGCGTTGCGGAAGGCCTCGCCGTAGCCCTCGGAGCCGCGCGGGTTGGACCAGAGGACGGCGAAGCCGTGCGCCCGCAGGAGCTGGAACTCGAAGAAGAAGGCGCCCGTGTACATCATGGCCGGCCCGCCGTGCACCTCCAGCACCGCCGGCGCCGGCGCCTCCGCCTGCGGGCCGTTGCCGGCCGGCCGGAGGAGCCAGCCGTCGATCTCGGGACTCCCGGGCCGCGCGCGGAAGGTGAAGCGCTCGGGAACCCCCAGGTCGATCCCGTCCAGGAGCTCCCCGTTGATCCGCGTCAGCCGCTCCAGCCCGGGCTCGCCCGGCCGGCCGCGCCAGAGGTCGCAGGGTGCCAGCGCCTCCGTCCCCAGCGCCACGAAGAAGGAGCGGTCGCGCGGCCAGGCGACGGCCAAGAGGCTTGGCTCCTCCTCCGAGAGGACCTCGACGCCCCCGCTCGTCACGTCGACGGCCACGAGCCGGGTCGCCCCCCGGTCGGAGGCGAGCGCGTAGAGGCGGCTGCCGTCGGCCGACCAGGCCGGCCGCCCGCCGCCGTCGTGGCCGCGCGTGTCGCCCAGCGAGGCGTCGACCAGCGAGCGGTCGTAGCCGCCGCTCAGCACCCGCGCGGGAGCGGCGCCGGCGACCTCCGCCAGCCAGGCTTCCTCGTTGCCCCAGGAGCCGTCGGGATGCTTGCGCGCGAAGAGGTATGCGATCCGGTCGCCGTCCGGCGACCAGGCCGGCGCCCGCGCGGCGCCCACGCCCGCGGTCAGGCGGCGCGGCTCGCCGCCCTCCGACGGCACCACGTAGAGGTCGCTCAGGTCGGGGTGGGCCTCGTCGCGCCGGGAGACGTAGGCTACCAGGCGGCCGTCCGGCGAGGGTTCCGCCTCCTCGTCGTCGTACTCGCCCGGACCGGTCAGCCGCCGGAGCCGCCCGGGGCCGGCCGGCTCGCCGTCCGCGGGCAGCCGCGCCAGGTCGAGCAGGAAGAGGTGCGAGCGCTCCTTGTAGACGTAGCCCACCGTGTCGACGCGGTAGAAGATCCGGTCGATGACGCGGACGTCGCGGGTGTAGCGCCTCCTCTGGGCGGCGGGGTCGTCCGGGGCCGGCCCCTCTTCCTTCGGCTCGGGCGGCTCGGGACCGTCGCGCCCCTCGCGGACGGTGAGGAGCAGCCGCCCTTCGTCCAGCCAGGCGAAGGCGGCGATCCCCTTCACCTGCGTCAGCTGCCGCGCCTCCCCCCCGTCGGCCGGCATCACCCAGACCTGGTCCGAACCGGAGCGGTCGGAGAGGAAGGCCACCTGCCGTCCCCCGGGCGAGAAGCGCGGATGGCGGTCCGAGTGCCCCTCGGGCGGGTTGCTCCAGGGAAGCGGGGCGCCGCCCCGCCGGGGATCGAGGGCGACCAGGCGGGAGCGGTACCCGTTCGCCTTGGGATCGACGGTCGTCTCGACGCAGAGGAGCCGCGAGCCGTCCGGCGACAGCTCCGGCTCCCCCAGGAAGCGGAGCCGGAAGAGGTCCTCCGCCTCCAGAGCACGCGGAGTCATCGCTTCACCCCTTTCCCCCGGAGCCTACCATGCCGTCGCCGGCTGCGCCCCCGCCGCGCGCCGCCTCCATCTGCAGGAGACCCAGCAGGGCGGCCAGCACCGCCGGGGGCCGGATCACCTCCATGCAGACCTTCCACGGGCACTCCCAGTCGAAGGGCTGCTGCATGCAGTTGAGCCCGCAGGCGCCCTGGACGGGTACGGCGTTCGGGTAGGGGGGCGCCCAGAGCCAGGCCTGGGCGGGGCCGAAGAGGACGACCGTCGGTCGCCCCTGCAGCGCGGCCAGGTGGGCGAGGCCGTTGTCGACGGCGACCACCGCCCGGGCGGCGGCGAGGAGGTCGAGGGTGGCCAGGATGCCGGCCTTCCCGAGGTGCGGCAGGCCCTCCCGCGCCAGCTCCGCCACCTGGTGGGAGTAGGCCTCCTCGGCGCGGCCGACCACGGCGACGCGCCAGCCGCGACGCTGCAGCCCCGCCGCCAGCTGGCGCCAGCGCTCGGTCGGCCAGAGCTTGTTCAGCCGCCGCCCGCCGGGGGCGAGGAGGACGAGGCGCTCCAGGTCGTCCGGCGCGAGGCCGGCCGTCTCGAGCTCGGCCGCATCGGGCGGGCGGACGGCCAGCTGCGGCCGCTCCGCCGCCGGCGGGAAGCCGAAGATCCGCTCCAGGACGTCGGTCATGTGGACGGGGCCGAAGGCGCGGGTGAACGCCTCCGAGCCCCACCACCAGTCGCGCTGCAAGGGGTGCTCCACCAGGTCGTAGAAGCGGGTGGCGGGCGATCCTTCCTCCCGCCGCCGCGCCTCGAGGAAGCTCTCCACGCCGGCCGTGCGCGCCACCCAGGGCGCCCGGCCGAGGAGCTCGGCCTGGCCGGGCGAGGGGCAGGCGACCACCAGCTCCCCCTCCTCGCCCAGCCTCTTCAGGAAGGGCAGGGTGAGCGCCAGGTCCCCGATCCCGGGACCGTAGAGCCGCACCCAGCTCCTTCCTGCACCGCCTGGACCCGTATCTCTCCCCTCCCGCTGCCGCCGCCCTGCGCGGGCCCCGTCAGCCGCGCGAGGCGGGCGCGCTCTGGGCGCCGGCCAGGCGGCGCGCCGCGCGCGCGACCGCGTAGAGGAAGGCCACCACCACCGTGTTGGCCAGCGCGGTCGGCAGGACGACCGTCAGCATCAGGGTGCGGAAGGTCGCCGCCGGCAGCGCCCCCATGAGGATGGCCATCCTCAGGAAGACCGTCCCGCTGACCAGCGTACCGACGATCGCCACCAGGATCGAGAGCAGGTTGGGCTGGAGCCGCGCCAGAAGCCGGATGAGGCCGATCATGAGGAGCGTGGTGACGGTCTTGTCCACCAGGTTGGGGATCTGCCCGCCGGGCAGGCTGGTGGTCAGCGCCGTGATCACGCCCGCCGCCAGCCCCGCCGCCACGTCCAGGGTCACGTTCCGGAAGAGGAGGAGGACGACGAAGAGCATGGCCAGCACCAGGTCCGGCTTGACGCCGGCGTAGACGGGCGGCATCACCGCGTTCAGCACGTAGCCGATGGCGAGGAGCAGGCCGGCGGCCGCCAGGTCGGCGACGCGCAGCGGCTCTCCGCGCCCTCTCTCGGTCGCCATCGCGTTCTGCATCTGCCTGACCTCCCTCGGGGCCGGACCCCGCCGGCGCCCCTTTCGACCGCCACGCCGCCGCGGAGCGAGGCCGGACGCGCAAGACGTCTCCGGTGGCCCGGGTATAAAAAAAGCCCGTCCCGTGCGGGACGGAGCTCTCCGTGGTGCCACCCTGCTTCGCCGCCGGAGGCGGCGCGCTCGGCGGCGATCCTCCTGCCGCGCGGCCCGGACGGGTCCGGGCGTCGCGGTGGTCGGGACCGCCTGCCCCCTTATCGGCGGGGTCCCCGCCCGGCCTCGACGCCCGCTTCGCGCGGTCGGCTCGGCCGGGAGGCTCGCGGGTCCATTCGCCGGTTCCTCCGCGCCGGTTTCCAGCCAGCCCGGCTCTCTGGGGCGGAGGGCGTTCCGGGTACTCTTCCCGTTCATCGCCCGCTCTGCGACGGTGCGGTTGTTGTCCCCACTATCTCCCCTCCGCCCGGCTCTGTCAAGGAAGGTTCGCCCGCATCGCCCGCGCGGGCCGGCAGGCGCCCTCCCGGGCGTTGCCCACGCTCCCGGCGGCCTCCGCGGACCGGCCGCGCCCCCGTGGTAAGCTCTCCCTCAGGAGGGGTGCGTCGTGTTGGGTACAGGTCGTCGATGGATCCGCCGGGCCGTCGGACTGGGCCTGGCCGCGGGCCTGGTGACCACCACGGCCCTCGGGGCGGCGGCCGGGGCGGCGCTGGGCGCCGGCCTGAGGGAGATGCGCCGCTCGCCGCGCCGGAGCGGCGGGGCGGACGGGGCCGAGTTCCGCCGCCGCTTCCGGGAGTTCCGGCGGCGCATGGATCACGCCTTCGACGTCTGGCGCGAGCCGTGGCCCGAGGATCGCGGCGCCGGCCCGGAAGGGTACCGCCCTTCCATCGAGCCCGAGGAAGACGTCTGAGACGACGCTCCGGTGAACCCGCTCCGCCGTGGCTGGACGGTCCTGGCGCTCGTCGCCGGCGTCGCTCTGGAGTGGCTCGCGGTCGCGATCCTGGAGCGCCTGGGGCGGGAGGAGAGGGCCCGCCGGCTGGCCGCCCGGCTCCTGCCCGCCCAGGCGCGTCGCCTGCGCCGCACCGCCATCCGGCTGCAGGGGCTCCTGATCAAGGTCGGCCAGTTCCTGAGCACGCGCGTCGACGTGCTCCCCGAGTCGTTCACCTCCGAACTGGCGGATCTGCAGGACGTGGTGCCGCCGGCCCCCTGGCCGGCCGTCCGCGCCCGCCTCGAGCAGGCCTACGGCCGGCCCGAGGCCTGGCCCTTCGCGCGCGTGGAGCAGGAGCCCGTCGCCGCCGCCTCCCTGGCGCAGGTGCACCGCGCCTGGCTCGACGACGGCAGGCTCCTGGCGCTCAAGATCCTGCGGCCGGGCATCGAGCGGCTGGTGCGGACCGACCTCTGGTCGCTGGGCGTGGCGGCCCGCTGGGCCGCGCGCTGGACCTCCTGGGGACGGCGCTACGATCTCCTCAAGATCTACGGGGAGTTCCGCGAGACGACGCTGGCCGAGCTCGACCTCCTGGGCGAGGCGGAGCGGGCGCGCCGCTTCGCCGCCAACTTCGCCGGGCGGCGGGGCGTCCGCGTCCCCCGCGTCTACCGCGAGCTCTCGAGCCGGGTCACGCTGGCGATGAGCTACGAGGAAGGGATCCCCTCCGACGACGCGGAAGCCATGCGCGCGGCGGGGATCGAGCCGCGCCGCGTCGCCCTCCGCCTGGTCCGGGCCACCATGCGCCAGATCCTCGACCACGGCTTCTTCCATGCGGATCCGCATCCGGGGAACCTCTTCGTCACCCCCGAGGGCGCCCTCCTCTACCTCGACTTCGGCATGATGGGCGAGGTTCGCCCGCAGGACCGCGAGGCGGTGGCGCGCCTGCTCCTGGCCCTCCTGACGCGCGACGCCGAGGGCGTGGCCGAGGCGGTGGTAGCGCTGGAGTTCGTCCGCCCGGGGACCGACGCCGGGGCGCTCCGCAAGACCATGGCCTTCGCCATGGAGCGGCTTCTGGCCACCGACACCGCCCGCGACCCGGAGGCCTTCGTCCGCTTCACCCGCGAGATGGGCGACTTCCTCTACTCGCACCCCTTCCAGCTGCCCGCCCGCTTCCTCTTCCTGGGCCGGGCCCTGGGCATGGTGGCCGGCACCTTCACGCGGCTGGCGCCGGGGGAGGACTTCATGGCCGCCGTCCTCGAGGCGGGCCGCGACCTTCTCCTGGGCGGCGGCTCGGTCGCCCGCGCGCTCGGCGGCGCCCTCGTCCCCCTGCGGGCCGCCGCCCTGGCGGCGCCGGGCGGGGAGCGCCGCGATCCCGCCGGGGCGGAGGGCCGGAACAGCCCCTCGCGCGAACTCCTTCTCGCCTTCCTCCAGCCCTGGCTGCGGCTCCCGCGGACGCTGGAGGCGATCCTTCAGGCGCTCCAGTCGCAGGAAGCCGGGCCTGGCCCCGCCTCCCGCTCCGGCTCCCCCCTCCCCGCCCGCGCGGAGGCCGCCCGCGCCCGGCCCGACCCGGCTCTGGCGCGGCTGGTCGACCGCCTGCTCTGGGGGTGGTGGGCCGGGCTCCTCGCCCTCGTCCTCCTCCTCGGCCCCGCCGCGGGCGGTCTCGCCGCGCAGCCCGTCTTCCGCCTGGCCGCGGGGGTGGCGGAGGCGGCGGTCCTCTTCCTCTGGCTGCGCACCTACCGGCGCTAGGGCGGGCGCCCCCGCCCCGGCCGGCGGGGGACGGGCCGTCGCCCGCGCCGCCTGCCTTCTACCGCCTGGTATAGAGGGGCCGGCCCCTCTCCCCCGAATCCCGCCCGAGACGGCGCTGGAAGGAGGTCGCTCGATGGAGGAGCCGGGACGGCGGGTGCGGGTGGCGCTGGACGCCCTGTCGGGCGACCACGCGCCGCAGGCGATGGTGGAGGGAGCACTGGCCGCCCTGGCGGAGGAGCCCGCGCTCGACGTGCTCCTGGTCGGGCCTGCCGCCCGGCTGGATGCCGAGCTCGCCTCCCGGGGCGGGCTGGGATGGCTCCGCGCCGGCCGCCTGCGGCTGGTCGAGGCACCGCGCCGCGTCGAGGAAGGCGAGGCGCCCGTCCGCCTCATCCAGCGCGACCCGGAGCTCTCCGTGGCGGTGACCGCCCGGCTCGTCCGCGACGGCGAGGCCGACGCGGGCGTCTCCGTCGGCCACACGGGCGCGACGCTGGCGGCCGCCACCCTGATCCTCGGGCTCCTGCCGGGGATCGAGCGGCCGGTGGCGGGACTCGCCTTCCCCTTCGCCCCGCACACCTTCGTGGTCGACCTGGGGCCCAACGTGGACGTCACCGCCAAGCACCTGCTCGACTTCGCGCGCATGGGCGTCGTCTACGCGCAGGCCTTCCTCGGTGTCGCCGAACCGGAGGTGGCGCTCCTGTCCAACGGGCAGGAGCGCGGCAAGGGGAACCGCCAGACCCGGGCCGCCTACGAGCTCCTCGAGCGGAGCGGACTGCGCTTCCGGGGCTACGTGGAAGGGCAGGACGTGGTCCGCGGTGCCGCCGACGTCATCGTGGTCGACGGCTTCACGGGCAACATCCTGATCAAGTTCCTGGAGGGCTTGGCCGGCTACCTGGGCAGCCGGCTGCGCGAGGGCCTGGCCGAGGCGGGAGTGTCGGCCACCGGCGAGCTGGGGCGCCTCCTCGACCTGCTGGAGGAGCTGAGCGACGTCACGCGCGTCGAGGCGGTACCCATGATCCTCGGCGTGGACGGGGTCTTCCTGCCCGGCCACGGCCGCTCGCGAGCGGAGGATGTCCGGCGCCTGATCGCGGCGGCGGCGCAGGCGGTCCGAAGCGACTTCCTGCCGCGGCTGCGCGAGGCGCTGGCGAGCGGGGAGGCGACGCGAAGGTGAGCACGGTTTCCGTGGCCGGTCGCCTGCAACCCGGCGCGCCCTGGGACGGCCGCGTCCTCGGCGAGGTCCTGGAGCAGGCGGCGGCGGAGTTCGCCCGCCACGTGGAGGAGATCAACCGGATCAACGTCTTCCCGGTTCCCGACGGCGACTCGGGCACCAACATGGAGCGGACGCTGGCAGCCGTGGCGCACGCCGCCCGGCAGGCGGCGGCCGCCGGGGCGAACGCGGGAGAGCTGATGCGGCAGGCGGCGCGGGCGGCGCTCCTGGGCGCCCGCGGCAACTCGGGCGTCATCCTGGCCGAGATCTTCCGCGGCATGGCGCGGCAGGTGGGGCAGCTGGCGGCGCTTCAGCCGGGCGACATGGCGGAGGCGCTGGCGGCCGGCGCCGAGGCGGCTTACAGGGCGATGAGCGATCCGGTGGAGGGGACGATCCTGACCGCCATCCGCGCCGCCGCCGAGGCGACGGCACGCTTCCGGCGGGAGCCGGCGCGGGGGATGGCCGAGCTCCTGCGCACCGCCGCCGAGGCCGCCCAGGAGGCGACCCGGCGGACTCCCGAGCTCCTTCCGATCCTGCGCGAGCGGGGCGTGGTCGACGCTGCGGCCAAGGGGCTGGCCACCTTCCTCGAGGCGGCGGCGCGCCAGGCTGCGCGGATCGAGGCCGGCGGCGGGAGGGCCGGTTCCGGGCGAGGCGCCAGGGCCGCGCAGGGCGAGCGGGCCGGGGCGGCGCCCGGCCGGGCGGAGGCTCAAGAGCGCCCTGCGGAGAGCGCCGGGGCGCCGCTCTACGGGCAGGAGGTCCAGCTGCTGCTCGAGTCCGAGCTCGAGCGCGAGGAGGTGCGCAGGCGACTGGAACCGCTGGGCGAGTCGCTCCTGGTCATCGGCGAGCCCGGTCTCTACCGCGTCCACATCCACACGCGCCGGACCGCCGAGGTGCTGGAGGCCTGCAGGGCCATGGGGCGGACCGATCAGGAGAGCGTCGAGGACCTGGACGAGGAAGCCGCCCGCGCCGAGGCCGAGCTCCACGTGAGGGAGAGGCGCCTGGCGGAGGGCCAGGGCGCCTCCTGACCGAGGGCGCGCCAGTCGATGGCCGTCGCGCTCATGTAGAGCTTGGCCAGGTGCCCGGCGGCGTCCCAGCCGAAGTAGAGGTAACCGCCCCGGAGGGGCAGCTCGACGATACCGAGGCTGCCGGGCGTCTCCGGGTCGAAGGGGACCACCACGCGCGCGCCGCCCGAGCGGGGATGCCGCCGCAGCCAGAGGCGGGTCGCCTCCAGCGCCTGCCGCGACGGGCGGTCGCCCAGGCTGAGCAGCTCCGTTCCCTCGACCAGCTCCGTGTCCGGGCGGAGGAGGCCCTCGAACGGGTCTCCGGGGCTCTGCAGGATCTGGTCGTAGAGCTGCAGGCTGCGACCGACCAGGAGCGACTCCTCGCCGCCGCCCGGCTGCGCGGGACTCCCCGCCGGCTCGAGGCGGCAGCCGCCGGCGACCACCAGCAGAGCCGCGAGCAGGCCGAGGAGCAGGAACCGCCCGGAGGACCGCCCCCGCCGCTCAGCCACCGATGGCGTACATCGCCCGCTCGGGCTGGCGGAAGTCCTGGCGGTTGATGAGATGGCCTTCCCACTTGCTCCAGACCGCACCACGCATCACCGCGGCCAACGCCTCGTCGTCCGCCCCCGAGCGCAGCGGCCCGCGCAGGTCGGTCTCCTCGAGGGCGAAGAGGCAATTCCGGATCTTACCGTCCGCAGTGAGGCGGATCCGGTCGCACTGGTGACAGAAGGGGCGCGAGACGCTGGCGATGATGCCGAATTCCACCCCTGCCACGCGATAGGCGCGTGCCGGCTGGTGGGGATCGGCCTCGACGCTCTCCACAGGCCCCAGCTTGGCAGCCTCCGCGAGGATCTCGTCCGCCGTCACCACGCGCTCCCGGCTCCAGCGCCGGTCGCCGTCCAGCGGCATGAACTCGATGAAGCGGACGCGGACCCCCATCTGCCGGCCCCACTCGATGAAGTCGGTCACTTCGTCCTCGTTGATCCCGCGCATCAGGACGGTGTTGATCTTGACGGGGAAGCCGGCCGCGAGGGCGGCGCGGATGCCCTCCAGCACGCGTTCGAAGGTGTCCCGCCGGGTCAGCTCGGCGAACCGGTCCCGGCGCAGGCTGTCCAGGCTGATGTTGAGGCTTCCCAGGCCGGCCCTGCGCAGCGCCTCCGCCTTCTCCGGGAGGAAGTACCCGTTGGTGGTCATGGAGAGGTCGCGCAGCCCCTCGATGGCCGCCAGCTGCTCGACCAGCACCTCCATCTCCGGTCGCGCCAGCGGTTCGCCGCCCGTCAACCGGACCCGCTGCACGCCCAGCCCGACGGCCACGCGCGCCAGGCGGGCGATCTCTTCGAAGGTGAGGATCTCGCTGCGGGGCAGCCAGCGCACGTTCTCGCTGGGCATGCAGTACTGGCAGCGGAAGTTGCAGCGGTCGGTGACGGAGATCCGCAGCTTCCGGACGACTCGCCCGAACCGGTCAACAAGCTCCGGCCCCAAACCGATCACTTCCCCCGGAGTGCACCCTGCGGCCCGGCTGGCCGCTACCAAGACTCTATCACCGCGCCCGGCGCCTTGACGAGTCGCGCGCGGAGGCGGACGACCCCCGCGCCAGCGCGCCCCCGGTTCGCCGCGTTGTATCGGAGGGCGGATCGGAGATACCCTCTGGGGGGAAGGGGATGCCGAATGCGTGACGGACCCATCGATCGCAGGGCCAAGTGGATCGCCATCCGGAACTACGCCGCATCGGCGCCCATGGACGTCGGGCGCGTCGCCGTCCTCTCCTTCCTGGCCGGTCGCCTGGACCACGTTCATTTCGTCCGCGACCTCGCGGGGGCGCGCGTCGCTCTGCGCCTGACGCAGCCGCGCCGCCTGGTCGTCCCCGGGCCGCCCTTCCAGGCGCTGGTCGACGGCGTGCCCGTGCCCAACCCGATGCTCTTCATCGCCGCCATGGCCGAGCGGGACGACGCCATCTACGTACAGCTGGACTTCGACGGGGCGGAGGAAGCCGACTGGTACCAGGCGGTGCTGGAGGAGAGCGCCGACGAGGCCCGGCGCGCCGCCGCGGAGGACCCGCGCTGGCGGATCGAGCTCCTGCGCGAGCGCGTCAACCACGCGCTCGACGTCTACCGCGAGTGCCGGCGGCTCCTCGACGAGGGTCATCCCGAGCGCGAGGCCGAGCTGAAGTTCTTCCTGAACATGGCGCGCACCGAGATGGCCGACCTGAGCCGCGAGATCCGCGAGCTGGGAGCCCAGCTGCCCCGTGCGGAGGGGGAGGAGAGCTTCCGGCCCGACCGCCAGCCGCAGGGCTGAGCCGCCGTCCCATCCCCGCCCGCAGGTCCGCCTCCGCCCGGAGGAGCCCGGCTCTCGCCGCCGCGGAGCAGGGGGAGGAGAGGAGCGGCGCCTTCGAAAAAGTACCCCTTCGTGATCTCCCCTCTCGTGCCGCTCCGCCGGCGGCGCCGGTACCGCCGCGCGCCGCCGGCGGCCGCGCGCGGGCGGGGCGAAGGGGGTTGACCATGGCAGACGACGTGCTTGCGATCACAGGCGGGCGGGTGGTGACGGTGACCGGGCCCACCTACGAGCGGGGAACCGTCCTGGTCCGGGAGGGGCGGATCGTGGCGGTGGGCCCCGCCGACGACCCGGCGCTGGCCGTCCCCGAGGGGGCGCAGCGGATCGACGCCAGCGGCCGCTGGGTGACGCCCGGCTTCGTCGACGCCCACAACCACTCCGGCGTCCACGAGGAAGCCAGCGGCCCCGCCGGCTCCGACGCCAACGAGCTGACCGATCCGGTCACGCCCCAGCTCCGCGCCATCGACGCCGTCAACCCGGAGGACGAGGGGATCCGTGACGCCCTGCGCGGCGGCGTCACCACCCTCTGGGTCACGCCGGGGAGCGGCAACGCCATCGGCGGCCAGGGGTCGACGCTCCACGCCTTCGGCCGGACCGTGGAGGAGATGCTCCTGGAGGAGTTCTCCGGCCTGAAGATGGCGCTGGGCGAGAATCCCAAGCGGGTCTACGGCGAGCAGAAGCGGACGCCCTCGACGCGCATGGGCACGGCCTACGTGATCCGCGAGGCCTTCGTGCGCGCCCAGGAGTACATGGAGAAGCTGGAGCGCGCGCAGGGCGATCCCGAGAAGCGACCGCCGCGCGACCTGAAGCTGGAGGCGCTCGCCCGCGTCCTGCGCGGGGAGGTGCCGGTCCGCAACCACTGCCACCGCGCCGACGACATCCGCACCGCCCTCCGCCTGGCCGACGAGTTCGGCTACCGCCTGGTGATCGACCACGGCACCGAGTCGCACAAGCTGGCGGACGAGCTGGCCCGTCGCGACGTGCCGGTCGCCTGGGGCCCGGCCACCACCTCGCGCAGCAAGGTGGAGCTCCGCGACCGCTCGCTTCGCACGCCCAGGGTCCTGGCCGAGGCGGGCGTCCGCTTCGCCATCATGACCGACCATCCGGTCATCCCGGTCTGGCTCCTGCGCATCACCGCCGGCCTGGCGGTGGGCGAGGGGCTGGACGAGGAAGTGGCCCTCCGGGCGCTCACCGTCGTGCCGGCCGAGATCACCGGCGTGGCGGACCGCGTCGGCTCGCTGGAGGCCGGCAAGCTGGCCGACATCGTGATCTGGGACGGCCACCCCTTCGAGGTGCGGAGCCATCCCGAGCGCGTCCTCATCGAGGGGCGGACCGTCTGGAGCACGGAGGCGTGAGCCCCCTGCCCGCCCGGCCCGAGCCCCGGCCCGGGCGAGACCCCGGTGGCCGGCCGGCCCCCCGGGCCGGTCGCGACCGGGGTCCGGGCGACCTCCAGCTCGCGCTCCTGCCCCCCGACGAGTCTCTCGTCCTGAGTGCCACGCGGCTCGACGTCTGGCGCAGCTGCCGGCGGCGCTACCTCTTCCAGTACGTCCAGCGACTGCCCGCCCGGACGACAGAGCCGCTCTGGATCGGCCGCCTCGTCCACCGGGTGCTGGAACGGCTGGTCGCCCTCCCCCCCGCCGAGCGGCGCGAGGAGGCCGCCCTCGCCCTCCTCGACCGGCTCTGGCCCGAGGAAGCGGACCGGCGGAGCGCCTTCCCCTCCCCGGAGCGCGAGCAGGCGGCGCGCCAGCGCGCCCGCGCCATGCTGGCCGCCTGGGTGCGCCGCGAGCGGGCGAGGCTGGGTCCCGACAGCCGCCTGGTGGGGCTCGAGCTGCCCCTCAGCCTGCGCCTGGGCGACGGCCTGGCCTTCACCGGCCGGATCGACCGGCTGGAATGGCGAGAAGGCGGGCTCGAGCTGGTGGACTACAAGACCGGTCGCCCGCGGAGCGCGCCGGCGCTCCGCCGCGACCTGCAGGCCGTCGCCTACGCCTGGCTCGTGGAGAGCGTCTGGGGTCGCCCGGTCGAGCGCGTGACCTTCTGGTTCCTCGCGGTCGACCGCCTCGTCACCTTTCCGGTCGACCGCGAGGCCGCCTCGGCCCTGCCCGATCGGCTGCGCGCCGAGGGCCGGGCGATCCGGGAGGAGAGGCTCTACCCCGCCCGTCCCGGTCCGGCCTGCCGCTGGTGCGACTACCTCGCGCTCTGCCCGGAGGGGCAGCAGGCGGCCCGGCGCCTCGCGTCGCGTCAGGCGGGCGGATCGGCCGGGGCGGCCCCCTCCCAGGCTGCGCGGAGCAGCGACTCGGGCAGGTAGGCGCGGATCATGTAGTAGAGGTCGTCGGGCGTGCGGGCGCCGAACCAGGTATGGACCGGTTCGCCCCGGATCAGGAGCTTCAGCGTGGGCGCCGACGAGACGGCGAAGCGCTCCACCAGCCGCCTCGACTCCTCCACCCAGAGCCGGTACACCGGAAAGGGCGGCAGCGCCGGCAGGACCGCCTCCAGCGCCCGCTCCAGGAGGCCGCACTGACCGCAGGTGGGCGTGACGAAGAGCAGCGCCATCACCTCCGGCGGCCGCCGGAGGAGCGCCTCCACCTCTTCCTGGGGAACCTCCAGAATGCCGGTCGCCTTCTCGGCCTCCCTTCCGGCCGTCTTCGACAAGGAAGCCATCTCCATCACCCCGTGGCGGCGTCTTCCCCCCGGTGAGCGACGCCGCCTTCTCCCTCCCCGCGTCGAAGCAGGGTTGCGAAACCCCACCGGGTATCTCTAGCATAACGCCCCAGGCAAGGGGCCTGGAGGACCCGCTTCCTGCCGGGGAGAACGCGTCGAGGAGGCAGAGGCATGACCCGCTACATCGTCGCAGGCGGAGTCGCCGCGGGCATGAGCGCGGCTTCACGCATCCGGCGGCTCGACCCGGAGGCCGAGATCCTCGCCTTCGAGCGGAGCGGCTACGTCTCCTACGGGGCCTGCGGCCTCCCCTACTTCGTCGGGGGCCTGGTCGAGAGGCCCGAGCAGCTGGTCCATTACACGCCCGACTACTTCCGCAGCGAGCGCCGCATCGAGGTGGCCGTCCGGACCGAGGTGGAGCGCATCGACCGCGAGCGTCACGAAGTGACCGTCCGGGAGCTGGCGAGCGGCGAGCGCCGGACGCTCCGCTACGACCGGCTGATCCTCGCCACCGGGGCGCGCCCCTCCGCCCCGCCCGTCGATGGGCTGGAGCTGGAAGGGATATACGTCCTCCGCCTGGTGGAGGACGGGATCCGGCTCCGCCAGGCGCTGGAGGAGCGGAAGGGCCGCGCGGTCGTCCTGGGCGGCGGCTACGTCGGCCTCGAGGCGGCCGAGGCGATGCGCCGGCGGGGCTGGGAGGTGACGCTGGTGGAGGCGCTGCCCCAGCCCATGGCCTCGCTCGACCCGGAGCTGGCCGAGGCGATCGTCCGCGAGCTGGAGCGGAACGGCGTGGAGGTGCGCCTGGGCGAGCCGGTCCAGGGGCTGGAGGGCGACCGGAGCGCGGGCGGCGGCAGGGGCCGCGTCCGCCGCGTCGTCACCCGCGCGGGCCGGATCGAGGCCGACCTGGTCCTGGTGGCCACAGGCATCCGGCCCAACAGCGAGCTGGCCGTCGCGGCCGGCATCGAGACCGGCGTGCGCGGTGCCATCCGCGTCGACGCGGAGATGCGCACCTCCGACCCCGACGTCTGGGCGGCGGGCGACTGCGCCGAGACGTACCACGTCGTCACCGGGCGGCCCGACTGGATCCCGCTGGGGACGACCGCCAACAAGCAGGGACGGATCGCCGGCGAGAACGCGGCCGGCGGCCACGCCCGCTTCCCCGGCGTGGCCGGCACGGCCGTCGTCAAGGTCTTCGACCTGGGCGTGGCGCGCACCGGCCTCTCGCTGGCCGAGGCGCGGGCGGCCGGCTTCGACGCGGAGGCGGTCGAGGTGCACCAGCGCTCCCGGGCCGGCTACTACCCGGGAGGCGGACGGATGATCGTCCGCCTGGTCGTGGAGCGCTCCAGCTGCCGCCTCCTGGGCGGGCAGCTGGCGGGACCGCCGGACGCGGTCAAGCGCATCGACACGCTGGCGGCGGCGCTCTACGCCCGCTTCACGGCCGAGGACCTCTACAGTCTCGACCTGGCCTACGCGCCGCCCTTCGCGCCGGTCTGGGATCCGCTGCTGATGGCGGCTCGCCAGGCGCTCCGCGGCCCCCGGGGCGACTGACGCCGCCTCGCGCCTCCCGTCCCGGGCCCCGGCCCCTCTCGCCCCGGGCGTGGGGCCGGGGCCCGCCCTTCCTCCGCCCGCTCCTCGGGCGATCGCCCGAGGAGCGGCAGGGATTGCACCCGATCCGGCGTATTCGAACCACTGAATGAACGTTCATTCAGCGAAATCGAGGCCTGTGGCCAGCCGTGCGGACGGCACGGGAGGAGGCGAGCTCCCGGCCGCGACCGCCGTGCAGGGGAGGGATGGCTGCCATGGACGAGCCTGCGCGCTCGGTCGAGGAGGCGGCCGCGGTCTACGCTTCGGCCCCCTGGCTGGGTGCCTACCCGCCGGACGTGCCGCCGCATCTGGAGTACCCCGAGGGGAGCCTGGCCGACCTGCTGGAGCAGGCGGTCCACCGGGCGCCCGAGCGCGAGGCGATCCGCTTCTTCGGCCGCGCCATCCGCTACCGCGAGCTGGGCGAGCGGGTCCGTCGCCTCTCGGCCGCGCTCTACGCGCGCGGTGTGCGGCGCGGCGAGCGGGTGGCGGTGATGCTGCCCAACGCGCCGCAGCTGGTCGTCGCCTACTTCGCCGTCCTCCGCCTGGGCGCGGTGGTGACGCTGGTCAACCCGCTCTACACGGCCCGGGAGATCCGCCACCAGCTGGTCGACGCCGGCGCCCGCTGGCTGATCGCCCTCGACCTCGCCTGGCCCCGGCTGGAGGCGGCGCTGGAGGGGTCGCCGGTGGAGCGGGTGGTCCTCGCCGCGGTGGAGGACGAGCTCCGTTTCCCGCTCGGCTTCCTCGCGCGGTTGCGCAAGCCGAGGCTGGAGATCCGGCCGAGCGTGGCCGGCGTGCCGGTGGAACGCTTCCCCGGCCTGGAGCGCGAGAGGGCGCCCGAGCCGCCCGCGGCGGAGGTGGCGCCCGGCGACCTGGCGCTCCTCCAGTACACCGGCGGCACCACCGGCGAGCCCAAGGGCGCCATGCTCACCCACCGGAACCTGGTCGCCAACGCCCTCCAGTGCATCGCCTGGGTGGGCGGCCAGGGGCCGCAGCGCATCCTCGGGGTGCTGCCGCTCTTCCACGTCTACGGTCTCACCACCGTTCTCAACTACGGCGTCGCCAGCGCCTCGACGCTCATCCTCCTTCCCCGCTTCCGGGTGAAGGAGGTCCTGGACACCATCCAGAAGGAACGGCCCACACTCTTCCCGGGCGCGCCGACCATGTACGTGGCCGTCAACACCTTCCCCGAGGTGGACCGCTACGACCTCTCCTCCATCCAGGCCTGCATCTCGGGATCGGCGCCGCTGCCGGTGGAGGTGCAGAAGGAGTTCGAGCACCGCACGGGCGCCACGGTGGTGGAGGGGTACGGGCTGACCGAGGCGTCGCCGGTCACCCACGCCAACCCCTTCCGCGGCGGGCCGGTCCGCGTCGGCACCATCGGCGTCCCCTGGCCGGACACGGAGGCGCGCGTGGTCGACGACGCGCGCCGGCCGGTGCCGCCGGGCGAGGTGGGCGAGCTGGCGGTGCGCGGGCCGCAGGTGATGAAGGGATACTGGAACCGGCCCGAGGCGACGGCGCAGGTGCTGGACGAGGAAGGCTGGCTCTACACCGGCGACCTGGCGGTGATGGAGGAGGACGGCTACTTCCGCATCGTCGACCGGAAGAAGGACGTGATCATCGCCTCCGGCTTCAACGTCTACCCGCGCGAGGTGGAGGACGTGCTGCACGAGCATCCCGCCGTCCAGGAGGCGGTGGTGGTGGGCGTGCCCGACCCGTACCGCGGCGAGACGGTCAAGGCCTTCGTCAAGCTCCGGCCGGGCGCCCGCGCCACGGAGGAGGAGATCGTCGCCTTCTGCCGGGAGCGGCTGACGCCCTACAAGGTGCCCAGGCACGTGGAGTTCCGCGACGAGCTGCCCAAGAGCACCGTGGGCAAGCTCCTGCGCCGCGTGCTGGCCGAGGAGGAGCGCCGGCGGAGCCGGGGGAACGGAGGGTGAGCCGCCTGCAGCAGGCCGAGCGCTACCGCGAGATCCTGCGCGCGGCGGCCCACGTCATCGCCGCCCGGGGCTACCACGGTGCGCGCGTCAGCGACATCGCGCGCGAGGCGGGCGTCGCCGACGGCACCGTCTACCTCTACTTCCGCAACAAGCAGGAGATGCTCGTCACCGTCTTCCGCGAGGGGATCGGCGAGTACCTCCGCCACCTGGAGGAGCGGCTGGCAGGGGCGGCCGACGCCCGCGAGGAGCTCCGCCTCCTGGTGGAGACCCACCTGGGCTACCTCGGCGGCCACCGCGAGTTCGCCCAGGTGACCCAGATCGAGCTGCGCCAGTCCGACGGGGAGATCCGCCGCGCCATCGACGCCATCATGGACCCGTACTTCCGCCGCATCGACCGGATCGTCGAGCGCGGGCGGGAGGAAGGACTCTTCCTGCCCGACGTCGACCGTCGCGTCGCCCGCCGCATGATCTTCGGCACGCTCGACCAGTGCGTCACCTCCTGGGTGATGTCGCGCCACCCCTACGCCCTGGCCGCCATCGCGCCCGAGGTGACGCGGCTCCTGCTGGGCGGGCTGGAACGGCGGTGGGCACCAGCGCCATGAAGGGAGTGAAGGAGCCGATGCGACCGTTGAAGCGGGCGGTGGTGCTGGGCGCCGGGGTGATGGGCGCCCAGATCGCCGCCCACCTGGCCAACGCCGGGGTGGAGGTGGACCTCCTGGACATCGTCCCGGCGGCGCCGTCGCCGGAGGAGGCGGCGCGGGGCCTCACCCTGGCCGACCGCCCCGTCCGTGACCGCTTCGCCCTGGGCGGGCTGGAGCGCCTCCGCACGCTCAAGCCCTCCCCCGTCTTCAGCGCGGCCAGCCTGGAGCGCATCCACCCGGGGAACGTGGAGGACGACCTGGAGCGGGTCCGCCTGGCCGACTGGGTGATCGAGGCGATCGTCGAGCAGCTGGAGCCCAAGCGGCAGCTCTGGGAGCGGGTCGAGCCGCTGGCCGCGCCGGAGGCCGTCCTCTCCAGCAACACCTCCGGCCTCTCCCTGGCCGCCATCGCGCGAGGAAGGGGCGACGGCTTCCGGCGCCGCTTCCTGGGGACGCACTTCTTCAACCCGCCGCGCTACATGAAGCTCCTCGAGGTGATCCCCACCGCCGAGACCGACCCGGCGGTGGTGGAGACGGTGCGCGCCTGGGGCGAGCGGCTCCTGGGCAAGGGGATCGTCGTCGCCCGCGACACGCCCAACTTCATCGGCAACCGCATCGGCGTCTACGCCCTGCACGTGACGCTCCAGGCGATGGAGCAGTTCGGCCTCAACCCCGAGACGGTGGACGCGCTGACCGGCCCCGTCGTCGGCCATCCCAAGTCGGCCACCTTCCGCACGCTGGACGTGGTGGGGCTGGACACCATGGTGCTGGTCGCCGACAACATCCGCGAGAAGCTGGAGGATCCCGCCGAGCGCGCCGTCTTCGAGGTGCCGGGCTACGTCCGCGAGATGATCCGCCGCGGCTGGCTCGGCCAGAAGAGCGGCCAGGGCTTCTACAAGCGGGTGGAGGCGGGCGGCCGCCGCGACTACCTGGTGCTCGACCTGGCCACCTTCGAGTACCGGCCCCAGGAAGTGGCCCGCTTCCCCTCCCTGGAGAGCGCCCGCCGCCAGGCGGAGCTGGGCGAGCGCCTGCGCACCCTCGCCTACGCCGACGACGCGGCCGGCCGCTTCACCTGGACCGTGCTGAAGCGGCTCCTGCTCTACGCCGCGGCCAAGGCCGAGGAGATCGCCGGCGGCGACCTGGAGGCCATCGACCGGGCGCTCCGCTGGGGCTTCAACTGGGAGGCCGGGCCCTTCGAGATCTGGGCGGAGCTGGGACTGGCGCGCTCGGTGGCGCGCATGCGCGAGGAGGGCGAGGCCGTCCCGGACTGGGTGCTCGCCGCCGTCGAGCGGGGCGAGGAGCGCCTCTACGCGCCCTCCCCCACCCCCAGCGAGCGCTACCCGGTGGCGCCGGTCCTCTGGCTGGAGCGCCAGGGCCGGACCATCTGGGAGAACCCCGGCGCCACCCTGGTCGACCTGGGCGAGGAGGTGGCGGCGCTCGAGTTCCACGCGCCCAAGGACGCCATCGGGCCCGACCTGATCGAGGCGCTCCACCGCGCCGCCCGAGAGGTGGAGCGGAACTGGCGGGGCCTGGTGCTGGTCAACGAGCGGAGCGAGAACTTCTGCGTCGGCGCCAACCTGGCGCTCATCCTGATGGCCGCCGAGAGCGGCGACTGGGCCTCGATCGAGCAGATGGTGGACGCCTTCCAGCAGGCCAACATGGAGCTGAAGTACCTCCACCGGCCGGTGGTGGCCGCGCCCTGGGGCATGGCGCTGGGCGGCGGGGCGGAGATCTGCCTGCACGCCGACCGCGTCCAGGCCGGAGCCGAGCTGTACGTCGGGCAGGTGGAGGCGGGCGCGGGCGTCATCCCCGCCGGCGGCGGCACCAAGGAGCTCCTCCTGCGCGCGCTGGCCCGGATTCCGGCGGGCGCCAGCTGGGGCCCGATCGCAGGCGGGCCCAGCGCCGGCTCCGGCGCCATGGCCGTCTTCGACCCGGCGCCCTTCGTGGCCCGCGCCTTCGAGACCATCGCCACGGCCAAGGTCTCCACCAGCGCCGTCGAGGCGCGGGAGCTGGGCTTCCTGCGGGAGTGCGACGGCGTCAGCATGGGCCGCGACGCGCTCCTCTCGGACGCGCGGGAGCAGGTGCTCCTCCTGGACCGGCTCGGCTACCGGCCGCCGGAGCGCCGGCCGGTGCCCGTTCCCGGCCGCGAGGTGCGCGCGGTGCTGGACGTGGCCGTCGACTACCTCGTCCGCTCGCGCCAGGCGAGCGAGCACGACGCCCGCATCGCGCGGGCGCTGGCCCGGGTGATCACCGGCGGCGACCTGCCGCAGGGGACGCCGGTGGACGAGCAGCACCTGCTCGACCTCGAGCGGGAGGCCTTCCTGAGCCTGGTGGGCGAGCCGAAGACGCGCGAGCGGATGCAGCACCTGCTGGAGACCGGAAGGCCGCTGCGGAACTAGGCGCCCGCCCGGTTCCGCGCCGGGCGGCGCGAGGAAGGAGGCACGAGCGATGCGCGACGCGGTGATCGTGACCGCCGTCCGCACCCCGGTGGGCAAGGCGCCCAGGGGCAGCCTGCGCACCGTCCGCCCCGACGAGCTGGCGGCGCTGGTGGTGCGGGCGGCGCTGGAGAGGACGCCGGGCCTCGAGCCCGGCCAGGTGGACGACGTGATCATGGGCTGCGCCTTCCCCGAGGCGGACCAGGGCTTCAACATCGGCCGCATGGCCGCCCTGGCCGCCGGGCTGCCCACGTCGGTCCCCGGCATGACCGTCAACCGCTACTGCTCCTCGGGGCTCCAGGCCATCGCCCTGGCGGCCAGCCAGGTGATGACCGGCATGGCCGAGGCGATCGTCGCCGGCGGCGTCGAGTCGATGAGCCGGGTGCCGATGATGGGCTACCGCGCCAGCCCCCACCCCGACTGGGCGGTCCGCCACCCCGAGTGGTACATGGCCATGGGTCACACCGCCGAGGAAGTGGCGCGGCGCTACGGCATCTCGCGCGAGGAGCAGGACGCCTTCGCGCTGCGGAGCCACCGGCGGGCGGCCGCCGCCATCGACCAGGGCCTCTTCCGCGAGGAGATCGTCCCCGTGGAGGTGACCGAGCGGGCGCTCGGCCCGGACGGGCGCGAGGTGACGACGACGCGCCTCTTCGAGGTGGACGAGGGCGTCCGGCGCGACACCTCGCCGGAGGCGCTGGCCCGGCTGAAGCCGGCCTTCCAGGTGGACGGCACCGTCACCGCCGGCAACTCCTCGCAGACCTCCGACGGGGCGGCGGCGGCGGTGGTCCTGTCCGACGCGCTGGCCGCCCGGCTCGGGCTGAAGCCGCTGGCCGTCTTCCGCGGCTACGCCGTGGCCGGCGTCGACCCCGAGGTGATGGGCGTCGGGCCGGTGGAGGCCGTCCCCAAGGCGCTGAAGGCGGCCGGCCTCGGCCTGGACCGGATCGACCTCGTCGAGCTGAACGAGGCCTTCGCCGCCCAGTCGCTGGCGGTCATCCGCCGGCTCGGCCTCGACCCCGAGCGGGTCAACGTGCAGGGCGGCGCCATCGCGCTCGGCCATCCGCTGGGCTGCACGGGCGCCAAGTTGACGGCCACCCTGCTGCACGCGATGCCGCGGCGCGGCGCGCGCTACGGCCTGGTCACCATGTGCATCGGCGGCGGCATGGGCGCCGCGGGCGTCTTCGAGCGGGTGGCCTGAACAACCGGGGAGGGAAGCCGACTTGTCAGCGGAGACGGAGCAGGCAGGAAGCCGGGCGGCGCGGAGCGGGGGCGGCTGGCTGCTCGGGCCGGTGGAGCCGGCCGAGACGCTGGCGCCGGAGGAGCTGCGCCCGGAGCAGCGGGCGCTGGCCGAGGCCGCGGCCGAGTTCGTGGAGCGCGAGGTGCTCCCGCGCATGGAGGCGCTGGAGGCGCACGACCGGGCGCTGCTGGTCGAGCTGATGCGCCGGGCGGGCGAGCAGGGCCTCCTGGGGCTGGAGATCCCCGAGGCGTACGGCGGTCTCGGCCTCGACCGGACGAGCGCGACGCTGGTGGGCGAGGCGCTGGCGCCCAGCGGGGGCTTCGCCGTGACGCACGGGGCGCACGTGGGGATCGGGTCGCTTCCTCTCGTCTTCTTCGGGAACGAGGAGCAGAAGCGGCGCTATCTGCCCAGGCTGGCGACGGGCGAGTGGATCGCCGCCTACGCGCTGACCGAGCCGGGCCACGGCTCCGACGCGCTCCACGCGCGGACGACGGCGCGGCTCTCCGGGGACGGGAGGAGCTACGTGCTCGACGGCGAGAAGCAGTGGATCACCAACGCCGGCATCGCCGACCTCTTCACGGTCTTCGCCCAGCTGGAGGGGGCGGGCTTCACCGCCTTCCTGGTGGAGAGGGGCTTCCCGGGCGTCTCCACGGGGCCGGAGTACGAGAAGATGGGCCTGCGCGGCTCCTCCACCCGCCCGCTCATCCTCCAGGGGGCGCGGGTTCCGGCGGAGAACCTCCTGGGCGAGCCGGGCAAGGGGCACCGGGTGGCGTTGGGCGTCCTGGACATCGGCCGGCTCAACCTGGGCGCCGGGGCGCTGGGCTCCTCGAAGCGGCTGGTGCAGATCGCCGCCCGCTACGCGCTGGAGCGCGAGCAGTTCGGCCGTCCCATCGCCCGCTTCGGCCTCGTCCGCGAGAAGCTGGCCGAGATGGAGGCGCGCACCTGGGCGCTGGAGGCGATGGTCTACCGGACCTCCGGGCTGATCGACGCCCAGCTCCGCCGCGACGAGGCGACGGATCCCGCCCGCGCCACCGCCGAGTACGCGCTGGAGTGCGCCGCCGTCAAGGTCTACGGCTCCGAGGTGCTCGACTACGTCGTCGACGAGGCGGTGCAGATCCACGGCGGCTACGGCTACATGCGCGAGTACGAGGTGGAGCGGGCCTACCGCGACGCGCGCATCAACCGGATCTTCGAGGGGACCAACGAGATCAACCGGCTGACCATCCCCGACACGCTCCTGCGCCGGGCGCTCCAGGGGCGGCTGCCGCTGCTCCAGGTGCTCCAGGGGCTCCAGAAGGAGCTCGCGAGCCTCCGCCGGCCGGCCTTCTTCGACCGGCCGCTGGAGGAGGAAGCCTGGCGCGTGGAGGCGCTGAAGAAGGTGGCGCTGATGGTGGCCGGCCTCGGGGTGGAGCGCTTCGGCCAGGCGCTGGAGGAGGAGCAGGAGCTCCTGGGCGCCTTCGCCGACATGGTGATCGAGACCTACGCCGCCGAGTCGGCGCTGCTGCGCGCCAGGAAGCGGCTCGCCGCCGCCGGTTCCGACCCGCTGGCGGAGGCGGTGGCCCGCCTGACCGTCGACCGCGCCGTCCGCCGCGTCCGCGAGCTGGCCGGCCGCTCGCTGGCCGCCCTCTACCGGGGTGACGAGCTGCGCCTCCGGCTGGCCGTGGTCGACCGCCTGACCGGCCGCGAGCCCGTCGACGAGATCGGGCTCCGCCGCCGGATCGCCGAGCGCGTGCTGGAAGCGCGCGGGTACGTGGCCTAGGGCGCCGGCCGTCGCCGCGAGGGGGCGGGAGCCGCACCGGGCACCGGGTCCCGCTCCCGCCTCGCCTCAGGCGCCGTGACCCTGGTGCGGGTCGGGCCGCGGCTCGCCGCCCGTATAGGCCGCGGGCTCGGTCTCGAAGGCCCGCCGGCAGGCGGGCGAGCAGAAATAGAACCGGCGCCCCTGGTGCTCGATCACCTCCGCCCCCATCTCCAGCGCCGTCTCTTCCTCGAACTCCATGCCGCAGACCGGATCGCGGACCGCCGCCATCGCTCCGTCCCTCCCCCGCCGGCCGCCTCACTGGACGATGAGGACGGCCCGCTTCGCCCGGTGGACCACCTTGGAGGAGACGCTGCCGGCCAGCATCTCCTGGATCGGTCCGAGGCCGCGGCGCCCCATCACGATCAGGTCGTAGTCGCCTTCCTGCGCCGCCCGGCAGATCTCGTCGGCGGGATCGCCCACCGCCGTCAGCGGCAGGTAGTCGATCCCCCGCTCCCTGAGCGGTCCCGCGCTGGCCTCGAGCAGCTCCTCGGCGTGCCGCTCCTGGAGCATGGCCGGGTCGAGGCCGTTGGCGCGCAGCTCGTCGACGACGAAGAGCGGCACCGGCTCGCTGACCGTGATCAGTGCCACCTCCACCCCGGGAAGCGCCGCCGCCAGCTCGGCCGCCGCCGCCACCGCCCGCTGGGCGCCCTCCGAGCCGTCCACCGCCACCAGGATCCTTCGGAACACGCTCGCCACCTCCGCAACCGGCGCCTGCGCCGGCTCGCTTCCTGCCGGAAAAATTCGTCACGGGGCGGGAAAGCCCTGGAGGAGCCTCCGGAGGGGGCAGGCCCGGCTCCGGCCCGCCGCCCGCGCCGCCGCCCGTCCCGTCCCCTATACTCCAGAACAGGGGGGCGGACGGGCATGAGGGAACGGACGGAACGCGCCGGCGCGGCGGCAGGGCGGCTGCGGCTGCGCGGGCTGGCGACGGCGTGGGGAGGCTTCCGGCTGGGCTGGACCGCCCGGGGGATCGCCTGGCTCGGGTTGCCCGACGGCGCGGGGGGCGCGCTGCCGTCGCCCGCCTGGCTCGCCCGCTACTTCGAGCCCGGCGAGGGCGAGGCGGCCGACCCCGCCCTGGGCGAGCGGGCCGCCGACCAGCTCCAGGCCTATCTGGCGGGCCGGCTCCGGCGCTTCGACCTGCCGCTCGACCTTCGCGGCACGCCCTTCCAGCTGGCGGTCTGGCGCGAGCTCCTCCGCCTGCCCTACGGGCGGACGGTGGCCTACGGCGAGCTGGCCTCCCGCCTGGGGCGGCCGCGGGCGGCGCGGGCGGTGGGCGGCGCCATGGCGGCCAACCCGGTGCCGCTGATCGTCCCCTGCCACCGGGTGGTGGCGGGGAAGGGGCTGGGCGGATACGGGGGCGGCCTCGAGATGAAGCGGCGGCTCCTCCGGCTCGAGCGCGGCGAGGCCGCGTGAGCCGCGCGATGGAGCTCGCGCCCCTGCGCTGCGAGCGCTGCGGCGAGCGGCCGGGAGGCCCGGCCTGGCGCTGCCCGCGCTGCGGCGGCCCGCTGGAGTTCGACGAGCCCGGGTCGCCCGCCGGCCCGGCGGCTCCCCGCCTGGCGCCGCCGCCCCCGGGGCGGTTCCGCTGGCCCTGGGAGGCCAGCATCTGGCGCTGGGAGCCGCTCCTGCCGGAGGTGCCGGCGGAGGCGCGGGTGACGCTGGGCGAGGGCGCCACGCCCCTGGTGCCGCTGGCCGGCGAGGCGGAGGGGGGCGAGGCGCCGGAGGCGGAGGGCGGGGGGATCTGGCTGAAGCTCGACTTCCTCCAGCCCAGCGGCTCCTTCAAGGACCGGGGCGCCGCCTTCCTGGTCAGCTACCTGAAGGCGCAGGGCGTCCGCGAGGTGCGCGACGACTCGTCGGGTAACGCGGGCGTGGCGCTGGCGGCCTACGCCGCGCGGGCGGGCATGCGCTGCCACGTCTTCGTACCCTCGGCGAGCTCGGAGGGGAAGCTGGCGCAGCTCCGCCTGCTCGGCGCCACGGTCCACCGGCTGGACGGCGGGCGCGACGCGGCCCGGGCGGCAGCCCAGGCGGAGGAGGCTGCGGGCTTCTACGCCAGCCACAACTGGCACCCCGCCTTCCTGGCCGGCCTGACGACGCTCGGCTACGAGCTGGCGGAGGAAGTGGCCTCGCTGCTGGCGCCTGGGCAGCGCTGGCACGCGGTGCTGCCCGCGGGCCACGGGAGCCTGGTGCTGGCGCTGGGGCGCGCCTGGCGGAGGCTGGGCCGGGGGCGGGCGGCGGCAGCCCCGGCGGCCGCGCCGGCTCCCGCGCCGGTGCTCTGGGCCGTGCAGGCCGAGGGCGACGCCCCGCTCGCCCGGGCGCTGGAGGAGGGGCTTCCCGAACCGACGGAGGAGATCCTCGCTGCCCCGCGCCGGCCGACGGCGGCCGAGGGGATCGCCGGCGCGCGCCCCGTCCGGGGTCGCGAGGTGCTGGAGCACCTGCGCCGGAGCGGGGGCGGGGTGGTGACCGTGACCGAGGAGGAGCTGGCCGCGGCGCTCCTGCGACTCCTCGGCCAGGGCCTGCTGGTGGAGCCGACGGCGGCGGCCGCGCTGGCGGGGGCGCTGCGCCTCCGGCGCGAGGGGCGGGTGGCGGCGGGCGAGCCGGTGGTGGCGGTGCTCACGGGCAGCGGGCTGAAGGCTCCGGCGGCGCTGGAGCGCCTGCTCGCCGGCGACCGGCCCGGGGAGGGCCGGCCGGGCGGTGCCGGGCCGGGCGGGGAGCGGACGTGATCGCCCGCCTCGTGCTGCTCTACTTCCTCTTCATCAACCTCTGGGCCTACGGCCGCATGGCCCTGGAGGAGCGGCGCGCCGCGGGCGCCTGGGGCGTGGCCGTCCGCCTCCTCCTCGGCGGCCGCCGCCTGCCGGAGGCCGAGCTCTACCGCCTGGCCTGGCTGGGAGGGGCGCCGGGCATCCTCCTGGCCGTGCGCCGCTTCCGCCCCGGGGAAGCGGGCACGCGCCTCGTCCGCATCGTCCTGAGCGCGCTGACTGTGGAGGGCGCCGTCCTCCTTCTCCTCCTCCGGCCCGGGCTGGGCGCGAAGCTCGTCGAGGCGCTGGGCCTCGTGGCCACCGCCCTGGGAAGCGACCTCCAGCTGGCGCTCGCCTACCTCCGCCTGCACGCGGGGCTGCCCTGAGCCGGCGCCGCGCGAGCCCGGCCGGGCCGGGGCGCCGGCGCCTAGCGCCCCTCCAGGAGCGGGACGACGCGCTCCGACTCGGCCGCCGCCACGGCGGTGGCACGGTCGGCCGCCCAGACCCAGGCGACGCGGCCCGGGCCGCCCCAGCGCAGGACGACGCCCGCGCCCGACGGCGCCAGCTCGGCCACGGTGCCGCCGGCCAGCCGGACCGGCTCGGGCCGGGCCCCCGGCGCCGGCTGCGGCGCCAGGGCCACGGGCTGGCTGGCGGCGCCGACCACCAGGAGAAGCCTCCCCTGGGTGATGCGGGGATCGTTGGTGGGCAGCGGCCGGGTGGTCGCCCAGAGCTCCGCCGAGTACCCGCCCGCGGTGGCGCTGAGGCGGACGGAGGTGGCCATCCCCCGGGGCGCCGCGGGCACCGCCGCCGGCAGGGCGACCGGGATGCGCGTCGCCAGGAGGCCGTAGAGGGCGGGAAGCCAGACCGGCGAGGGCGGCTTGATCGGCGTCCGGTCGATGACCGAGAAGTCGACGCCCGGGGTGTAGAGGCTGGCCGCGTTCCAGAGGAGGAAGGAGCGGATCCCGGCGGCCGCCAGCGCCTCCAGCTCCGCCTCCACTTCCTTCGGTCCGTACGCGGGCGTGCCCAGGTCGAAGTCCTGGATCCACGGGCGCTGGAGGGCGAGCGGCAGGTCGGCGGTCCGCGCCTCCGCGGCGGCCACCGTCTGCCAGACCACGTCGTAGGGCCGCGCGGCGGGGTTGGCGATGCCCAGCGCGCCCCTCCCGTAGAGCGAGGGGTAGTCCATGGGCGAGGCGAAGTCGACCGCGTGGGCCACCTCCGGGTAGCTCTGGCCGATGGCGCTGTCGCCCGGCGCGACGGAGCTGATGGCGATGACGTCGGCCGAGACCGGCACGCCCGCTGCCCGGTGGATCGCCTCCCGCGCCGCCTCGAGGAAGCCCGTCACCGCGCGGACGCGCTCCGCGGCGGTGGCGGCGGCGGCGTAGCCGGGCGGCATCTTCTGCGGGAAGCGGACCTCGTCGAACTGGATCTCGTCGAAGCCCAGCCTGGCGGCGGCCACGCCGATCTCGATGTTGTACGTCCAGGCGTGCGGGTCGGACGGATCGAGCCAGGCGACGTGGTTCTCGTCCGTCCACGGGCGGCCGTCCTGGCGGATGGCCCACTCCGGCCGCTTGCCGGCGGCGAAGGGGTCCGCGAAGGTGACGATGCGGCCGATCACGTAGATCCCGTTCTGATGGAGGAGGCGGAGAAGCGCCCCGAGGTCGGCGATCTTGTGGCGGTCGGCACCCAGCGCCTCGGCGGTCGTCCCCGGCAGGGGGAAGCTGAGCGCGCCCGTCTCGTCCTTGACGTCGATCACCGCGGCGTTGAGACCGTTCTGCCGCATGTAGTCGAGGAGCCGCGCCACCCGGGCGGGGTTGCCCGCGGTGTAGCCGCTCATGTAGATGCCCCGGACCACCTCGGGGCCCCGGACGAGGCGGGAGGAGCCGGCCGCCTCGCCCGCGTCGCCGTGCGCCGCTCCACCCGGGCCGCCCGGCTCACCCGGGGATCCGGCGCCGCCCGGCGCGCCCGGCAAGGCGGAATCGCCGGAAGGCGCGGCGCCGCCCTTCGACCCGCCCGCGAGCGCGGCCCTCGCCGGCTCCCCGCGCCCATGGGGGACCGGGATGCAGGCGGCGAGAAGCGGCGGGCCGGCCAGGAGGGCGAGAAGCAGGGCGAAGAGCGCCGTGCGGACCGGCAGGGCCCGGAGCGGGCGAGCACGGAAGGGCGGGACGAAGCGCATATACCGGCCTCCTGCGTCAGCTTCGGCGGAGAGCGGCCGAGAACCTGGGACGGCTGGCGGCCCGGCTCCACTCTATACGGTCAAGACGCCGGGGCGGACCGGAAGTTGCGTCGACGATCCCATGGAGGCTTCTTCCTGGCGGGAGAGGCCCGGGGCGGCGAAGAGACGGGGGCAGGGATGGAAGCGGCCAAGCGGGACGAACGAGCGGGTTTCGGTCCGCTCCTGGAACGGGCGTTCTACGACCGGCCGGCCGTGGAGCTGGCGCAGGCGCTGCTGGGTGCGGAGCTGGTCCACGAGAGCCCGGAGGGCGTCGCCTCCGGCCTGATCGTCGAGGTGGAAGCCTACGCGGGACCCGAGGATCGCGCCGCCCACTCCCGGGGCGGCCGCCGCACCGGGCGGACCGAGGTGATGTTCGGGCCGCCCGGTCACGCCTACGTCTTCGCGGTCTACGGCATGCACTGGTGCTTCAACGTCGTGGCCGGGCCGGGCGGGAAGCCCGAGGCGGTCCTGGTGCGCGCGCTCGAGCCGCTCCGCGGGATCGAGCTGATGCGGCGGCGGCGGAGCCGGCCCTCCCGCCTTCACGGTGGAGGAGACGGCTCGGCGTCGAATGTAGTTAAAACAACGTTAACCTTCCAGGATTCCCCGGCCGACGCGCCCCTGGTAGAGTCGAAGCGTGGCGGGAAGGGCGGAGACGCCGGGGGCGGCCCGGCCGGCCGCCGGGAGCGCTTCCTGACGGCGGGTCCGGCCCGGCTCTGCCAGGCGCTCGCCATCACCGGCGCCGAGTACGGCCTCCCCCTGTGGGAACCGGCCTCGCCGCTCCGCATCCACCGCGGTCGGGCGCCCGTCCCCGCCGCGCAGATCGCCTCCGGTCCGCGCGTCGGCGTCGACTACGCGGGCGAGTGGCGGGACCGGCCGTGGCGATTCTGGATCCGCGACAACCCTTACGTCAGCCTCCCCGGACGCTTCCCGGGCGACCGGCCCGGCAGGCGGAGCGGGGAGCGCTGAGCCGGAGGAAGGAGGATCCGCCGGTGGCAGGGATGGCCGCACCACCCACGCTGGAGGTCGAAGGGCTGCGGAAGTCGTTCGGCCCCGTCCAGGCCGTCCGCGAGGTCGGCTTCCGGGTCGACGCCGGCACCGCCTTCGGCGTCATCGGTCCCAACGGCGCGGGGAAGACCACCACGCTGCGCATGATCCTGAACATCCTCACGCCCGACGCCGGCCGGGCGCTCTTCCGGGGGCGCCCGACCAGCGAGCTGCCGCCCCGCCTCTTCGGCTACCTGCCCGAGGAGCACGGGCTCTACCCGCGCATGCGCGTCCGTGAGCAGCTGGTCTTCTTCGGCCAGCTGGCGGGCCTGGGCGGCGGCGAGGCGCGCCGGCGCGCCGACGCCTGGATCGAACGCCTGGCGCTCGGGCCGTGGGCCGACAAACCGGCGCAGGCGCTCTCCAAGGGCAACGCGCAGAAGGCCCAGCTGGCCACCGCCCTCCTCCACGAGCCGGAGCTGATCGTCCTGGACGAGCCCTTCGCCGGCCTGGACCCGGTCAACGTCGACCTGCTCAAGTCGGTCATCCGCGAGCAGGTGGAGGCCGGCCGCACCCTGCTCTTCTCCAGCCACCGCATGGAGCACGTGGAAGAGCTCTGCGAGGGCGTCTGCCTGATCGCCGGCGGCCGCGCGCTCCTGGCGGGGCCCATCGGCGAGGTGAAGCGGGCCGACGGGCGCCGCACGCTGCGGCTGGCCTTTGCCCGGGCCGGCGACGAACCGGCCGGCGGGGAGCCGGCCGCCGACGGCCGGGCGAACGAGCTCTACGAGGCCGTGGCGCGGGAGCTGCAGCTGACGGTCGCCCGCAGGGGCGTCGACTTCTGGGAGTACCTGATCGAACCGGGGCGCCGGGTGGAGCCCGGCCCCCTCCTGGAGCGCATCCGCTCCTTCGGCACGCCGCTCCGCTTCGAGATCGGCCTGCCCAGCCTGGAGCGCATCTACATCGACCGCGTGGAAGGGCTGCGGGAGCAGCCGGACGAGGCGGCGGCCGCCCGGAACCGGACGACGGCGCCGCGGGAGCGCGAGGAGGTGCGGCCGTGAACCAGTTCCGCGTCCTGGCGCGGCGCGAGTTCCTGGAGATGCTCCGCTCGACCAGCTACAAGGTGACGACCGTGATCGCCGTGCTGATGGTGGTGGGGCTGGCCTTCCTGCCGGCGCTGCTCGACTGGCTGGGCAGTCTGGACCAGCGGCGCGTGGCCGTCCTCGACCAGGGAACGGGCCTGGCCGCCGCGGTGGAGAAGGCGGCCGCCGCCCAGCCGTCGTCCGCGCGGCCGGTCTTCGAGGCGTGGTCGGGGCCGGCCGACGAGGCCGCCGTCGAGAAGGCGGTGCGCGACGGGAAAGTCTCGGGCGTCCTCTGGCTGCGGCCGGCTCCGGGGCCGGAGGCCCTCTCCGCCCGGTACATCTCCAAGGACCGCCAGCCCGACACCGTCGCCGCCCTCTCCCTCGCCCTCGGCCAGGCGGCGCTGCCGCTGCGCCTGGAGCGGGCGGGCATCGCTCCCGCCGCCTTCCAGGCGGCCACGGCGCCGGTGGCGGTCGAGCAGGTGGCGCTGGCGCCGAAGGAGCGGCCGGCCAACTTCATGGTCACGCAGGGTCTGGGGTACTTCCTGATGCTCTTCCTGTACATCGCCCTGGCCATGTACGGGGCGATGGTGCTCTACGGCGTCACCACGGAGAAGACCTCGCGCATCGCCGAGGTGCTGCTGGTGGCGACGCGGCCCGCCACCCTCCTCCTCGCCAAGCTGGTGGGCCTGGGAGCGGCCGGCCTGGTCCAGTTCCTGCTGATGGCGGTCGTGGGCGTCGGCGTCACCCTGGCGAGGGGATTGCAGGACGGCCTCTCTCCTCTGCGGCAGCTGCAGCTCTCCACGCTGCCGGTGGCCGACTGGATCTGGCTGGTGCTCTTCTTCCTGGTCGGCTTCCTGATGTATTCGGCGCTCTACGCCGCCATGGGCGCCATGGTCAGCCGGCCCGAGGAGGCGCAGAGCGCCTCGGGGCTGCCGACGCTGGTGCTGGTGGCCGCCTACATGGTGGCCATCGCCGCGATCATCACGCCGGACGGGCGGGTGGCCACGATCGGCTCCTTCGTGCCCTTCCTGACGCCGATGATCATGTTCGTGCGCGTCCTGACGCTGCCGCTGCCCATCTGGCAGCCGCTCCTCGCCCTCGCCGTCAACCTGGCCGTCCTCTGGCTCCTCGTCCGCTGGGCGGCCCGGGTCTACCGCGACAACCTGCTGGTCCAGGAGCCCTTCTCGCTCAGGCGGGCCTTCCGCCTGCGGCCGGGCGCCGCGGGCTGAGCGCGGCGGCGTTGACGCAGTGGAGCGGCATCTCGCCCCGCTCCACGCGGCGGAGGTTCTCGGCCACGGCGGCGCCGATGCCCGCCTGCGACTCCTCGGTCACCCCGGCGACGTGCGGCGTCAGGAAGAGGTTGGGCGCGTCGCGCAGGGGGTCGTCCGGCGGAAGCGGCTCGCGCTCGAAGACGTCCAGCGCGGCCCCGCCCAGCCTCCCCTCGCGGAGCGCCTCGGCCAGCGCGTGGCCGTCGACCAGCCCGCCGCGCCCGGCGTTGATCAGGAAGGAGCCCGGCTTCATGCGCGCGATCATCTCGCGCCCGAAGAGGTGACGCGTCTCCGGCGCGAGGGGAAGGCAGAGGAAGACGAAGTCCATGGCCGGAAGGAGGCCCGGCAGCTCCCCGGGCCCGCCCAGCGCCTCCAGCCCCAGCTGCTCGACCAGCGCCGGGCCGTCCTCGCCCGCGCCGCGCCGCCGCACGGCCCAGACGCGCAGGCCCAGCGCCCGCAGGCGGGGCGCCAGGAGCCGTCCGATGCCGCCCAGGCCGGCCACCAGGGCGCTCTTGCCGAGCAGCAGGCGGCCCACCGGCCCTCCCCAGGCGGCCGAACCGCCGTCGAGGTTGCGGCGCGCCTCTTCCAGGCGGCGCGCCACCGCCAGTGCGCCGAGAAGCATCCACTCGGCCACCGACTCGGCGTTGCCCGTGCCCGCCGAGGGGACGTTGGCCACGGGGACTCCGCGCCGGCTGCAGGCCTCCACGTCGACGGTCTCCAGTCCCGCGCCCCACTGCTGGACGAGGCGGAGGCCCGGCGCCGCCGCCAGCACCGCCTCGTCCACCGGCGACATGCCGGGGACCACCACGTCCGCACCGCCCACGCGGCCCAGCGTCTCGGCCAGGCGGCCGGGCTCGCTGGCCACCACCTCCGTCCCCGGCAGAAGCCGGGGCAGCCGCTCGAAGAGATCGCCGAACCTGCGCTGGCCGACCACCACGCGCATCGCCGTCGCCTCCTCCCGCCGAAGACGAAGCGGCGGCCCCGCCTACCCGGCCGGGCCGCCGGCGCGCTCAGCGCGCTCCGCCCAGATGGCGCTCGAACCACTCCCGGATGGCGCGCAACCGGTGCACCCGGTGCCAGGGGCGGCCCTGCCGGCTGAGCCCGTGGCTTTCGCCCGGGTACTGGAACATCTCGCTCTCCACGCCCTGCACCTGCAGCGAGGCGTACAGCTGCTGTCCCTGCTCCAGCGGGCAGCGGTAGTCCTCCTCGCTGTGGAGGACCAGCGTGGGCGTCCGCATGCGCCCGGCGTAGGTGATGGGCGACTGCGCCTCGTACCGCTCCGGCGCCTCCCAGGGCTTCCCGCCGAAGACCTCGTCCCAGAGAAAGCCCGCGTCGGAGGTGCCGAAGAAGCTTTGCATGTTGTTCAGCGCCCGCATCGAGACCGCCGCGCGGAAGCGGTCGCTGTGCCCGATCACCCAGCTGGTCATGAAGCCGCCGTAGCTGCCGCCGGCGATGCCGAGCCGCTCCGGGTCGATCCAGGGATAGCGCTCCAGCGCCGCGTCGACCAGGGCCGTCACGTCGGCGAAGTCGTGCTCGCCCCAGCGGCCGCGGATGTCGGCGGTGAAGCTCTCGCCGTAGCCCTGGCTGCCGCGCGGGTTGGTGTAGAGGACGGCGAAACCGGCGGCCGCCAGCACCTGGAACTCGAAGAAGAAGGCGCCGGTGTACATCATCTGCGGGCCGCCGTGCACCTCGACCACGGCCGGGTAGCGTTCGCCCTCCCGCCAGCCCAGCGGGCGGATCAGCCAGCCGTCCAGCTCCGGCCCCTCCGGCGAGCGGAAGGTGAAGCGCTCCGGCAGCACGGTCGCCCGCCGCTCGAAGAGCCGGCTCGAGCTGTGCGTCCGCCGCCGCAGCGGCAGGCCGCCCCCCGCCCGCCCGGGCGGCTCCAGCAGCCCCGCCAGCGCCTCCGCCGCCCGCCCCGCCGCCAGGGGCCGGAGCTCGCGCAGGTCGGCGACGTAGATGTCGCCGGGGTTCTCCGCCGTCGCCACCGAGAGCGCCAGGCGCCCGCTGGCCGGGTCGAAGCTCCCGTCGAAGGCGACCAGGTCGCCCGTGGTCAGCCGCTCCACCGTCGCCCCCGCTCCCCTCTCCAGCGCGCCGGCCACGTCGACGCGGAAGAGGTGGGTCGTGCCGTTGGCGGAGGCGAGGAGGAGCACCTGCCGCCCGTCCGCCGTCCAGCTCGGCAGGAAGCCCTCGCCGCCGAAGCGCATGTCGGCCAGCGAGGCGTCCTCCAGCGAGCGCGCGAACTCGCGCGTCAGCGAGCGGCGCGCCGCCTCGTCCGGCGCGCCGCGGCGGAGCGCCTCCAGGTCGACCAGGCAGAGCTGGATGTCCGTGTACCAGCCCCGCTCCCGCTCGTGGCCCAGGTAGGCGAGGTAGCGCCCGTCCGGCGAGAAGGCCGGGCGGGCGCAGACGCCGCGGGAGGGGGTCAGCTTCCTCGGCTCGCCCCGCCCGTCCGCGGGGAAGAGCCAGAGGTCGGTGAAGCGGGCCAGGTCCGAGCGCTCCACGCGCGCCGCCACCACGGCCAGCGTCGCGCCGTCGGGCGACCAGGCGGGCATCTCGTGATCGTAGGGTCCGGAGGTCACCTGGAGCGGCCGGGGCAGCGCTTCGCCCCGGGCCGCCGCCTCGCGCGCCGCCAGCACGTCGAGGACGAAGACCTGCAGGAAGCGGCCCTCGAGGTAGCCGACGCCGTCGACGCGGTAGAGGGCGCGCGTGTGGTGCTTGACGTCAGCGTTGAACTTGCGGAAGAGGCGCTCGTTCTCGTCCAGCCCCTCCTCCCCCGCCGCCTTCTCCCCCAGGAAGCGGGGTCCGCCGAGCGGCACGCGCGCGACGAAGGCGAGCCGCCGCGCGTCCGGCGCCCAGACGAAGGCCTCCACGCCGCCGCGCAGGTCGGTGACGCGCAGCGCCTCGCCGCCCTCCGCCGGCATCAGGTAGATCTGCGCACCCAGGGGCTTGAGCGGGCGGCCTTCGGCGTCCAGGCCGTCGTCCTTCCCCTTCTCCGCCTCGCGGTCGGAGAGGAAGGCCAGCCAGCGCCCGTCGGGCGACCAGCGCGGGTGGAAGTCGCGCCCCGGGCCGGCCGTCAGCGGCTCGGCCTCGCCGGCCTCGAAGGGCAGGCGGAAGATGCGCGAGAGGTAGCGGTTCTCCTCCTTCTCCACCACGGTCCGCACGCAGGCGACCGCGGCGCCGCCGGGCGCGATCTGCGCGTCGCCGACGAACTCGAAGTCGACGAGATCGGTCTCACGGAACGCTTCCTGGTTCAAAGCGGCGCCTCCTCGACGATCCGGACGTGCAATGTCATAACCCATGGGCGCCGGCGCGGGCAAGCAAAGGCGGGAGCGGCCGCCCTGCGACCGCTCCCGCCCCTGGGCCGGACCCCGGTTCCGCGCTCCGGGATCCGCTCAGCGATAGCTCTCGATCAGCTGGCGCACGCGCGCCTTCTCGGCCTCCAGCTCCTCCCGCGTGCGCTGCGCGACGGGCTTGGCCTGCAGGAAGCCCGGCAGCCGCTCCTCGAGGGAGAGCGTCTCGTCGTCCCGGTAGACGATGCCCGTCACCAGCTCCCCGGTCTCCAGGAGCTTGCGCAGCGCCCAGGCCCGGTCGTTGGCGCGGTACTCCGGGTCCTGCTCCAGGTCGACCAGCGACTTCCGGTAGAAGTCGTAGGTGTTGATCTTGTTGAAGGTGACGCAGGGGCTGATGGCGTTGACGAAGCTGAAGCCCCTGTGCCGGATCGCTTCCTCGATGATCCGCGTCAGCTGGCGAGGATTGCCCGAGAAGCCCTGGGCGACGAAGGTGGCGCCCGCGCTGATCGCCAGGGAGAGCGGGCGGACCGGCTGCTCCACGTTGCCCCAGGGCGAGGCCTTGCTCTTCGCGCCCGGATCGCTGGTGGGCGAGTTCTGCCCCTTGGTCAGGCCGTAGATGTGGTTGTCCATCACGATGTAGGTGACGTCCATGTTCCGCCGCACGGCATGGGCGAAGTGGCTCATGCCGATGGCGAAGGCGTCGCCGTCGCCGCCGGCGGCGATCACCGTCAGCGACGGGTTGGCCAGCTTGACGCCGAGCGCCGCGGGCAGCGTCCGCCCGTGCGTCACGTGCAGGTTGTAGGAGTTGATGTAGTTGCCGATCTTGCCCGAGCAGCCGATGCCGGCCACCAGGGCCACCTTCTCCGGCTCCAGGTCCAGGTCGGCCAGCGCCTTCTGCAGCGCCGAGAGGACGCCGAAGTCGCCGCAGCCCGGGCACCACCAGGCCTTCTCGTCGGTCTTGAAGGCTTCCAGCGTGGCCATCAGCGGACCGCCTCCCCCACCGGCGCCAGCTGCTCGCCGGCGCGCAGCCAGGCCTCCAGGTCGCCCTGCAGGCCCAGCCGTTCGGCCACCGGGCGGGCGATCTCCTCCGGGACGAAGGGGCGCCCGTCGGCCTTGTGCACCTCTTCCACCACCACGCCCGCCGGGATCGCGTCGTGCGCCTCCAGCAGGAAGCGGAGCTCGCCGGTGGCGTTCTGCTCCACCAGGAAGGCGAAGGGGAGCCCCTCCAGCCGGCGGCGCAGCTCGGCCGCGGGGAAGGGGCTGAGCCGCCGGACCTGCAGGTGCCCCACGCTGGCGCCGTGCGCCCGCAGCGCCTCCAGCGCCTCGTCGATGACGCCGCGCGTGTAGCCCAGGCCGACCACCAGCGCGTCCGGCCGCTCCGGCCCCTCGTAGGTGAAGGCGGGGAAGTCGACGGCCTCCAGCTTCTTCCACCGCTTCTCCATCATGCGCCTGCGGTTCTCCGGCTCTTCGTTCACGTGGCCGAAGACGTTGTGCTCCGAGCCCGTGGCCAGGAACTGCCCGTGGGGCTGGCCGGGGAGGCTGCGCGGCGAGATGCCCGTCGGGGTAAAGGCGTAGCGCTGGAAGCCCGTCTCGCCCACCTGCCGCAGCTCCTCGCCCTCCACCAGCGCGCCCCGTTCGATCCGCACCTGCTCGAGGGGCAGGTCCTCCGCCGTATGGAGGAACTCGCCCAGGGCGAGGTCGGAGGCGACGATCACCGGGCACTGGAAGCGCTCCGCCAGGTTGAAGGCCTCGGCGCCGTCGCTGAAGCACTCCTCCACCGAGGAAGGGACGATGACGATCCGCGGCCCCTCGCCGTGGCCGCCGTGGATGAGCGCCAGCAGGTCCGACTGCTCCACCTTGGTGGGTTCGCCGGTGGAGGGGCCCGCCCGCTGGACGTCGACGATGACCGACGGCGTCTCGGTCATGCTGAGGAGCCCGATGCCTTCCTGCATCAGCGAGATGCCCGGGCCCGAGGTGGCGGTCATGGCGCGCGCGCCGGCGTAACCGGCGCCGGCCACCACGTGGACGGCGGCCAGCTCGTCCTCCATCTGCAGGACCGCGCCCCCGAACTTGGGCAGGATCCCGGCCAGCGTCTCCATGATGCCGGTCGCCGGCGTGATCGGGTAGCCGGCCATGATGCGGCAGCCCGCCGCCACCGCCCCCAGGGCCAGCGCCTGGTTGCCGGTCAGCGTCAGCTTCGGCCGCCCGTCGGGCGAGGGCAGGCGGAACGGCTCGCCGGGCAGGTGCTCCCGGGCGAAGGCGTAGCCCTCCTCCAGCGCCTTGATGTTGGCTTCGACCACTGGCTCGCCCTTGGCGCCCCAGCGCCGCCGGACGAACTCGTGGAACGGCTCGAGATCCAGTCCCAGCAGGTAGGCGCTGGCACCCAGCGCCACCATGTTGCGCATCAGCGCACCGCCCGCCCGCTTGGCGATCTCGCTGAGCGGGATGGGAACGAGGCGGACGCCCGCCGGCGTCCGCTCGGGCAGCCGCGGCCGGAAGGCCTCGTCGGCCAGGACCACCCCGCCGGGCAAGAGCTCGTCGATGTTCTTGTCGATCGTCTCCTGGGTGAGCGCGACCAGGACGTGGGTGTCCGAGCTGGCCCCGTTCACCGGGCGGTCGGAGATGCGGACCTTGAAGTGCGTGTGGCCCCCCTTGATGCGCGAGGAGAACCACTTGTACCCGTAGATCCAGTATCCCGCCCGCGCGAGGACCGTGGCCAGGATCGTGCCCGTCGAATCGATCCCTTCGCCCTGGTCCCCGCCGATCTTCCACGCGAAAACGCGTGGCGATGCGGCCATCTCCCACTCACCTCGCGATGGAATGGAACATCCTTCATCTCCAAGGATAGGCCGCCCTCCGGTAGAATCCCAATGAAGAGTTTGCAATCGCTCCATGCGCCGGGCGCATACCCGGGCGAGCAGACGCGTACCATCAAGCCTGCGGGGAAGCGATGCCGCTGCTGCTCCAGCACCTCCTCACCTTCCGCCAGGTGGTCGAACGCCGCTCCTTCACCGCCGCGGCCGAGGCGCTGCACTTCACCCAGTCGACCGTCACGCGCCAGGTGGCCGCGCTGGAACGGGAGTTCGGAGCCCAGCTGATCGATCGCGGCGGCGCCCACCCGCACCTGACCGAGGCGGGCCAGCTGGTCTACGAGTGCGCCGTCCGCGTCGCCGAGAACCTCGAGGAGTGCCGCCAGCGCGTCAGGGAGCTGGAGACGCCCGGCCACGGCCTGGTCGCCGTCGGCTGCGTGGAGACGCTGGTCCCGACCACGCTGGCCGAGCTCCTGCAGCTCTACACGGGGCGCTACCCCGAGGTCCGGGTGCAGGTGCTGATCGCCGCCATCCAGGAGACGGTCAACCGGCTGCTCAACCGCGAGATCGACGTCGCGCTGCTGACGACGCCGGTCAACGATCCGCGCATCGAGAGCTACCCTCTCTTCGACGACCCCATCCTCTTCGTCGCCCAGCCCCGCCTGGCGCGGCAGCTGCCCGAGCCGCTGGGCGTGGAGGAGCTGCCGCGCCTGCCGCTGATCACCCACAAGGCGGGCTCGCGCTTCCGGGCGCTGGTCGACAGCGCCATGGAGGCGCTGGGCATCCTGCCGCGGGTGGTGATGGAGTTCGACAGCCACGAGGCGGTCCGCGTCATGGCGGAGCTGGGGCTGGGCGTCGGGCTGCTTCCTGCCAGCACGGTGGAGGACGCCATCGCCGCGGGTCGCCTGGTGCGCCTCCAGGTGGCCGGTTTCCCCGAGCTGAGCCGCACGACCACCATCGCCCTTCTCCGCCAGCGGCGACAGTCGGCCGCCGTCCGCGCCTTCGTCCGGACCGTGCTGGAACGGTACGGCCTGGAGCCGGAGGAGCGGCGGGAGGGGCGGCGGCGCTCCGCGCCGGGCACCTCCTCCTGAGCGCCCGGGGCCCGGCGCCGCGCGCGAGACCGGGGCCGGGGCCGGAGGCCATGACCTCGGCGGGTCCGCCGCGTTACACTTCAGGTCCGGTGGGGTGGAGATGGCGCGCAGGGCTCGCTTCCTGCCGGAACCGGAGGATCCGCAGTGGTACAGGGACGCCGTCATCTACGAGCTGGACGTCCGCTCCTTCTACGACGCGGACGGCGACGGCATCGGCGACTTCCGCGGGCTGACGGAGAAGCTCGACCACCTGCAGGACCTCGGCGTGACGGCCGTCTGGCTCCTGCCCTTCTACCCGTCGCCGTGGAAGGACGGCGGCTACGACGTGGCCGACTACACCGCCGTCGATCCGCGGCTGGGGACGCTCCGCGACTTCGAGCGCTTCAGCCGCGAGGCGCACCGGCGCGGCATCCGCGTCATCGCCGACCTGGTCCTCAACCACACCTCCGACCAGCATCCCTGGTTCCAGCGGGCGCGCCGCGCCGCCCCGGGCAGCCCCGAACGCGCCTTCTACGTCTGGAGCGACAGCCCCGACCGGTACCGCGAGGCGCGGGTGATCTTCCAGGACTTCGAGCCCTCCAACTGGACCTGGGACCCGCTGGCCCACGCCTACTACTGGCACCGCTTCTACGCGCACCAGCCGGACCTCAACTACGACAGCCCGCACGTGCGCAAGGCGATGCTGGGCGTGGTCGACTTCTGGCTCGACCGGGGGGTGGACGGATTCCGCCTGGACGCGGTCCCCTACCTTTTCGAGCGCGAGGGGACCAGCTGCGAGAACCTGCCCGAGACTCACGCCTGGCTGAAGGAGCTGCGCCGCCACATCGAGGGGCGGGCGGCGGGGCGGATCCTCCTGGCGGAGGCCAACCTCTGGCCCGAGGAGGCGGCCGCCTACTTCGGCCAGGGGGACGAGTGCCACATGGCCTTCCACTTCCCGCTCATGCCGCGCCTCTTCATGGCGCTGCGCATGGAGGACCGGGCGCCGGTGGTGGACGTGCTGCGCCGGACGCCGCCGCTGCCCGAGGGGGCGCAGTGGGCGCTCTTCCTGAGGAACCACGACGAGCTGACGCTGGAGACGGTGACCGAGGAAGAGCGGGAGTACATGGTCCGCGCCTACGCCCAGGAACCCCGCGCCCGCGTCAACCTGGGCATCCGGCGGCGCCTGGCGCCGCTCCTGGGCAACAGCCGGCGGCGCATCGAACTGATGTACGGGCTCCTCTTCTCGCTGCCGGGTACGCCCGTCCTCTACTACGGCGACGAGATCGGCATGGGCGACAACGTCTACCTGGGCGACCGGAACGGCGTGCGCACGCCCATGCAGTGGAGCGCCGACCGGAACGCCGGCTTCTCCCGCGCCAACCCGCAGAGCCTCCTGCTCCCGGTGATCACCGACCCCGAGTACCACTACGAGGCCGTCAACGCGGAGGCCCAGCGGCGGAACCCGCACTCCCTGCTGATGTGGGTGCGGCGCGTCCTGGCGCTCCGCGCCCGCGCCCGCGCCTTCGGCCGTGGCGGCCTCGAGCTGGTCCCGGCGGGGAACCGGCGCGTGCTCGCCTTCGTCCGCCGCCACGGCGAGGAGGCGGTGCTGGTGGTGGCCAACCTCTCGCGCTTCGCGCAGCACGCCGAGCTCGACCTGCGCGCCTACCGGGGGCGCGTGCCGGTGGAGCTCTTCGGACGGACGCCCTTTCCGCGCCTGGACGCCGCCCCGTATCCGCTGACGCTGGGCCCGCACGAGTTCTACTGGTTCGCCCTGGAGCGCGATCCGGCCGTCCTGACCCTGCTGGGCGAGCGGCCCGACGGTCGGGAGGAGCGGCCGCTCGTGCAGGTGGAGAGCGCGGGCGAGCTCTTCCAGGGGCGGGCGGCGGAGCGGCTGGAGCTCCGCCTGGTCCGCTGGCTGGCGACGCGCCCCTGGTTCCCGCAGACCGAGCCGGGCCCCTTCGCCCCGGCGGAGGAGGGCGCGGGCGCGCCGCGGAAGGCGCGGCTGCAGGCGGTGACGCTGGAGGAAGCGGTGCCGCTGGGCGAGGAGGAGCCGCTCGCCTGGCTCCTCTTCCTGCGCGCCCACTTCACGGAAGGCGAGCCGGAGCTGCTGGCGGTGCCGCTGGCCCTGGTGGCCGAGCGCGGCGAAGAGGCCGGCGCGGCGGACGAGGCGCTGGCGCGCGTCGTCGTCGGCCGCTCGGCGGACGCGCCCGAGCGGCGCGGGCTCCTGGTCGACGCGCTGGAGCTCCCTTCCTTCCGGCGCCGCCTCGTCGAGGCGGTCCGGCATCGTCGCCGCTTCCCCGGCGCGCGCGGCGTCGTCGTCGCCCGCCCGACTCCCCTGCTGCGCAGGGAGGCGAGCGCGGAGCTGGAACCGTCGACGCTCCGCCCGGGCAACGGGAGCAGCCTCGTCGTCTACGACCGGCGCCTCTTCCTCAAGCTCTTCCGGCGCCTGGAGGCCGGCGACCACCCGGTGCTCGAGCTGGCGCACTGGCTGACCGCCCTGCGCTACCGCCACATCCGGCCGCTGGCCGGAAGCCTCGAGTACCGCCCGGCGCACGGCGAACCGGTGGCGCTGGCCATCCTCGAGGGGTACGTCCCCTACGGGGGCGACGCCTGGACGCTGGCGCAGGCCTCGCTGGCCGCCTGGCTCGATCCGGGCCGGCGGGACGGGACGCCCGACCCGCTCGTCGCCTGGCTCCCGATCGCCCGGCGTCTCGGGCGGGCGACGGCCGAGCTGCACCGCGCCCTCGCCGGCGAACGGCGCCCGGGCGGCCGCCCGCCGCGGAACGGGCTGGAGGCCATGGAGGCCGAGTTCCGGCCGGAGCCGTTCACGCCCTTCGTCCAGCGCGCGCTCTACGAGTCGATGCGCGGCCTCCTCGCCGAGGCCTTCGGCCGCCTGCGCGGCCGGCTGGCCGACCTGCCGGAGGAGCGGCGCGCCCAGGCGGAACGCCTGATCGCGCAGGAGGCCGAGCTCCTCCGCCGCCTCAGGCCGATCGTCGAGGAGCGGCTGAGCGCGCAGCGCATCCGCTGCCACGGCGACCTCCACCTCGGCCAGTTCCTTCTCGGCGAGGCCGAGGGCGACTACACGGTCCTCAACCTGGAGGGGAACCCCGCCCGCTCGCTGCGCGAACGGCGCCTCAAGCAGTCGGCGCTGCGCGACGTCGCCTCCATGCTCCGTTCCTTCCACTTCGCCAGCCGCGTGGCGCTGGCGGAGCGGCGCGCGCCGGCGGAGCGGGCGGACGCCTGGTACCGGGCGACCGCCGACGCCTACCTGGACGCCTACCTGAAGGAAGCCGGCCGGGTCAGCTGGCTTCCCGCGCACCCGGGCGAGCTCCGCCTCCTGCTCGGCGCCTTCCTGCTGGAGCGCGCGCTCCACGAGCTCCGCCACGAGCTGGAGCGGGGCGGCGATCGCCTGGCCGCCGCGCTCGACGGCCTCGAAGCCGTCCTCGCCCGCCCGCTGCTCGACGGGGAGGAGGGCGCTCCGCTAGACGAGAAGGACGGCGCTTCCCTGGAGGCGGCTCCGCCGGACGGCCTCTAGCGCCTCCGGCGCCCGCTCCAGCGGGAAGGCCTCCACCCGTACCTCCAGGCGGCCGGCGCCGGCGACGGCCATGAAGCGGCGCCCGTCCTCGCGCGTCAGGTTGGCCACCGTCTTCAGGCTCCGCTCGTGGTAGAGGAGGCGGTAGGGCATCTCGGGCAGCCGGTCCATGTGGACCGCGTTGATCGCCAGCGTCCCCCCGCGCCGCAGCACCGCCAGCGCCGGCGGCACGACGGCGCCCGCCGGGGCGAAGGTGATGGCCCCGTCCAGGAGGTGCGGCGGCTCCTCCCCCGCGGCCCCCGCCCAGCTCGCGCCCAGCTCCAGCGCCAGCCGGCGGTGCGCCTCGCCGCGGCTGAAGACGTAGACCTCCATCCCCATCCTGCGCGCCACCTGGAGCGTCAGGTGGGCCGAGGCGCCGAAGCCGAAGAGCCCCAGGCGCCCGCCCGGCTCCACCCCCGAGAGGCGCAGCGAGCGGTAGCCGATCAGCCCGGCGCAGAGGAGCGGAGCCGCCTCGGCGTCGTCGTAGATCTCCGGCAGCGGCAGCACCGCCTCCGCGGGCGCCACCATCCACTCCGCGTAGCCCCCGTCGACGTGCAGGCCGGTGAAGCGGGGCGACTCGCAGAGGTTCTCCTCCCCGCGGCGGCAGTACTCGCAGCGGCCGCAGCTCGACCAGAGCCAGGGAACCCCGACCCGCATGCCCGCGCGGAGCCCCTCCACCCCCTCGCCCAGCTCGTCGATCCGGCCCACCACCTGGTGGCCGGGGACGACCGGCCGCGGAGGCGGCAGCTCGCCGTCCAGCTCGTGCAGGTCGGTGTGGCAGACGCCGCAGGCGGCGACGCGGACGCGGACCTCTCCGGCTCCGGCGTGCGGCTCGGGAAGATCCTCCTGCCAGCGGAGCCGGCCCTCGCTGCGGGAAGGATCCAGAAGCCAGCCGCGCATCCTCCTCCCCCCTCGTCGAGAAGATAGCGCGGCGCGGCGGGGGAGGGGCGGTCAGCGGCCGCCTGCCGGGCTCTTCGCGGCCGCCTGCAGGAGCGCCCGCAGCCACGGCGCCAGCGGCGCCGCCCCCGGCTGGCGGAGCGTCCAGGCGAGCTGCCGGGCCAGCGCCGGCTCCCGGGCGGCGTCGCGGGCGATCGCCGCCAGCGCGGCGGACCAGCCCTGCCCGCCGGCGCAGGCCAGGGTGGCCTGCGCCCAGGCCGCATCCGGCCTCGGCTTCTGCCGGCGGAGCGCCCGGGCGGCCTCTGCCAGAGCCTGCCGGAGGCCGGGCGTGCGCAGCGCCGCCGCCATGGCCGGGCGGAAGAGCGGCGTCCGCGCCAGGCCTTCGAAGGCGCGCGCCGCCCCCTCGGGGTCGCGACCGGCGAGGCCCAGCCAACCGGCCAGGGGCGGCGGCAGGCCGAGCGCCCGGGCGTCGGCCTGCGAGCCCGTGCCGCTGCCGCAGCTGCGGGCGGCGAGGCGGCCGGGGTCGAGGCGGGCCATGACCGGGAGGCTCTCCGGCTCCGGGCGGCCCGCGGCGCCGGCCGGGGAGACGGCGGAGGCCGGCGCCGCCGCCGGGGGGCGTGACGAACCGAGGCCGTCCAGGCGCGCGCCGGCCAGGAGCGTGCCCAGGAAGAGTCCCGCCAGGAGGGCGACGACAGGCGCTGCCTTCCATCTTTTGTCCAGGCTGTTCATCGATGGGAGTCTGGCCGGAAGGGGGTCGCCTTATCCGGGCCCGGCGGCCGTGGGCGGGCAGCCCGGCGCGGTAGGCAGGTATGTGCGACATTCTGTCCAATAGAAGAGACAGCTTCGCGGCCCGGGAGGTGCTGCACGTGAAGGAGGAGCGGGCGGGGGCTCTCCGCAACCGCCTGCGCCAGCAGAGGTTGGCGGCCGGTCTCAGCCAGCAGGAGCTGGCCAGGCGGGCGGGCCTCAGCCGGCAGACGGTGAGCGGGCTCGAGGCGGGCCGCTACGCGCCCGGCGTCGAGGCGGCGCTGCGGCTGGCACGGGCGCTCGCCTGCAGGGTGGAGGACCTCTTCTCCCTGGAGGAGGCGGCGGAACCGCTGGAGGCGGAGATGCCGGGAGGGCGCCGGGGCGAGCGGGTGGTGCTGGGGCGCCTGGGCGGCCGCTGGATCGCCCGGCGTCTCGAAGGGTTGGGCGACCGGCGCTGGTCCTCCGTCGCCGCGCACGGGGTGGTGGAGGAGAGGTCGGGGCGGAGGGTCCGGGTGCGGCGGCTGGCCGCGGGCGAGGCGCTCTTCCTGGCGGGGTGCGATCCGGCGCTGGGGCTCCTCGCCTCCCACGTCGCCCGCGGGGCGGCAGGGCTGGAGGCCTTCTGGTGGGAGGCCGGCAACGGGGCGGCGCTGCGCGAGCTGCGGGCAGGAAGGGTGCACGCCGCCCTGGTCCACCGCGGCAGCCGGGCGGAGGCCGGTGCACCGGAGCCGCCGCCCGGAGCGGCCGGCTTCCTCCTGGCGCGCTGGCCGATGGGCTGGTTCGTCCGGCGCGGCAACCCCTCCGGCTTCCGCGGCGCCGGGGATCTGGTCCGGCTCCGCCTGGTCAACCGCGAGCGCGGCTCGGGGGCGCGCGCCCTCCTCGACCGGCTGCTGGCCGAGGCGGGGGTGGCGCCCGCGCAGGTGCGCGGCTACGGCGACGAGGTGGCGGGCCACTGGGAGGCGGCCGCGCGGGTGGCGGCCGGCCTGGCGGACGTGGCGCTGGGCGCGGCGGCCGCGGCCGAGGCCTGGGGACTCGACTTCCTGCCGGTGGAGGAGCAGCGGTCGGAGCTCTGGCTGCCCCGGGAGGCGCTGGAAGAGCCCTGGGCGGAGCCGCTCCTGGAGACGCTGGCCAGCGGCCCCTTCCTGCGGGAGCTGGCCTTCTTCGGCCCCTACGACACCCGGGAGGTGGGCAGGCGTGCGTAGCAGGCGGAGCCCGGGGCCGGCCCGGCGGGGGCGACCCGTCGGGCTGGTCCTCCTCGTCCTCGCGCTCCTGCTGGCGGGTTGTACCGCCCCCGGGCCCCGCGGCCCGGCAGGCGGAGGGACGTCCGGAGCTGCCGGAGCTGCCGGCAGCGGCGGCGGAAGCGCACCCTCCTGCCGGGGCGCCACCGTGCGGGTCGCCTACGCCGCCTCGCTGGTCGACCTGATGGAGCACCGCGTGAAGCCCGCCTTCGAGCGGACCACCGGCTGCCGCTTCCAGGGCTACCCCGGCGGCTCCACGGGGCTCGCCCAGCAGATCCGGAGCGGCCTGCGCCGCGTCGACGTCTTCGTCAGCGCCAGCCCCTCGGCCGACCGGCTCCTGACGGGCGACGCGGGGGGCGAGCGGGTCCGCTGGTACGCGCTCTTCGCGGAGGCGCCGCTGGTGGTCGCCTACAACCCCCGGAGCCGCTTCGCCGCCGATCTCCGCAGCCGGCCCTGGTACGAGGTGCTGGCCGAGCCCGGCTTCCGCCTCGGTCGCACCGACCCGCGCGTCGACCCCAAGGGCCAGCTGACGCTCCAGCTGGTGGAGGCGGCGGCGCGGCGCTACGGCCTGCCCGACCTGGCGACGCGGCTCCTCGGCTCGCCGCAGAACCCGGCCCAGATCTTCCCCGAGGAGGAGCTCCTGGGCCGGATCGAGGCCGGGCAGCTGGACGCGGGCTTCTTCTACGCCAACGAGGCGAAGGAAGCGGGCCTCCCCACCCTCCCCGTCGATCCCGCCATCGACCCGAAGGCGAGCTACACCTTCACCCTGCTCGAGGACGCCCCCGACCCGCAGGCCGGGATCGCCTTCCTGCTCTGGCTCGAGGGACCCCAGGGCCGGAGCCTGCTCGCCGCCAGCGGTCTCCGGCTGCCGCCGCCGCAGGTCTACGGGGAGAAGGCCGCCGTGCCGGCCGAGCTGGCGCCGCTGCTGGGGGTGGTGCGGTGAGCAGGGACGAGGCCGGCCGCCCGGGAGGCCCGCGACGCCCGGGGGCGGGCGCCTCCCCGCTGGCCAGCCCGCTCCCCTGGCTGGCCGGCCTTCTCGCCCTCTACCTGCTGGTGCCCATCGCCGCCTACTTTCTTTACGCGGGCCGGGCGGCGGCGAGCGGGAGCCTGGGCCCCCTGGACGCGGCGGGGCTGGCCGAGGCGCTTCGGGTCTCCCTGGTCAGCGCCACGATGGCCGCCCTCGCGGTGGCGGCCGGGGGGATCCCCCTGGGCTACTTCCTGGCGCGTCGCCGCGGTCGGGCCGGGCGCTGGCTGGGCCTGCTGGAGGCGCTGGTCCAGCTGCCGCTGGCGCTGCCGCCGCTGGTCAGCGGCATCCTGCTCCTGCTGGTGATCGGGCCCTACACGGCGCTGGGGCGGTGGAGCGGCGGAAGGCTGACCGACTCGCTGGCGGGCGTGGTGCTGGCGGAGGCCTTCGTCAGCGCGCCCTTCCTCGTCATCTCCGCCGAGTCGGCCTTCGCCGCCCTCGACCCCTCCCTGGAGGAGGTGGCGGCCACTCTCGGCCTGCGGCCGCCGGAACGGTTCGCGCGCATCGCGCTGCCCGCCGCCTGGCCGGGCATCCGCGCCGGCCTCCTCCTCAGCTGGCTGCGCGCCTTCGGCGACTTCGGGGCCACGGTGATGGTCGCCTACCACCCCGCCTCGCTGCCGGTCTACACCTTCGTCCAGTTCGGCAGCGCCGGCCTGGGAGCGGCGCTGCTGCCGGTGGCGCCGGCGCTGCTGGTGGCGCTCCTCGTGCTGGCGCTCTCCCGCCGCCTGGCCTCCCGCGTCGCCGCCCGGCGGACGGTCGGACGGCTGGCCGCCGCCCGCCTCCCCGGCCCGGCGGCCCGCCCGGCGCAGGCGGCCGTGGCCGGCGCCCCGCTCCGCTTCCGCCTCGAGGCGCGGCTGGACGGCTTCTCGCTGGCGCTGGCCCACGCCGCCCGGGCGCCCCGCCTCGCCCTGCTCGGCCCCTCCGGCTCGGGCAAGTCGCTCACCCTCCGCCTGCTGGCGGGCGTGGAGCGCTCGGGAGGCGGCGAGCTCCGGCTGGGCGCGGTCGACCTGGGCGCCCTTCCCGCGGAGGAGCGGGGCGTCGGCTACGTACCCCAGGAGTACGGCCTCTTCCCGCACCTGACCGTGGGCGAGCAGCTCCTCCTGGCCGCCCGGGGCGACGCCGCCCGCGCCGGCTACTGGCTCGAGCGGCTGGGGCTCGCGCCCCTGGCGGAGCGCCTGCCCGGCCGGCTCTCCGGCGGCCAGCGCCAGCGCGTCGCGCTGGGCCGGGCGCTGGCGGCCGGCCCGCGCCTGCTGCTCCTGGACGAGCCGCTCTCCGCCCTGGACGCGCCGCTCCGCCGCGAGCTCCGCCTGCAGCTTCGCCGGCTGCAGCGCGAGACGGGCCTGGCCACCGTCCTGGCCACCCACGACCCGGAGGAGGCGGCGCTGCTGGCCGACGAGCTGCTGGTGATCGAGGGCGGGCGGCTCCTCCAGGCCGGTCCCGTGCGGGAGCTCTTCGAGCGCCCCGCCACGCCCCAGGTGGCGCGCCTGCTCGGCCTGGCCAACACCTTCCCCGGGCGGCTGGAGGAGGCGGGCCGTCTCGACGCGGGCGGCTTCCTGCTGCGGGTGCGCGCCGCCGCCGGCGCCACCCTCCCCCCTCCCGGGAGCGACGTCATGTGGTCGCTGCCTCCGGAGACGATCCGCCTGCTCTCCGACGGGGAGGCGGCACCCCCCTCGGCCGACGGTTCGACGGTGGTGGAGGGCCGGCTCCAGGAGCGGCTCTCGGCCGGCGGGCGGGAGGAGGCGTGGGTCGAGCTGCCGGGCGGCACGACGCTGCTGGTCCGGCTCCCGGCGGGCGGCGCGCCCCCGGCGCCGGGCCGCGCCGGCGGCCGGCCCCCGGAACCGGGCGAGCGCTGCCGGCTCCTTCTCCCCGCCGGGGCGGTGCGCCTCTGGCTGCGCGGTGACCGTCGCGACGGCTCCCCGCCCGCCCCGACCGCTCCCGAGGACGGGTGAGCCCGGGTGGAGGACGGGTGAGCCCGGGAGGCGACGGCGGCTCCCGCTTACGGCCTCCCCTCCGCCTGCGCCGAGGCGGCCCGGCGGCCGAGCCGGCGGCTGGTCAGCTCGGCGAAGAAGCCGGCGGCCTCCATGCGCAGGAGGGCGGCGGCCGCCGCGTAGGCGGCGACGCCCAGGACGACGACCGCCACCAGCGCCGTCGCGTCGACCAGGAAGCCCGGCGCCGCCGGGCTCCGCCCCAGGAGGAGCGCCAGGTGCGCCGCCGGGCCGAGCCGCTCCAGGCCTTCCACCGCCACCGCCATCACCGCGCTGGCCAGCAGCGTCTTGCCCAGCTCGACCGCCAGGCTGCGCCCGCCGATGGCCCCCACCCGGCGGCGCAGGAGGAGGAGCAGGAGCAGGCCGCCGGCGGTGCTGGCGAGCGAGGTGGAGAGCGCCAGCCCGCCCAGCCCCATCACCCGCACCAGCGCCAGGTTGAGCCCCACGTTGACGACCACGGTCGTCACGCCCACCCACATGGGGGTGAGGCTGTCGCGCAGCGACCAGAAGGCGCGCGAGAGCAGGAGGCTCCAGCCGCCCCCCAGCAGCGAGAGGCCGTAGAAGGCGAAGGCGACCGCGGTCATCGCGGAGGCCCGGGCGTCGAAGGCGCCGCGCTCGTAGACGACGCGGACGATGTCGGCGCGCAGGAGGACCATCCCCACCATCGCCGGCAGGGCGACGGCGCCGATCAGGCCGAGGCCGCGGCGGACGCCGTTGCGAAAGGCGTCCAGCTCCTCGGCCGCCGTCTGCGCCGAGAACGTCGGGTAGAGGACGGTGACCAGCGGCATCACCAGCAGTCCCGCCGGCACGCCGTAGAGCCGGTTCCCGTAGTTGAGGGCGGCGATGCTCCCCGCCGCCAGGCCCGAGGCCAGGAGCCGGTCGACGAAGAGGTTGACGGCGCCGGCCGCCGAGTTGACCAGGACCGGCACCAGCATGCGGCCGCTGGCCACGATGGCCGGGTGGCGCGGCTCCCAGGCCCACTGGAGCCGCCAGCCGTAGCGCCGCAGGACGGGCAGCTGGATCAGCACCTGGCTGAGCGAGCCGAGGAGCGTGCCCCCCGCCAGGAAGAGCACCCCCGCCTCCGCGCCCCAGCGCGCCGCCACCGGGATGCCGCCCACCAGGGCGCCGAGCACGATCAGCACGTCGTAGGGGATGCCGATGGCCGAGGGCGCGGCGAAGTGCTGGTTCGACTCCAGGATGCCGGCCGCCCAGCCCGCCAGGCTCTGGAAGAGAAGCGCCGGAAGGAGGATCCGGCTCAGGCGCACGGTCAGCGCGCGCTCGGCGGGCCCGAAGCCGGGCGCCATCAGCCCGACCAGCCAGGGGGTGAGCAGCTCGCTCAGGAGGGTGACGGCGAGCAGGCCGGCCGTCATCAGTGCCAGGGCGGCGTTGGCGTAGCGGAGCGCCGCGCGCTCGCCCTCGCTCTCGCGCACGTGGGCGTAGTTGGGGATGATCACGCTGGTGGCGGCCGCATTGACGGCCGCGAAGAAGAGGATGGGGATGTTGCTGGCCACCAGGTAGGCGTCGACCACGCGGGTGGCCCCGAAGACGGCGCCGATGGCCGCCTCGCGCGCGAAACCGAAGAGCTTCGAGACGACCGTGATCACCAGGATGGTCAGGGTGGCCCGCGCCATCCCCCGCTGGCTGAGGGCTCGTCCCACGGCCCGCCCGCCGGCCCGTTCCTCCACGAATCCCGCCCCGCTTCGCCCCGGCCTTATGCACCCATCCGCTCCCAGGCCTGCCCGCCGATCCAGCCGGCCAGGACGACCGCGCCGGCGGCCGCCCCGAGCAGGACCAGCAGGCCGCCGGCCAGGAGCCAGACCATCCCGTGCACCCATCCAAGGTAACCGAGAAGCAGACCGGCTGCCAACGCGCCCAGGAAGAGCAGGTCGCCCGCCCACTGGGTGAGCATCGCCGGCAGGCCCGCCACGCTCCGGCGCGCGTCCTCCACCTCGGGACGCGCCCAGAGCGCGCCCGCCACCAGCGCGGCCGCCGAGAAGCCGGCGGCCGACTCCAGGCCCAGGAGGGCGGCCAGCGCCGCCTCCCCGGCCCCCCCGCCGGCGAGGAGGCCCTCGGCGACGGCGACGACGGCGCCCGGCGCGCCGCTGACGGTGAAGACGGCGAGGAGCTTCCCCAGCGCCACCACGCTCCCGGAGAGCGGCGCCGAGCGGAGGATCCAGAGGTTCCTCCCCTCGCGGCCGAAGGCCGTCAGGCCGACCTGGGAGGCGAGAAGCCAGGCGAGGAAGGCGCCGGCGCCCGCACCCCGGGCGAGCGCGCGCAGGGAGGCCGCCCGGCCGGCCAGGCCGGCCAGGCCGGCCGGCGGAGCAGGCGCCCCGCCCCCCTGCAGCCCGCCGCCGGGCAGCAGGAGGCCGACCAGGACGATCACCAGCGCGTAGATCGTCGACGACCAGAGGCGGAGGTCCCGGAAGTAGGTGCGGAGCTCCTTCCTGGCGACCGACCGCGCGAGGAAGCCGATCCCCCGGCGCCGTCCCGCCTCCCGCGCCGCCTCGCGCCCGGCCGCCGCCACCGGCGCCGGCTCGCGCCCGGCCTGCCGCGCCCGGACGATCCGGCGCCGGTGCCTCCCCGCCTCCCGCGATCCCGCCCAGCCGCTCAGGAAGGCGCGCGGCACCAGCCAGAGGCCGGCGCCCAGAGGCAGGGCGGCCAGCAGCGTGTAGCCCAGGAGCGGCGCCAGCGCCCCCGCGGCATCGCCCGCCGCGGCCTGTCGCAACGCCTCCGCCGCCCAGAGCGTCGGCCAGGGCCCGCGCGCCGCCCATCCCAGCCACCCCTGGAGCGGCAGCCGTCCCGGCGCCTGCGCCACGCGCGGCGCCAGCTGGGTGAGGGCGTAGAAGACGGCGCCCAGGAGCGTGCCCACCGCCGCGCCCACCTCGCGGCTCCGCCAGGGCGGGACGACGCGCAGGACGAGCAGGTGCAGGAGCAGGCCCAGGCCGACGGCGCCCAGCACGCCTGCCAGCAGGAGTTCCACGGCCTCCGCGAGGTAGGCCGGCCCGCCGCCCCAGGCGCCGCCCAGCGCCAGCACCAGCGGCAGGCCCAGGAAGAGCGTGCCCGCCAGAGGCCAGGCGGCCACCTCCGCGAACTTGGCCAGGAAGATGGCCCGCTCCGGGAGGGGCGCGCTGAAGAGCAGCTCCAGGTCGGCGGAGGCGTAGAGGCTGGAGTAGGCCGCCCCGGCCGTCGCCAGCAGGCCGAAGAGCCAGCCCGCCAGGACCAGGCCGTGGAGGAGCGGCGTGGCCAGCGGCGAGGCGGGGCCGACAGGCCCGCGGAAGATCGCCCCGGCCGCGGCTCCCCAGCTCGCGGCCAGGGCGACCGCGAAGGGGAGGCCGAGGATCGGCAGGAGCCAGGCCCTCGCCCCCGGCCGGCCGGTCAGGCTCCGCCAGGCGAGCCGCGACTTCCAGAGAAGGAGGCGGGAGAGGCTCACCCGCGCTCTTCCTCCCCCAGGAGCCGGACCAGGTCGGCGACCTCCTCGCCGCCGGTCAGCTCGATGAAGACGTCCTCCAGCGAGCGGTCGGCGCCGCGGGCCAGCTCCTCCGGGCTCCCCTGGGCGAGCAGCCGGCCGTTCTGCAGGATGACGACGCGGTCGCAGAGATGCTGAGCGATCTCGAGCACGTGCGTCGACATGAGCACCGCGCCGCCGCGGCGGCAGAAGTCGCGCAGCACGTTCTTCAGGAGGCGCGCCGAACGGGGGTCGAGACCGATGGTGGGCTCGTCCAGGACCAGCGCCGCCGGGTCGTGCAGCAGCGCGCCCGCGATCGCCAACTTCTGGCGCATGCCGCGGGAGTAGCTCTGGACGGGGTCGTCGGCCTGCCCGGCCAGGCCGAAGAGCTCGAGAAGCTCCCGGGCGCGCCGCCCGGCGACCGCCTCCGGAACGCTCCAGAGCTCGCCGACGAAGGCGAGGAACTCGCGGCCGCTCAGCTTCTCGTAGAGGACGGGCACGTCGGGCACGTAGCCCAGGCGCCGCTTGGCTTCCAGCGGCTGGCGCCAGACGTCGAAGCCGGCCACCAGCGCGCGGCCGCCGCTCGGCTCGAGGAGCCCGGCCAGCATGCGCAGCGTGGTCGTCTTCCCGGCCCCGTTGGGGCCGAGGAAGCCCACCAGCTCGCCGCGCCGCACCTCGAAACTGAGGCGGTCGACGGCGCGGACCGGGCCGTACGACTTGGAGAGCTCCTCCAGGCGGATGACGGCCTGCTCCTCCATCGCGCGCGCTCGCCCCCGCTCGACAAGGTTCCCTCTTGCCCATTCCACGCCCCCGGTCCGGCCCCTCCGCCCGGCGATCTGCTATAAGAGAGCCATGGGTCGTGCCCGCGGGCGCCCTCCGGCGCGCTGGTTCCTCGGGCTGTGGCGCGCGCCCCGCCGCTGGCTGGGCGCTCTCCTCGCCTACCCGGCGCCGCGCGCGGTGCGCAGGAACGCCGCCTGGAGCCTGCTTGAAGGCGCCCTGGGGAGCGTCAGCGCGGGCGTGCTGGGAAGCTTCCTCGGCGTCTACGTCGTCCGCCTCGGGGGACCCGCCCTCCTGGTCGGCCTCTCGTCAGCGCTGCCGCCACTCCTGGCCAGCCTGGTCCAGCCGTGGGCCGTCCGCCTGACCGCCCGCCAGGGCGCGCGGCCGGTCATGCTGCGCTGGGCGCTGGTGGCGCGCGCGGGGCTCCTCCTGCTGGCGGTCGTGCCGCTCCTGCCCGCCCCGGGCACCGCCCTGGCCTGGGCGCTGGTGCTCGCCTACGCGCTGGCCAACGGGGCGGCGACGCTGGCGCTGGTCGCCTGGACGGCGCTGATGGCCCGGCTCTTCCCCGGCCACCTGCGCGGGCGCGTCTTCGGGGACCGGAACCTCTTCGTCTCCCTGACCACGCTGCTCGGCACCCTGGCCGGCGGTCTGCTGCTCGACCTCCTGGGCACGCGGGCGGGAAGCGCCGCCGCCCTCTTCCTGGGAGGGGCGACGGCGGTCGTCTCCTGGTTCTTCCTGAGGCGTCTCGAGCCGGTCGACGGGGCGGAGGCCGAGGCGGGGGCGGCGGCCGAGCCGGTGCCCGGGAGGGAGGAGGCGCCGGGCGACGACCTGCGGCTCGCGCTGGCCGCGCTGCGGCGGCCGCTGCCGCAGCTGGTCTTCGCCGGCGGCGCCCTCTTCCAGCTCGGGCTGATGCTGCCCGCCGCCGCCTACCCGATCTTCTACGTGCGCACGCTCCACCTGCCCGGCTCCTGGATCAGCGCCATCGGCGTCGGCAGCTCGGTGGCCGCCATCGCCACCTCCCGCCTCTGGGGCGCCTGGCACGACCGGCGCGGCGTCCTCTGGACCTACGCCGTCAGCACCGCGCTCTTCCTGGCGGTGCCGGCGGTCTACTCCTGGGCCCGCAGCCCCTGGCTCCTCCTCCTGGCCAACAGCGTGACCGGCGTGGGCGCGGCCGGCTACGCGCTGGCCAACTTCAACGCGGTCCTGGCGGTGGCGCGGCCGGCGGAGCGGACCGCGCTGGTGGCGCTCTTCAACCTGGTGCTCTACGCGCTGGCGGCACTGGCACCCATGCTGGGCACGGCGCTCCTGCCGTCGGCCGGTCTGCCCGGCCTCTTCCTGGCGGCGGGCGCGGGCCGCGCCGGCGGCGCGCTGCTCTTCGCCTGGGCGCGGAGGCGCTGGGGCGAGCCCGGTCCGAGGCCGTCTACGGCGGGCTGAGGAGCTGCCCGGCCGTCTCCGCCAGGAGCGCCAGGTCCATCGCCACCACCGCCGCGGTGACGGCGGCGGCCAGCGCCGTCAGCCAGGCCGGCGTCACCCGGCGGCCCATGACACGGCCGCTGGCGTTGAAGAGGACCAGCGGCCCCAGGGCGAAGGGCAGCGCGAAGCTGAGCACCACCTGGCTCAGCACCAGCACTCGCACCGGGTCGACCCCGAGGGCGACGACGGCGACGCCCGGGAGGAGCGTCAGCAGCCGCCGCGCCGGGAGCCCGACGCGCACCTCGACGAAGCCCTCGAGGATGGTCTGCCCCGCCAGCGTGCCGACCACGCTGGAGGCGAGTCCGGAGGCGAGGAGGCCGAGGGCGAAGACGGCGGCGGCTGCGCGGCCGAAGAGCGGTTCCAGCGTGCGGTGCGCCTGCTCGACGCCCAGCACCGCCAGCCCCCGCGCGCCGAAGGCCGCCGCCGCCATCACCAGGAGGCTCGCGTTGACGAGGAAGGCGACGTTCATCGCCACCAGGACGTCGAGCTGCTCGCGGCGCCGGAGGAGCTCCGGGTCCGCCTCCGCCCGCCGTCGCGGCAGCACCAGCGCGGAGTGGAGGTAGACCACGTGGGGCATCACCGTCGCCCCGAAGATGCCGGCGGCGTAGAGGAGCTCACCCGGCGCCAGGCGCGGGAGCAGGAGGTGGCGGAGGATGGCGGAGCCGTCGGGCCGGACGCGCACCACCTCCCAGACGTAGGCGGCGGCGATCACCGCCAGGAAGGCGATGATCACCTCTTCCATCAGCCGGAAGCCGCGCTGCTCGAGGCCCAGGAGGAGGAGCGTCAGCACCCCCGCCAGCAGCGCCGAGACGAGCATCGGCAGGTGCAGGAGCAGGCGGACGCCCAGCGCGGCCCCCGTCAGCTCCGCCAGGTCGGTGGCCATGGCGCCCAGCTCGGCCACCACCCAGAGGAAGCGGTTGAGCCCGGCCGGGAAGAGGAGCCGGCTCCACTCCGGGAGCGTCCGCCCGGTGACGATCCCCAGGCGCGCGGCCAGGCTCTGCACCAGGATGGCCACCAGGTTGGCGGCCAGGATCACCCAGAGCAGGTCGTAGCCGAAGAGCGAGCCCGCGGCGATGTTGGTGGCGAAGTTGCCGGGGTCGACGTAGGCGATGCTGGCGACGAAGGCCGGCCCCAGGTAGGGCAGCACGGCTCCGAGCCGGCCGCGAAGCGAGGCGCCGCCGCCGGGACGGCCGGCCGCCCCGAGGGCGACCCTTCGCGTCCCGCCTGCCACATGGCCGACCTCCTCCAGCGCTCCTACGCTATGGGGAGGGGGTGGCGGGGGTGCAGGAACGGCTGCGCGAGGCGGTGGAACGGACGCCGACCTGGCTGCTGCTGGCGCAGGAAGCGCTCTTCCTGGTGCTGGGCTGGACGGGGAGCTGGCTCCGCGAACCCGCCTCGCTCCTCGGGGCCTGGCGGGGCGCCACCTGGACGGCGGGGCTGGCGGGGGCGTCCGCCGGGCTCCTCCTCGGCCTCTTCGACCTGGAGCTGAGCCGGCGGCTCCCCGCTTACAACGAGACCGTCACGCCGCTCCTCTTCCGCCGCTTCCGGCCGGGGGGCGCGCTGGCCTTCACCGCCTTCGTGGCGCTGGCCGAGGAGACGCTCTTCCGCGGCTGGCTCCAGCCGGCCGCCGGGCCGGTGGCGGCCACGCTGCTCTTCGTCCTCGTCCACATCCAGTACCTGGGCCGGCCGCCCGCGCTCCTGGCGCTGACCGCCTACGGCGCCGTCCTCGCCGCGCTCCGCGCGTGGAGCGGCGGGCTCCTCGCCCCCTGGCTCGCCCACTGGGGGCTGGACGCGGTGCAGGCGCTGGCGGTCGTCCTCGGCCGCTACCCGGGCCTCCCGCCCAAGGGCGACCCCGGCGGGGCGGCGTCACCTACACCTCGATGACCAGCTTGCCGAAGACCTCCCGGCTGAGGAGGTGCCGCTGCGCCTCGGCGATGCGGGCGAGCGGGTAGCGCCGGTGGATGACGGGACGGAGCCGGCCGCGGGCGATCAGCTCGAGCACCTGCTCCGCCTCGCGGCGCAGGGAGGCCTCGGCACAGTAGAACGTCAGGTGGTTCCGGTAGGCGTGGCGGACGTTCAGCTTCACCTCCGCGCCGGTGGTGACGCCCGCGGTCACCAGGCGGCCGCCGGTGGCCAGGCTGCGCACGGAGCGCTCCCAGGTCTCCGCGCCCAGGTTCTCCACCAGCAGGTCGACCCCGTGGCCGCCGGTCAGCCGCCGGGCTTCCTCGTCGAAGGGAACGTCGTGGTAGGGGATGACCGCCTCCGCGCCCAGCTCCAGCGCCCGCTCCAGCTTCCAGGCGGCGCCCGCGGCGGCCAGGACGCGCGCGCCGTGCAGGCGGGCGATCTGGAGCGCGGCCGCGCCGAGGCCGCTGCCCGCCGCCAGGACGAGCACCGTGTCGGCGGGACGGACGCGGCCCAGGGTGACCACCAGGTGCCAGGCGACGCTGTAGGAGACCATGGCCGCGCTCGCCTCCGCGAAGTCGACGCCCGCGGGCAGGCGGAGCAGGAGCGAGGCCGGCACGCTGGCGTACTCGGCGTCGGCGCCGTCGGTGTGGACGCCCCAGATGGCGAACCGCTCGCAGGCTGTCGGCTCGCCCCGCCGGCAGGCCGGACAGCGCCCGCAGGTGAGCCAGGGGAGGACGGCCACCCGCTCCCCCGGCTCCCAGTCCGTGACGCCGGGCGCGACCGCCGCCACCTCGCCCGCGGCGTCGACGCCGCCCACGTGGGGGAAGGAGACGCCCCAGGCGGGCCCGAACTGGAGAGCCTCCACGTCGAGGCCGCGGTTGACGGTCACCGTTCGCACGCGGACGAGCACGTGACCGGGCGCCACCCGGGGCAGGGGGATCTCCTCCAGCCGCAGCACGTCCGGCCCGCCGGCCTCCGGCGCCACCGCCGCCAGCATCCGCTCGGGCAGGGGAGCCGGGGCGAGCCAGCCGCGGTCGGTCTCTCCCGTCGCGGCTGCCGGGCCGCCGGACGCGCCCGGCTCCCGCCAGGTACCCCATGTTCCGCTCATGCCGCCTGCTGCCACCTCCTGCGAGCCCAAGCCGCTCGTACGCCTTCCCGGCCGGTGTAGACCGACCGGTCGGTCTTGACGGACGCATTGTATCATGTTGACAAAGCGCTCGGCTCGAGGGGAGGCCTTCCCTTGGCGGAGAGGCGGTCGCACCGCGACCTGCGCGACTTCCTGCGGGTGCTGGAAGAGCGGGGCGAGCTGCGCCGGGTGCGCGCGCGGGTCAGCCCGGCGCTGGAGATCAGCGAGATCGCCAACCGGGTGATGAAACGGCCGGGCGGCGGTCCCGCCCTCCTCTTCGAAGAGGTGGAGGACTCCGATTACCCCGTGCTGGTCAACGCCTTCGGCTCCCTGCGGCGGATGGAGCTGGCACTGGGCGTCTCCCGCCTCGACGAGGTGGCCGACCGGATCCGGCGGCTCCTCCGGCTGCCCGGGCCGGGCAGCGGCTGGCTGGAGCGCCTCGGCGGCGGCATGCGCCTCCTGGAGGCGGCCAGGACGATGATGCCCCGTCGCGTCCAGCGCGCCCCCGTCCAGGAGGTGGTCGAGGAGGAGCCTGACCTGACCCGCCTTCCCATTCTCCAGTGCTGGCCCGAGGACGCCGGCCGCTTCATCACGCTGCCCCTGGTCATCACCCGCGACCCCGAGACCGGCGCGCTCAACCTGGGCATGTACCGGATGCAACTCTTCGACGGCCGCACGACCGGCATGCACTGGCAGAAGCAGAAGGTCGGCCAGGAGCACATGGAGAAGGCGCGCGCGGCAGGCGTGCGCCGCATGGAGGTGGCCGTCGCCCTGGGCGGCGACCCGGCCACCATCTACAGCGCGACGGCGCCGCTGCCCCCGCAGCTCCCCGAGCTGGCCTTCGCCGGCCTTCTGCGCGGCGAGCCGGTGGAGGTGGTCAAGGCGCTGACGGTCGACCTGGAGGTGCCCGCCCAGGCCGAGTTCGTCCTCGAAGGCTACGTCGACCTGGACGAGCTGCGCGTCGAAGGCCCCTTCGGCGACCACACAGGCTTCTACTCGCCAGCCGAGCCCTACCCCGTCTTCCACGTGACGGCGGTCACCCATCGCAGGGACGCCATCTACCCCGCCACGGTGGTGGGGAGGCCGCCGATGGAGGATTTCTTCCTCGGGAAGGCGACGGAGCGGATCTTCCTGCCCTTCATTCAGATGGTCCTGCCCGAGGTGCTGGACATCCACATGCCGGCCGAGGGCGTCTTCCACAACTGCGTCCTGGTGCGCATGCAGAAGCGCTACGCCGGCCACGCGCGCAAGGTGGCGCACGGGCTCTGGGGGCTCGGCCTGATGTCGCTGGCCAAGTGCATCGTGCTGGTGGACGAGGACTGCGACGTGCAGGACCTGTCGGAGACGGTCTGGCGGGTCTTCGCCAACATCGACCCCGAGCGCGACGTCTTCTTCGTCCGCGGGCCGGCGGACGACCTCGAGCACGCCTCGCCGGCCTGGCGCTACGGTTCGAAGATGGGCGTCGACGCCACGCGCAAGCTCCCCGAGGAAGGGCACCCGCGCCCGTGGCCCCGCGACGTCGTCATGTCGCCCGAGATCAAGGCGCTGGTCGACCGGCGCTGGCGCGAATACGGGATCGACTGAGCCGTGGGACGGGTGCGCACCTTCGCCGAACTGGTCAAGTTCGAGCACAGCCTCTTCGCGCTCCCCTTCGCCTACCTGGGGAGCTTCCTGGCGGCGGGCGGCTGGCCCGGCGGCCGACCCCTCCTCTGGGTGACCGTGGCCATGCTGGGCGCGCGGACGGGGGCGATGGCGCTCAACCGCCTGATCGACGCGCCCATCGACGCCCGCAACCCGCGCACGGCCGACCGGGCGCTCCCGGCGGGCCGCCTGCGGCCCTCCGAGGTGCTGGCGCTGGCCGCCGGCTCCTTCGCCGTCCTCGGCCTGGCCGCCTGGCAGCTGAACCGGCTGGCGCTGGAGCTCCTTCCCCTGGCTCTTCTTACCCTGGTGGTCTACTCGTACACCAAGCGCTTCACCTGGCTGAGCCACCTGGTGCTGGGGATGGCCGACGGCTGGGCGCCCTTCGGCGGCTGGGTGGCGGTCGCCGGTTCGGTCGCGCCGCTCGCCTTCCTGCTCTGGGCGCTGGTGGCGCTCTGGGTGGGTGCCTTCGACATCCTCTACGCCGCCCAGGACCTGGAGTTCGACCGGAGCCACGGGCTCCACTCCATCCCGGTCCGCTTCGGGCTCCGCGGCGCCTTCCGGATCGCGCGCCTGGCGCACGCGGCGGTGGTCCTCCTGGCGGTGGCGGTGGGCTACGCCGCCGGGCTCCTGGGCCCGGGGCCGGCGGTGGCGGGAGCCGGCGGTCGGCTCTACCTGGCCGGCGTGGCGGCGATGGCCGCCCTGCTCGCCTACGAGCACGCCATCGTCTCGCCGGACGACCTCTCGCGCCTGGACGCCGCCTTCTTCACGGTCAACGGGTGGATCTCGGTCACCTACTTCCTCTTCACCGCCGCGGCGGTCCTGGTCGCCTAGCCCCGGTCGAGCTCCATGCCGCGCCACTCGCGGTAGAGCCCGTGCGCGACGCCGAAGCGGTCGAAGATCCGGCCCACGAAGTGGTCGACCAGGTCGGCGATGGTGCGCGGGTGGTCGTAGAAGGCGGGCACGGGAGGCATGATCACGGCGCCGGCTCGGCTGAGCCGGAGCATGTTCTCCAGGTGGACGGCGTGAAGGGGCGTCTCCCGCGGACAGATGACCAGGGTACGGCCCTCCTTCAGGCAGACGTCGGCCGCCCGGGTGACCAGGTCGGCGGTGTAGCCGGCTGCCAGCGCTCCCAGCGTCTTCATGCTGCAGGGGAGGATCACCATGCCGTCGGTCCGGAAGGTACCGCTGGCCAGCTCGCTGCCCAGGTCGCCAGGCCGGTAGCTGCGGCTGGCCAGGCGGAGCACCTCCTCCGTCGGCCGCCTCAGCTCGTGCTCGATGGTCTTCCTGCCCCAGCCGGTGACGACCAGGTGCGTCTCGACTCCCAGCTGGCGCGCCACTTCCAGGAAGCGGACCGCGTAGACGGCGCCGCTGGCCCCCGTGATCCCCACCACCAGTCGCACGGCCCGGCCTCCTCTCAGCCGCTTGCCTGCTCCTGCCGCCGGGCCAGGGCGCGCGCCCGGGTCAGCTGCGAGGCGGCGCACTCGTCGAGGAGGACGAGCGCGTCGGGGTGGAGCTGGAGGATCGAGGCGGGGACGTGGCGCGAGACGGGCCCCTCGATGGCGCGCCGGACGATCTCGGCCTTGTGCGGCCCCGCCGCCAGCAGAAGCAGGCGGCGGGCGTGCATGATGGTGCGGATGCCCATGCTGATGGCCCGCTCCGGTACCGCCTCGAGGACGCCGCCGAAGTAGCGCGCGTTGTCCTGCCGCGTCTCCGGCTTGAGCCGCACCACGCGCGTGCCCTGCTCCCAGCGCGCTCCCGGCTCGTTGAAGCCGATGTGGCCGTCGCGGCCGATGCCCAGGAGCTGCAGGTCGATGCCGCCGGCCGCCTCGATCAGCGCCTCGTACCGCCGGCACTCGGCCTCCAGGTCCTCCGCCCAGCCGTCGGGCAGGTGGGTCGCCTCCGGCCTCAGGTTGACGTGGCGGAAGAGGTGCTCCTCCATGTAGGCGTGGTAGGAGCGGGGGTCGTGCGGTTCGAGGCCGACGTACTCGTCCAGGTTGAAGGTGGTCACCCGGGCGAAGTCGATCCGCCCCTCGCGGTAGAGGCGGACCAGCTCGCGGTAGGTGCCGACGGGCGTGCCGCCGGTGGCCAGGCCCAGGACCAGGTCCGGCTTCTCGCGGACGGCCCGGGCGATCACCTCCGCAGCCCGCCGGCTCATGGCCTCCTCGTCCTTCAGGATCTCCAGCCTCACGGGGCATCCGCCCCGCCGGCGGCGCCGGCTGCCGTCCATCCCTCGCGGAAGGCGCGCACCAGCTCCTCCACCTCGGCGGCCGTGGCGCAGGCCAGCGCCTGCCGGGCCAGCTCCCGCGCCCGCGCCAGCGGCGTCCGCCGCACCTCGCGCTTCACCCGCGCCAGCGAGGCGGCCGTCATGCTCAGCTCGCGCACCCCCAGGCCGAGGAGGAGCGCCGTGGCGCGCGGGTCGCCGCCCATCTCGCCGCAGATGCCGCAGGGGATGCCCGCTTCCTCCGCCGCCTCGCCGCAGAGGCCGATCAGCCGCAGGACGGCGGGATGGAAGGGCTGGTAGAGGCCCGCCACGCGCTCGTCGGTCCGGTCGGCGGCCAGCGTGTACTGGATCAGGTCGTTGGAGCCGATGCTGAAGAAGTCGACCTCGCGGGCGAGCCGGCGCGCGATCAGCGCCGCCGCCGGCACCTCCACCATGATGCCCAGCGGCACGCGCAGCCCCTCGGGGAAGAGCCCCCGGGCGACCAGCTCGCCGCGCGCCTCCTCCAGGAGCCGGCGCGCCCGGCGGACCTCCTCCAGCGTCGCCACCATGGGCAGCATGATCCGCGCCGGCGACTCCGCCGGCCCCGTGCCGCCCCGCCCGGCGGCGCCGCCCTTCCCGCCCGGCGCCGCCTCCGCCGCCGCGCGCAGGACGGCCCGCAGCTGGGTGCGCAGGAGGTCGGGGTGGTCGAGGCCGATGCGGATCGCGCGGTAGCCGAGGAAGGGGTTGGCTTCCTGGGGCAGGTGGAGGGCGGGGACGGGCTTGTCCCCGCCGATGTCGAAGGTGCGGAAGATGACGGGTCGGCCGCCCATCGCCTCCAGCACCCGCCGGTAGACCTCCGCCTGCTCCGCCTCGCCGGGGAGCGTCTCGCGCCCCGTCACGAGGAACTCGGTGCGGAAGAGGCCGACGCCCTCCGCCCCCGCCTCCAGCGCCGGCTCCACGTCGCCCGGGCCGCCGATGTTGGCGACCAGCTCGACGCGCAGGCCGTCCGGCGTGACGGCCGGCTGGCCGGCCAGGCCGGCCAGCTCCTCCCGCTCCGCCCGCGCCCGCCGCTCGGCGCGCGCCAGGCGCTCCAGCTCCTCGCCCGCGGGCTCCACCCAGAGCTCCCCCGCCTCGCCGTCGACCGCCACCCGGGCGCCCTGCCGCACCTCGTCCAGGAAGTCGCCCAGGCCCAGCACGGCGGGGACGCCCATGGAGCGGGCCAGGATGGCGACGTGCGAGGTGGGGCCCCCGCTCCCCAGCGCCAGGCCGGCCAGCGCCTCCCGGTCGAGGGCGAGCAGCGCCCCCGCGCCCAGCTCCGGCGCGCAGAGGATGGAGCCCGGCGGCAGGTCGGCCAGCGGGATCGGCTCCTCGCCCGCCAGAGCGCGCAGCATCGCCTCGCCGATCTCGCGCACGTCCTCCGCCCGCTGGCGCAGGTAGGCGTCCTCCAGGCCCGCGAAGAGCGCGGCGTAGCGGTCGACCGCCTCGCGCGTGGCGGCCTCCGCGCGCTTCCCCGCGGCCACCGCCTCGCGCACCGCCTGCTCGAGGCCCGGGTCGTCCACCATCATCCGCTGCGCCTCGAGGATGGCCAGGCCCTCCTCGGCCGCGGCGGCGCCCGCCGCCCCGCGCCCCGCCGCCTCGCGCGCCCGCTCCACCAGCCGGTCGTAGGCCGCCTCCAGCCGCGCCCGCGCCTCCAGCCAGCGCGCCACCTCCGCCTCCGGCGCGGCGCTCGCCTGCACCTCCGCCTCCGCCCCGCCTCCCGCGGCGCGGGCCGCGGGCGCGAAGACGAAGGCCGGCCCCAGCGCCACCCCGGGCGACCCCGCCACGCCGCGCAGCCGAAGGCCGGCCATCAGGAGCCGCCCCCTTCCAGGAAGGCCCGCAGCGCCCGGAAGGCTTCCTCCGCGTCCTCCCCCTCCACGCGCAGCTCCACCTCGGCCCCGTGGTTGGCGCCCAGCGCCATCACCGCCATGATGCTCTTGCCGTCCGCCTCGCGCCCGTTCAGCCCCAGCCGCACCGCCGAGCGGAAGCGGTGGGCCAGCTTGACGAACTCCGCCGCCGGCCGCGCGTGCAGCCCCTCGGCCTGGCCGATCACCACCGTCGCCTCTTGCATCATCCTCGCTCCCTCCTGCTCGGGCCCCCGGGACGTTCAGGCGTGAAGGGCGACCCCCGGCATCTCGAAGGCGAGCTCCCCGCGCGTCCAGGTGGCGACCACCCGGCCTTCCGCGTCCAGCGCCACCAGGTCGGCGTCCATGCCGGCGGCGACCCGCCCCTTCCGCTCCGCCACCCCCGCGATGCGCGCCGGCGTCCAGGTCGCCATGCGGATCGCTTCCTCCCAGGAGGCTCCCGCCAGGGCGACCATGTTGCGCACCGCGCGATCCATGGTCAGCGTGCTGCCGGCCAGCGTCCCGTCCGGCAGCCGCACCGCGCCGTCGCGGACCAGCACGCGCCGGCCCGCGAACTCGTACTCGCCGTCGCCCAGCCCCGCCGCCGCCACCGCGTCGGTGACCAGCGCCACCTCGTCGGCGCCGCGCGCCGCCAGCACCAGGCGGAGGACGGCGGGATGGAGGTGGATCCCGTCGGCGATCACCTCCACCGTCGCCCGCCGGTCGCTCAGGAAGGCGCCCGGCGCGCCCGGCGCCCGGTGCGCCAGCGGCGGCATGGCGTCGAAGAGGTGGGTGCAGTGGCGGGCGCCCCCGTCGATGGCGCGCAGCGCCTGCTCGTAGGTGGCCATGGTGTGGCCCACGCAGGCGATCAGGCCCCGTTCCACCACCGCCGCCAGGAAGCTCCCGTCGCCGTCCTCCTCCGGCGCGAAGTCGAGGAAGCGGAGCCAGCCCTGCGCCGCCTCCGCCAGGCGCGCCAGCTCCCCGGCGTCCGGCGGGCGGATGGCCGGCTCGTACTGGGCGCCCTTCTTGGCCTTGCTGATGTAAGGGCCCTCGAGCCGGATGCCCAGCACCTCGGCGGCCGGCGGCGGCGGCCCGTCGCCGGCCACCTGCGCGATGCGGCGCACCTGGCGTTCGGTCGCCTCGGGCGGCGCGCTGGCCACCGTGGGATAGAAGGCGGTGACGCCGGTCCGCGGCAGCTCCCGGGCCATGGCCGCCACTTCCTCGGCGCCGCCGGAGGTCACGTCGTGCCCGCGGAAGGCGTGCGTGTGGAGGTCGATGAAGCCCGGCGCCAGCCGCGCCCCGCCCAGGTCGGCGACCTCCCCCGCGCCGGCCAGACGCTCGGCCGCCTGGCGGCTCCCGGTCTCCCGCCAGACGTCGACCACGCGGCCGTCGCGGACCAGCACCGCCACCGGCCCCGCCACCGCCTCGGGCGCGTAGAGCCGCTCCGCTACCAGCGCCGTCAGGCGGCCCGCCGGGCGCGCGCGCCCTTCCTCCCGGCCTCCGACTGCCATCCTCGCCTCATCTCCCGCCCCGATCGTCGTACCGCTGCAGGAGGTGCTCCACCGCCCAGGCGACGCCGTCCTCGCCCGCCGCCGGCGCGACCACGTCGGCGTGCCGCCGGACCTCGCGCGGCGCGTCCCCCATGACCACCGCGTAGCCCGCCGCCTCGAAGGCGGGCACGTCGTTGTAGTTGTCCCCCACCATCACCGTCCTCCGGGGGTCGACCCCGTGGAGCGCCGCCACCTCCAGGAGCGCCTCCCCCTTGTTCGACCCCGGAGGAAGCAAGTCCAGCGACCCCGGCGTCACCGCCTCCACCAGGAACTCCGGGAAGAGGCTGCGATACCGCTCCACTTCCGCCTGGAGCGCCCCCGGCCGGACCAGGACGGTGATGTGGGTGGGCGGAGAGGGCATGCGCTCGACGATCTCCAGCGGTCTCCTCACCGCCCGGAAGCCGACGCGGCGGAAGCGGAGCGCCCTCGCCAGCCAGGCCAGCGCGCTCGCCCCGCCCAGGACGGGGTCGTGCGCCAGGCGATCGCGCCAGGTCCTCCAGCTGATGTAGGCCTGTCCGACATCATAGACCCAGAAGAGCGCCCGCTCCCCCTCGAGCGTCTTCACGGCGCGCAGCGCCGCTTCGCGCTCCAGCCTCCGCACGCACAGGAGGTCGCCCCGCGGCGCGCGGGCGATCACCGCCCCGTCGGCACAGGCGACCGGTCCCTCCAGCCAGGGCACCTGGCGGAGAATCGGCTCCAGCTCGGGCCAGGAGCGCCCGGTCAGGATGGTCAGGCGCCATCCGGCCGCCTGCGCCCGCTCCATCGCCTCCCGCACGCGGGTCGAGATGCCGCCGCCGTAGGGTACGAGCGTCCCGTCGACGTCGAAGGCCAGGAGGCCGGCCGCTTCCTGGGCCTTCGGCTCCAGCCGGGCGTCCGACACCTCTCAGATCCGCCCCTCGTAGTGGCGGCGGAGCTCCTCGTTCCGCTCCTTGCCCTGCGGCACGTTGACCGAGAGGAGGACCGGCGGCTGCTGACCGCGCTCGAGCAGGAGCCCGACGATCTCCGCCGTCAGCATCTGCGCGATCAGGGCGCCCGTCAGCGAGGAGACCGAGCAGGCCCGGCCGCCGCCCGGCAGGTCGAGGAGCGCGTCGCCGAAGGGGCCGCAGTTGTCGACGACCACGTCGGCCAGCTCGTAGAGCTTCCTGCCGCTGGCGTGGCGCGACTCCACCTGGCGCGTGTGCTCCAGGGAGGTGACCGCCACCAGCGGGTAGTCGCCTTCCTTGACGCGGAGCGCCACCTCGACGACAGCCGGGTTGACCCCCGAGTTGGAGGCGATGACGAAGGCGTCCTGCGGCTCCAGGCGGTGGAGGGCGAGGAGCGCCCGCCCGGCCTCCGGGTCGCGCTCCAGGTCGGGGTCGAAGACGCGCTCGACCGGCCAGCCGGCCAGGAGCAGCTGCTCCAGGCTCATCATGTCGAAGGGGACGAGGCCGCCCGCCCGGTTGGCCAGCTCCATGGCGAAGGCCCGCGAGTGGCCCGTGCCGAAGACGTGGACGACGCCGTCCCGTTCGATCCGCCCGGCGAGGAGCTCGGCCGCTCGGCGGATCGCCCCGCCCTGGGTCGCCACCACCCGGTCGAGCACCTCCGCGGCCTTCCGCCAGAAGAGCTCCTTGCCGAACCGCTCCCCGCCCTCACTGCCCGGCTCTTCCGCCATCTCCTCCGACCTCCCTGAAAAGGCTCCGCCGCAGCCGCTCGTAGGCCTCAGGAAGCCTCCCCTCCCACCGCGCCAGCAGCGCGCGGTTGGCTTCCTGCGCGCCCGGGACGTTCGCCGAGCGCAGGACGGGCGGCTCCAGCCCTTCCTCCAGCATGCGCTCCACCGCCGCCAGCACCACCGCCTGCAGCAGCCAGGCCCCGAGCACCGTCGAGGTGGCCGCGACGCGCAGGTCCGGCCTCAGCTCCATCACCGCGTCCCCCGGTTCGCCCAGGTTGTCCAGGACGACGTCGGCCACCTCGAAGAGGCGCCGCCCGGAGGGCGCCAGCGACTCGGCCGAGCGCGAGTGGGCCAGCGAGGTGAGGGCGATGACCGGCATCCCCCTCGCCCGCGCCCACTCCGCCGCCTCGACCGGCACCGCGTTCCTCCCCGAGTTGGAGATCACCAGGAGGACGTCCTTCTCCGGCTCCACGCCGGCGTGCTCCATCAGCAGCGCCGCCACGCCGGGGAGCCGCTCCCAGGCGCCCGAGGCGACGGCGTCCTCGTGGAGCATGAGCGGCGCCGTCTCGATCACGTGGACCGGCAGGAGGCCGCCCGCGCGCGAGTAGATCTCCTCGGCCAGCAGGTGGGAGTGGCCCGTGCCCAGCGTGTGCAGGAGACCGCCCCGCGAAAGGGCGGCCGCCACCAGCTCGCCCGCACGCTCGATCGCCTCCGCCTGCCGCTCCGCGGCCGCCCGGATCATGGAGCTCGCCCGCTCGGCGAAGGCCCCGATCCGCCGGCGTCCCGCCGCCGCTTCCAGCGTCATCCGCTCACCCCTCCCCGCCGCGCCGCTCCCGCTCCCATCCCGTCTCCCGGCCCTGGCCGGCGGGCTCCGCGAGGCCGGCGAGGAGCTCCCGGACGGCCGCCACCATGAGCTCGGCCGCGCCGGGGCCGAGAGGGCTGATCAGCACCTCGTAGTCCGGCCGCTCGTAGGCCGACCGCTCGGGCAGGTAGCCGAGATAGCCGTTGGCATAGCCGAGGAGCAGCGTGGGCAGCCCGGCGGCGCGGCGGATGGCGTCCCCCGGCCGGTGGTAGAGCTCGCCGGGTACCGCCGCCAGGCGAAGCCCGCCCCAGGCGGCCGCCGCCAGCTCGCCGCTCAGGTCGAGCGAGCCCAGCTCGCCCGCCAGCCGCCGCGCCGCCTCCACCCCCTGCAGGGCTGTGACCAGCGTCCGCGCCTCCGCCTCGCGCCCCGCCTGGCGGGCCGCCTCGAGGCGCGCCCGCAGCCCGGCCTCCGTCCGGTCGAGGAGCGCCGCGTCGGGCGGCTCCTTGGGCGGGAAGCGCAGGTGCCGGCTCGCCACTGCGAGCGGTCCCGGCGCGAGCGGTCGCCGGTATGCCAGGCTCTCGGCCGCCCGGTCGGCGAGAAGCCCGCCCAGCCGCTCCAGCTCGGCGAAGTCCTGGCCGCGCCGGGTGTGGCGCGTGCTGACGTCGCCGGCCGCTCCCGTGGCCAGCGCCACCCAGGTGCCGCCGCCCAGGCGCTCGGCGAGCCGGCGCCGGAAGGCGCCGGGAAGGTCGGCGGAGATCTCGAGATTGGACTCGCCCAGCACCGTGGGATGGCAGGGGAAGCTGCCCAGGACCGCCAGCGGCGCCCCGGGGGCGCGGTCGCCTGCGGGGTCGAGGACCAGCAGGTCGAGTTCCAGCTGCGCCCCTTCCTCGGGATGGTCGCGCGGCGTGGCCACGCCCTCGACCGGGGTCGAGACCCAGGCCGCGCGGACGGGCTGCATCGCCGCCACCGCCTCCTCGGCCGCCCGGACGGCCGCGCGGGCGATCGCCTCCTCCACCTCCGGCAGCGGCTTCCGGCCGAGGAGCCGGCCCACGTCCGGACCCGAATGGGTGTGGGTGGCGGCCAGCCAGAGCGTGGCGCCGGGCCGCCGTTCGGCCAGGCGCCGCCGGAGCCGGCCCACCAGCCCGGCGTCGACCGCCACCAGGTCGGCGACGGCCAGCACCAGGGGCCGCTCCGCCTCGCCCAGCGCCAGCGCCCGCACTTCCACCGGGTCGTGGACGGCGCGCGCCGGCTCCTGCCGCGCCGCGTAGCCGCCCATGGGCACGGGCGGGGCAAGGCTCACCTCGGCGCTCGCCCAGCCGGCCAGGAGAGCTGCGCCCCCGCCGCTCATAGGCCGTTCCTTCGCAGCAGCTCCAGGAAGTCGCCGGGGCGGTCGCTGGGCATCATCTTGCAGGTCAGGGTGTAGCCGTGGGCGGCGATCTTCCGGTAGATCTCCGCTTCCTCCGGCGTCACCGCGATGGAGTGGGTGACCATCTTGAACCTCGTCCCCGGCGTCGGCGCCTGGTTGCCCACGTTCACCTCGCGCGGCTTCAGCCCGCCCTCCAGCAGGCGCAGCGCATCGGAAGGAAGCTTGGCGATGACCAGCACCTTCTCTTTCTCGCCCTGCGGGCTGCGCGCGAACTCGAGGGTCTCCTCCACCGACAGGATCGACGTCGGCACGCCCCGCGCCGCCTGGGGCAGGAGAAGCTTCTGGACCGGATCCCTGGCCACGTCGTCGTTGGTGACGACGATCCGGTCCGCGCCCACCGCGCTGACCCAGCTGGTGGTCACCTGCCCGTGGATCAGCCGGTTGTCGATCCGCATGTGCACGACGGCCACGAACGCTCCCCCTCCCGGCGCGCTCGCCCGCGGCGCCCCGGCCGCAGCCGGGCGCCCGGCGGCCTGCCCTTCAGCCCGCCGCGCCCGAGAGCTGGGCCCCCAGGTCGGTCACGCCCCGGCGCCCCGACTCCAGCGCGACGGCGGCCAGCTCCCCCGGGCTCGCCGTCTCCCTCCGCATGAGGACCTCCAGGAGCATCGGCAGGTTGACGCCGCAGATGACCGGCGTCCCGGCCAGAGCGGCGTAGCCGCTGGCGTTGGACGGGCTGCCCCCCAGCATGTCCGCCAGGATCAGGCCGCCGTCGACGCCCTCGGCGACGCTGGCGAGCGCGCTCTCGATCTCCGCGCGTAGCGCTTCGACGGCGGCGGCGGGATCCATGCCCACGGCCGCGAGGCGTTCCTGCGGACCGACGATCATCTCGGCCGCGGCCTTCAGACCCTCGGCCAGCGGCCCGTGCGAGACCAGAACCACGCCCACCAATCGCCGCACAACCCCCTCGGCAGGGGGGCGCGCCCGGGCCCGGAGTCCGCCGGGCGCACCCCCGGGATGCGAGTCCTCAGAGCACGCCGATGGCGCTCAGACCGAAGCCGACCACGAAGAGGACGACCATCACCCAGACCGGCGAGAGCTTGAGGCCGCGAAGCAGCCAGTAGGCGAAGGCGACCAGCAGGACCGGGATCAGGTAGGGCACGATCTGGTCGAGGACCGACTGGATCTTGACCACCTGCTCGGTCACCTTGCCCTGGACGGTCACCCTGCGGGCGAACTCGAGCGGCGTCTGCACCTTGGCCATGATGCTGGGCACGAAGCCGCCGATGACCACCATGCCCATCATCGTGGCGAGGTCGGTGATCCGCGTCACCAGCCCGCCCTCGGCCACCTGCGAGGCCAGGCCGACGCCCTCCCGGTAGCCGAGCCAGAAGAGCGGGATCATCAGCGCCGTCCAGAGAAGGCCGGAGAGGAACATGAGCAGCGGGCCGCCCATGCTGCCGGCCAGCGCCATGGAGGCGGCGAAGACGGCGATGATCGGCCGGTAGAGGATGGCCTGGATGGTGTCGCCGATGCCGGCCAGCGGGCCCATCAGCGCCACTTTCAGGCTGTCGACCACCTGGCCCTGCTTCTGTGCCTCCAGCGCCACCGTCGCGCCGAAGATGGGCGGCGAGCCCACCTGCGGGTTGGTGTTGTAGAAGACCAGGTGCCGCTTGATGGCGGCGATCCGCTCGTCCCGGCTCCTGTAGACCTTGTTGATGACCGGCAGCATCGAGTAGCAGTAGCCCAGCGCCTGCATCCGTTCGTAGTTCCAGGACCACTGCAGCGTGATCAGGTGGCGCCACATGGCGTTGCCGACGGTCGCCCGGTCCAGCTCCACCGGCCCTTGGCCGCCGGTCTCCACGGGGCGGTTCTCCACGGGCTCAGACATTGGACTGCCCCCTCGGCTGCAGCATGTTGACGATGAAACCGACCGCCACCGCCACCACGGCGATGCCGATCACGGGCATCTTCAGGTAGGCGAAGAGGACGAAGCCGACGAGCAGGAAGGGCCAGTACTTCCTCAGCGGCAGCTGCGAGAGCAGCAGCGCGAAGCCCAGGGCCGGCAGGATGCGGCCCGTGGTCGTCATGCCGTTGGTGAACCAGGCCGGCAGCGAGTGGATCAGCGACTGGATGGGGCCGGCGCCCAGCCAGACGGCCAGGAAGACGGGGATCGCGCGCGTCAGGCCCCATGGGATCTGGCCGAGGAAGTGCATCCAGGCCAGGCCGCGCTCGTTCCCCTCCTCGGCGTACCGGTCGGCCGCGTGGATGAAGAAGGTGGTGATCGCGCGGCCGAGCACGTCCATCTGCGTCATCAGCAGCGCGGTGGGGATGGCCACCGCCAGGCCGGCCGACATGCCGCCTCCCAGGGCGCCGATGGCCGTGCCGATGATGGCGCCGGTCTGGAAGTCCGGAATCGTCGCCCCGCCGTAGGTCCAGAGTCCGAGCGACATCAGCGTCAGGGTGGCCCCGATGGTGAGGCCCAGGGGCAGGTCGCCGACGATCATGCCGGTGACGGCGCCGGCGACCAGGGCCTCGTGCCACCAGAGGCCGGGCCCGAGCTGCAGCACGATGCCGATGTAGGCCCAGACGGCCAGCGCCGCCGCCACCCAGATCGAGTAGCCTTCCATCGATACGTCCCTCCTTCCGGGACCGCGCCCCGCCGCCCCTCTGCACCCGGCGGGAGGCGCGCTTCACGCGTTCTCCGCCCGCTTGCCCCGAGTAGGCCCCGGCGCCACCTCCCTTCTCAGCCTCCGCGCCCGCCGTCGCCTCTCCCCGAGCCGCCCTCCCCCGCGGGACGGCGCAGCTCCGCCTGGAACCGGTAGCGATCTCCCGGGTAGTATGACCGGACGAATTCCAGCGGAATGCCGTCCTGATCCCGGCTGAGACGCGTGATGCGGAGGATGGGCGCCCCCGGGCGGACCTCGAGCAGGCGCGCCTCTTCGGGCCCGGCCAGGTCGGCTTCCAGCGTCTGCGTCGCGCTGGCTGGCCGGCGGTCCCAGCGCGAGCCGAACAGCTCGTAGAGCGATCCCTCCAGCGCCTCCCTGGGCAGGCTCTCCAAGCCCGGGAGGCGGACCAGCGGCAGGTGGTTGATCTCGAGGGCCATGGGCCTCCCGTCCGCCAGGCGAAGCCGTTTCAGGTAGAGGACCGGCTCGCCCCTGCGCAGGCCGAGCAGGCGCTGCGCCTCGGCGTCGGGCAGGCGGCGGGCGACGTCGAGCACGCGGCTGGAGGGTCGCATCCCCAGCGCGCGCATGTCCTCCGTGAAGGAAGTCAGCCCCTGCAGCTGCTGGCGCACCTTGACCTGGACCACGAAGCTCCCCCGGCCCACCTGGCGCTCGGCCAGCCCCAGCTCGACCAGCTCCTGGAGCGCGCGGCGGCCCGTCATGCGGCTGACGCCGAAGCGCTCGGCCAGCTCCCTCTCCGAGGGGAGGCGCGCGCCCACCGGCAGCTCCCCGCCCTGGATCGCCTCGAGGAGCCGGCCGAGGATCTGCTCGTGGTAGGGGCGCGCGGGATCGAGCCGGTCGCCTTGGCCGCTCCGCCCTCGTCCCATGCTGCTCACCCGACTCCCGCCTCAGGCCAGCGCCGGGCCGGCCAAGATGCTCAGGGTGGTATAGACCACCTAGCCGGTGGCTTCTTTCGCCCCGCGGTGACGCTTTTCCTGCATGCTCCGACAGCCCTCGTCCCGCGGGGCGCTTCCTGGCGTCCGCCGGCCGCCCGGCGCGGGAGGAGCGCCGCGGGCGCCGTGGAAGAGGCGGCCCCGAGGTGGATGACCATGGCCAAGCTCTCCACCGGGCAGCGTTTCTCCCCGGACGCGGTCGCCGTCGCGGGCGAGGGGCTGGAGCCGCAGGCCCGCCTCTTCCTCGGGGCGCTGGAGCGGCTGCGGTCCGGGCAGCACGAGGGGCTGCCGGCCGGCGTCGACGGCGAGCCGGCCGGGCGCGTGACGGTGGCCGGAGGGCCCGGGGCCGCGTCCTCCCTCCTCGAGGCCCAGCCCGCCCAGCTGCGCCAGCTGGTGGCCGCGCTGGCAGCCGCGGAGCGGAGCGTGCGGGCCGCGCCGGCGACCGTCCGGCGGCATCTCCTCCTCGGCTTCCCGCCCTCGGGCGGGGCGCTGGCCCGCCTGGGGAACGCGGCGCTGGCCGGGCTCGTCCAGGCCGTGGCGAGGAGCCTGGGACGGACGGGGACGACGGTCCACCTCCTCCTCCCCGGCCGTCCGGGAAGCGAGGCGGCGCTGGCGCGGCTGGCCGCCTTCCTCCTCTCGCGGCGGGCGGACTGGCTGACGGGCACCGTCCACGCCGCGCCGGGCGCCGCCCTGCCGCCCGCCTTCCCCGGCGCCGTCCCGACCTGGCCGGAGGCGCTGGTGGCGCGAACCCGCGCGGAGGAGGAGGCGAGCCCGCCCGAGCCGGCCCTCCGCCCGCGCGAGCACGTCTTCGTCGCCGGCGCGTCCAGCGAGCTGGGGCGCGCCTGCGCCCTGGCCTGGGCGGCGGAGCACGCCTCGCTGGCGCTCTGCGATAGCCTTCCTCCGGAGGAGCTGGTTCCCGCCGTCAGCCGCCTGGGCGGCTTGCCGCTGCCCGTCGAGGCCGACGGGCGCAGCCCGGCCCGCTTGGAGCAGGCGCTGCGCAGGGCGTGCGACCATTTCGGGCCGCTCGCGACGCTCCTCCTCGCCTTCGGCCAGCCGGCAGCGGCGCCCGCGGGCGGCGCCGCCGCGGAGGGCCCGGAAGGCGGCGGGCCGCGTGGCGGCGAAGACTGGCGCCAGGAGTGGCTGGAGCGCGAGCTCCTGGGCGCCTGGCAGCTCTGCCGGCTGGCGCCGCCCTACTTCGGGCCGGAGGGGGGAGCCATCGTCGTCGACGCCGGCCCTGCCGCCGTACGCGAGACGGCGGAGCGGCCCGCCGCGGCCATGCTGGCCCGGGCGCGCGTGGCGCTGGTCCGGGAGCTGGCCCGGGAGCTGGCCCCGGCAGGCATCCGCGTCAACGCCGTGGCGCGCGCGGGCGTCGGCGGGGTCGCCGCCCGGCGGCGGGACAGGCCGGGCGCCGCGCCGGGCGAGGCGGCGCTCCTGGCGCTCCTTCCGCGGCCGGTGCCGCCGCTGGAGGACGTGGCGGAGGTGGCCCGCTGGCTGGCCAGCCCTGCCTGCCCGCTCTCGGGGGCGGTGCTCCCGGTCGACGCGGGCGCCGCCGTCGCCTAGCGGGCGCGGGCGGGGAGGCGGCGGGAGGCGGTGGTGCGTGCGTCCGATCCTCTTCCTGAGCGACTTCGGCGACTCGGAATACGCCGGCATCTGCCGGGCGGTCATCGCGGGGATCGCGCCCGGGGCGCCGCTGATCGACCTGAGCCACCACGTGCCGCCCTTCGACGTGGCGGCGGGCGCGCTGGTGGCGCTGGACGCCGCGCGCTACGCGCCGCCGGGCAGCGTCTGGCTGGCCGTGGTCGACCCGGGCGTCGGCGCCGGGAGGCGGGCGCTGGCGCTGCGGACGGGCCGCGGCGACCTGATGGTCGGGCCGGACAACGGCCTCCTGCTGCCGGCGGCCGCCGCGCTGGGGGGCGTCGCCGGCGCCTGGAGCCTGGAGAATCCGGCCTACCGGCTGCCGCAGATCTCGGCCACCTTCCACGGCCGGGACCTCTTCGCGCCGGCGGCCGCCCACCTGGCGCGGGGGGTGGAGCCGCAGGAGCTGGGTCCGCCGGTGGAGGCGGGGAGTCTGGTCCGGGCTCCGCTTCCCGAGCCGCGGCTGGAGGAAGGGCCGGAGCCCCGCCTGCGCGCCACCGTCGTCCTCTTCGACCCCTTCGGCTCCGCGCGCCTGCGCGCCCCCGCCGCCCTGCTGGCGGCGCTGGCCCTGGAGCCCGGCCGGCCGGCGCTGCTGCGGGCCGGCGGGCGGAGCTGGCGGCTGGTCGTGGGCCGCACCTTCGCGGACGTGCCGGAAGGGGCGCCGTTGTTACTGGAGGACTCGTCGGGAGATATCCTGGTAGCGGTCCACCGGGGCAGCGCCCGGGAGCAGCTGGGGCTTGAGCGCGGCCAGGAGGTGGAAATCGGTCGGGGAGGCGTCTGACGCGTGCCGCTCCTCCTGCTGCTGGTCCTCTTCCTCGCGCTTCCCTGGCTCTTCTTCTCCTTCTTCGCGCAGCTCTCCACGGCCTCGTTCAGCGCCCTCGGGCTCTCGCCCGCCGACTCCTTCTGGCTCTTCGCGGGCTCGCTGGCCGGCAGCGTGATCAACATCCCGGTCTGGCGCCGCACGGTCAGCTACGGGTGGCCGCCGGCCGGCCTGCGCTCGCTCTTCTTCTACTACCCGCCCGAGGTGCGCGAGCAGGTGGTCTACGTCAACGTGGGCGGCGCGCTCATCCCCGGCCTCTTCGCCTTCTACCTGCTGACGCGCGCCCCGCTGCTGCCGGCGCTGGTCGACGTGGCGGTGGTCGCGCTGGTGGCCGAGAGGATCGCCAGGCCGCGGGCGGGCGTCGGGATCGTGCTGCCGCCCTTCATCCCGCCGCTGGTGGCGGTGGGGGTCGCCTTCCTGCTCGCCCGCGGCGCCGACGTCTCGCCCGTCGCCTACGTCGGCGGCGTCCTCGGCACGCTGATCGGCGCGGACCTGCTCCACCTGCGCGAGGTGGTGCGGGCGGACGCGCTGGCGCTGAGCATCGGCGGCGCCGGCGTCTTCGACGGCATCTTCCTGGTGGGGATGGTGGCGGCGCTCCTGGGCGCGCTCGCCCAGGGCTGAGGGCCGAGGCGCCCCCCGCGCGGAGGTCGCGGGCTGCCCGCCCGGGTTAGCCCTTTCTGCCCCCGGTGCTGGAGAGTGCGCACGCCGAGATCGCCCGTGCGGGCACTCTCGCACCCGGGCTCGTCTCCCTAGGGTGGACGGGCGGACGAGGAAGGGCAGGAGATGGGCATCTCGACGCTTGACAAGGCACATGGCTGGCTGAGACGCTGCGGCTTCCACGTCGTTTTCCAGCCGATCGTCGACCTGCACGGCGGTGGGGTATACGGTTACGAGGCGCTCCTTCGCGGTCCCCGGCGCACGGCCTGGGAGTCGCCCGGCCGCCTCTTCGCGACGGCGACGGCGCTCGGGCTCGGCCGCCACCTCGACTGCTGCGCCCTGGAGCTGGCGCTGCGGAGCTGGCACGAGCTGGAGCCCGCGCCGCCGCCCGGCACGCGCCTCTTCCTCAACGTGCGGGCGGGGACGCTGGTCCATCCCGGGTCGCTCGACCTCCTGCGCCGGCACCGCCGCCCGGGCGACCGCCTGGTGCTGGAGCTCAGCGAGGGCGAGAGCTCGCCGGAGGTGCTGGGTGCCTTCCTGCGCCTGCGCGGGGCGAACCCGGGCCTGGAGATGGCGGTCGACGACTTCGGGACGGGCTACTCCAACCTGCTCAACGTGATCCGGCTGCGCCCCGCCTACATCAAGCTGGACGGCGCGCTGACGCGCCTGGCCGCCGGGGAGAGCGCCCTCGAGCCGATGGTGGAGCGGCTGGTCTCGTTCGCGCGGGAGCTCTCCGGCCGGCTGATCGCCGAGGGCATCGAGGAGCGGGAGCACCTGGAGCGGATGCGCGCCCTGGGCGTCCTCTACGGCCAGGGCTGGCTCCTGGGCCGTCCCTGCGAGCGACCGCCCGGCCTCGAGGCCGCCCGCCCCTGAACCCGCGCCGTCCCCGGGACTACTCCGCCACCGGCTCCGTCGCGACCGCCTCCTCCACCTCCGGCCCGCGCACCACGGCGCCGAGGTTGCGCCATCCGGTCAGGGCGCGCTGGAAGCGCGGGTCGCGGACCGCTTCCTCCAGGGAGGAGCGGTCCTGCCACTCGGTCTGCACGAGGTAGGATTGCGGCTCCTCCACCGACCGGTAGAGCCGTGTGCCGCGGTGGCCGGCCATGCCGATCAGGAGTTCGGCCAGCCCCTTCCGGTAGGCGTCCTCGAAGCTTCGCTCCTTCCCCTGCCGCACCTGGTAGCGGAGCGTGATCACGGTCATCCTTGCTCGCCTCCCGACGGGTAGCATGTGCAGCCGGCGGCGCGCCCTTTCTCCACCTTTGTGGCGGAGGCGGCGCGGGGGAGAATTCACGCGGGGGAGGTGGCCGCCATGCGTCTCCACCGGTTCCGGCCTCGCCTCGTGGCGGGCGGGCGACGCAGGCGCGCGCGGCGGGCGGCGCTGCTCCTCGTCGCGGCGCTGGCCCTCCTCGCCGGCTGCGCTTCCTCCGGCAAGGCCCCGGCACCCCGGATCGCGCGGGAGGAAGCCCGGCCTCTCCCCGTCCGGGCGGACCCCGCTCCGGCGGAGCGGCCGGCGCCCGCCGGCCGCGAGGGCGTGCCGAGCTTCTCCCACGTGATCGTGCTGGTGATGGAGAACGAGCCGGCCTCCGCGCTCCTGGCGCCGGGGCGCGCGCCCCGTCTCCAGCAGCTCATGCGCCGCGGCGCCACCGCCGTCCGCTACTACGGCGTCGCCCATCCCAGCCTGCCCAACTACCTGGCCCTGCTCGGCGGCAGCACCTTCGGCGTGCACAGCGACTGCTGGTTCTGCTACGTGGACGCGCCCAACCTGGTCGACCGCCTGGAGGCGGCCGGGATCAGCTGGAAGGCCTACATGGAGGGGCTGCCGAGCCCCGGCTGGCTCGGCCCCTGGTACCCGCCCACCCGCTACGCCGGCAAGCACGACCCCTTCCGCTACTTCCAGGACATCCGGCGCTCGCCCGCCCGCCTGCGCCGCATCGTCGGCTTCGACCGGCTGGCGCAGGACCTCCGCTCGGGCCGGCTGCCCGCCTTCGCCTTCGTGGTGCCCGACCTCTGCCACGACGGGCACGACTGCCCCCTGGCGCAGGCCGACGCCTGGCTCGGGGGCTTCGTCCGCCAGGTGGAGTCCTCCCCCGCCTGGGACGCCCGCAGCGTGCTCTTCATCGTCTGGGACGAGGGCGCGGGAGGCGACGCCAGCGGGGCGCCCGGGCTGACCCCCGGCGGCGGGCGGACGCTCCTGGTGGCGCTCTCTCCCCTGGCCCGCGCCGGCTACCGGTCGCAGATCCCCTTCTCGCACGCCTCGCTGCTGCGCACCGTCGAGGACGCCTGGGGCCTTCCCCGCCTCGGGCTGAGCGCCTCGCCGGCCGTCCGCCCGCTGACGCCCCTCTTCAAGGCTGAAGCGCCGGCCGCTTCCGCGAAGTAGCGCACGGCCTCGTCCCGGAGCCGGGCGGCCGCCGCGGCGGGCGGTGCGGTGCGGGCGCGCCGGGCCGGCCCGCCCGCCTCACCCCTTGCCGCCCGTGAACTTGACGCCTTCGATGAAGTGGCGCTGGGCGAAGAAGAAAAGGAGGAGCACCGGCAGGATCGTCAGCACCGAGGCGGCCATCAGCAGGTTCCACTCCGTCCGGAAGGAGCCCCGGAAGAGGTTGAGCCCCAGCTGGAGCGTGTAGAGGTTGTGGTCGTCCAGGTAGATGAGCGGCGCCAGGAAGTCGTTCCACGCTCCCTGGAAGGCGAAGATGCCCACCGCCGTCAACGCCGGGCGCAGGTTGGGCAGGACGATGTGCCAGAAGATCTGCCAGGCGTTGGCGCCGTCGATGCGCGCCGCGTCGTCCAGCTCCGGCGGCAGCGTGAGGATGAACTGCCGCAGCATGAAGACGTAGAAGGCGGAGCCGAAGAAGGCCGGCACCGTCAGGGGCAGAAAAGAGTTGAGCCAGCCCAGCTGCTTGAACAGGATGTACTGCGGCACCATCAGCACCTGGAAGGGGATCATGGTGGTGGCCAGCATCAGCACGAAGAGCGCGTCCCGGCCCGGAAAGCGGTAGCGGGCGAAGCCGTAGGCGACCACCGAGCTGGAGAGGACGTTCCCCACCACGCCGACGCCGGCGATCAGGAGCGTGTTCAACGTGAAGCGCAGGAAGGGGATGCTGGTGACCGCCTGCGCATAGTTCGACCACCGGAAGACCGAGGGGAACCAGCGCGGCGGGAAGATGAAGATCTCGTCGCCCGGCTTGAGCGAGGAGAGGACGAGCCAGGCCAGCGGCACCAGGAAGCCGGCGGAGATCGCCACCAGCGCCGCGTAGGTGGCCGCCCTGGCCAGCCGCGCGCCGAGGGGGCGGCGCGGCGCCGCCCGCACCGGCGCAGGAAGCGCCGCCGCCCCGGGAGTCGCCTCGCTCCGCAGCGCCGTCACCGGCGCTCACCCCCGTAGTAGACCCAGATGCTGGACGACCGGAAGACCAGCAGCGTCAGCAGCAGGACGAGGAAGAGCATCACCCACGCCAGCGCCGAGGCGTAGCCCAGGTGCAGCTGGCCGAAGGCCTGCTGGTAGACGTAGAGCGCGTAGAAGAGGCCGCTGTCGTCGACGCCGGCGCCGCTGCCCAACCCCGCGCCGAGGATGAAGGGGGTGGTGAAGAAGCCGAAGGCGGCGATGATCCCCTGCACCAGGTTGTAGAAGAGGACCGGCGTCAACATGGGCAGCGTGACGTAGCGGAAGCGCGCCCACGCGCCCGCCCCGTCCAGGAGGGCGGCCTCGACCAGCTCCCTGGGGACGTCCTGGAGGCCGGCCAGCGAGACGATCATGGCCGTGCCCACGCCCCAGAGGCTCATCAGGACGTAGGCGGGCACGGTCCACTCCGGGCTGACCAGCCATTGCGGCAAGTGGGAGGTCGGCACGCCCAGCGCCCGCAGTCCCGCGTTGACGATGCCGAAATCGGGGTTGAGGATCCAGTTCCAGAGGACCGCCGTCACCACCGGCGGCAGCACCGCCGGCAGGTAGAAGACGGTGCGGAAGAGCCCCAACCCGCGCACGCGCTGGTTGAGCAGCAGGGCCAGGCCCAGCGCCACGGCCAGGTCCAGCGGCACCGAGACCAGCGCGTAGTAGAACGTGACGCCCAGCGCCTTGTAGAAGCGCGGATCCTCGAAGATCTGCCGGTAGTTGGCCAGGCCCGTGAAGCGCGGCGGCGTCAGCATGTCGTACGAGGTCAGGCTCAGGTACCCCGACGCCAGGAAGGGGCCCAGCGTGAAGACCACGAGACCGACCAGCCACGGCGCGATGAAGGCCAAACCGGTCAACGCCTCACGGCGCCTGGCCGAAGTGTGACGCATCCTCACCCCCATGGCCCGCGACTACTGCTTGAGGATGGCGTCCAGATCCCTGGCCGCCTTCCGGGCCGCCGCCTCGGCGCTGCTCCGGCCCGAGAGGATCGGCTGGTAGATGTCGTTGGCCAGGATGTTGTAGTAGTCGGTCATATCCCGGATCTGCTGCGGCGTCCGCGCGTACTCCATGGAGTCCAGGATGGGCCGGACGCGATCGGCCGGCGTGTGGCCGCCCGGAGCGTCGGGCACCTGGATCGACTGCAGGTCGGCCGCGTACGTCTTGATCGGCGGCAGCACCTTCCAGTGGTCGATCTTCTCCAGGAGCGCCATCATGGCGCGGAAGGCGAGGTCGGGATCCTTCGCCTTGGCGTTGATCGCCATGTCGGCCACGTAGAGGAAGCTGGCCGGCTGCGTGCCCCGCGGCAGCTCGGCCACCTTGGCGGTGAAGCCGTGGGTCTGGTAGTTGCCGTCGGCGGCGCCGCCCGCGAACATCGCCACGCGACCCTGGCGGAAGAGGTCCTCGATGTCGACGTTGGCCAGCTGGGAGAGGGGCGGCGTGACCCCTTCCTTCACCATCCGCTCCATCAGCTGGAGCCCCTTGAGCGCCTGGGGCGAATCGATCGTGGAGCGGCTCAGGCTCGGGTCGAACATGTCACCGCCGTAGGCCCAGAGGTACATCTCCACCGGCGGCCAGCCGTTGGCCTGGATGTAGCCGTACTGGTTCCTGGCCGGATCCGTCAGCTTCTTCGCGTCCTGGAGGAACTGATCCCAGGTCCAGCCCGGCTGCGGCTCGGGGAGTCCCGCCTGGCGGAAGAGCTCCGGGTTGTAATACATCACCACCGGCTGGGCCACCCAGGGCAGCGCGTACACCTTGCCGCCGACCTTGACGTGGACCAGGCTGGCCGGGTAGTAGGCGCTCAGGTCGGCCTCCACGTACCGGCTCTTGTACTTCTCGAGGTACGGGGTCAGGTCGAGGAGCGCCCCCTCGCGGGCGAAGGTCTCGACCAGCCCGTCGCTGACGTAGAAGATGTCGGGCGCGGTGCCTCCGGCCAACTGCGTCTTCAGCTTGTCGTCGTAGTTGGCCGGGGTGTTCTGCTCGACGATCTGGAACTCGCCCTTGTGCTCCTCGTTGACCTGGCGGATCAGCGCCTGCAGCTGCTGGTCCTCCGCCGCCCCGCCCCAGGTGCCGAAGGTGAGGGTGACCGGCCCCTTGCCACCGGAGGCGGCGGAGCCGCCGGAGCGGGTGGGGGCGGAGCCGCCGCAACCGGCCAGAAGAAGGAGGCTGAGGCCGAGAAGGAAGGCGAACGATGCGGAGCCGAACCGGCGTCGCATGGACAGGACCTCCTCTCCACGCGCAGCGACCGCTCCCCCCGCCGGCGCCGGCGGTCCGTGGGCGGCCCGGGCTGACAGCGGGTGAGCGGGCTGTGGATCGATCTCGGTTCCGCTGGTCATGATATTCGAACGGGAGAATCGTTGACAAGAAAGGCGCGCCCTTCTAGCTCCCGGATGCGAGCGCGCCGCGCACGGCCCGCGTCTTGCAGAGGAGCGCGACCGCGCACGCCCCGCACTGCCGCAGGGCGCCCGCTGCGCGTGCGCCGGCCCCGGCCAACGGGCGCCCCAGCCGGCCCAGGGAGAAGCCGAAGAGACGGCGTCCTTCGCCCTCCTTCGGGCCGTCGACCGCCCGGCCGGGACCGCTCGAGCCCTCCTCGCCCGCCGCCGGCGCCAGCTCCCGGAGCGGCGCTCGCCCGCCGTCTGGCCGCTCGCCCGGATCGCCGCCGTCCGCCCCGTCCGAGCGCGGCTTCAGTCCGATCTGCCGGGCGTGGTACTCGATGTCGGCGATCCAGCGGTCGACGATCTCGCGCCCGTCCAGTCCGAGGAGGCGGGCGTCCTCCTCCAGCTTCCTCTCGATGGCTTGGATGATCTCGATCAGGTCTTCTTCCATGCGGATCAGGCCGCGGCGGCGGTCCTCGTCCAGGTAGGGCAGCGCGCGCTTCAGGTAGTGGTGCGCGAAGGCCTTGTGGCGCGACTCGTCGACCAGGACGGCGGAGGAGATGCGGCCGAAGACGGCCTCCGGCCGGGCCTCGGCGAAGAGCTTGTAGAAGAGGCTCGAGTAGAGGTCGGAGATGAGGATGCCCCAGACCCAGTCGAAGCGGTCGCCCTGGCGGAGCCGGTGGTGGTAGCGCAGCATCTCCGGCATCTCGCGCAGGCGGACGGGGTGCTCGCCGGCCCGCTGGTAGAAGCGGGTCAGGATCTCGAAGTGCCTTCCTTCGTCGGAGAGGAAGCTGGTCAGGTAGAGCTGGACGCTGGTCTCGTGCGCGTGGAACATCTGCGGCAGCGCCGCCGCCGCACCCAGCATGGCCGACTGCTCGCCCAGGTAGACCGGCGTCAGGATGCGGGCCAGCGCCTGCATCTCCCGCCTGTCGAAGCCGCTGGGCCCCTCCCAGTCGAAGTCCAGCGAGGTGAGCTGCGTCTTCCTCGCCTTGTGGTAGAGGGTGAGGAAGACGTCCTCCTCCAGCCTGGGGAAGAGCTCGATCATAGCGCCTCCACCTCCTCCGGGCGTTCCGGCCGCCCGTCTTCCGCCACGCGGCCTCCCCGCTCCCCGCCGCGCTCGGTGTGCGCCTGGACGAAGTTCTCGCTGGCGGGCACCGACATGGAGGCCGTAGCCGAGATCTCCAGCGCCAGCGCGGCCGCCGCCACGATCTGCGCCAGCCGGTAGACCGAGCCCGGGCCGGTGCAACCCATCATCTCCAGGAAGGCGCGCTGGTGCGGGAGACCCGTCCCGCCTCCGACGGTGCCCACCTCGAGTCCGGGGAAGCGGATGGAGACGTGAAGGCCGCCGTCGACCTGCTCGGCCGCGGCGTGGGCCATGGAGCTGGTGCCCACCATGCCGAGGTCCTGGCCGGTGGCGGCGAAGAGCGCCGCCACCACCGAGGCCGGCGTGAAAGCCATCGATTGCATGCCGCTGGCGATGGTGCCGTGCATGCCGGCCAGGCCGAGGCGCATCATGCGCCGCGAGCTGGTGCGGAGCAGGCGGCGCAGCACGCCCTCGGGCAGCGTCGCCTCGGCCAGCACCGTCTTGCCGCGCCCTTCCTGGAAGTAGAGGAAGCTCGGCTTCTTGTCGCCGCCCATGTTGCTCTCCAGCGCGAACTCCTCGGGCGGGGCGCCCGCCTCCGCCGGGTAGCGGGGCAGGATGTAGTGCTGCGCCAGCAGGAAGGCGTTGCGCGTGATCATGTTCGGCCCGCAGGCGTCGCCCGTGGTGAAGCGGAAGAGCACGTGGCAGTACGGGCCGACCACGTGGGTGCGCACCTCGCGCAGCACCGCGTGCCGGCTGACCAGGGGCCTCTGCCCCAGGCGGAGGCCCGAGGCCGCGGTCCGGCCGGCCGCCGTCTCCTCCAGCCAGGCCGCCATATGCGGCCTCTCCGACTCCACCCAGCGGGCGAAGGCGATGGCGTCGGCGGAGCTGCGAAAGAAGAAGCAGGTGTCGCGCGTGATCCGGTCCTCGAGGACGAAGGTGCGGATGCCGCCGGCGGCGGCGACGGCGATCGCCCCGCGCTGGGCGCTGGCGGCCAGCCCGCCCTCGGTCTGGGCGAGCGGGACCCAGACGCGCTGCCGCCGCCGGGCGAGCTCGCGCAGCTCGCCGGCCTCGTCCAGCGCGTACTCGCCCATCTCCACCTCCAGCGGGCCGACCACGCTGACCGGAATCGCCACCTGCGCGGTCAGGCACTCCACCGCCTCGCTCCAGCCCTCGCGCCGTTCGGGCAGCCGGAAGACGGCCTCGCGCGCCCCGGCGTCGCGCCACCCGTCCAGCTGGCGAAGGAGCGCCTGGCGCCGGAGGATCTCCTCCGGGCCGTTCCGTCGCGGCCAGCGCAGCGCCTCGTTCATGCGCCGATCCGTCCCTTGAGGCGGGAGGGATCGGGGTAGGTGGCACCTTCCTCGATCAGGGCGCGCGCCTGGGGGATGGCGTCCCAGACGTTCCAGTCGAGGACGCCCACCACGCGCCCCTGGTCCAGGTAGTAGACGACGCCCTCCCGGAGCGGCTCCTTCCAGTCGGCGAAGGTCTGGAGCCGCGAGTCGAGGACGCCCACCGCCTCGTAGCCCAGCTCGAACATGTCGGAGTAGAAGAAGGGCAGGTAGTCGTACGGCTCGAGCCCCTCCCCGTCCTCCCGGGCGGCGCCCGGCGCCCGGCCCGTCGCCGCCAGCGCCATGTTCCGGCCCGCCAGCCGCCCCTGCGCGTTGGCGTTCTCCTCGTGCTCGACGCGGAGCGTCCTGCCTTCGCCCAGGGCGGGCGCAGGGAAGCGCGCGCAGTCGCCGCCGGCGAAGACGTCCGGCCGGCTCGTCCTCAGGAAGCGATCGACCAGGATCCCGTCCTCCACCGCCAGCCCGGCCCCGCGCGCCAGCTCCTCCCCGGGCGCGATGCCCAGCCCGGCGACGACGGCGCCCGCCCGGAGCCTCTCGCCCTTCCGGCTCCTCACCTCCAGGAGCTCGCCCTGGCGGACGATCTCCACCGGCACGTCGCCGGTCAGCAGGCGGACGCCCCTCTCCTCGTACGCGCGGTTGACCGCCTGGCCCAGCTCGGGCGGGAAGAGCCGCTCGAGGATCGTCGCCTCGGGGAAGATCATGCTCACCCGCTTCCCCTGCATGGCCAGCGCCGCCGCCACCTCCGCGCCGATGAAGCCGCCTCCGACGACGACGAACTCGCCCTCCAGGGCCGCCTTCCAGCGCAGCTGGAGGTAGTCCTCCAGCGTGCGGAAGTAGATCAGGTCGCCCGCCCGCGCCGCCTCCTCGCCGAAGGCGAGCCGCTTCGGACGACCGCCCACCGCCAGGAAGCACTTCTCGTACCCCCAGGCGTTCCCGTCGGCGTCGATCACCTTCCGCTCGGCGGGGTCGAGCGCCACGATGCGCACGCCCAGGTGCTCCTCGACGCCCGCCGGCGCCTTCACCTTCCGCCAGCTCTGCTCCAGACGCTCGCCCTTCCAGAGGCCCTTGGAGAGCGGAGGCCGGTTGTACGGCGGAAAGCGCTCCTCCGAAAAGAGGCCGATGGAGCCCTCCTCGTCCACCTCGCGAATCCCGTCGACGGCCGCGTCGGCGGTCATGCCGCCGCCGACGATCACGTAGCGGTACGTCTTCATGACGACCTCCCCGCGGGCGGAGTGCTCCCCCGCTTCCTCCAGTCTACCGATGACGGCCATCGCGTCCAGTTTGCGCTGCGGGAAGTGAGAGAAGGCGGGCGACGGCCGCGCCGGGCTCTACGCGCTCGAGCGAGCTGCGGTGCCGCCGGCTACGCCCTGCCTGCGGCGGAGACGACCGACCGCCAGGGCCGCCACACCCGCCGCCAGGAGGACCAGCAGCAGGCTGTTCAAGGCCTCATCCCCGGCGCCTGCGCCGCGGCCGTCGTACCCTGGCGACGGAAGCGGCGCATCGGGTCGAAGCGGCGCAGGAAGGTGGAGTTGGTCGTCACCGAGACGGAGCTGAGCGCCATGGCCGCCCCCGCGATCACCGGGTTGAGGAAGCCCAGCGCCGCCACGGGGATGCCGAGCGTGTTGTAGACCAGCGCCCAGAAGAGGTTCTGGTAGATCTTCCCGATCGTCGCCCGGCTCAGGTCGATGGCCGCCACCACGCCGCGCAGGTCGCCCGACATCAGGGTGACGTCGGCCGCCTCGATGGCCACGTCGGTGCCGGTGCCGATGGCCATGCCCACGTCCGCCGTCGCCAGGGCGGGCGCGTCGTTGATCCCGTCGCCCACCATGCCGACCCGGAGCCCCTTCGCCTGCAGCTCCTTGACCGCCTCGGCCTTCTTCTCGGGCAGCACCTCGGCCAGCACGTTCTCCAGCGGGATGCCCACCTGGCGGGCGATCGCCTCCGCGGTCCGCCGGTTGTCGCCGGTGATCATGTAGACGCGGATCCCCATCCGCTGGAGCTCACGGACTGCCTCCGCGCTTCCTGCCTTGACGGTGTCGGCGACGGCGATCACGCCCAGCACCCGCTGCTCGCCGGCCAGGATCATGGCGGTCTTGCCCTCGCCCTCCAGCCTCTCCATCTCGGCGGCGAACGGGCCGAGGTCGATGCCGGCCTCCGCCATCAGCCGCCGGTTGCCCAGCCGGTAGAGGCGGCCGTCCACCTTGCCGGCCACGCCGCGCCCGGGGATCGCCTGGAACGCCTCCGCCTCCTCGGGGCCGAGCCCTTCCGCCAGCGCCCTGTCCACGACGGCCTGCGCCAGCGGATGCTCGGAGTTCCTCTCCAAGGCGAGCGCCAACCGGAGCAGCTCGCGGAGCTCCACGCCTTCGGCGGGGAGCAGGTCGGTCACCGACGGCTTCCCCTGGGTGATGGTGCCCGTCTTGTCCAGCACCACCGCGTTCAGCCGCCCCGCCCGCTCCAGGTGCTCGCCGCCCTTGAAGAGGATGCCCGCCTGGGCTCCCCGGCCGGTACCCACCATGATGGCCGTCGGCGTCGCCAGCCCGAGCGCGCAGGGGCAGGCGATGACGACCACGGCCACGCCGTTGAGGAGCGCCACGGTCAGGTTGTGGGTGGCCGCGTACCACCCCAGGAAGGTGAGCACCGACGCGCCGAGGACCGACGGGACGAAGTAGTTGGAGATCACGTCCGCCAGCCGCTGGATCGGCGCCCGGGAGACCTGCGCCTCCTCCACCACGCGGACGATCTGGGCGAGCGCCGTGTCGCGGCCCACCTTGGTCGCGCGGAACTTGAAGGTGCCGGTCTTGTTGATCGTGGCGCCGACCACCTCGTCGCCCTCGCGCTTTTCCCGGGGAATGGACTCGCCGGTCAGCATCGACTCGTCGACGGCCGAGTAGCCTTCGACCACCACGCCGTCGACGGGGATCTTCTCGCCCGGGCGGACGACGACGATGTCGCCCACCTCCACCTCCTCGACGGGGACGTCGATCTCCCGGCCGTCGCGGAGGACGCGGGCGGTCTTCGCCTGCAGGCTGAGGAGCGCCTGGATGGCGGCGGAGGTGCGCCCCTTGGCGACGGCCTCGAGGAGCTTGCCGACGACCACCAGCGTGATCAGGATGGCGCTGACCTCGAAGTAGAAGCCCGAGCGGGCGACGCGCGGGTCGAAGAGGCCGACCACGCTGTAGCCGTAGGCGGCGCTGGTCCCCACCGCCACCAGGACCGCCATGTTGGCGTTCAGGTGCTTCAGGTTGTAGTAGGCGTCCCGGTAGAAGGTCCAGCCGGGTCCGAACTGGACGACGCTGGCCAGCGCCCACTGGAGCCACGGGTTGGCGAGGAGGCGGAGCCACGGCTGACCCCCCGCCCCCAGCGCGTGGCCGATCATCGCCACCAGGAGCGGCGCCGAGAAGAGCGCACCGGTCCAGAGCAGGCGCCGCCAGCGGCGGATCTCCCGCTCCTGGACGCTCTCACCCTCCGGGGAGGCGCCTTCCTCGGTCACCGGGCGGGCGTCGTAGCCGACGTCGCGGATGGCGCGCACCATCTCCTCGGGCGAGACGGCGGCCGGGCTGTACTCGACGAAGGCGGTGTTGCTGGCCAGGTTGACGCGCGCGTCGATGACGCCGGGCAGCGAGCGGAGCGCTTCCTCGTTGGTGCGGACGCAGGTGGAGCAGGTCATGCCCTCGATCTCCAGCTTCACCTTGGCCGTGCGCACGTCGTAGCCGCGGTCGCGGACGACCTCGATCATCCGCGCCACGTCCACCTGCTTCGGGTCGTAGACGACTGTGGCCTTCTCGGTGGCCAAGTTGACGTCGACCGAGCGCGTGCCGGGCAGCTCCTGGAGCCCTTCGGTGAGGGTGGCCACGCACATGGCGCAGGTCATGCCCTCGATCTCCAGCGTGACGCGGGCCACCTCGCCGCCCGCCGGCGGCTCCTCCCCGCCCTCCGGCCCCTTCTGGAGCAGCCGGAATTCCGGTTCCACCGAATCTCTCCCCGCCTTCGTCGCGGACCGGATCCGGTCGAGCACCGCCTGTCGCTTCGCCCTGCGGGCGGCCTCCGGTTCGCCGTGATACCCCTACTCCGTACAGGGTATCTACAGCATAGTCCCGGCCGGCTTGGGAAGGCAAGCCGGCCGGTCCGGGCCGGCGGCGCGGGGCCCGGCGCCCGCTCAGCGCGGCTCGGGCAGGCGGACCGCCCAGACCGCCGGCTGCCCGCGCTCCGGCGCCGACGGCGCCCGGGGCGGCCCGACGAAGAGGAAGCCGCTCCCGTCGGGCAGCGGCCAGGCCTCCCCGCCCGCGAAGGGGAGGAGCTGCGTCGCCCCCTTCAGGTCGACCAGAAGGTAGCGCCGCTCCCCCGCCGTGCCCGCCTGCGCCACCTCGACCAGCAGGAGCGGCCGGCCCGGCAGCCAGTGGAGGGCCACCACCCTTCCCGTCCCGGGCGCGCCTCCCCGGCCGCCGGTCGCCGGAGCCGTCCAGAGGGTGCGCACCCGCCCGCGCCGGCCGTCGTAGAGACGGATGGCGAAGCGTCCCGCTCCGCCCCCGGCCGGCGCCGCCCAGGCGAGCCAGCGGCCGTCGCCCGACCAGTCGAGCGCCGCGGGCGCGGCCAGCGGGCCCAGCACCTCCCCCGGGGGCGCGCCGGCCGACCCCGTCCCCTCCAGCGCTACCCGTTCCAGCCTCCCCGCCCGCGCCACGGCCACCTGGCTCCCGTCGGGCGCCAGGCGGAAGCCGCTCGCCCCGCGCAGGAGGCCGGGCACGCGGGTGCGGCTCTCCGTCAGCGGGTCGGCCATCTCCAGCGTGCCCGCCAGGGGCCAGGCCAGCCAGCCCGCGGGCGTCACCTCCACCTGCGCCGGCGCGTCGGTGGTGCCCAGCGGCTCCTCGCGCCCGCCCGGGAGCCGGTAGATGACGGCGAAGCGGCGCCTCTGCCCGCGCACGCCCACCACGCCCAAGCCGCCGCGGTACCAGAAGGCCGAGCGCCAGCCGCGCGCCAGGAGGCGGGGGGTGGCGCGGGAGCCGCTTCCTTCCTGGACGTAGACCTCGCCCGAGGAAGTGACCCAGAGCGTGCTCCCGTCCCGCGCCACGTCGAGCCGCTCGGCAAAGGGCGCCAGCGGCGCCGGTTGCAGCGGTCGCACCGGGAGCGGCCGCACCACCGGCCCGCCCTCGGCCGCCCGCGGCAGGCCGCAGCCGGCCGCCGGCACCGTCGCCAGGAACAGGAAGAGGAGCAGGGCGGCCAGCGCCGCCCCGCGGGGAGTCGCGCCGCCTCCCCCTCGCGCCCTCACCGGCCCGCCTCCCGCATGAAGCCGGCCACGATCGTGGCGAGGACGCCGCCCTCGGCCGGGATCGGGTCGCGCAGCGGATCGAAGGCGAGGACGGTCAGGTCGGCCTCGCGACCCGGCTCGACCCGCCCGAAGCGATCCTCGAGCCCCGCCGCCCACGCGCCTCCCTCCGTGTAGAGGGCGAAGGCCTCGCGGGCGCCGAGCGCTTCCTCCGCGTGCCAAGGCGCCTCGCCCGCCGCCGCCCGCGGCCGGCGGACGGCGGCGTCGACGCCGGCGAGCGGCCGGAGGCTCTCGACGGGCGCGTCCGAGCCGCCGGCCAGGCGCACGCCCGCCGCCAGGAGGCTCCGCCAGGCGTAGGCGGTGCGCGCCCGCTCCGGCCCCAGGCGCGCCTCCGCCCAGGCCGAGTCGGTGGGCACGAAGCCGGGCTGCACGTCCAGGACCAGGTCGGGCCGCGCCAGCCGCGGAATCTGCTCGGGGCGGAGAACCTGGGCGTGGACCAGGCGGAAGCGCGGCCGCGGTCGCCCCCGGGCGGCCGCGAGGAAGGGCGCGGCGCACTCGAGCGCGGCCAGCGCCGCGTCGACGGCCGCGTCGCCGATGGCGTGGACGACCGGCGGCAGGCCGAGCCGCGCCGCCAGGACCGCCCGCTCGGCGAGCCGCTCCGGCGGCATGGCCGCCAGCCCGCGCCAGCCGGAGGCTCCGCCACCGCCGGGCGCGTCCGCGTAAGGCCGGCTGAGCCAGGCGGTGCGGCCCCCCAGGGCGCCGTCGGCGAAGAACTTGACGCCGGCCGCCCAGACCCACTCGTCGCCGCTCCCCCGGGTGAGACCCGCCTCCGCCATCCGTTCCAGCGCCTCCTGGCGGAGGAGGAGGGCGAGGCGGAGCGGCGGGCGGGCGGCGGGCGGGGAGGCGGCCGGGTCGGGGAGCGCTTCCTGGTCGAGCGCCCGGCGCCAGAGCTCCAGCAGGCGCCGCGGCTCCTGTCGGCCGGCGGGCCCCAGGGCGCCCAGGTCCTCCGTGTGGACCTGGGTCAGCCCGAGCGCCTGCGCGCGGCGGAGCGCCCACCGCATGGCCCGCAGGACAAGGGGTTCGGGAGGCGGCGGCAGCGCGGCGCGCACCTGTTCGAGCGCGCCGTCCCAGACGGTGCCCAGGGGCCTGCCGTCGGCGTCGCGGTCGATGCGGCCGCCCGGCGGGTCCCCGGCCAGCCGCGCGAGGCCCGTCCGGCGGAGCGCCTCGCCGTTGAGCACCGCCCCGTGGCCGCAGACGCGCTCGAGGACGACCGGGCGCTCGGCGACCACCGGGTCCAGGTCGCCGGCGCGCGGAAGCCGGCACTCGGCCCACCGGCTCTCGTCCCAGCCGCGGCCGACGATCCAGGGGAGGTCGGGGTGCTCGGCGGCGTAGCGGCGGAGCGCCGCCTGGAGCTCGGAGAGCGAGCAGACGCCCGACAGCTCCAGCTCCTGCGCGGCCAGCCCGCAGGCCAGGAGGTGCGCGTGGCTGTCGATCAGGCCGGGCACCAGCCAGGCCCCGTCGAGGTCGACCACCTCCGTCCGCCGCCCGCGCAGGCGGAGGACGGACGCCGCCTCGCCGACCGCCAGGACGCGCCCGCCCGCCACGGCCACGGCCGCGGTCGCCGTCGCGGCGGTGGCGGAGCCGCCGGCGCCGCCGGCGAAGGAAGCCACGAGGCGCGCGCCGGTGAAGATCCGCTCCGGCTCCGCCGCCCCGCCTCCCCTCCGCGCCCGGGAGTCCGGCCGCCAGGCCGTCCCGGCCGTCCCTATCGCCCCCCGCCGTCCGCCAGGGCGGTGACGGCGCGCCGCAGCACCTTGCCCGTCGGACCCAGCGGCAGCTCCGGGACGAAGCGGTAGGCGCGCGGGCGCTTGTAGTCGGCCAGGTTCTGGCGGCAGAGCTCCTCCAGCTCCGCCTGGACCGCCTCGACGGGGCGCCCGCTCTCGGCGCGGAGCTGGACGAAGGCGGTGACCGCCTGGCCGCGCCGCTCGTCGGGCAGGCCGACCACGGCGGCGAAGGCGACGTCGGGGTGGCGGGTCAGCACCTCCTCCACCTCGCTGGGGTAGACCTTCTCGCCGCTGGTGATGATCCGGTCCGCCTTCCTGTCGACCATGTAGAGGAGGCCGGTGGCGGGATCGCGGTAGCCCAGGTCGCCCACGCCCAGGTACTCGCCGTGCCGGGCGGCGGCCGTCGCCTCGGGGTTCCGGAAGTAGCCCAGCATGTTGCAGGGGCTCTTGACCACCAGCTCGCCGATCTCGCCGTCCGGCAGCTCCCGGCCTTCGTCGTCGATCACCCGCACGTCGTAGAGCAGGAGCGGGTAGCCGATGGAGCCGACGGGGCCCCCCAGCCGGTGGCGCAGGACGCTGACCGCGCCCAGCTCGCTGGCCCCGTAGACGTCGTAGAGCCGCGCCTGCGGGAAGTCGCGGATCAGGCGGTCGCGCAGGCTTCCCGGGAGCGGCGCCGAGCTGGTCATGATGATGCGCAGCGTGTCGGTGCGCAGCGCCCCCTTCTCGGCCAGATCGGCCAGGAAGGTGAGCATGGTCGGGACGAACATGGAGTAGGTGACGCCGTTCCGGTTGATCTCCTCGGCCACCCGCGCGGGGTGGAACTGGGCGTGCGGATAGATGACGCAGGTGGCGCCCACCGCCAGCGTCAAGGAAGAGAACCAGATCGAGTTGACATGGAAGAGCGGCATGAGGAGCATCCCGACGTCGTCCGCGCTCACCCCGACCTCGCTCAGCAGGACGAAGGCGATGAAGAGCGCCCGTTTCTGGCTCTGGACCACGCCCTTGGGCGTGCCCGTGGTCCCCGAGGTGTAGACGATGAACCAGGGGGCGTCGTCGTCCACCTCCACCCCCGGGTCGGCGGGGCTGGCGGCGGCCAGGGCCTGCTCGTACGGCTCGGCGCGCTCCGCCGCCCCGCCGCTTCCCTCGCCGCCGACCACCAGGAGCGGGATCGGGGGCAGGAGGCTGCCGACGCCCCGCTCCAGCACGGCGGCGTCGGCCACGGCCGCGGCGGGTTCCGCATTCCGGAGGATGGGCGCCATCTCCGCAGGTGCGAGGCGCAGGTTGACGGGGGCCACCGCCGCACCCAGGCGCGCGCAGGCGAAGAGGAGCTCCACCATCTCCAGCCTGTTGGGCAGGAAGGCCGCCACCCGATCACCCTTCCCGACCCCGCGGGCGGCCAGCGCGTTGGCCAGGCGGTTGACGCGTTCGTCCAGCTGGGCGAACGTCCATCTTCGCTCACCCTCGATCAGGGCCGTCTTCTCCCGGTAGCGGACGGCATTGGTGCGAAGCGCCGCACTCAGCGTGAACATGTCGTGGACCCCCTTCTCGCAGGCTCCGTCCTGCGGAATTCGGCCGGACCGGGCGAGCTCCCTGCCCGCGTCCCCCGCGTCCGCTTCCGCTCAGCGCAGCCAGGCCAGGCCCACCGCCAGCACGGTACCCGAGAGGAGAGCCCGCAGGGGGCGGGCCGGCAGCCGGCCGCCCAGCCGGCCGCCCAGCCAGACGCCCGGCAACGAGCCCGCGAGGAGGCAGGCCGCCAGGCCGAGGTGGACGGTGCCCGCCAGCCCGTGGGCGAGCGCCGCGGCGGCGCTGATCACGACGGCCGCGGCGATGTCGGTGCCCACCACCTCCCGCGGCGCGAGCCGTCCGGTCGCGAGAAGGAGCGGCGCGACCAGGCTGCCCGCCCCCACCGAGGTCAACCCCACCATCAGCCCGATGAAGGCCCCCAGGGGGGCCAGGAGCCGGCGGGGCGCTCGAGCAAGCTCCTGGCGGCCGCCCACGGCCTCTCCCCTTCCCGAGTCCGGCCGGCGGGGGAGGAGCAGCCGCGCCAGGTTGGTGGCGGCGCTCAGCACCAGGGCCGCCCCGAGCAGGCGGTGGAGCAGCAGGTCGGCGCCCGGCGCGCGGCCCAGGTGCCCGACCAGCCAGGAGCCCGCCAGGGCGCCGGGAATCCCCGGCAGCGCGATGGCCCACGCCCAGCTCCAGGCGACGTCTCCCCGCCGCCCGTACTGCCAGAGCCCCACCGCCTTGGTCAGGCTGTTGGTCAGCAGGTCCGAGCCGACCGCCGCCGGCACCGGCACGCCGAGCAGGACCAGCACCGGCGTCAGGAGCGCGCCGCCGCCCACCCCGGTCAAGCCGACGAGGAAGCCGGTCAGAAGCCCGGCCAGAACCATGGCCACCGCCCATCCCCCCGTTCCAGGCGGCGCCGGGGCATGCCCTCCGCCCGGCATCGCGTGCCTGCGTATGCCGGGAGCGCAGGCCGCGGTGCGCGTCCGTCGCCCTGCCGGGGCGCCGCCCCGCCGGTCGGGGTTGCGACCGCCGGCGGGCGTACAATGACCTCACCGGTCGCCCGCCCGCGGGCGGCCGAGGGAGCCCGGATGGGGTGAGGGGAATGATCGTCTTCGGTCTGTTCGCGCCCAACTCGCCCACGCTGATCGATCCCGTGCTGCACCCGGCCACGGTGGCGGCGCTGCGGCGACTCGGCGGCGAGCTGGCGGGACGCGGCCCCGGCGCGGAAGCCGGGGAGGCGGAGCACGTGGACGCGCTGGTGGCGGCATCGCCGCACTTCGTCACCGGGGGCGGCTTCCTCGTCAACGGGGCGTACCGGCCGCGCTTCATCCAGGACTTCGAGGGCTTCCCCCAGGCCTGGTACCGCGTCCGCTACGAGCGCCGGGCGAGCCGCGGCTGGCCAAGCGGATCGCCTACCGCGCCCTGGAGGCGGGCCTGCCCGCGCAGGTCAGCGAGGATCTCTGGGGGCTCGACCACGGCGCCTGGACGCCTCTCCTCTACCTCTTCCCCGACGCCGACGTGCCGGTCGTCAACCTCTCCATGGCACTCCACTTCCGCCAGGGGGCGGGCCAGGGCGGCGCGGCCAGCCCGGAGCCGTCGCCCGAGGCGGGGGCGGAGGCGCACCGGCGCCTGGGCGCCGCCGTCGCCCAGGCGGCCGAGGACCTGGGGCTGCGCATCGCGGTCGTCGCCACAGGCTCCCTCACCCACCGGCTCGACCGGATGATGGACGCCGACCTCGACTTCACCTCGCCGGTCGGGGCGCGCGTGGACGGCCGCTCCGAGCCGGACGTGGCCCGGGCGCGCCCGTACGACCGCGAGTTCCTCACCCGCCTGCTCGCCCATCGCTGGGCGGAGCTCGAAGCCGTCGACCCGGCGCTCCGCCAGGAAGCGGCGCCCGAAGGCGACAACCGCCCGCTCCAGACGCTCCTCGGCGCGCTGGCGACGGAGGAGGCGCGGACCGGGCGGCGCTACGAGGCGCGCCTGCTCGCCTACGAGGAAGCGTTCGACGCCTTCACCCTCTCCACCGTCCTCTTCCGCCCGGGCGCCTGACCCGCAGCACGACCAGCGCCCGCCGCCGTCCCGCCGCCGGCCGCGCGTCCCGGGAGCCCGCCGCGGGAGGACGCCCCCGCACCTGCGCCAGGGCTGCGCGGGCGAGCACGAGGAGAGCGGAGAGGGCCAGGCTTCCTCCCAGGAGGGCGCCGAAGAGCGCCATGGCACGGGTGGCCGAGTAGGCCAGCGCGGAGCCGAAGGCCGGCAGGCCGAGAGGGTCGAGCACCGCCGACCCGGCGCCGGCGAGGCCGAAGGCCGGCGCCGCCAGGCCGGCCAGCGGGAAGAGGAGCGCCGTGTAGGCGGCGGCGCTGACCAGGTGGAGGAGGCGGCCGAGGACGTAGGGGCCGTAGCGGATGTCGCTTCCTGCCAGGACGGCGGCCACCTGCCCGTGGACGGAGAGGCCGCTCCACGCGACGATGGCGCCGATGACGACGAGCTTCTGGAAGAGCGGTGCCGCCGTCTGCGCCACCTGGGCGGAGCCGATGTCGATCTCGAAGAGGCCCGAGAGGATCGCCGGCACCAGGCGCGGGTCGAGGCCGGCCAGCCGCAGGAGGGTGCCGAGCGGCGCCTGCAGGGCGGCGACGGCGCCGAGGACGTCGAGCAGCCGGAAGATGACCGAGAAGAACATGATGAAGCCCAGGATCAGGAGAAGCGTCTGCATCGACTGCGTGACGGCGTCACCCAGGAGCCGACCGAGGGGGCGCCCGTCCTCCTCGCGGGCGCGCAGGAGCTCGCGCCAGGCCCGGAGCAGGATGTTGCCCCGGCGGCTCTCGGGCCGGGGCGGCTCCTCGTCGCGCCCCCACCAGCGGAAGGCGATGCCGACGGTGAAGCTGCCCAGGTAGTGGGCAAGGGCGATGGGCAGCCCGACGGCGGGCTGGCGGAGCATGCCGACGGCCACGGCGCCGAACATGAAGAGCGGGTCGGCCGTGTTGGTGAAGGCCAGGAGCCGCTCGCCCTCCACCCGCGTGCACAGGCCGTCGCGGCGGAAGCGCGCGGTGATCACCGCGTCCATGGGGTAGCCCGCCGCCAGCCCCATGGAGAGCGCGAAGGCGCCCACGCCCGGCACGTTGAAGAGCGGCCGCATCAGGGGCTCCAGGAGCACGCCCAGGCCGTGGACCACCCCCAGCCCCAGCATCGCCTCGGAGACGATGAAGAAGGGGAGCAGCGAGGGGAAGACCATGTCCAGGAAGACGCGGAACCCGTCAGCGGCCGCCTCGAACGCTTCCTTGGGGTAGACGACGAGGAGGGCGGTGGCCGCCACCACCAGCGCGGCGAGGAGCCCGGCGGTCCCATTCCGGCGCACGGCATCCGGCCCTTTCCGGGCGCGGCTCCGCCCGCGCCACCGCGGAGGCGCGCGGGGGACCTGCACCCCGGGGCCACTCTATGGGCGGGCGAGCGCGGGTATGCGGGGACCTCGCGCCGTCGGTCAGGCGACGGAGCACCGGAGGGCGGTCGCGCGCTCGTGCGATGGGGGCCTGCCGCTGGGATCCTCGTTCGACGGATGCAGGTCTCCGCTCCCGGCCGCTCCCGTGCAGAGGCCGTTCGGGCGCCTCGGGCGGCATCCGCTCGGACGGC
>JASBVS010000050.1 GCA_029960955.1 Bacillota bacterium
CCCCGCGGGCCAGAGTCGCCATCGCCACCCCTCCCGAACCGGGCGACCTGCGCCGGTGCGCCCCGCACCCGCCTATTCGCGCAGCCGCGCCACCTGCTCGTCGGCGTGGTAGGAGCTGCGGACGAAGGGTCCCGACTCGACCACGCGGAAGCCGAGCTCGAGGCCGCGTTCCTTCAGCCGGCGAAACTCCTCCGGCGGGTAGTAGCGGGCGACCGGCACGTGGCGCTTGGAGCTGCTGGGGCGCAGGTACTGGCCGATGGTCAGGATCGAGACGCCCACGGCGAGGAGATCGCGCATGGTCGCCTCGATCTCCTCGAAGCTCTCCCCCAGGCCCACCATCAGGCCGGACTTGGTCGGAATCTCCGGCGCCAGGCGGTGCGCCTCGGCGAGAACCGCCAGCGACCGCTCGTAGCCCCCCTTCAGCCGTACCTCGGGATGGAGGCGCCGGACCGTCTCGATGTTGTGGTTGAAGATGTCGGGCCGCGCCTCCATCACCGTCCGCACCGACTCGAGCCGCCCCAGGAAGTCGGAGGTGAGCACCTCGACGCTCGTCCCCGGCGAGCGCCGCCGGATGGCCCGGACGGTGGCGGCGAAGACGGCCGCGCCGCCGTCGGGGATGTCGTCCCGGGTGACGCAGGTGACGACGGCGTGGCGCAGTCCCAGCTGCGCCACCGCCTCCGCCACCCGCTCGGGCTCCTCCCAGTCGACGAAGCCCGGCCAGCCGGTCTTGACCGCGCAGTAGCGGCAGGCACGGGTGCAGGTGTCGCCCAGGATCATGAACGTGGCGGTCCGCCGCTCCCAGCAGTCGAAGACGTTGGGACAGCGCGCCTCCTCGCAGACGGTGTGGAGGGCGAGGCTCTGGCCCAGCTCGCGTACCTGCCGGTAGTTCGGCCCCGTCGCCACCCGCACCCGCAGCCACTCCGGCCTCGTGCCGGTCGTCGCCTCCGCCATGGTCTCGCCCCCTGCGCCGGGGCCCGGCGATCGCCGGGCCCCGCACTCTCGCTCCTCCTGCTGTCCGCACGTCGCCGCGCCGGCGCCGGCGCGGTCAGGCCAGCTCCTGGTCGGCGCGGTAGCTCTCCAGGCGGCGCTTCACCGCCAACAGGAAGCGTCCCGCCAGCGCACCGTCGATGACGCGGTGATCGATGGAGAGGCACACGTTCATCATACTGCGCACCGCGATGCTCTCGCCCTCGGGCGTCTCCAGCACCACCGGCCGCTTGACCACCCGCTCCATGGTGATGATGGCGACCTGGGGCGGGTTGATGATCGGGTAGGAGAGGACGGAACCGGTGGCACCGGTGTTGTCGACGGTGAAGGTGCCGCCCTGGACGTCGTCCAGCCCCAGCTTCCCCGCTCGCGCCCTCTCCGCCAGCTGCCGGGCCGCCCGCGCCAGGCCGACCAGGCTGAGCCCGTCGGCGCCTTTCAGCACCGGCACCACGAGACCGGAGTCGGCGGCCACCGCGATGCCGAGGTTGACCGCCTGGTGGAGGAGGATGCCCTGCTCGGTCCAGCTGGCGTTGAGCATGGGGAACTCGCGGAGCGTCCGCGCCACCGTCTCCAGCATGAAGGGGAGGAAGGTCAGCTCGAAGCCCTCGCGGCGCCGGAACTCTTCCTGGACCCGTTCACGGAGCCGTGCCAGGCCGGTCACGTCCACCTCGACCATGGTCCAGGCGTGGGGGATCGTCTGCTTCGCCTCGACCATCCGGCGCGCGATGGTCCGGCGGATCGGGTCGACGGGCACCAGCTGGTCGCCCGCCTGCCCGGCTGCCGGCTGACTGGCCGCCGGCTGACTCGCCGCCGGCTGACGGACCGCCGGGGCGGGGACGGCGGAG
>JASBVS010000051.1 GCA_029960955.1 Bacillota bacterium
CGGTCCGTCGACCGGAGATTCTCGGTTGGCGCTGCGCGAGCGAGGCGCGGCACCACAGGCTTCAATGGAGCTCCGGTCCGTCGACCGGAGATTCACCATCGGCGCCACCCAGGTGCCTGAGGACGTCGAGCGGCTTCAATGGAGCTCCGGTCCGTCGACCGGAGATTCCGCACGACGGACTGGACCGCGAGACGGAACGGCTGATGCTTCAATGGAGCTCCGGTCCGTCGACCGGAGATTCGGCCGTCGTCGCGACGACGCTGCCGGGGTGCGAGTAGAGGCTTCAATGGAGCTCCGGTCCGTCGACCGGAGATTCCACACGCACCGCCCCAGCCGTCGCCGCCCTCATCCCGCTTCAATGGAGCTCCGGTCCGTCGACCGGAGATTCGTCCGCTCCCAGGCGTTCGCTATGCCGACGAGCGCACAGCTTCAATGGAGCTCCGGTCCGTCGACCGGAGATTCGTCCGCTCCCAGGCGTTCGCTATGCCGACGAGCGCACAGCTTCAATGGAGCTCCGGTCCGTCGACCGGAGATTCTTGAACAAGCCCACCCTTGCGACAGCCCGGTTGCAGCTTCAATGGAGCTCCGGTCCGTCGACCGGAGATTCGCGAGGCGTGCGGTAACAGGTATCAGGTGAAGTTCTAGCTTCAATGGAGCTCCGGTCCGTCGACCGGAGATTCCCAAGCGTCGCAGGCACAGCAGATACACGATCTCGCGCTTCAATGGAGCTCCGGTCCGTCGACCGGAGATTCGCCGGCGCCTTCGAGGCAATCTCCTCTCCGGCCGCCTTGCTTCAATGGAGCTCCGGTCCGTCGACCGGAGATTCCTCCCTGACGCACCCGGTGGCCCCGGGGTGCAACAGCTTCAATGGAGCTCCGGTCCGTCGACCGGAGATTCGGACCCGGCTGAGATCAAGGTCGGGCGATTCGACCTGACGCTTCAATGGAGCTCCGGTCCGTCGACCGGAGATTCGCTGCACCCGCGACTGGCCTGCCGCCGTCAGGGGCGCCTCGCTTCAATGGAGCTCCGGTCCGTCGACCGGAGATTCAGACATCATCGCCAAGCGCCTGTCCGTGCTGGGGGCCGCTTCAATGGAGCTCCGGTCCGTCGACCGGAGATTCTCGCGGGCGCGTCGTGCAGCGGGAAGACGACACTGGCGGGCTTCAATGGAGCTCCGGTCCGTCGACCGGAGATTCAGCTGGTCCGGGAACGGGCGCCCGGCACCGCCTCGCGGCCGCCCTTGCGAGCACCCTCCCTTGATGCACTTGTCAAGGAGCTCTGAAGGGGCCGGCCGTGCGGTCCAATCCCGGCTGGGAGTAGGCGTGCGAGCACCGCCAGGAGATCTGCGCACACCGGACCGCTCGCGGACCGTTGTCATCTATTCGACCCCGTCCGCTCGAAGACCTCTGGGCTGTCCGCGGCCTCGAGCAGGCCGAGACCATAGTGACACGCGTAGCCCAGTGCCAGCGGACCCACCACGGGTTCGGCGAATTCCAGGGAGATCCCAATCGCAATCCCGGCCGATCGGCCGCCTCCGGGTCGAATCAGCTGAAAGCGGAGCCACCGCCGGTAGCCCGGCGGAAGCACCTGGACCCGTGTCAGCGCCGGGAGAGATGCATCATGAGCCCGCCGCTCTTCCCATTCCCGCCGCACCTGATCCTCTGGCCCGTCGCGCTGCGTACCGTCGGGGTTCCACTTCGGTCGTCCGTGGTGGTCCAGCTTGGGGTAACGGGTCATGACGTACGGGGTGACCGATACCCAGCGGCGCGCTGGACCCAGTACGCGCGGCATGGCAGGATCGAGCCGGCGCTTCAGGTGCTCCCGCTGCGATTTCCTCAGGAGGTCGAGGAGCACCAAGCGAAGCGCCTCGTCTCCCCGCTCGCCCCAGTGCACTTCTCGGATCTGCGCGAGCGCCACCAGTTCTTCATCGGTGAACCCTGCGGGAGCGTAGACGAGAAGGTGATCGAGCCTCCCGTCCTTGTCCTCATCGACCGGGAGATAGAACGCGTGGCGATGTCCCTGCGCAGGTGTGGAGCCAACTCTTCCCGAAAGAGTGGGGGAGTTCTTGCCACTCGTAATCTGCCCGTAACGGCTCATGGCCGCACGCCTTGCCCGGTCACCGATCGCCACCGCTCGCTCTAACGGTGGCAGCGGACTCCTGTCCAGGGCGTAGCGTACGGCGACCACGGGGTCGCGATCGTAAGATCTGTGGCGCCGTCGAGCACCGGCTTCCCGCACCGTGGGTCGCAGGGCTTGCGCCGGCAGGAGATACGGGACCCACCGACTGGCCGGCGGGTCCAACCGCCTCCTCCGCGACCGCAGTTCAGCAGTATCAAGAAGGAGTGCCTCGAGCAGTAGCCGCGGTTCTGCGTCCGGTTCGGGGCACAGAAGCTCGACGACGCGGCTGTCAAACTCTTGTTGCTCGCCTGCCTCAAGGGGGCGGCAGCGGAATGGCGCGATGACGGAGTCGTTCGACGTGACCAGGTCGAGTTCCGACCAGGACTCGGCGCGGCCGAGGTAGCTCACACCTCTGAGAAGTTCTTCCAGGTCGCTTCGGACGTCCGCCCCCGCGGAAGCGGAAGACCAGTGCACGATGACGGGTTCTGTCCGGTCCAATCGAACGAACGTGTCGAAGACGAGCGCCCGATCGTCAGGTCCCTTCCTCAGTGGCATGTAGTGGCGTGCATGCCCCACCGATCCGCGCGGAAGCCAGAAGTCCGGGACGGGCCGGAGGGCCTCCAGGACCCGCGTTACGCGTTCCTCCGGCCATTCCGGATGGAAGCGCTTCCAGCTTGCTACAAGCGCCCGCAGGAGACGCCACGGTGAAGGCGGCCATTCCGGCTCCCCTTCGTTGACGTGATGCCCCCACGGCGTGGCGTGGAAGCGCCCTGCCAGGAAGCGAACGCGGATGGCGATCATTCGCCGTCCACCTCGTCGGAAGCCCGCTCTTCCGGCGCGCTCTCCTCCGCCCGCCGCGACTGGCGCGTCCAGTCGCCGGGCGGCACGAATTCCACTTCCGTCACGGGCGGCCGGCGGAAGGCCTCGACTGCATCGATCAGCTCGGGCAGCAGCTCATCCAGCTCGGCCCGTTCCGGGAGATCGAAGCCGCCTGGGCGCGTTACGCGGACTTCCCGGCAGACCAGGTCGCAGGCTGTGCGCAGGCGCAGCCCGTCCTCGAGGAAGCACCGGATCTTCCAGAGAGAGAGCCCTACCAGGAACCGCTCGGCGGCCTCCCCCAGATCGTAGCTCCTCATTAATCTCAGGTCCAGGTTGAAGTACGCGGTGATCTGGTCGGCCACGAATTCCGTACGCGCGTAAGGCACGTTGCCAAAGCCTTTGCCGGTATTGCCCGTCGGCAATACGCGGTCATTCTTGACGCCCCCTTCCTCGACGGCCTCCGCTTCCCTTGCTTCGATGAATCCTGAAAGCATCCTCGGCAGGCGCAGGCGACCGCCCGCCAGATCCGGCCTCGCCAGGAAGAGACCGTGGACGAGCGAGTTCGGATCGTACCGGAGAGCTGTCTTTGCCATAACGCGGAGATCGACCGGGCGATGATCGAAGTCCTGGAACTCTTGCTTCAGGATCTCCAAGAAAGAGCTGGACTCACCGCCCAGGATATAACCGGAGTTCAGGCGGTGGGCCTCCAGGATGGAGCTGGTCAGAAACTGGCCGTCCATGACCACGCGCACGTACGGCATGCCGCGAAGCACATTCACCAGGTCGTCTCTCCCGAAATCCCAGCAGACCGCTTCGAGCCTGTTGGCGATCGACTGCGGCGACTCAACCAGCAGCATTGGCGTCCCATCCGCAAGCCTGTACTGCGCCGGGCCGATTTCTGGAAAGCCGGTCGGTTGGAAGCGCTCGCCCTGGATGGGCCAGAGATCGGCCTCGATCAGCAGGCGGTCGGCGGCTGCAATGCGGCTCCAATCCATGGTCAACACGCTCCTTCGCGCACCTCAGCGCGTGTAATCATCGCCAATAGCGGCATCACCGAGCGGACGGGGAAAGCCAGAGCCGCAGCAAGCCGGTGCGGCCGCCCGCTGACGCTCCAGTAGACCTTCCACCTGCCTGCAGGATCGCCGGCGGTCCGGCCGCCCCCCGTGCCCAGAATGGCCACACCGGCTGCCCGCCAGCGCGCGATCGCCAAGTTGGCGGCTTCCTGTGCCTGCGGGATGTCCCCCTGCCGCAATCGGACGAGGATCGCCTGGTCGGGGGTCAGAGGAAGGGCTTCTCCGTCCGCTCCCACCAGCGGCCGGGCATGGAAGAGGGGCTTGAAGAGGGCATAGAGGGGGTCGAGGAGATCCAGACCGCTCGCGCTTCGCCTCCCGTCACTGCGCACCGACTGCCGGGCGCTGCCGGCCGCCCTCGCAGCGGGACTCTCGGTTGCCGGATAGTCGAGCAGGGTCAGACCGGGAACGAGCTCTGCGATCCGTTCGTCGTCCAGTCCGCCCCTCAACCACAGGGCGACATCCCCGATGTCGACTGAGTACGTCGCGTCCAGCGGAGCCGGACCGGTCTGACCTGCCTGCACCGCGTCCACCAGCCGACGTTGGAGCAGCCGTATCAGGTTGGCCTCCAGGCTGCCGTGGCTCCAGACCAAGCGCGGGTTATTCTCCGCCCATTCCCATCCGCCACCCTTGCTCACGCGCACGGAGCTGACGTAGCTGCGGGCGGGAAGCGGAGCGGGGTAGTCCGCTTCGGCCTGCCACCGCGGCTCCAACGAGGCGATCGCCCGTGCCAGGCGAAACTCCGGCGAACCGTCGTCGCAGACGTCGACCCAGCGTCGTGCGGGACGAAGGGGGGGCACCGGCCGCCCGAGGATCCGGCGGCCCTCCGCGGACCGCGACGCCAGCATCTCCGCCCGGTGAAGCGCGCGGAGGAGCCCCTGCGCGGCCCGGGCCCGCTCAACCCGGCCGTCCTCGCCTTCCGGCGCGCGGCTAAGGCGGAAGATCGCCTCGTCGATCTCCTGGAGCGCGGCGCGGCGGCTCGCCGGCGCGTTCTCCTCTGTCGCCCAACGGCGGAAGCGCGCCACCCAGACGTCCAGGCGTCCGTCCAGCAGGCCGACCCACTCCTTGGGCCGCGCGCCCACCCGTTCGAGGCCCAGCGGGGCGGCCAGGTGCGAGCGCCCGTTCCGCCGCAGAAACGCATACCGTACGAAGCCGGAGAGACCGCGGTCGACCCCCAGTTGTGCTACCGCGCGCACGAAGTCCGCCCCTGTGGCAGCCCGGCGCCGGCCCACCTGCGCCCGCCCCTCGGCCAGGACGTGTTGGATCTCGCGCAGGGTAGCCGGTCGCTCCCAGATGGGCAGCCAGACTTCCTGGCGCTCCTGGCGGACGTCGCCCACATCTGCCGCCTCGATGGTCGGCCATCCCGCAGGCGAGGGAGCCACAGTAAAGGGGAAGGCCGCCGACGTGGTACCGCTGGCAGCTCCGGCCGAACTGCCGCGCCGGGTGAGCGATCCGGCCAGGAGGAGCGAACCCTCCATGGCCAGCACGTAGTCCCAGGGATTGACCAGGGAATCGCCTTCAAAGCCGGCGACCGCGTTGGGACCACCCGCGCCCCCGGGGTGATACTGGCCGACGGCGGCCGGGATCAGCTCGGCGTCACCCGCTCGGAAGAGGGCTTGGACAAGCCAGGCGCGGCTGAGATCCCGGTCGTAGCCGTGCTGTCGGCGGCGACGCCGGGCGGCAGGTGCCGCTTCCTGCCCGGACACCGGCAGGACTTGGGCGAGGCGCTGCATGAAATTGATCGAAAACTCCAGGTGCCCGTCGTTCCCGCCTGTACCCAGGAGCCGAGCGAACACCACCCGATCATCTCCGATCACCGCCAAGGCGTCGATCCATCGAACGGCCTCGTCGGGCAGCACGGAGCGAAGCTCGCGGAACAGTTCGAGCTTGGCCTTGTCCAGGTTGCCTCTTTCCAGGCCCATGCGCTCGATGACTGCCCGTGTAGCGGCGATAGTCTGGCGATAAGTCGCGAGGCGGGGGTCGCCGGATCTCGCGACCGCGTCGAGCACCGCAGGGGCCGTCGGCCCACCCCAGAAGCCGGATCCACGATTCCAGGGGGCGATCAGCGGTGCCGGACGGTATGCGTCGAGGAAGTAGTCGACTAGGCCCTCGGCGCTCAGGCCACCTCCTTGCAGGCCGAAGAGACCATCCCTCCAGAAGCCGCGGATGGAGGAGGAATCCGGCCCGTACTGCTCGCCGACCAGCCTGAAGACGCCCAGCGCCTTCAGATAGCCAATCAGGGGCTCCTGGCCGCATCCCGGAAGGATGATCTCAGCCATGCGGCCCACCTCCGTACACTTGGCGCGCCTGGGCGATCCGGCTGGCACGCGCATCTGCCGCCCGCACGAGCGCCTCGAGAAACGCCAGCCGGAATGGCCCGTACTGTTCCAGGAGCGAAAGGCTGCGTTCGAGCCACGAGGGGCCGGAGGCTCCCAGTCCGACCGCCAGAGGTTCCAGATCGAGAAGCGTAGGCGGTACCCGCACACCGGCGCCCAGATCCACCTCCGGCAGACGGTCGCCCGAAGCCACCCCCAAAACCCTGTCCTCCCCTGCACCCCCGTCGAGAGGCCGCTCGCCAGGGTACGACCGAACCCCGAGCCGGGCCTTGCCGTGGTGACTCAGGACCAGGTAAAGGGCCAGGTCCGAAAGCGCGGGTCCATCCGGCCCGCCCTGGTGCGCTAAGAGCCCGAGGAGACTAGCAAGTTCGTGACGGAAGTGAGGATATCTGTAGCCCCTGGAGGACCTCCCCGGTCGCTTAGCCCACAGTTGGGTACTGCGGGTCTTCCGCTCCTCGTCCGGGAGGCCGTCCAGCATGGCCTCCTGGAAGACCGGGTGCGCCTTGCCCAGATCGTGGCAACGGGCGGCCAGCTCGAGGTCCTGCTCCACCTGCCGGAGTTCGGCTATGTCCAGCGCCTGCAAGAGCGCCCTCATCTCCTGCGCGCTCTCCTGGGCGTGTTCGGCCAGCGTCTGCCAGACGCCCTCCCAGGTGGCCCCGTCGGAGCCGATGGCCTCCGGGGCCCGTTCGATCGACGGCTTGACCGGCTCGACAGGTGCGGTCGACTCCGGTTTCCACCCCAGGTCCGAGTCGTAACCGCCGGCGGCTGTGTCAAAAACGAGGATCTGTCCCGGGAAGAGCGGATCGTTGGCCCGGAGAGCTCGCCACCGACGTTCGAGGATGTCCCACACGGCCACCCGTCGGCGCGCCCGGAGAAGCTCGCGGACGTCCTGCAGCGGCGCCTTGCACAGCTCCTCGGTCGCAACTTCATCCCATGCCGGGTCGGGAACTTGGCCGGGCCATTGGCGCCAAGCGACGAAAAGGTCACGGCCGGTGGTCTCCCGGATGAAGCGGCCGACGTCGGTCTCGTTCCCTGAGAGATCGGGCGCGGTGTCGAATAGGTCCCACAAGTCGCGCTTCCTGAGAACGTCGGAGACCGCCGGAGGCGCCTCCGGGTCGGGAAGGTGGAGAGGGCTGGCTGACCGGCCTTCCAGGCCGCCGAGCAACCTCCGGGCGTCGGCCAATTCCACAGCTTCGTAAGGCGCCGACATCCGGTCCGGCAGATCGATCCAGTAGACCGACGCCTCTTCCTCCTCGCCATAACGGTTGCAGCGCCCCAAACGCTGGACGATGCTCGCCCAAGGGGCAAGCTCGGTGACGAGGGTGGCGGCGGAAAGGTCGACGCCGGCCTCCAGCACCTGCGTGCTGACCACGATCAGACCGCCGGCCGAAGCACCGGCCTCGCCCTGGGCCCGCTCCATGTGCTGCACGCGATCCCGGGGCCGGAATCGGGAATGGAGGAGCACGGTGCCGGGACGGGCTTCTTTGCCCGAATCTAGCCCGTGCATCACAAGCTCGCGCAGCGCGACGTAGACAGCCTGGGCTCGCGAGACGGTATTGAGGATGACCAGCGTTCGCGTTCCGGGCCGGTGAAGTTCCAGCACGAGCCGGGCCAGCGCACCGGGGTATTCGCGGCTGCTGGCCTTGACACGCTTCAGCTCTGCAACCGTCTTGGTCGCCGCCAGCGTCCTGTGAAGAACGGCATCATCCAGGTCGTCGGCCGAGAGCTCGAAGATCCTTTGCGGAGCGGGGCGATCGACGGTCTGCATCCACTCCGCTCGGACCGTGGCGGACATCCAGATCGAAGCAGTCGGGCCGTAAGTGCCGTACGCCCGTCGAAAGGCGTCCAGCTGGGCGCTGGCGGGCAGAGAGGGTCCCATCAACTGCACTTCGTCGAGAACCCAGAGGGCGTCGTTGTTCAGCAGTCCGAAGTAGATCGGCCACCGGAAGCGGTTGCTGGCATAGGAGCGGTTGAGCGCCGCGGAGAGGATCATGTCCTGGGTACCGACGAGGACTTGGTCGCGCTCGGGTTCCAGTTCCCAGCGAGAGGCGTGCTCGCCGCCCATCAGCACCTCCACTGCAGGAAGCGGACCCCAACCGGCGTCACCCAGTGCCTTGATCCACTCCCGGAAGCGACCGCTCACCTGTTCCACCAAGGCGCGCATGGGAAGGACGTAAACGAGGCGGCGCGGGGTGCGCCGGCGCATCTCTCGGTCCGCGGCGAGCCTCCGCCAGAGCCAAGCCAAGCCGACGGCGGCGGTCTTGCCGGCCCCTGTGGGAACCCGCAGAATCTCCGGCCAATCCGGCTCAGCGGCGAGTCGCTTCTGGAACGGGCGCGGCGGGTGACCTGTAGCGAGTGCAAAGAAGCTGGAGAAGTCGGACAAGTCACTGGGTGGAGGACTCATGGGGTCGCCTCCTGACAGAACCGCAACACCGCAGCGACAATCTGAATGGTAATGGACGCAAGTCGACTTGAGAACCCCGCCTCACCGAAGTTACAGGAGGGAGATCGATCCGTTACCGCGGCTTCGTCGAACCTGCTCCTTATTCAACCGGTCGCTTCGCAGGCGACGGCTTCCGCCGTCCACTCCGCTGTAACCGGGGCAGCCGCGCCTTCCGCTTCCTACGCGCGCCCCAGCCCCAGATCCTCCTTCCACATGATGATCGCGTCCTCTTGCGTGTCGGCGTAGTAGCCCTTGCGGATGCCGCGCTCGACGAAGCCGTGGCGCTTGTACAGCCGGCGGGCGGGGGTGTTGGAGGGGCGGACCTCCAGCGTCATGCGGTTGATCCCGCGCTCGCGGGCGCGCCGCTCCATCTCGCTCAGGAGCAGGTCGCCGGCGCCGCGGCCGCGGAGCTCGGGGTGGACGGCGATGTTGGTGATGTGCGCCTCGTCCAGGATCAGCCACATGCCCGAGTAGCCGACGATGCGGCCGTCCAGGAGCGCCACCACGTAGTGGGCGTAGCCGTTGTCGGTCAGCTCGTTGACGAAGGACTGGCGCGACCAGGGCGTCGGGAAGGAGACGCGCTCGATGTCCAGCACCTCGGGCAGGTCCTCCAGGCGCATCTCGCGGAACTCCAGAGGAAGCGGCGGGCGGGTGCGCTCGCCGGGCCCGGCTTCCTCCCGGCGCGGGGCGCGCCGGTCATCGATGGGCTGCGTCGCCACGTTCTCGCTCCTTCCACGGCACGGCCTGGCGGCCGAAGTAGAGCGGCTCCAGCGCCTCCGGGCCGCCCGCCTCCCCCGCCTGGAGGCGCTCCCAGGCGAGCGCGCCGACCTCGCTGGCGCGGGGGAGCCAGCGCGAGGGGGGCACGAGGAGCGCGCGGCCGCCGAGGGCGGTGCGCGCTTCCTCCGCGTAGCGGCGCAGGCCGGGGCCGGTCAGGAAGAGCGGCCCCGGGGGCGCCTCCTCCGCCAGTCTCCGCCACCACGATACCGCGCTCTCCGCCAGCGGGTCGACGAGGGGGCTCACCTCGCCCGTGCCGTCGGCGGCCACCCGGTAGAGCGCGGTGTAGAGGCGGCCGCCGCGGGCGTCGAGCAGCGGGACGACCAGCCCGGGGCCGGCGGCCCGGGCCATGGCGGCCAGGGTGGGGACGCCCAGCGCCGGGATGCCCAGCGTCGAGGCGAGCGCGCGGCCGGTGACCGCGCCGATGCGGAGGCCGGTGAAGGAGCCCGGGCCGAGCCCCACCGCCACCGCGCCCAGGTCCGCGGGGCGCGCGCCCAGCCGCTCCAGCGCCGCGTCGACGAGGGGCGTGAGGAGCGCGGCGTGGCGCCGGCCGGCGTCGAGCCAGAGCTCGAGCCGCGGGCGCCCTTCCTCGAGCAGCGCCACCGAGAGCGCCTCCGTGGCCGTCTCCAGCGCCAGCATCAGCAAGCCGCCGCCACCTCCCGCGCCAGCCGCTCGTAGGTTCCGCCCGCCGCCTCCAGCCGGAGCAGGCGGTAGCCCTCGGCGCCCTCGGGCCGCTCCAGGCGCAGCCAGAGGTACTCGGCCGGCCAGAGCGGGCGGAGGTACTCCGCCCACTCCACCACGGCCAGCCCCTCCCCCTCCAGGATCTCCTCCCAGCCGAGCGGCTCGCCGGCCGCGCCCTCGCCCAGGCGGTAGAGGTCCACGTGGTAGACGGTCAGCCGGCCGCGGTAGGTGCGCACGATCAGGAAGCTGGGACTCCCCCCGACCGCCTCGACGCCCGCGCCGGACAGGATCCCCTGCGCCAGGGTGGTCTTCCCGGCGCCCAGCGCGCCGCTCAGCGCGTAGAAGAAGCCCGGCTCGGCCCGCCCGCCGAGGAGGCGCCCGACGGCGTCTGTCGCCCCGGGCCCCTGGAGCCGCAGCGGGCCCAGCTCCAGGCTCACGGCTCCGCCCCCCCGCCGAAGTGCTCGTACCCGCGCCCCAGCGGCTGGCGCCCGCCGCCCGCCCGGCGGAGCCAGACGCCCTCCTCCGCCAGGAAGCGCCCCACCACGGTCAGCTCCGTCCCCAGCGGCTCCAGCGCCGCGCGCAGCGCCCCGACCTCCTCCGGCGCCGCCGCCAGCGCCAGCTCGTAGTCCTCGCCGCCGAAGAGCGCCCAGTCGAGCGGGTCGCGGCCGAGGCGGCGGGCGACGGCGCGGGTGGCCTCGGCCACGGGCACGGCCTCGGCCTCGATCTCGACGCCCACGCCGGCCGCCTCGGCGATCAGGTGGGCGGAGGCGGCGAGGCCGTCGCTCACGTCGCGGCAGGCGCGGGCGGCGAAGGGCCGCAGCGCCGCCGCCTCGGCCAGGCGCGGGCGGGGGCGTCGGTGGCGCTCCAGCACCGCGGCCTCCGCGGGCGAGGCGCTGGCGCTCCCGGCGACGCCGGCGCCGGCAGCGGCGCCTTCCTCCGCCAGGAGGAGCGCCAGGCCGGCCGCCGAGCCGCCCAGGTCGCCCGTCACGCAGAGGAGCTGCCCGGGCCGCGCCAGCTCCGCGCGCCAGGCGCCGCCCGCGGGAACGCTCCCGACCACGCACATGTCCAGGAAGATCCCGCCCGGCGAGGCGCTGGTGTCGCCGCCGACCAGGCGCACCCCCGCCTCCCGCGCCAGCTCCGCCATGCCGAGCCAGGCTTCCTCGAGGAAGGCCAGCTCGGCGGAGGGCGGCGCGGCCAGCGAGACCAGCGCGTAGAGCGGTCGCCCGCCCATGGCGGCCACGTCGGAGAGGTTGGAGGCGAGCGCCTTCCAGCCCAGGTCGAAGCCGGAGACGGTGGCGCGGGTGAAGTGGACGCCCTCGATCATCAGGTCGCAGGTGAGGACCATCTCGCCCTCGGGCGCCCGCACCACCGCGGCGTCGTCGGGACCGCTGCCGACCAGCACCTCGGGGCCCTCGAGCACCCCGGCCCGCCTCCAGACGGCGGTCGCCCGGGCGATCCAGCCGCGCTCGCCCACCTCCCCCAGCCGCTCCGCGCTCATGCGCCCGCCTCCCGCAAGGGCCGCGGAGGAAGCGCCCGGTAGGCGTCGCGCACCGCCTGGAAGTCGCTCCAGACCTCGCGCTTCTTCGACGGGTCGCGGAGCAGGGCGGCCGGGTGGTAGGTGGGCAGGATGCGCCGGCCGCGCCGCTCCACCCACTGCCCGCGCAGGCGGGTGATGCGCGCGGCGGGGTCGACCAGCGCCCGCGCGGCCGTGCTGCCCAGCGCCACCACCAGGTCGGGCCGGATCAGCTCCAGCTTGGCCTCGAGCCAGGGGCGGCAGGCGGCCATCTCCGCCTCGCTGGGCGTCCGGTTGCCGGGCGGGCGGCACATGACCACGTTGGTGATGAAGACCGAGGGGCGCGGGAAGCCGGCCGCCTCCAGGATGCGGTCGAGGAGCTCGCCGGCGCGGCCGACGAAGGGCCGGCCCAGCTCGTCCTCCGTGGCGCCGGGCCCCTCGCCCACCAGGACGAGGCGCGCCGCGGGGTCGCCCTCGCCGAAGACGACGCCCCGGCAGCCGGCGCGGAGCGGGCAGTACGTGCAGCCCAGCGCCGCCCCGCGCAGCGCCTCCAGCGCCTGCGCGCGCTGCCGCGCGCCCAGCCCCTCGGGCGGGCGCCCGGAGGGCCAGAGGCGGCGGAGGGGGTGGTCGGCGGGGACGGCCGAGGGCGGAGCGGCGGGCGCCGCCGCAGCCCCGGCCGCAGCCCCGGCCGCGGCCCCGGCGCGCTGCCGGCCCAGCGCCCGGGCGAGGCGCCGCCAGCCGGGCTCCTCCGACCCCGCCAGGTCGAGAAGCGAGGGCTGGAGCGGAGTCTCCGCGCCGGCCGGAGCGGGCGGCCATCCCGGCTCGGCGGCGGCCGCCTCCTCGCCCGGCTCCGGCGAGCCGGCCGCCCCGACGGGCGCGGCGTCGCCCGGCGGCGGGGGCTCGTCCGCCCCGCCGAAGAGCGAGGTCTGCACGTAGCGCTCGTCCACCTCTCCTCACCCCTCGAGCGACCGGGCGGAGGGCGTCCAGCGGGGGACCGGGCGCACCTCGGAGAGCGGCTTCCCGCGGCTGTCGCGCAGGACCGGGTGGCGCCAGCGCTCCAGCTCGCGCAGCGCGCGCCCGCCCAGCAGGTCGAGCTGCTCGAGGAGCGCCAGCGCCGCCGGGTAGAGGGCGCGGCGCTCCCCGTCCTCTTCCTTGAGCGCCATCCCCCAGCCGCGCTCGGGGATGGCCAGGCAGAGCAGGCCCTCGGCGCCGGTCTTGGAGAGGATGCGGCCCTCGCTGGCTTGGATCAGGGCCGTGTCGAACTCGCCGGGGCCGGCCACCATCTCCGGGTGGGTGAGCATGGCGCGCGCCACGCGGGCGGCGCTCGCCCGGTGCGCCTCGGGAAGCTCCTGCGGGCGGGCCAGCCGCGCGTAGGCGTAGGCCATCCGCTCCAGGGGCAGGTACCAGGTGGGGACGCCGCAGCCGTCGACGCCGGCGCCCAGCCGCGCTTCCTCGACGCCGGCCACCTCCGCCAGCAGCCGGCGGGCGCGCCGCTGGACGGGGTGGTCCGCCTCGGCGTAGCCGCTGGCCGGCGCGCCCAGCGCCAGCGCCGCGGCCAGCATGCCGGCGTGCTTGCCCGAGCAGGTGTGGTGCAGCTCGCTGGGCGACTCGCCCGCCAGCGCCAGCTCGCGCCGCGCGCCCGCGTCCAGCGGCGGCCGCGGCCCGCAGACGAGGGCGCTCCGGTCCAGGTGCAGGCGGCCCAGGAGCCCCTCCACCAGGGCGACCTGGGAGCGCAGGCCCCCGTGCGAGCCCGCGATCACCGCCAGCTCCAGGTCGCTGATGGCGAACTCGTCGCCGGCGCCGCTCTCCAGGACCACCATCGCCTGGAAGGGCTTGGCCGCCGAGCGCATGGAGCTGGCGAAGGCGGGCTCGCCCAGCTCGTAGAGGAGCTCCCCGCCCGCCGAGACGACGGCGCCGTGGCCGCGGTGGAGCGACTCCACGCCCTCCCCCCGCCAGACCTCGGCCAGCACGGCCGCCTCGGCGTGGCGGCCGCGGGCGGCCGCCGCCTCCACCAGCCCCTCGAAGATGCGCAGGAAGCGCCGGTCGCGCGTGAAGAGGTTCTCGGCGTGGAACTGGATCCCCAGCGCGAAAGGAAGGTCCGGCCGCTCCATGGCCTCCACCACGCCGTCCGGCGCCGCGGCGGAGACCCGCCAGCCCGGCGCCACCTCGCGCACCGCCTGGTGGTGGAAGCTGTTGACGGCCAGCTCGCCCGCGCCGACCAGCCGCGCCAGGAGGCTCTCCGCCTCCACCCGGACAGGGTGGCTGCGGTGCCAGCGCGGCGCCTTCTGCTGGTGCTGGAGCGCCTCCGGCAGCTGGGAGGGAAGGTCCTGGTAGAGCGTGCCGCCGTCGGCCACGTTGAGCACCTGGATGCCGCGGCAGACGCCCAGCACCGGCAGCCCCGCCGCCAGCGCGCGCCGCGCCAGCGCCAGCTCCCAGCGGTCGCGGTCGGGGTCGACCCAGCCCAGCTGCGGGTGCGGCGCCTCCCCGTAGAGATCGGGGGCGATGTCGCCGCCCCCCGCCAGGAGGAGCCCGTCGACGCCGCGCAGCGCTTCCTCCGGCCGGCCGGTCCCCTCGCCGGCGGGCAGGACGACCGGCAGGCCGCCGGCCGCCTCGATCGCGAGCACGTAGTCCGCTCCCAAACGAAAGGCGGCGTCGGCCGACCCGTCGGCGCGACCCGCCGGAATGCCGATCCGTGGTCGCATGCGCAGCCTCCGGCCTCCCCTGCGGGCTTCGCTGCTAGAGCCCGTCGTCAGCCGCAGTATATTCCGGCCGCCCGGCGCGGGCGGAGCTCGCCCCGACCAGGCGCCGGGGGACGCGCGCCGAGATGGAGGTGAGCACCTCGTAGCTGATGGTGCCCGCCGCCTCGGCCATGTCGTCGGCGGTCAGCCGCTCCCCGCCTTCCTCGCCGATCAGCGTCGCCACGTCGCCCGCCTCCACCCCGGGGAGGCCGGTCACGTCGACGATCACCTGGTCCATGCAGACGCGGCCGACGATGGGCGCCCGCCGCCCGCGGACGAGGACCGTGCCGCGCCCGGAGAGCGCGCGGTGGAGGCCGTCGGCGTAGCCCACGGGCAGCGTGGCCAGCCGGCTGGGCCGGCCGGTGACGAAGGTGCCGCCGTAGCTGACGCGCCGCCCGGCGGGCAGCTCGCGCACCTGGGCGATGCGCGCCCGCCAGCGGAGCGCCGGGCGGAGCCCCTGCTCGAAGCCGCGGTTGCCCCCCGCCGGATCGTAGCCGTAGAGCCCGATCCCCACCCGGTAGTCGTAGGCGCGCGCCTCCGGCACGTAGAGGAGGCCGCCCGTGTTGCCCAGGTGGACCCGCGGCGGCCGCACGCCCCGTTCCGCCAGCGCCGCGAGGAAGCGCGCGAAGGCCTCGACCTGCTGCCGGCTGTACTCCGGATCCGACTCGGCGGAGGCGAGGTGGCTGAAGACCCCCTCCACCTCCACCCCCTCCAGCGCCGCCGCCCGCGCCGCCTCCTCGGCGCTCGCCGCCAGCCGCTCCGGGCCGCTGGCGGCGTCGAAGCCGAGCCGCGTCATGCCCGTGTCCACCTTCAGGTGGAGGCGAGCCGTCCGCCCCAGGCGGCGCGCCGCCCGCGAGGCCAACTCCGCCCCGCGCAGGTCGAAGACGGTGAGGCGGACGCCCGCTTCCACCAGCGCCTCCACCGCCTCCGGCGGCGTCCAGCCGAGGATCAGCACCGGCAGCTCGAAGCCCGCCTCGCGCAGCTCCAGCGCCTCGCCGGGCGTGGCCACGCAGAGGCCGAGGGCGCCTTCCCCGGCGGCGACGCGCGCCACCTCCCGCGCCCCGTGGCCGTAGCCGTTGGCCTTGACCACCGCCCACCAGCGCCGCGGCGCCGCCCGCCGGGCGATGACCCGGGCGTTGTGGCGGAGGCTGGCCAGGTCGACCTCGACCCAGGTCGGCCGCATCACCCCGCCTCCCCCCCTCGCCTCTCCAGCCAGCGGTAGGCCGCGCCCAGCCAGGCGGCCAGGTCGCCCGCCGCCAGCGCCCGCCCGTTCGACGCCCGCGCGGCCAGGTCGCCGGCCAGGCCGTGCAGGTAGACGCCCAGGCGCGCCGCGGCGCCCGCCTCCAGCCCCTGGGCGAGGAGCGCCGCCACCAGGCCGGCCAGCACGTCGCCGCTTCCTCCCGTCGCCATGCCCGGGTTGCCGGTCGGGTTGACCCAGAGCCTCCCGTCCGGCACCGCCACCAGCGTGTGCGCCCCCTTCAGGATGGCGGCGGCCCGCGCCCGGTGGGCCAGCTCGCGCGCGGCCGCCGGCGGATCCGTCAGGATCTCGCCCGTCGGGCGCCCCAGGAAGCGTCCCGCCTCCCCCGGGTGCGGCGTCACCACCGTCTTCGCCGCCGCCCCCGGCAGCCGCCCGCGCAGCGCGGCCACCTCGTCGGCGCCGACCACCGCCAGCGCGTCGGCGTCCAGGACCAGCCCGCCCTCCCAGCGCCCCAGGAGCGCGCGCACAAGCTCGCGCGTCCCCTCCGAGCGGCCCAGCCCCGGCCCGAGGAGGAGGACGTCGGCGCGCCCGGCCAGCTCCAGGACGCCCGCCGCCACCTCCGGACCCAGCCGCCCGTCGGCGTCCGGGCGGAAGCCGCTCACCATGGCCTCGGGGAGCGAGGCCGCCACCGGCGCCGCCACCTCTTCGACCGTGGCCACGCTGACCAGGCCGGCGCCGCCGCGGACCGCGCCGCGCGCCGCCAGTCCCGGCGCCCCGCCCAGGCCCCGCGAGCCGCCCACCACCAGCACGTGGCCGAAGAGGCCCTTGTGCGCCGCCGCCGGCCGCGCCGGCAGGAGCGCCGCCGCCGCGGCGGGCTCCGTCAGCCGGGCGCGCGGCCCCACCTCGCGCCAGACCGCCGGCGGCACCGGGATCTCGCCCAGGAGGAGCAGCCCGGCCGCCTCGGCCGCCGGATAGAGGAGCGTGCCCAGCTTCGGCCGGCCGATGGTCACCGTGACGTCGGCGCGGACGTGCGGCTCCGGGCAGGCGCCCCGGTCGGCGTCGCTCCCGCTGGGCAGGTCGAGGGCCAGGATGCGCGCGCCGCGGGCGCGGACGGCGGCCATGGCTTCCGCCGCGCGCGCGGCGCCGCCGTGAAGCCCGCCCTGCACGCCGCTGCCCGTGACGGCGTCGACGACCCAGTCGCTCTCCCGGAGCGCCTCCTCGAGGCCGGCGCCCGCCCGGCCCAGCGCGCGCCGCTCCACCGGCCAGCCCGCCAGCCGCCGCCACTGCAGGGCGGGGAGCCCCTCCAGCCTCTCCGCCTCGTCGGCGAGGAGGAGGGCGCGCACGCGGAAGCCCAGCCCGGCCAGGTGGCGGGCGGCCACCAGCCCGTCGCCGCCGTTGTGGCCTCGGCCGGCGACGACGGAGACCAGCGGCGGCCCGGAGGCCGCCCCCGGCCGGGCGCGCGCCTCGCCCCGCGGCGGCTCCGGCTCCGGCCGGGCCGCAAGCGCCGGGAGCTCCTCGACGCGCAGGAGGCCGCGGCCCAGCGGCCGCTCCGGCAGGCCGTGGACGGCCAGCGAGGCGAGCGCCCGCGCCACCTGCAGCCCGGCCACCTCCATGAGGAGCTCGGCGCCCGTCTCCCAGCGCTCGGCGGCCAGGCGGTCGGCCGCCCGCATCTCCTCGCCGGTCAGCGCCTCGATCTCGTCCGGCCAGCCGACGGCCTTCACGCCTCTCCCCCCGCTTCCCCTGCGCCGGCCGCTTCGGCGATGGCGACGGCCACCGCGTAGCCCCGGCTGTGGCTGATGCTCAGGTGCCAGCGGCGCACGCCGAGGCGGCTCGCCCGCTCGGCCACGCGCCCGGAGAGGCGGACCCGCGGCGCCGACCAGGGCTCGCGCAGCACCTCCACGTCGCGCCAGGAAGCCTCGCGCAGACCGGAGCCGAGCGCCTTGAGGACCGCTTCCTTGGCCGCGAAGCGGCCGGCCAAGCTCCCGTACCAGCCGGGCGTGCCGCGCCCGAACGCCTGCTCGGAGGGCGTCCAGATCCGCCGGAGCAGCCGTTCGCCGCGGCGCTCCAGCGCGCGCCGCACCCGCTCGATCTCGACGATGTCGACGCCCGTGCCGACGATCATGTCCCCATGGTAGTACGGC
>JASBVS010000052.1 GCA_029960955.1 Bacillota bacterium
CGCTCGTCCCCGTCCGCTTCCTCGGGCGGCGGAACCGCTTCGCGGTCGAGGCGGAGCGCGACGGCCGCCCGCTCCTCCTCCACCTGCCCAACTCCGGCCGGATGACGGAGCTGCTCCTCCCGGGCGCGGAGGGGCTCGCCCACCTGCGCCCGGCGGCGCGGACCGCGGGGCGGCTGGTGCTGATCCGCCACGGCGACCGCTGGGTGGGCGTCGACGCCGGCCTGCCCAACCGGCTCTTCGCGGCCGCCCTGGCGGCGGGGCTGCTCCCCCCCTTCGCCGGCTGGCGGGTCGCCCGCGCGGAGCCGGCGCTGGGGGCCGGGCGGGCGGACTTCCTGGTCGAGGGGCCGGGCGGAGAGCGGGGCTATGTGGAGACCAAGTCGTCGAACCGGGTGGACGGAGGCGTCGCCCTCTTCCCCGACGCGCCCACCGCCCGCGGCCGGCGGCACCTCGCGGAGCTGGCCGAGGTGGCCCGCGCCGGCGGGCGGGCGGCGGTGGTCTGGTTCATCCAGCGCGACGACGCCCGGCTGCTCCGTCCCTTCGCCGAGGTGGATCCGGAGTTCGCTGCGGCGGTCCGGGAGGCGCGCGCGGCCGGCGTCGAGCTGCACGCCTACCGCTGCCGCTTCGAGCCCGAGGGCGTCACCCTGCTGGGGCCCGTCCCCGTGGAGCTCTGAGCGCCGGCGTTCCGGCGCCGGCCCCCTACCGGCTCCGAGACCGCCCCGGTCCTAGCGCCGCCGGCGGCCGCCCAGCCCGAGCCAGGCGAGGAGCGCCAGCGCCAGCGCGCCCATCAGCGGATAGACGACGCGGACCAGCGGCACGAAGCCCACCTGCGCGACGAGCCAGGCGACGGCCACCGCCGCGGCCGCGGCCGGGAGGGAGCGCCGGCCGCCGGCGAGCGGCAGGGTGACGGCCACGGAGGTGGTGTAGATGGCGGCCAGGAGGAGCGCCGAGTAGAGGGCGGAGGCCCAGGCTCCGTGGGCGGCCGCCAGCCGCTCCATGGGCACGGGGTAGGCCAGCACCCCGGGGCCCGCGCGGCGCAGGGCCGCGTCGACGAGGGCCGCCATCAGGCCGGCGAGAAGGCCGCCCAGCGCGGCGGCCGCGCTCTCGCGGCCGCGCTCTCGCGGCCGCGCGCCGGGGAGGAGGAGGCCCGCGGAGAGGAGGACGTTGTAGCCGCCGAAGGCGGCGCCGAGGAGGAGCGAGCGGAACGTCTCGAAGGGGGAGGGGGCGTCCGGGGAGAGGAGCGCTTCCTGGGGCGGGGAGCCGAGCCAGGCGAGGGCGGCCAGGGCGGCCAGCGCGCCGATCTTGGCGGGCACGAGCCAGCGGTAGAGGCGGTCGACGGCCTCGACGCCCCGGGCGACGGTCAGCGCCACCAGGAGGCCGAAGAGCGCCGAGCCCGGCCGCCCGGGCAGCCGGTGCTGGCCGAGGAGGGCGGCGCTGCCGGCCAGCATGGCCGCCAGCACGACCCAGAGGTAGCCGAGCCAAGCCGGGCCGATCCAGGCGGCGAGGCGGCGCGAGCGGGAGGCGAGCAGCTCCTCCAGCGAGCCGGCGCCGGCGGCCGCGGCCAGCCGGACGATCAGCCGGCCGCCCAGCGCCAGCGTCAGCGTCGCCGCGGCCAGCGCCGGGCCGGAGGCGGGGCGGAGGGTGAAGAAGGTGGCCACTTCCTGGCCGGAGGCGAAGCCGGCGCCCACCACGGAGGCCAGGTAGCCCAGGGCGACGCCGGAGGGTCGCCGCGCCACGGAGCTCCCTCCCCCCCATTCCTAGGCGGGCCGGGGGCGCTCCATGTCGCGGGCGGCAAGAGGGGGGGGGGGCGGCGGCAAGAGGGAGTCGAGGTCGCCGGCGGCAAGAAGGGGTCCGGGACAGGGGTACCTGAATCGGCATCATGATGGCCTTCATGTTCGCTCAGGATCTCTTCCACGGGCGTCCTCCTCCGTCCGCCGGGTTCGACGCGTCTCGACCGTTTTCATTGTACACAAATGCGGTATGACAGTAAAGGAGCGGCCCGGCGCGGAAGTCCGGGCCGCGCAGTCGATGGGCCGACGGGCGGCGCCCTTCGCGCCTGTCCGGTCACGCTCGGTCGCCGTCTATCAGCTTCCGTCTGTTCGTGGATCCCCGCCCGCCGGGCGCGCTCCGACGCAGAGGATCCACTCGCCGTCCGCGGCCCACCAGACGGGGATGACGTAGGCGACGCGCAGCATCTCGCCCGTCTTCGGGCCGCGCACCTTCGATCCGATGGCCGGTGCCCGCTCAGGCGGCACGCCGCGCAGATGGACCACCGTCGGGGCTTCCGGCGGCAGCGGATGGAACGGGCGAGTCGTCGCCGGCGCTTTCTCCGCCGGGGCCGCGGCCGCCTCCCGCTGCGGCGCCGCACCCGCGACGGCGGAGGATGATCCGGATCCGGCCCTCCCGCCGGCCGCGCCGGCGCACCCGGCGTGGCGCGCCACGTGGCGGCGCGCGTCCCAGTCGATCCGCTCCCCGGCCCGGATGGGGTCGCCGCACGCGGCGCACACGTCCGGGCGCCGGGCGACGAGCAGCGTCACGGCCCGCCCGCCCCCTTGAGGGCTGCGTCACGCGTGATGGTGGTCGCCTCACCCACACGTGCGCCAGCCGCCCGGGCCGCGTCCTCCAGCCGCTCGATCCAGAGCGCCGCCGACCCGGCTTCGTACTCGCCGAACCGCCACGTGGAGAGGATCGCCGTCGCGTCGCGCAGGCAGCGGGAGAGCCGTTCCAGCTCCTCCGGCGGGCAGGGCGGCCTGTCCAGCGTCAGCTGCCTGGCGTCCGCGCCGGCACCGTCCGCTGCGCGGGCCGCCTCTGCCGCGCGGCGCGCCGCCAGCACGCGCCGGACCGCCTCGGCCGGATCCATCGCCGGATCGCCCGCCGCGATCTCGGCCGCCGGCGCCGCCAACCCCGGGTCGCCCGCCTCAGCCACCGCCTCGAGAAGCCGCCTCTCGCGCTCCGGGTCGCCGATGGACGCCACCTCCGCCGCGGCCGACCGCGTGAGGCCGAGCCGGTCCGCGAGGTCGAGCACAGGGTCCGTGAGTCCGAGGATCCGGCGGACGCGTGCCATGGCCCCGCCCGAAAGTCGGACGCCGATCCGGGCGAGCACTTCCTCCCACGGCGGCTCCGGCCAAGGCAGCCCTGCCGCCTTCGCCGCGGCCCTGAGCGCCCGCTCCCTCTCCTCGCGCGGCGCGCCGTCGTCATACCCATCCGGCATCACGCCCCTGGCCCGGAGCGCCCTGTCCGCTTCAGCGCACGCCAGCTCCGCCCGCGCGGCCCTGAGCCCCCGGACGATCTCGCCCGGCAGGAGGTCCCGCCGGGCGAGGTTCTCCGCGAGCTGGAGCGCGGGACGCCTATCCGGCGCGACCGCGCCCTTGGGCCAGACGAGGCACGGGGCCTCGCGGAAGGCCGGGTTCCCCGGATCCTCCGCGAGCCCGAGCCTGAGCGCGCGGAGCCGCCGCTCGCCCGCGACCAGGCGGTAGCGCCCGCCGCCGATGTCTTCGACGACCAGCGGCTCGACGAGCCCGACCCGCGCGACGCTCTCCTTCAGCTCGCGGATCGAGCCGGGGTCGAACTCGGCCCTGGGCTGGCCCGGGTCGGCCTCGATCGCCTCGACGTGGATCAGCGCTAGGGCTGGCGCCGTCGCTTCGAACCGCTCCGCTCTCACAGCAGGATTGCCCCCTCTGCCCATCGTCTTTTCGCCCACTCCGCCCAGCGCCCGATCGCCCGGACGATCTCGGGTCCGGGGAGGAGCATCCCTGTCCACCGCAAGGGCAGAAGGCCGTTGCCCCACGCGGCTCCGGCGATCGCTCCCGCCACCGCGCCCGTCGCGTCCGCGTCGCCGCCGAGATGGACCGCCCGCCAGGATCGCGTCCTCGGCGCGGCCCGCGCCCAAGACGGCCCACCACGCGGCCTCGAGCGCCGCCGGGGCGTGCCCGGGCGGCGACGCCACCTCGCTCTCCGGCGGGAGGTCCGCGTGATGTGGCGCCCATCCGGCGCGGGACGCCTATCAATGTGCGCCTCTCCACGCCCGTCAGACCGCACGGCAATCGCCAGGACGGAAGGGCGGGGCGGTTCCAGACACCCGATGCAGGCGTGGATGGACCCCCTCCTTGCCAGCCTGTCCGCCGCATCGGTGACATCCTGGTCAGCCGGCGCAGCCAGCGCGACGCCCGAAGCCCGGATCGCATGGGACACCGCGTGACCATCCCCTCTCGGTGGGTGTTGTGTAACTGTCATACTGCACGCAGACCGTTGAAACAGCGGCCTGTTCGGCCGCCTTCTTTGCCCTGTTATCGGCTTGGGCCGATGACTACAGCAAGCTGTCGATGAACCTGAGGACCTTCCGCACATCCTCCTCTGTCACACCACGGACGTCGCTCGCTCGGACCTCATCGCCCACATGCAGATGATGCGGGGCGGACTCGATATGATCAAAGTGTGGGGCGTTGTTGAACCGAACGGAGTCAGTCGCGCGCTGCCAGTGGTATGAGTAGCCGCCGCGCGCTCCCTGATGGATATCGAGATACGTTCCATCCCGGAGATCGAGCCGGATCCGTCCTCGGCGCGGATCTATGATGTAGGCTGCCACGACCAGCCGGGGGAACTCTCTGGCGCATATTGCGGCGATCTCATCCACCGTCAACGGCCCTCATCCCTTCCGCCCACGGCGGCCAAGGCCGTGAGCAGTCGATCCCTGTAGGCGATGAGGTTGTCCCAGGCCAATTTATCCTCCCAGGCCGGATGGCCTTCCTCTCTACCATCATGGATCGCTCGTTCGAGCTCGTCCGGCGTGGTCACGGAATACCGGCGCACATAGGCCGCGATCTCGCGATCCGTCTCGCGCAGCTCCTGGAGGAGCCACGCAGAGGCGGCTTCCTCCTCGATCCGGTCACGATCACGGTGGGTCGTTTTCGCAAGCTCTTCCCAAATGGTGCGCATCCGGCATCACCATCGCCATCATATCGGTAAGGCCTGAACCGTTGCCGAGAACATCGAAATCTGTTCCCGACATCCACCCGTTGCCGGGCGGAGGCGCCGGTCTTACGCGCTCTCGCGCCGCCGGCTTCCCGCTTCCTCCGGGACCGCCTGCGCAGGCGCAGGTCTTACACCCCGTCCACGGGCGTTTCGCGTCTCCGGGCCACTCCCGGCGACGGCGGCCAAAAGCGCCGCGAGGTTTCGCGCCGCGTTCTCGTCCCGGTCCAGGACGAGACCGCAGGCATCGCACCGGAACGTCCGCTCCCCCAGGGGCAGGTCCCCTTTCACTTCCCCGCAGCGGGAGCACGTCTTGCTGCTCGGGTAGAACGTGTTCGCGGTCTCCAGGCGCGACCCGTACCAGACGGTCTTGTACGCGAGCTGCCGGCGCAGCTCCGCCATCCGAGCGTCGGCCACCGACCGCGCCAGATGGCGGTTCCGGAGCATCCCGGCCACGTTCAGCGTCTCGACCACCACGGTCCCGTAGGTGCGGGCAAGCCGGGTGGTGAGCTTGTGCATGGCGTCCCGGCGGATGTTGGCCACCCGGGCAGGGCGTCACGTCCTCGCCCACCAGGCCGTCGCCGCGGGTGGCGGCCACGGCCAGGCGGCCCTCCTCGTAGGTGACGGCCACGGAGAGCCCGTCGATCTTGGGCTCGACCACGTACTCGACCGGCTCGCCCAGGGCGGCCTCCACGCGTCGCCCGAAGGCCAGGAGCTCCTCGCGGCTGAAGACGTCGTCGAGGCTGAGGAGCGGCTGCGGGTGGCGGACCGGCGGGAAGTCGCCGCTCCGCGCCCCGCCCACGCGCTGCGTGGGCGAGTCCGGGGTGACCAGCTCCGGGTGGGCCGCCTCCAGCGCCTTCAGGCGCTCCATCAGCGCGTCGAACGCCTCGTCGGAGATCTCGGGAGCGTCGAGGACGTAGTAGAGGTACTCGTGGTGGCGGATCAGCCGGCGCAGCCGCTCCACCTCGGCGGCGACGTCGCCGCCGGCAGCCTGCGACGCTTCCCGCCCGGGCGCTTCGCTGGCTCCGGCCATCGGCCGTTCGCTCCCCCTTCCCCGCTGGGGTTCTAGGATCCATTCTGGCGTTCCAGGCGCTCGACGGGCGCGTAGCGGGCGAGCAGCCTGCGCAGGCCCGCCTCCGGGAAGGCGACGGTCAGCTCCTGCTCCTCGCCCTTCCCCCGCACCTCCACCACCGTTCCCTCGCCCCAGGCCCGGTGGCGGAGCCGGTCTCCGGGGCTCCACTCCGTCGCCGCCGCGGGGGAGCTCCCGGGCGCCGGCCGTGGCGCAACCGGCTCCGCCTCCGCCCCCCGCTGGCTCCAGCCGCTCTCCACCACCCCCGGTCCCGCCGCCTCGCCCAGGAAGCGGCTGGGCGTCCCGTCGGAGCGGGAACCGAAGATGGTCCGGTGCCAGGCGTGCACCAGGTAGAGCTTCTCGCGGGCGCGCGTCATGCCCACGTAGCAGAGCCGCCGCTCCTCCTCCAGCCGGTCGGGCTCCTCCAGCGAGCGGCTGTGCGGGAAGAGCCCCTCCTCCATCCCGATCAGCCAGACGACCCGGAACTCCAGGCCCTTGGCGCTGTGGAGCGTCATCAGCGTCACCTGGTCGCCGCCGGTCTCGGCCACGTCCACCTCGCTGAGGAGCGCGATCTCGCTGAGGAAGGCGGCCAGCCGCGCCAGCCCCTCCGCCTCCGGTGCCGCCTCCCCGCCGGCGGCGGCGCCCCGCTCCCCGCGGGCGCGCGGCCCGCGCAGCGCCAGGTCGTACTCGCGCGCCACCGTCAGGAACTCGTCCAGGTTCTCGCGCCGGGTGGTCGCCTCGATGGATTCGTCCTCCTCCAGCGCCTGGCGGTAGCCCGTCCGCTCCAGCACTTCCTGGCAGATCTCGAAGAGGCTCAGCTGGCGCGCGCGGGCGCGGAGCTCGTCCATCAGGCCCGCGAAGGCCTCCAGCCGCCGGCGCGCCGCCGCCCCCAGCGCCTCCAGGCGCGCCTCGTCGCGGAGCGTCCGCTCCAGGCCGGCGCCCTGCGACAGCTCCAGCACCCGCTGCACGGTCTGCGCCCCGATGCCGCGGCGCGGCACGTTGACGACGCGCTGGAAGCTGGCCCGGTCTTCCGGGTTGACGATCAGGCGGAGGTAGGCGACGAGGTCGCGGATCTCCTTCCGCTCGTAGAAGCGGAGGCCGCCGACGACGGTGTACGGGATGCCGGCGGCCAGGAGCGCCTCCTCGACCGGGCGCGACTGGGCGTGCGTCCGGTAGAGGACGGCCATCTCGCCCCACGGCACCGGCTCGGAGGGGCCGCCCTCGGCGGCCAGCCCCTCGCGGTGGAGGCGGCGCGCCTCGCGCACGACGAAGCCGGCCTCCTCCCCCTCGTCCAGGGCGTGGTAGAGCGTCACCGGCGCGCCGCCCGGCGTCCGCGTCCAGAGCTCCTTCGGCTTCCGCTGGCGGTTGTGCTCGATCACGCGCGTCGCCGCGTCCAGGATGGGCTGGGTCGAACGGTAGTTCTGCTCGAGCTTGACCACCCGGGCGTCGGGGAAGTCTTCCTCGAACTGGAGGATGTTGCGGATGTCGGCTCCCCGCCAGCCGTAGATGGACTGGTCGGAGTCGCCCACCACCAGCAGGCGGCCGCGGTCGCGGGTCAGCGCGCGGACGATGCGGTACTGGGCGCGGTTGGTGTCCTGGTACTCGTCCACCAGGACCTCCAGGAAGCGGTCGGCGTACCGCCGCCGCACCTCCTCGTCGCGCTCCAGGAGCTCCACGGTCTTCACCAGCAGGTCGTCGAAGTCCAGCGCGCCGTCCTGCTCCAGCGCCTGCTGGTACTGGCGGTAGACCTCGGCCACCTGCCGCTCGTGGAAGCTCCGCGCCTGCCGCGCGAACGCCTCGGGCCCCAGGAGCTCGTTCTTCGCCCGGCTGATGGCCGCGCGCACGCCGGCCGGCGGCCAGCGCCGCTCGGAGAGGTCGAGGCGGCGCAGGATTTGGCGGATCACCGTCCGCTGGTCGTCGTCGTCCAGGATGGTGAAGGAAGGCGGGAGGCCGGCGCGGTCGGCCTCCCGGCGGAGGACCCGCGCGCAGACCGCGTGGAAGGTCCCCACCCAGAGGTCGCGCGCCTCCTCGCCCAGGAGCGCCTCCAGCCGCTCCTGCATCTCCCGCGCCGCCTTGTTCGTGAAGGTGATGGCCAGGATGCGCCAGGCCGGCACGCCCTCGACGCGCACCAGCCAGGCCACGCGCCGGGTGAGGACGCGGGTCTTGCCGCTGCCCGCCCCGGCCAGGATGAGAAGCGGTCCCCCCTGGTGGGTGACCGCTTCCTGCTGCTGCGGGTTGAGGTCGGCCAGCAGCTCGTTCCTCGCCTCGGTCCTGGCGTTTCCGATCTTCGCTTCGCTCAGTCCGTTCACCGCCTCCGGGGGCTTGCTCCCCGGAGAGAGCGGTTTCGGCGGCGGCCGCCTCCTCCCCTGCGGCCGGGCCCGGGCCGGCGATCATCCTCCGCCTCCGCCGCCGCCCCCGCCACCGCCGCCCGACGCGCCCCCGCCGGCGCCGCCTGCGCCGCCTGCGCCGGCGCCACCGCCCGCGCCGCCGCCGCTCAGCATCTGCATCAGCGAACTCTTCACCTGCTGCTGCAGCTGGCTCTGCACGGTGGGCGACTGGAGGAGGCGGGTGACGGCCTGCTGCAGCGCGCTCTGCCCGGCGGGGCTCTCCAGGGCGCTGCGCACCTGGCTCTCCAGGCTCTTCTGCATCGCCGGGGAGGCCAGCTCCTCGCGGATCAGGGGCGAGACCGCCTGCGAGCGGATCTCCTCGCGAATCCACTGGGCCACCTGGGGGGAGGTCATCTCCTCGCGGACGACGCTGCGGATCTCGCTCCGGCTGACGGAGCCCGTGCTGCCGCCGGCGCCCGCGCCGCCCCCGCCGCCGCAGCCGCCGGCGACGAGGGCGAGGAGCAGGAGGCCGCCGACGCCCAGCCGGCCCGCCCGCCGGCCGGCTCCTCCCCGCCCCGCGCCTCTCCCGGCTCGAGTCGTGCGCTCCATCCGCTCCAGAGGCGATCCCCCGCCCGCTAGCATGCAGGGGCTTCCGCCGCTCTATGCGGGACCCCCGCCGCCGCCGCGGAAGGCGGCTCCCGGAGCGGAGGCTACCGCGGCGCTTCCTCGATCCCCGCGCGGCGCAGGAGCCTCTCCACGTGGCGCAGCCCGGCCCGGGGGTCGAAGAGCCGCTCCAGCCGCTCCGCGTCCAGCGTCGCCCGCACCTCGGGGTCGCGCTCCAGCTCCTCGCGGAAGCCGGCGCCGCGCTCCCAGGCGAGGAAGGCGGCGCGCTGCACGTGCTCGTAGGCGCGCTCCCGGCTCCAGCCGGCCTCGACCAGCGCCAGCAGCACGCGCTCCGAGGCGATCAGGCCGCCCCCGGCCTCCAGGTTGCGGCGCATCCGCTCGGGGTGGACCTCCCACCCCTCCACCAGCTGGCGCAGGAGGGCCAGCGCGTAGTCCAGCGCCTCGAAGAGGTCGGGCAGGACGACGCGCTCGACCGAGGAGTGGCTGATGTCGCGCTCGTGCCAGAGCGCCTGGTCCTCGAAGAGGGCGGCCGCCTCGTTCCGCACCAGGCGGGCCAGGCCGGTCAGCCGCTCCGCCTTCTCCGGGTTCCGCTTGTGGGGCATGGCGGAGGAGCCCTTCTGGCCGCCCCGGAAGGGCTCGAAGAGCTCGCCCAGCTCGCTCCGCTGCAGGTGGCGGATCTCCAGGGCGAAGCGCTCGACGCCGCCCGCCAGGGTGATCAGCGCGCCGGCCAGCGCCGCCAGCCGGTCGCGGGCCACCACCTGCGTCGCCACCGGCTCGGCGCGCAGCCCGAGGAGCTCCATCGCCCGCTCCTCCACCTCCGGCGGCAGGAAGCCGAAGACGCCGACCGCGCCCGACAGCTTCCCCACCGCCACCTCCTCGCGCGCCCGCAGCAGCCGCTCGCGGTGGCGCAGGAGCTCGGCGTGCCAGCCCGCCAGCTTGACGCCGAAGGTGATGGGCTCGGCCAGCATGCCGTGGGTCCGCCCGGCCATCAGCGTCTCCCGGTGGGCGCGCGCCTGGGCGGCGACGGCGGCGCGGAGCGCCTCCAGCTCCTCCAGCAGGAGGTCGAGCGCGTCGCGCAGCGCCAGCCCCAGCGCCGTGTCCTTCACGTCGTTGGAGGTCAGGCCGTAGTGGAGCCAGCGGCCCGCGTCGCCCAGCGAGCGGGCGAGGACGGTGGTGAAGGCGATCAGGTCGTGCTGGACCACTTCCTCCTCGCGCCGGACCGCCTCCGGTTCGACGGGGGGCGCGGCGGCGATGGCCTCGGCGGCCTCCCGCGGGATCAGGCCGGCCTCCGCCGAGGCGCGGGCCGCCGCCGCCTCGACGCGTTGCCAGCGCTCCAGCCGCGCCGCCTCGCTCCAGACGGCCGCCATCTTCGGCCGCACGTACCGCGGATCCATGGCGCCTTCGCCTCCCGTCGCCGGCCGGCGGTTTCCACCCGGGCAGCCGGCGGCGCTATAATGCGACCAACCTAAGGTCTCCACCCTACTCCGTCGCCGGCAGGGTCGGGCTTGAACCCTAGGGTCCCGGGGCTAGGTGTCGGCGGAGCGCGAGGGCGACCCGAAGGGAGATGGCAGGATGAAGCGCTTTCTCGCCTGGTGCCTGGCCGCCGCGCGCCGTTTCCGCCGGGAGGCGCTCGCCCTGGCCGTGGTGATCCTGCTCCAGCACCAGGGCTGGTTGCCCGCGCTGCCGGCCGACCCGTTCGACCCGCGCACGAGCTCCGCCTCCGCGCAGGCGCTCTCGCCGCTCTGGCTGACGGCGCTCACCCTGGCCGTGGCCCTGGCGGGTTTCTTCGTCCCGGCGCCGGCGAAGGAAGCGCCCCCGGCCCGGCTCCCGCGCACCGAGGCGGCGCCGCCCGCGGAGGGCGGCGGGTTCACTCCGCTTCCTCCGAGTCGTCCAGCGAGATGAGGCCGACCCGGATCGCGTACTTGGTCAGCTCGACCGCGTCGTGCAGGTCGAGCTTCTCCATGATGTTGCCGCGGTGCGCCTGCACCGTCTTGATGCTGATCATCAGCTTGTCCGCGATCTCCTGGTTGGTGTAGCCGCGGGCGATCAGGCGCAGCACCTCCTGCTCCCGCTCGGTCAGCACGTCCGGCGCCTGGACGCGCGGGAGGAGCGGCTGGCCGGCGGCCTCGCCGCGGGCGCCGCCGCCGGCGAAGACGGCCCGGCTCAGCTGCGGGTTGAGGACGGTGTGTCCCTCGTTGACCGCGCGGATGGCCGAGACCAGCTCGCGCGCGGCCGAGCGCTTGAGGACGTAGCCCGAGGCGCCGGCCTGCATGATGGTGCGGACGTACTCCTCGTTGTCGTGCATGGTGAGGACGAGCACCCGCACCTCGGGATGGCGGCGGAGGATCGCCTGGGTGGCGTCGACGCCGTTCATGCGCGGCAGGCCGATGTCCATCAGGACCACGTCGGGGAGCAGGCGGTCGGTCAGCTCCACCGCCTCCACGCCGTCCCCCGCCTCGCCCACCACCTCGATGTCTTCCTGCTCCTCCAGGAGGGAGCGGATCCCCTCGCGGAGGATGGTGTGGTCGTCAACCAGCAACACGCGAATGGGCTTCATCCCGTACGGCCCCTTCCTTGCGGGGGATGGTGAGCTCGACGGTCGTCCCCTGGCCGGGGCGCGAGCGGATCTCCAGCCGGCCGCCCACCAGGGCGGCGCGCTCGCGCATGCCGGCGAGGCCGATGCTCCGCTCGGGCTGCCCGATCAGCTGTTCGGGCGAGAAGCCGCGCCCGTCGTCCTGCACCCGAACATAGAGAAGATCCGGCTCCTCGTGTAGCTCGACGGAGACCCGCTGGGCCCGCGCGTGCAGGAGGACGTTGGTGATCGCCTCCTGCACGACGCGGAAGATGACGGTCTCCAGCTCGTCCGGCAGGCGGTGCTCGAAGCCGGTCACGTCGAGCTTCGCCTCGACGCCCGCCGGGTCGAGCTTGGTGTGGACGTACCAGCGCAGCGCGGGCACCAGTCCCAGGTCGTCCAGGACCGTCGGCCGCAGCTCGACGGTCAGCTTCCGCACCTCGTCCAGCGTCGTCTCCACCAGCTGGCGGCTCTCCTGGAGGCGCTTCTGCGCCTGCTGGACCTGGCTCTGCCCCTGCTCGTCGCTGCAGCGGGGGAGGGAGCGCGCCGTCAGGTCGAGGTGGAGGAGGAGCGTGGCCAGCGCCTGGCTCGTCTCGTCGTGGAGCTCGCGGGCGATCCGCTTCCTCTCGCCCTCCAGCGCCGCCAGGATCTGCGAGGCCGCCATCCGCCGCTGCTGCTGCAAGCGGTCGAGCATGGCGTTGAGCGTCTCCGCCACCCGGCGCACGTCCGGGTCGTCCCGGATCTCCGGCGCGCGCGCCTCCAGCTGCCCGTGCTCGACCGCCTCCATCACGTCGCGCAGCTGGTAGATGGGCCGGAAGGCCAGTTCGACCAGGAGGAAGTTGACCGCCAGCGTGGCCGCCAGGCCGAGGACGACGAAGGGCAGCATGGCCTGCAGGACCGTGCCGGAGCGGAAGCCCCAGAGGGTGAGCGACACCCCGCCGACGGCGCCGATGACGATGATCACCCCGTTGGCGATCATCACCTTCCAGAGCATGGAGACCCGTTCGTGGATGCTCCTGATCCAGCGCAGCACGCCGATCCGCTCCCGGTTCCCGGTCCCGCTCCCCCCGGCCTCCCTCCGCCGGTCCCGGGCTGCTCACTCCCACTCGATGGTCGCCGGCGGCTTGGAGGTGACGTCGTAGACGACCCGGTTGACGCCCCGCACCTCGTTGACCAGCCGCGTGGCGATCCTCTCCAGCACATCATAGGGCAGCCGCGCCCAGTCGGCCGTCATGCCGTCCTCGCTGGTCACCGCCCGCACCACCACCGTCTGCTCGTAGGTGCGGTGGTCCCCCATGACGCCGACGCTGGCCAGCGGGGTGAGGACGGCGAAGGCCTGCCAGAGCCGGCCGGCCAGCCCCGCGCGCCCGATCTCCTCGCGGACGACGGCGTCCGCCCGGCGGAGCGTGGCCAGCCTCTCCTCCGTCACCTCGCCCAGGATGCGGATGGCGAGCCCCGGCCCGGGGAAGGGCTCGCGGGCGACGATCGCCTCCGGCAGCCCCAGCCGCCGCCCGAGCTCGCGCACCTCGTCCTTGAAGAGCCGGCGCAGCGGCTCCACCAGGCGGAAGGCCATCCGCTCGGGGAGGCCGCCCACGTTGTGGTGGCTCTTGATCGTGGCGGCGCCGGGCCCGCCGCTCTCGATCACGTCCGGGTAGAGCGTTCCCTGGACCAGCCAGCCGATGGCGCCCCGCTCCGCCTCCAGCCGCCGCGCCACCTCCTCGAAGGTGCGGATGAACTCCTCGCCCACCCGCCTCCGCTTCTCCTCCGGGTCGGTGACGCCGCGCAGCCGGGCGAGGAAGCGCTCGCCCGCCTCGACGGCGACGAAGCGCCCGCCCAGGAGCGGCTCGAAGGTGGCGCGCACCGCCTCCGGCTCGCCCTGGCGGAGCAGCCCGTGGTCGACGAAGACGGCCACCAGCCGCTCGCCCAGCGCCCGGTGCGCCAGCGCCGCCGCCACCGCCGAGTCGACGCCCCCGGAGAGCGCCGCGATGGCGCGCCCCTCGCCCACCTGCGCGCGGATCTCCGCCACCGCTTCCTCGATGAAGTCGCCCATCGACCAGGTGGGCCGGAGCCCCGCCACCTCGAAGAGGAAGTTGGCCAGCACCTCGCGCCCGTAGCGGGTGTGGCTGACCTCGGGGTGGAACTGCAGGCCGTAGAGCCGCCTGCGGGGATCGCCCATGGCCGCCACCGGCGTCCGCTCCGTCGCCGCCAGCGCGAGGAAGCCCTCCGGCACCCCGAGCACCTGGTCGCCGTGGCTCATCCAGACCTGCGTCTCCGCCGGCACCCCGCGGAAGAGCCCGCCGGCCTCGGGCGGCGGCGCCAGCCGCAGGCGGGCCGGGCCGTACTCGCCGCCCCCGGCGGCGACGCGCCCGCCCAGCTCCAGCGCCATCAGCTGCATGCCGTAGCAGATGCCGAGCACGGGCAGCCCGCTCTCGAAGAGTTCCCGCTCCAGGCGCGGCGCGCCGCGCTCGTAGACGCTGGCCGGGCCGCCGCTCAGGATGAGGGCGCCCGGCCGGTGCGCGCGGATCCGCTCGGCCGCCCGCGCGGCCGGCACGATCTCCGAGTAGACGCCCAGCTCGCGTACCCGGCGCGCGATCAGCTGCGCGTACTGGGCGCCGAAGTCGACCACCAGGACGCTCTCGCCCGCCGCCACCGTCACCGGAGCCTCAGCCCTTCCTGGCGTAGATCTCGCGCCGCAGCACGCCCACGTAGGGCAGGTTCCGGTAGCGGCCGGCGTAGTCGAGCCCGTAGCCCACCAGGAACTCGTTGGGCGTGACGAAGCCCACGTAGTCGGCGCCCACCCGCCGCGCCGCCGGCGAATCCTTCTGCAGGAGCGTGCACGTCTTCAGCATCCGCGGGTGGCGCGTGGCCAGCGTCTCGCGCAGGTAGGCGAGCGTCAGCCCCGAGTCGATGACGTCCTCGACGATCAGCACGTCGTCGCCCTCGATGTTCTCGCCCAGGTCGTGCAGGATCCGCACCACCCCCGAGGAGCGGCTCGACTTGCCGTAGCTGGAGACGGCCATGAAGTCCATCCGCACCTCCATGGGGATCGCCCGCACCAGGTCGGCCATGAAGATGACCGCCCCGCGCAGGATGCCCACCAGCAGCGGCCGTCGCCCGGCGAAGTCGCGGGCGATCTCGAGCCCCAGCTCCCGGACCCGCGCCTGGATCCGTTCGGCAGGAAGGAGCACCCGCTCCACGTCCGGATGGACCGGCCACACCCCGGCGGGAGCGCCGCTCCCCGGCTCCTCCGCGTCCCCGGCCACCCTCTCGACGCCCTCCATTCGCCCGTCCCGGGCCTGCTCCACGCCCTCTCTCCCCCGTTTCCCCTCGCCGAGCTCTTCTCCGCTCCCCGTTCTGCGCGCCTCTGGCTTCTGCGCGCCCCTGCGTTCTGCGCGCCCCTGCGCGCCTCCGGGCGGCCTCGCGCCCCGTTCCCGCGCGGGCGCGCGGCGCGCCGGCCGAGTGGATCCGCGCCGCGGAGCCGTGGCGCGACCGAGCGCCCGGCACGCAGGCCGGCGGGGAGCGCTCGCCCGCCCGGCTCCGCTCCCCGCTCCCGGGGGAGGGGGAGGGCTCGGATGCGCGCGGCGATCTACCTCCGCGTCTCCACCGATGAGCAGGCCGAGCACGGCCACGGCATCGACTTCCAGCGCGAGGAGTGCCGCCGCAAGGCGGCCGAGCTGGGCGCCCGCAGCGTCGACGAGTACGCCGACGAGGGCGTCTCCGGCGCGGTCCTGGCCCGGCCGGCGCTCCTCCGTCTCCTGGCGGCGGTCCAGGAAGGGCGCTACGACGTCGTCCTCTGCTGGGACGCGAGCCGCCTCAGCCGCGAGCTGCGCGACCAGCTCGACCTGCGAACGCGCATTCGCCAGCGGGCGCGCCTCCTCTTCGTCCAGGGCGGATGGGACGAGGCGACACCCGAGGGCGAACTGATGTTCAACGTCTCCGGCTCGGTGGCCCAGTACGAGCGCGCCAAGGTGCGCGAGCGGACCATGGCCGGTCGCCGCCAGAAAGCCCGTTCGGGCAAACTTCCGTTCGGCTTCGCGCCCTACGGCTACCGGTACGATCGCGAGCATTCCACCCTGGTCCCCGTCGAGGAGGAGGCCCGGGTCGTCCGGCGGATCTTCGACGACCTGGTCCGCTACCGCGCCGGGCTGAACGGGATCGCCCGCGCCCTCACCCTCGAGGGGGTGCCGACGCGGAGCGGCGCGCCCTGGCACCGCCAGGTGGTCCGCCAGATCGCCTCGAACCCCGTCTACAAGGGCGTCTACTACGCCAACCGGCGCGACATGAGCGGCGTGGCCCTCAACCCCTATCGCCCCCGGGGCGAGAAGCGCTGGGGGCGCCTGCGGCCGCCCGAGGAGTGGATCCCGGTGCCCGTGCCGGCCATCGTGCCCGAGGCCGTCTGGGAGCGGGCGCAGGCGGTCCTCGCGCAGGCGGCGCGCCTCTGGCGCGGCGGCAAGCACACGTACCTCCTGCGCGGGCTGGTCCGCTGCGGGCACTGCGGCCTGCCCATGGCCGGCTCCCCGCGGAGCAGCTGGGGGAGGGTGCGCCGCGCCTACACCTGCCGCCGCCACCAGGCGGGCGCCGGCCCGCGCGGTTGCGGGCGCGCCGTCTGGGCGGAGGAGCTGGAGGAAGCGGTCTGGCGCTGGCTCCTCGACCGCCTCGCCGACCCGCCCGCGCTGGCTCGGGAGCTGGCGCGCCTCCTGGGCGAGAGCGATCCGGGCGCCGCCCGGGCGGAGGCGGAGGCGCTGCGGCGCGAGCTCGGCCAGGTCGAGCGGCGAGGGCAGGCGGTCCTGGCGCTGGTGGAGCGGGGTCTCGCCGACGCCGAGACGGCCGCGGCGCCGCTGGAACGTCTCCGGGCGCGGGCGGAGGCGCTGCGCGCGCGCCTGGCCCAGCTCGAGGCGGCGCTCGCGCGGGAGGAGGCGGCGGCGCCCCCGCCCGAGGCGCTGGAGGCGGCGGCCGCCGGGCGGCTCGCCCTTCTCCTGGCCGGCGAGCGCCCGCCGCTTCCGCTCCGCCAGCAGCTCGTGCGCGGTCGGAGAGGACCAGGAGCCCGGCGGCCTTGGCCAGGAGGTGAGGATCTCGATCCGCCGGTAGCCGAAGGTCATGCGCGGCGTCGGTGGCCACGGCGCGCGATGTACGGAGGCGAAGAGGCTGAGGAGCAAGGGCGGCTGCGTCGCTCACCATGTGGCCGGCGTCGGAGGGAGGAGGCTCCGGAGAGGGGAGGCCGCCCGCCTCCACTGATCGACGTGCTGGAGGACGGCTCCGAGCCGGTCGCCGACGTCATCGCCAACCGCTGGAGCGCCTCGCGCGTGAAGGCGCTCCTCGAGGCGCTCGGCCCGCGCGAGCGCCAGGTGCTGGAGCTCCGCTACGGCGCCGGCGGCGGCGAGCGGCTCACCCAGCGCGAGGTGGCGCGGCGGCTGGGGATCTCCCGCTCCTACGTCTCGCGCCTGGAGAAGCGGGCGGTGCGACTGGTGCAGCAGGCCTGGAAGGCGATGCAGCACGGCGACCCGCGCACCGCCCGGCGCCCGCGCCCGGGTGGCGCGGGCGGAAGGGACGGCCACGCCGGTTGACCGGCCCGGCGCGCGCCCCGTCAACCCCCGCAGCGGCGCAGGGCGGGCTCAGGTGCGAAGCGCACCCGAGCGAAGGCGCGCCGCCGCCCACCAGGCGACGGCCACGACGAGCAGGACGGCCACCGCCAGGGTGAACCAGTGGAAGTAGGGCTGGATGTCCGCCCAGTGCTGGCCGAGGAGCGTCCCCGCCCAGAGGAGGCCCACCGTCCAGGGGACCGAGCCGGCCACCGAGTAGAGGGTGAAGGTGGCGGGCGACATGCGCGCCGCGCCGGCGGGCAGCGAGATGAGCCCGCGCATGACCGGCACCATGCGCGCGAAGAAGACCGCCGCCGGGCCGTAGCGGCGGAACCAGTCCTCGGCCCGGTCGAGGTCCGCGGGCTTGAGGAGGACGTAGCGCCCCCAGCGCTCGACGAAGGGGCGGCCTCCGTACCGCCCCACCGCGTAGAGCCCCAGGTAGCCGGCGGCGCCGCCCAGCGTGGAGACCAGCGCCGCCTCGAGGAAGCCCATCCGCCCCTGGTCGACCAGCCAGCCGGCGAAGGGCAGCAGCACCTCGCTGGGCAGGGGGGCGCCCGCGCTCTCCAGGGCCATCCCCACCAGCAGGCCGGGGTAGCCCAGCGTCGCCATCGCGTCCAGGATCGCCTGCAGCGCGCTCCCGATCCAGTCGCCCATCTCCGCCCCCCTGCCCCCGACCCGGCATGCGTTACCCTGGAGGAGATCCGTCCCGGATCTCCCGGAAACGAGTGCTCGCGGCGCGCCCCGGCGCGCGCCCCGCTCTCCCGGGACTTCTACGGCTGGCGCCGGAGGAAGCATACCAGATCGGTGGCCCCCCACCGAGACAGGGGGTGCGCGCGGATGACGACGGAAGCGGCGGAAGCGCTGGAGGCCGAGATGGGTGCGCTGCTGGCGCGGCTGGCCGCCCACGGGCCCTGGCGCCGCGGTGCCGCGCGGGAGCCGGCCAGCCTCGAGGCGACGGGCGGGGGGAAGGGGGCGCTTCCTGTCGTCCGCCTCTCCAGCCCGGAGCGGGCGGTCGGCTGGCGCTTCGAAGGGAGCGCCGCCTCGCTCCTCCTCCAGGCGGCCATGGACCGGGGCGCCGACCTCCTGGCCGCGCTCGACGCCTCGCTGGAGCCGGTACGCCGCGCCCTGCCTCCGGGCGAGGAAGGGAGCCGCGGCGGGCGCCCCCGCCGGGGGGCGTCGCCCGCTCCGCTCCACCTCCGCCTCGCCCTCGAGACCTCCGCCGGGGCGGCCGGCGTGGCCCGACCGGGGGCGACGCCCCGCCTCCACCTCCTCCTGCCGCTGGCGCCGTCCCGGGGCGAGGGGGAGGCCGGCCCGAGGCTGGCGGCCGGCGGGGCGGCGGCGCTCCTGCGCGGCTGGGCGCAGGGCGGCGCGCTGGTCGAGGGGCGGCGCCTGGAGGTGGCGCTGGTCCAGCCGCGCGCTCCCGCCGCGGAGCCGCCCGAGCGGCTGGCGGCGGCCGCCGAGGTCTGGCTGGCGGAGGCGGGCTGGCTCGGGCTCGCCCTCGGCTCCGCGCGCAGGGCGCCCGCCCACCGGAGCGTGCGCTGAGGTGGGGAGGCGCGCGATGGGAGGAAGGGGCGGGGCCCGGCTTCCTCGCGGCCGGACGGAGGAAGCACGCCCGGCGCGCCGCCCCTGGCTCGCGCCCGACGCCGCCGTGGAGCGGCTCGACGGCCTGGACGTCGCCTGGCTCCGGGCGCATGGGGTGCGCGGCCTCATCGTCGACCTCGACAACACGCTGACCGACTGGAACGAGCCCGAGCTGCCGGCGGAGTCGCGCGCCTGGCTCGCCCGGCTGCGCGAGGCGGGGCTGAGGGTCTGCCTCCTCTCCAACAACCGCAGCGGCCGCGTGCTCGCCATCGCCCGCGCCGAGGGGCTGGCCGGCGGCGTGGCCAACGCGGCCAAACCCTGGCCGGGCGGCTTCCGCCGCGCTCTGGCCTGCCTGGGCCTCGACGCCGGCGAGGTGGCGGTGGTGGGCGACCAGCTCTTCACCGACGTGCTGGGCGGGCGCCTGGCCGGCTGCCTGACCGTCTGGGTGAGGCCGCGGAGCCCGCGCGAGTTCCTCGGCACCCGCCTCCTGCGCCGCCTCGAGGCGCTCTGGCTGGCCCGGCTGCGGCGCCTCGGGCAGCTTCCCGCGCCGGGACGGCCCGCGGAGAGCCCGGGAGGGCCGGCGGAGAGCCCGGGACGGCCCGCGGAGAGCCCGGGCGGCGGCGGAATCCGGTCCCAACCCGATTCGCAGGCCGAAGGCCCCCGCTAGATTCGAGGCGAGGGGGTCGGTCCTTTGCCGGGGGCGAGGCGGAGCGTCGGCTGGCGGCTGGTCCTCTCCCTCTCGCTGGCCATGCTCATCGTCTGGTCCGTCTACATCTGGTGGGACGCGCGCGAGCGCCAGGCGCAGATCCGCGCCGACCTGGCCATGCGCTGCCGCCTGACGGCCTCCCAGTTCCTCGCCGTCCGCGCCTTCATGGCCGAGACCTCCCCCCGCCCCTCCCAGCCCCAGGAAGGGGAGAGCTTCCGCCACCTCACCCCGGACGCGGTGCGCGAGGCGATCGACGTCAGCTTCCCGGACCTGCACGGCGTCAGCATCCGCGAGGTCTGGAGCACCGCGCGCGCGGGCTCCGCCCCGCCGACGCCCGCCGAGGAGCAGGCGCTGGCCGCCTTCCGCCGCGACCCCGGCCTCCGCGAGGCCATCGTGGAGGACCGGTCGACCGGCCTCTACACCTACATGGCGCCGATCCACGTCGACCAGGGCTGCCTCAAGTGCCACGGCGGCGGGAACGGCGCGAGCGGCGGGAGCGGCGGAAGCAGCGCGAGCAGCTCGAGCGGCGCCGGCGCCAGCCGCGGCCCGGGCGGCACCGGCGGCGCGAGGCCGACCTCCGGCCCGCCCGTCTTCCACGTGGGCGAGCTGGCCGGGCTGATCCGCATCGACGTGCCCCTCGCCCCCTTCGAGGACCGGCTCGTCCACGCCACCCTCGGCCTGACGGCCTTCGGCGCGGGCATCCTCCTCCTGACGGTGGCGGTGGTCACCCTCATGGTCCGGCGGACGGTGATCGAGCCGCTGGGCGAGCTGGCCGTCGCCGCCTCGCGCCTGGGCCAGGGCGATCTCAGCGACCCCGGCCTCTCCGGCGGCGCCTTCGAGATCGGCATCCTCCAGGAGACGCTCAACCGCACGGCGGCCGAGCTGCGCGCGCTCTACGCGGGGCTCGAGCAGCGGGTGGAGGAGCGGACGCGGGCGCTGCGCGAGGCCAACGAGCGGCTCGAGCGGGTGAACGGCGAGCTGGAGCGGGCCAACCGCGAGCTGGCTCGCGCCAACGCCGCCAAGAGCGAGTTCCTGGGGCGCATCAGCCACGAGCTGAAGACGCCGCTGGCGGCCATCCTGGCCTACGCCGAGCTGCTGGCGGAGGGCCGCCAGGGGACGGTCACGCCGGCGCAGCACGACTACCTCGCCGGCATCCTGGCGCACGGCCGCTCGCTCCTCCTCAGCATCGACCGCATCCTGGAGACGACGCGCATGGAGTCGGGGAAGGTGACCCTCGAGCTCGACCTGGTCCAGCCCCAGGAGCTGGTGGGGCGGGTGCTGACGGAGATGGCGGTCAGCGCCGAGCGGAAGGGCGTCCGCTTCGAGACCGACTTCGAGGAGGTGCCGGCCGTCATGGCCGACGCGACCCGCATCGCGCGCTCGCTGGAGAGCCTGGTGGAGAACGCGGTCAAGTTCTCGCCCGAGGGCGGCCGCATCCGCCTCTGGCTCCGCTACGTCCCGGCCTCGGACTCGATCCTGGTCGGCGTCGACGACGAGGGTCCCGGCATCGACCCCGACGACCAGGAGCGCATCTTCGAGCCCTTCGAGCAGGGGCGCCAGGCGGGCGGGCGCGGCACCGGCCTGGGCCTCAGCCTGGCGCGCCGCTACGCCGAGCTCCACGGCGGCTCGCTCTGGGTCTCGAGCCTGCCCGGCCGGGGCAGCACCTTCGTCCTCCGCCTGCCGGTCCGCCAGCGGCGGCGACCGGCCGGCACCTCGGGGGAGGGGATGGCCCGTGGAGATGCTCCGTAAGGAGAGCATCCACATCCTGGTGGTCGACGACGAGCCGGCGATCTGCCAGGTGGTCCGCGACCGGCTGACCCAGGAAGGCTACCGCGTCTCGGTCGCCGCCAGCGCGGAGGAGGCGCTGGCGCTGCTCGACCGCGAGCTCCCCGACCTGGCCATCGTCGACCTGATGCTGCCCGGGATGGACGGCTTCACGCTCTGCGAGCGGATCCGCGCCCGCTCCGACCTGCCCATCCTCATCCTGACCGCCCGCTCCGAGGAGTTCGACAAGGTGATCGGCTTCCGCCTGGGCGTGGACGACTACGTGACCAAGCCCTTCAGCCCCTCGGAGCTGGCGCTCCGCGTCCAGGCCATCCTCCGCCGCACCCGCTCCCCCCACTCGGAGGAAGCGAAGCTCCTGCGCTGCGGTCCGCTCACCATCGACCCGGCGCGGCGCCTCGTGCTGATCGACGAGAAGCCCATCGACCTCTCGGCGCGCGAGTTCGACCTGCTCCTCGTCCTCGCCTCGCACCCCGGCTACGTGCTCACCCGCGAGCAGCTGCTCGACCTCGTCTGGGGCTCGGACCTGCCCGCCGACACGACCAACGTGACCGTCGCCGTCAGCCGCCTGCGCGAGAAGCTGAGCAGCGCCCGGCCGGGCTTCGACTGCATCCAGACGGTGCGCGGCGTGGGCTACCGCTTCCGGGTGAACGCCGGGGCATCGGGCTAGGCCGGCTCGGAGCGCGGCGCGCCGGGCGCGCGGGGGGAGGGGGGCAGGGCGCGTCGGCGTCGCGTGAGCAAAGCGCAACGGTCGTGCAAGGGAACCGTCCTTCCTGGGTAAGGTCGGGCTCCTACGGTGGTGAGGGGAGGGTTCACCGCCATGAGGAAGCCCGACGACCGTACGCGATCCGGCCTCTCGACCCGGGCGCGCACCTGGCTGGAGACGGGCCTGGCGCTGGCGCTCGTCATCGGCCTCGACCGTCTCGGCTGGCTGCCGCGGCTCGGCGACGGCTTCGCCACGGGCACGGCCGCCGCGTCCGGCGGCACGGTCTCCACGACGGCGGCCGGCCTCGTCCTCGTCGCCCTGACGCTCCTCGTCGGGCTCGTCGACCTCCTTCGACCGCGGGAGACGACGGGCGGGGGGCGAAACCGCCCGATCCCCGCCGAATGTTCGCCAGCCGAAAGGGATCCCGTCGTGCCGGCGCGAATTGACCGGGAAACGCCGGCGACGTCGGGAGTGGGTGAGGCGTGGAGGATCTGGCGGCATGGCTGAGGACGGCGGTGGAGCACGGCGCCTCCGACCTGCACCTGACCGTCGAGTCGCCGCCCGTCCTGCGCGTCAACGGTGAGCTGGTCGACCTGGAGGGGCCGCGCCTGCGGCCCGAGGATGTGCGCCGCCTGGTCGAGCCCATCCTCGACGAGCGGAGCCGCGCGACCCTGGAGCGGGAGGGACAGGTGGACTTCGCCTACAGCCTTCCCGGCGTCGGTCGCTTCCGCGTCAACGTCTACCGCCAGCGAGGCTCGCTGGCGGCCGCTCTGCGCCTCATCCCCATGCACGTCCCGGCCCTGGAGAGCCTCGGCCTGCCCCCGTCGGTGGACTCCTTCTGCGACCTCGCCCAGGGGCTGGTCCTGGTGACGGGGCCGACCGGCCACGGCAAGTCGACGACGCTGGCGGCCATGATCGACCGCATCAACCGCAGCCGCCGCGCCCACGTGGTGACGCTGGAGGACCCCATCGAGTACCTCCACCGCCACGACCGCAGCCTGGTCAACCAGCGCGAAGTGGGTCTCGACGCGCCCAGCTTCGCCGCCGGCCTGCGCGCGGCGCTGCGCGAGGACCCGGACGTGATCATGGTGGGCGAGATGCGCGACCTCGAGACCATCGCCATCTCCCTCACCGCCGCCGAGACCGGCCACCTGGTGCTGGCCACGCTCCACACGCCGAGCGCGCCGCAGGCGGTCGACCGCATCGTCGACGTCTTCCCCGCCGACCAGCAGAACCAGGTGCGCATCCAGCTGGCCGGCGTCCTGGAGGGCATCGTGGCCCAGCGGCTCGTCCCCTCCGCCGACGGGCGGCGGCGCTACCTGGTGGCCGAGGTGCTGGTGGCCACCCACGCGGTCCGCAACCTGATCCGCGAGGGGAAGTCGGCGCAGCTGGCCTCGGTGATGGAAAGCTCGCGCCAGCAGGGGATGGTGACGCTGCGCGAGAGCGCCAGCCAGCTGCTCGCCCGCGGGCTGGTGACGCCGGAGGCGCTCCTGCGGGCGGGCGTCCGCTGATGCCGGCGCTCTCGCAGGCGGCGCCGCTCCCCGTCTGGGCGGCGACGCTGCTGGCGGGGCTGGTGGGCTTGGCCGCAGGAAGCTTCCTGAACACGGTGATCGACCGCTGGCCCCGGGGCGAGTCGCTCCTCCGGCCGCCCTCGCACTGCGAGAGCTGCGGCCGCCGGCTGGGGCCGCTGGAGCTGGTCCCGGTGGCGAGCTGGCTCGTGCTGCGGGGCCGCTGCCGGACGTGCGGCGCGCCCATCGGCTGGCAGGCGCCGGCGGTGGAGGCGGCGACCGCCCTTCTCTTCGCCGCCGTGGCCGCGGCCGGGCGCGGCTGGGCCGAGCGGCTGCTGGGCCTGGGGCTGGTCGCGCTCCTGGTGGTGGCGACGGGGGTCGACCTGAAGGTGCGCCTCATCCCCGACGGGGCCAACGCGCTGGGCGCCGCCTGGGCGCTCCTGGTCGGCTTCCTGGGCCGGGGGGCGGCCTTCTGGCCGCACCTGGCGGCGGGGGCCGCGGCGGGCCTGCTCTTCGCGCTGATCGGCCTCCTCAGCCGGGGCGGGCTCGGGGGCGGCGACGTCAAGCTGGCGGCCGTGCTGGGCCTCTACCTGGGGCCGGCCTCCGCGGCGGTGGCACTCTTCGCCGCCGCCGTCCTGGGCGGCGGGGTGGCAGGGGTGCTCCTGGCGACGAAGAAGCGCGCGCGGCGCGACGAACTGCCGTTCGGTCCCTTCCTGGCGGCCGGCGCGCTCGTGGCCTGGTTCTGGGGAGGCCCGATCGCCGCCGCCTACCTGCACTGGAGCGGCCTGGCGGGCTGAAGCGGGGGAGGGGCGATGGCCGCGTTCTTCTTCCGGGGACAACTGGGCCAGTTCCTGGTCGAGAAGGGCTGGATCACCCGCGCGCAGCTGGAGCAGGCGCTGGAGGAGCAGCGGCGGAGCGGCCGGCGGCTGGGCGAGATCCTCCTCTCGCAGGGGCTGCTCAGCCGCCGCCAGCTGCAGACGGCGCTGGCGGCGCAGCTCGGCGTCCGCGCCTGGGACCTCCGCGCCGCGCCGCCGGAGCCCGCGGTCGCGCGCAGCGTGCCCGACTGGGTGGCCCGCCGCTACCAGCTCCTTCCTGTGCGGCAGGAAGGGAGTCGCCTGGTGGTGGCCATGGCCGACCCCACCGACCTGGAGGCGCTGGAGGAGGTCCGCCTCCTGACCGGCCAGGAGGTGGAGCCGGTCCTGGGGGACGAGGAAGACCTGCGCGAGGCGATCGGCCGCATCTTCGGCCTGCTGGAGACGGCCGAGCGCGCCACCCGCACGGCGGCCGCCCAGCGGCTCCGCCCCGGCGGGCGCGGCCCCGGCGGGCGCGGCGGCGACGGCGCGGCGCGGAACGGCGGGCCGGAAGCCGGCCGCCCCGGCGCCGAGGCGGAGGAGGCCGAACCGGTCCCGCCCGAGGGCCAGGCGCCGGTGGTGGAGTTCGTCCAGAACCTCCTCGAGCAGGCCGTCCGCGAGAAGGCGTCCGACATCCACCTGGAGCCCGGCGAGACGAGCTTCGCCATCCGCTTCCGCATCGACGGCGCCCTCCACCTGGCCATGAACCCGCCGCTCGCCCTGCACGCCGCGGTCGTCTCGCGCCTCAAGGTGCTGGCGGGGATGGACATCGCCGAGCGGCGGCTACCCCAGGACGGCCGCTTCAGCGTCGTCGTGGAGGGGCGCGAGTACGACTGCCGCTGCTCCTCCATGCCCACGGTGCACGGCGAGAAGATGGTGATCCGCCTGCTGGACAAGCAGGGCGGCGGCGCCCGCCTCGACGCGCTCGGCCTGCCGCCGGACGTGGTGGAGCGGCTGCGGGAGCTGATCCGCCGCCCCTACGGCATGATTCTCCTGACCGGTCCCACGGGCAGCGGCAAGTCGACCACCCTGGCCGCCCTGCTCCAGGAAGTGGACCGCAACCGCCTCAACGTGGTCACCATCGAGGATCCGGTGGAGTACGAGATCCCCGGCGTCAACCAGAGCCAGGTGAACGTCCGCGCCGGGCTGACCTTCGGTCTGGCGCTCCGCCACTTCCTGCGCCAGGACCCCGACGTGATCATGGTGGGCGAGATCCGCGACCGGGAGACGGCCGACACCGCCGTCCGCGCCGCGCTCACCGGCCACCTGCTGCTCAGCACGCTGCACACCAACGACGCGCCCACCAGCGTCACGCGCCTGGAGGAGATGGGCGTCGAGCCCTTCCTGATCGCCTCCTCGCTCCTGGCCGTGGCGGCCCAGCGCCTGGTCCGCGTCCTCTGCCCGCACTGCCGCCAGCCCTACGCCGCGGGCGAGCCCGCCGCCGAACTCTTCGCGCAGGCCGGGATCGAGCTCGACCCCGGCGCCAGCCTCTACCGGCCGCAGGGCTGCTCCAGCTGCCGGAACGGCTACACGGGCCGCACGGCCATCGCCGAGCTGATGGTGGTCAGCCCGGAGCTGCGCGAGCGGATCGGCGCCCGCGCCTCCGCGGACGAGCTCCGCCGCCTGGCCGTGGCGGAGGGCATGCGGCCGCTGCGCCAGGCGGGCCTCGAGCTGGCCCGGCAGGGCGTCACCAGCGTGGAGGAAGTGCTGCGCGTGACGGAGGCGGCCGCCGCGCCCGACCCCGCCCGCCCGCACGGAGGTGAGCCGGAGCCCCGATGAGCCGCTTCGTCTACACGGCGCGCAGCGCCACCACCGGCCGCAAGGTGCGGGGCGCGCTGGAGGCCGACTCGCTGGGCGACCTGCTCGCCCGCCTGCACGAAGCCGGCTACGTGCCGCTCTCGGTCCGGCCGGAGAGCCGCTGGCTCGACACCGACGTCAGGAAGCTCCTCGGCCTCGGCACCTCGGCCGTCCCCACCCGCGACCGCGCGCTCTTCTTCCGCCAGCTGGCCACCATGCTCCGCGCCGGCCTGCCGCTCGGCGCCTCGCTGCGCGCGGCGGCCGAGCAGGCCACCGGCCGCATCCGCCAGGTCGCCCAGGGCCTCGACCGCGAGATCGAGTCGGGCCGCTCGCTCCACGACGCCATGCGCCAGTTCCCGGAGGCCTTCCTGCCGCTCCACGTGGCGCTGGTCCGCTCGGGCGAGCTGAGCGGCACCCTGGACGAGGTGCTCGACCGCCTGGCCAGCGACGAGGAGCGGCGGCTGAAGACGGAGGGGAGGATCCGCTCGGCCTCCGCCTACCCGCTCTTCGTCCTGGTGGTGGCCATCGTCGTCCTCGCCTTCATGACCTACTTCATCGTCCCCACCTTCGTCGGCATCTTCGAGCAGCTGAAGGTGCCGCTTCCCTGGACGACGCGGGCGCTGGTGGCGCTCTCCACCCACCCGGTCTACGGCTATCTCGTCCTCGTGGCGCTGGCGGCGGTGGCGGTGGCGACGGTGCTCTACGTCCGCTCGCCGGAGGGCCGCGCGCGCTACGACGCCTTCAAGCTGCGCGCCCCGGCGGTGGGTCCGCTGGTGCGCGTCCTCGCCCTGGCGCGCCTGACGCGGGGCCTGGCGACCATGTTCCGGAGCGGCTTCCCCATCCTCGAGGCGCTGGAGGCCGCGGGCGCGATGGCGGGCAACGCGCTCTTCGAGAGCGCGATGCGCGAAGTGCGCCGCAGCGTGGAGCAGGGCTCCAACCTGGCCGACGGGTTCCGCTTCGCCGGCACCTTCCCGGCCTTCCTGGTGGAGATGGCCGCGGTGGGCGAGCAGACCGGCGCCCTGGACGAGCTCCTCGACCGCGCCGCGGCGATGTACGAGGAAGAGGCGGACGAGCGTCTCTCCAGCCTCACCTCGATCCTGGAGCCTCTGCTCGTGCTCCTCATGGGCGGGGTGATCGGCTTCATCGCGCTCTCGGTCTTTCTGCCGATGTTCTCGCTGATCTCGAACGTCTCGCAGATGCCGGGGTAGCG
>JASBVS010000053.1 GCA_029960955.1 Bacillota bacterium
CGGCTTGAACCGGGTGACCGCCACCCGCGCCATCGACCGCCTGAAGCGGTCGGGCAAGCTGGCCACCAGGAGGGGCAAGGTGCTCCTCGCCCGAACGCCGTCCTGAGAGGCGCGCCTTGCGGACTCGGGCATCACTCGCCGCACGGGTTCCGGCCCGTGCGGATCGGCACCGGTGAGGGGGCTACCCTGTGGCGGATTCGGAGGAAGTCCTGCGCCAGCGGCGCAAGGTCGAGCACCTGGAGGCGGCGCGCGCGCTCGGGGACACGGGCGCCCGCCCCGGCTTCGACGATGTCCAGCTCCTGCCCGACTGCGTCCCCGAGGTCGACTGGGAGGAGGTGGAGCTGGGCACGACGCTCTGCGGCGTGGCGCTGGCCTCGCCGCTGATCATCAACGCGATGACGGGCGGGGCGCCCGAGTCGGGCGAGATCAACCGGCGCCTGGCGGAGGCGGCGCGGCGGCACGGCCTCGCCATGGCGGTCGGCTCGGAGAAGGCGGCGCTGCGCGACCGGGCGGTGGCCGACACCTACGCGGTGGCGCGGCGCGCCAACCCCGGGGGCGTGCTGATCGCCAACGTGGGCATGGGCACCCGCGCGGCCGAGGCGCGGGCGGCCGTCGAGCTGATCGACGCCCAGCTGCTGCAGGTCCACTTCAACGCCGGCCAGGAGCTCTTCATGGCGGAGGGGGAGAGGCGCTTCCGCGGCGCTCTGGAGGCCTTCCACGAGGTCTGCGCCGGCGCCGGCGTCCCCGTCATCGCCAAGGAGGTGGGCCAGGGCATCGCCGCGCCGGAGGCGGAGCGGCTGGTGGCGCTGGGGGCGGCGGGCGTGGACGTGGGAGGACGGGGCGGGACCAACTTCCTGGCCGTGGAGAGCTGGCGCCGGGGCATGAAGCTGCCCGCCGGCTGGGAGAGCTGGGGCATCCCGACGGCGGCCGCGCTCTGCGAGGTGGTGGACGCGGTCGGCGACCGGGCCGACGTCGTGGCCTCGGGCGGGATCCGCAGCGGCCTGGAGGTCGCGAAGGCGATGGCCCTGGGGGCGGCGGCGGTGGGGGTGGCGGCGCCCTTCGTCCGGCTCCTGGCGACGCCCGACGGCGACGCCGCGGTCGACGCCTACATCGAGGAGATCCACTGGAGCCTGCGCGCCGCGCTGGTGCTGACCGGCAGCCGCAACTGGGCCGAGTTGCGGCGCCGCCCGGTCGTCATCACCGGCGCGCTGCGGGAGTGGCTGTCGGCGCGGGGACGGGAGACGTTCCTCGGGCGCTGCGCGGGGAGATGACCATCCGGACCGGCTTCCGCCCTCGTCCGGGCTCCGGCCCGGGCGGGCGCCGCCGCGCCAGCCGTCCGCCACGGCGGCGCCTGCCCGCTCGGAGCCGGGCCGCGTCGCTCAGGAGCCCGGCGGGTTGGCGTTGCCCTGCGGCTGCGCGGGCAGCCCGGGCAGCCCGGTTCGGTTCACGAAGCCCGCGATGCCCTGTTCGAGCGACTGGAGCCGCTGCTGCTCCTGCTGCGCCGTCATCCGCCCGCCCTGTACGGCCTGGTCGAGCCGGCTCTTGGCTGCCTGGACCAGCGCCTGCTCCAGCCCCTGGACGCTCTTGCCCTGCGCCTGGGCGACCTGGGCCAGCGAGCGCCCCTGCTGCAACTGCTGGCGGAGCTGGTCCGTGCCGAGGCCGAGGTACTGGGCTGCGGCGTTCAGGTCGAAGAAGCCCCCGAAGCCGCCGCGTCCGGAGCGGCCGTTTCGCGGGGCGCCGGAGGCGCTGCCTCCCGGGGCGGAGCCGCTCGCGCCGCCCGAGGCTGCGGTGGTGGAGGGGTGTCCCGCTGAGCTGGCGGACGGCGAGCCGCCGCAGGCGGAGAGGAGCAGGAGCCCGCCGGCCAGGAGGAGCGCTGCGACGGATCGAAGCCCGGCGCGCATCGTCATCATCGCCTTCCCCCCTGAGTCAGAGCTGGCCGCGGGTGCCATGGCAGGTGCCTGGTATCCGGAGCCGGCGACCAGTATAGGTCAAGCCGCTCTTTGCGACCATGCGCGGCGAGCGGCGACCGGGGCCGATTCCCGGCGAAGAGGTGCCAGGCGAGATCCCGGAGCCCGGTCGGGCGCGGTTCAAGTCTGCCAAGGACGAGGATGCAGGCTAGAATGATAGGGCCAAGATGGAAAGAGGGAGGAAGGAGCGGGAAGGAACGAGGCGTGGTGCGGGGGTTCTACCTTTTCGGCATGTTCCTCCCGCTGCCGCCGCCGTGGGTATTCTGGCTGACGGCATGAGTCGAGCATGAGTCGACGTGGCTTCGCTTTCTTCCTGCTCTTCTTGAACCGGATGGGGCGCCTGGTGGCCTTCCTGGTCGCTCACTGGCGGCACCGCGTTGGCCTGGGGGAGCGACCAGTGTAAGGCGGGGAGGCAGCTTTGAGCGGCTGGGCAGCCGGCAGGACCGGCCGGGTGTGGCGCAGGCGTACGGGCGGTTTCTCGGGAAGTGTTCCTCGCAGGAGGGAGCCGTCTCTTTGAGTGAGGCGGCGTCGGGGCGGCTGCCAGCGGCTTCTTCCCGTTGGTCCCCGATCCCTTGCCCCAGATCAGGATGAAGGCGGCCACACGTGGAAGCCCTGCGACGAAAGGGACGGGGAGGAGAATCGTGCCGGATGGCCGACTCTGTCATGTGACCTCGACCACCCTGAGGGAAGGGCGCCGAAAGTGAGCCGCCACATCGCGTCCCCTGAAAGGCCGGTGGGCGCCCCGGAGCGAACCGCTTCCGCGAGGCGGCCGCTGGTCTATGTCAACGTACGCTTCTTCGCGGTACCCCTGCTCTACGCGGCGGTGACGGTGGCGCCACTGGCTCGGGGACTCTTCTTCGAGCCGGATCTTCTGCCGGCCCAGGTTGTGGTGGCGGCGCTCTTCGTGCTGGCGGTCGCCGACCGCTGGCTCCGGCAGCGCTCGCAGCAGGAGGCACAGGCGGCCCTCCGCTTCGGTAGCGAGCCCATGGACTGGGCGGCGGCGGTCTTGGCTCTGCTCTACGCGGCCAGCTTCTGGGTGGCGGCCGACCGCAGGGCGGCGCTGGCGGGTGCCCTGCGCTACGCCACCTACGCCATGGTCTACCTGGCCGCCGCCTACCTCGCCGACGAGCGCGGGGCGCGGAAAAGGCTGCTCCGTGCCGTCTGGCTGGGCGGCCTGCCCGTCGTCGCCTTCGCGGTGGGGAGCGCCCTCCGGCTGCCCTGGTTGGCATTCCCCGGGGGGTACGTGGACGGTCGCTTCCTCTCGACCTTCCAGTACCCGAACGCCCTGGCCGCCTACCTGATGCTGCTCATCCTTCTCGGGCTGGGGCTCTGGAGCGCGGAGCGGTCCCGGGTCTGGCGCGCCGTCTACGCCGTAGGCTCCGCTTCCTACCTGATGGTCTTTCTCGGCACCGGTTCGCGCGGCGCCTGGACCATCTTCCCCTTTGCCCTGGCGGCGTTGGTGGCCGGCGCCGAGCCGGCGGAACGCTGGCGGCTCTTCTATCACGTGGTGATCACCCTCGGGGTGGGCGCCCTGGGCTCGACGCGCTTCGTGCCGGCGGTCGAGGCGGGGATGCGCGGCCGCAGCGCGGCGATCCTGGCGGGCGTGGTCGTGGCGGCGCTCGCGCTGGAGGTGGGCGGCCGCTGGGTGCGCGGGGCGGTGGAGCGGCGGGTGGAGCGGGGCGAAGTCGGCCTGACCACGGTCCTGGCGCTCCGTTGGCTGGGGGCGCTTTACGGCCTCGCCGTGGCCGGTTCGATCGCCGCCTACGCGCAGGGGGCGTTGCCCAGCGCGCTGGCCGGCTTCCTGCCGCAGGGGGCGGTCAGCCGCGTCCAGTCCATCAGCTTCACCAGCGACTCGCTCTTGACGCGCCTGCTGGCCAGCCGGGACGCCTGGAGGCTCGCGCTCACGCATCCCTGGCTGGGGCTCGGCGCCGGCGGCTGGAACGCGCTCTACCACACCGTGCAGTCGGCGCTCTACTGGACGACGGAGGTGCACAACCAGTTCTTCCAGACGCTGGTCGAGACAGGCTTCCCGGGCTTCCTCGCCTACTTGGCTCTCTGGGGCGGAGCGGCGTGGGCGGTGGTCCGTGTGGCGCGACGCCTCCGTCCCTGGCGGTGGCAGCCGGGCGAGCGGGCGCGCGGCAGCTCGCGCCGCGAGCTGCGCGAGCTCCGTCACGAGGCCGGCTCATGGAACCTGATCTGGGCGGTGGCGGTGGCGCTCCTGGCGATGGCGGCGCACAGCGCCATGGACTTCGACCTGAGCCTGCCGGCCATCGCCCTCCTCGTCTGGGTGCTCTTCGGCTGGCTGCGCGCGCTGGCCACGGAGACGACGGGGCCGGCGATCCGCTTCGCGGCGGGCTGGCCGGTGCCGCTGGGTACCCTGGGGGTGCTGGCCCTGGCCGCAGCTGTCGCCTACCCGTCGCTCCGCCTCGACGAGGCGGGGCAGGTGGGCGCCCAGGCGGCACGCGCCATGAGCCAGAGGAAGTACGCCGAGGCGGTGAGCGGCTTCGAGCGCGCCAGCCAACTCGATCCGTGGACCGCTTCCTTCGACGCCGATCGCTCCCAGATCCTGGCGGCCGCGGCCGCCGAGGCCCGGTCGCGGGGCCAGCTGGGCACGGCCGCACGGCTGGCCGTCGCCGCACGGCAGGCGGCTTTCGAGGCCGAGCGGGTCCAGCCCTACAACCTGCCGGTCCGCAGCGAGCTGATCCAGACCTACACCTTCCTCGACGATCCGGCGAGCGCCGCCGAGCAGGCCCTGGCCGTCGTCCGGCTCGTCGCCCTCGACCCGCAGGCGTACGAGACGGCGGCCACGGTGCTGCTCAACTCGGCCATGGCCGAGCTGGCCTCGGGCGACCGCGCCCAGGGGCTGCAGTTGGCGAGGCAGTTGGGCCAGTTGGCCGGCATGTGGAGGCAGGCGGCCAGCCAGGCGAACCGGCGCCTCGATCCCGCCGTCCACCCCCGCCCCGATCCGACGCCGCCCCCGGAGCTGCTCTTGGCCCAGGGGCAGAGCGCCTACCTCCTCGGGCAGTGGGAGGAGGCCGACCGCCTCTTCCACGGACTTCTCCAGGCCTCCGGCGACGCCCGCACGGTGACCGGGCGGCCCGGCGTCTCCACGCTGGTGGCCGGCCAGGCGGCCATCTGGTGGGCTGCGAGCCTCACCTGGCAGGAGGTGCGCGCTTCTGCGGCACAACCCGCGAGCGCCCAGGAAGCTGCGGCCGTCGGCGCGCGCCGGTCGCTGGTGGGCGTTCTCCTGCGCTCGGCCGAAAGCCGGCTGGCCGGAGCGCAGGCGGCCTACATGAGCGCGGTCAGCGCCCACGTCGGGGAAGGGGCCGTCTGGGGCCGTTGAGGACGATGGATGGGAGTGTGAGGAGCGAGTGCCGACCGAACCCGAGGGCCAGATGAGCGAGAGCGAGCTGGTGGAGGAGGAGATCGACCTCCGGCAGTACCTCCGGGTCCTGTCCAAGTGGCGCTGGCTGATCGCGGGCGTCACCCTGCTGGCCATGCTGACCGCGGCGGCGATCAGCTGGTTCGCCCTGCCGCCGGTCTATGCGACCGAGACGACCCTGATGGTCCGCCAGGTGGCCAGCCCGCAGCAGCAACAGCAGCCGACGCCCAACGGGCAGAACACGCTGCAGCAGCTGGCCAACCCGCTCAACCAGCTGCCGGCCATGACGCTCGACTCGTACGTGGCCGAGGTGACCGCGCCCAGCCTTCTCCAGCAGGTCATCAAGGACCTGAAGCTCGATCCCAAGGTCTACACGGTCGCCTCGCTGGCGCAGGCGATCCAGGCCGAGGCCGTGCAGAACACCAACCTGATCAAGATCACGGTGCAGAACACCGATCCGGCGCTGGCGCAGCGCATCGCCGACACGCTGGCCAGGGACTTCCTGGGCTTCGTCGCCGACCGGAACGAGCAGACGCTCAGCCAGTCGACCGCCTACCTGCGCAAGCAGCTCGACGCCGTGGCGAAGCAGCTCACCCAGGCGCGGAGCCGCCTGGAGCAGCTGCAGGCGCAGCCGCGGGCCGCCTCCGTCATCCAGCAGGAGCTCCAGTCAACGCAGCAGCTGCTCGCCAAGTACCAGCAGGACGCGGTCGACGCCCAGGTGCAGCTGGACGCCGCCCGCTCGGCCGAGTCCCGCGCCGAGGCGCTCCTCGCCCAGACGCCGCCCACCGTCACCACCGAGTCGACCACCGTGGCGGTCCTCCCCGGCCAGCAGAACGGCCAGCCTACCCCGCTCAAGACGACCACCGACCAGCCCAACCCGGTCTACCAGCAGCTCCAGCAGGAAGTGACGCAGCAGACGGCGACCGTGGCCTCCCAGCAGGCGCGGCTCGACCAGATCCACCAGACGATCGCGGAGCTGACCGACCGTCTCGGCCAGCTGCAGAAGGAGCTGACCGTCCAGCAGGGGAAGGAGGACGTGGCCAAGGCGGAGGTCGACCAGCTCAGCCAGACCTACGGCGTGCTGGAGCAGAACATCACGGCTACCCAGATCGTGGAGGCGGCCAACCTGGCCTCGACGGACATCTCCGTGGTCTCGCCGGCGCCGCTGCCGAACGTGCCGGTGCGGCCCAACAAGAAGCTGAACGTCGCGGTGGCCGGCGTGCTGGGCCTGATGGTCTCCGTCGTCCTGGCCTTCGTCCTGGAGTTCCTGGACAACACGATCAAGACGGCGGCCGACGTGGAGCGCTGGTCGGGTCTTCCCACGCTCGCGTCGATCCCGCACTTCGAGGGAGGCGAGTAGAGGATGCGCGCGGAGCTGGTCGCCTTCCTCCATCCCAAGTCTCCCGCGTCAGAGGCCTTCCGCACGCTGCGCACCAACCTGCAGTTCGCGGCCGCCGGGCGTGGCCGCCTGCAGGTGATCCTGGTCACCAGCCCCGGCCCCGGCGAGGGGAAGTCCGTGGTGGCGGCCAACCTGGCCATCGTCACGGCGCAGGGCGGCCGGCGCACGCTCCTTCTGGACGCGGACCTGCGCCGCCCCGTACAGCACCGCCTTCTGGAGAAGAGCGGGCGCCGGGGCGTCACCAACCTGCTGGCGGAGGCGGGACGGGAGCCGGAGGAGCTGGTGCAACCGACGGGGATCGACGGGCTCGACCTGCTGCCGGCGGGACCGGTGCCGCCCAACCCGGCCGAGCTCGTGGCCACCGAGGGGATGCGGCGGCTGGTGGAGTGGACGCGGGACCGGTACGAGACCGTCGTTCTGGACGCGCCGCCGGTCCTGGCCGTGACCGACGCCATCCTCCTGGGGACCTGCGTCGACGGCGTACTGCTCGTCAGCCGGGCCGGCCAGACGCGGAACGAGGCGCTGCAGGCGGCCATGGAGGCGCTCCGGCGCTCCCGGATCCCGGTGGTCGGGGCGGTGCTCAACGAGGTCCGCTACCGCGGCAGCGACGCCTACTACTACTCCTACTACTACGGCCGCCGGCGCGAGGAGGACGGGCGCGTGCTTTCGGGCGGCCACGAGGCCGCCGCGACCGCCCAACCCGGCGGCGGGCAGGGCGCCGACTCCGCATGAACGGCCTGCGACCTCTGGTCGTCGACCTGCACTGCCACCTCCTGCCCTCGCTCGACGACGGTCCCCGGGACTGGGAGGAAGCGGTGCGCCTGGCGGCGGAGGCCTGGGCGAGCGGCACCCAGGTGCTGGTCTGCACCCCGCACGACATGGCGGGCGCCTACGCCAACCCGCCCGAGCGGGTGACCGCCCAGCTGCGGGAGCTCCGCCGCCGGTTGGAGGCGGCGGGTGTCCCGCTCGCGCTGCGCGCGGGCAACGAGGTCTACCTCGAGGATGAAAGCCTGGACCGGCTGCGGGCGGGACAGCTCAACTTTCTGGGCAGCGAGCCCGGCGCCCCGGGCGGCGACCCCGGCGCATCCCGCAGGGGCCACCACCGTTACCTGCTGGTGGAGCTGCCCGTCGGCCAGTGGCCCCTCAACGCGGAGGAACTGCTCTACGAGCTCCGCGTGGCCGGCGTCACGCCGGTCCTCGCCCACGTCGAGCGCTACGAGGAGCTACGGGCCGCGCCCGAGCGCCTGGGCCGCCTGGTGGAGGCGGGCTGCCGGGCGCAGGTGAACGCCGGCACCTTCGCCGGGCGGGAGGGCACCCGCCTGCAGAGGCAGGCGATGGAGTGGCTGCGGGCGGGCTGGGTCCATTTCCTCGGCTCGGACGCCCACGGCGGCGGGCGGAGGACTTCCGCGATGGCCGAGGGCCGAAGCTGGATCGCCCGCCAGCGCGGCGGCGCGCGACTCCTCGAGCAGATCGACCGGAACGCCGCCGCCCTCCTGGCGGGTCAGGCGGTGCCGGCCCCGGCCTGAGCCTGGTCGCTCGCCGGCGCCGGGGCGGCTGTCGCCGGGCGCATCAGGTGGTAGCTGGCGGTGCCGATGGCGATCAGCTCGCCCGTCTGGTCGACCACGTCCACGCTCAGGAAGGCGACCGTCCTCCCGATGCGGCGGACGCGCGCGGTGGCGCGGAGCCGCTTGGAGTCCAGCGTCGCCCCGTGCAGGTACTCCACGTGCAGGTCGATGGTGGCGTGCCGGGTGCCGGGCGCCGTGTTGGCGATGACGGCGACACCGGCGGCGGTGTCGATCAGGGTGGCGATGAAGCCGCCGTGGACGCGGCCGGCCATCTGCAGGTGGCGGCGCTCCACGGGCATCTCCACCACCGCTTCCTGGGGAGAGATGCGGACCGGCGCGATGCCGAGGAGCTCCCAGGCGGGGTTGTCGACGGGCAGCGACCGTTCCCCGGATTCCCCGAAGGGCGACGCACCCGCGTGCGGGACACCCTGGACGCCCAGCGCGACCACCTCCCGAAGGCCGTCACGAGCATACCAGAGCGGGCGCCCTCCTAGGCCTCGAGGAGCTTCTCCCGCGCCCTCCCTGCGGGGTAGCGGTCCGGCCGGATCGTCAGCTCGCCCGGCTCGGTCTTGAGGCGGAGCCGGTAGGCGCCGTCGCCCAGGCTCTCCAGGCTGGCGACGGCGTCGGCGCGGGCGGAGAGGACCGCCGCCTGCGCGTGGATGTCCAGGCGCTTCTCCACCATCTCGCACTCGTCGGGCCGGAAGCGGAAGGCGACCGCCCAGCTGTCGGCGAGGCGGTAGGTGACCTTCAGGCTCTCCTGGCGCGAGCGCAGCTCCTGCACCATCCGCTCCAGGTCGGCGGTGACGGCGTCGAGGCCGGCTCCCGTGGTCGCCAAGCGCATGCACCCCCTCGCGCCTAGGATGCGTCGCGGCGAGGGGCCGCATGCGGGCCCGCGGGCCTGCGGGCGGCGCGCGGGCGCGGCTCAGGGCTCGGCCACGGCGACGCGCACCGCGGGCGCGCAGGCGCGCGGCGGGGCCGGGCGGACGTCGGGCAGCTCCACGCGGCGGATCTCGGGCACTTCCTCGGCCAGGCGCGAGAGGCGCAGGAAGAGGTCGGCGAGGCAGGCGGCCGCCGCCTGGTCCGCCGGCCCTTCGCCCAGCACCGCCGCCGCCAGGTCGGTCGCCTCCAGGTCGGTCAGCGGCGTGATGCGCGCCAACGGCTCGCCCAGGGGGACGAGCTCGCCCGCCCAGGCGGTGGGCGCCAGGCGGCGGACGAGCAGGAGCGGCCCGAAGAGCGGGTCGGGCTCCACCGTCACCGCCAGGCGCAGCCCGGCGCCGGGCGCGACGGGCTGCCCGGCCGCGAGGCCGACGGCCGCCACGATCGCCTCGGCCTCCTCCGCGGGCAGCCAGCGTTCGCCCCCGCCCTCCGCCGGGCCGGGCCGGTCGAGCGCGGCCCGCGCCAGCTCGCGCGCCCGCGCCACGTCGGCGCCCTCCAGGTCGGGAATGCGCCCGCGCGGCCGGCGGCGGAAGGCCGCGTAGCGGACCGCCCGGGCCAGCGCGCGCACCGTCCGCTCGGGGAAGGGGTAGGCGGGGAGGCGCCGCGCTTCCTGGTCGAGGAAGCGGACCGAGTAGGCGCGCTCCCCGGTGGGCAGGAAGTTGGCCACCACCGGCTTGCGCGCCCCTTCCGCCTCCGCCCCGCGGACGCCCTCGATCACCGCGCGCGCCACCGCCGCCTCGTCCGAGAGGCCGGCGGGGACGAAGAGGACGACCACGGCGTCGACGCCCGGATCGCGGAGCACCTCGGGCAGCGCCCGCCGGTAGCCCTCGGCCAGCGCCTCGAAGCCCAGGTCGAGCGGCGGCCGGGCGAGCACCAGCCCCTCGGCGCGCAGCGCGTCGACGGTGATGACCGCGCCGCCGGCGGTGTTGGTCACCACGGCCACGCGCTCGCCTCCGGGGAGCGGCTCGCTCTCCAGCAGGGCGGCCACGTCGAAGAGCTCCTCCAGCGTGTCGGCGCGGATGATGCCCGCCTGGCGGAAGAGCGCCTCCACCGCCACCTCGCGCGCCTGGCCGGCCGCCTGCCGCGCCTCGGAGACCTCGACGCCGGCCGGCGTGCGCGCGCCGCGCACGACGAGCACCGGCTTCCTGGGCGTGATGCGGCGGCAGATGCGCGAGAACTTGCGCGGGTTGCCGAAGGACTCCAGGTAGAGGGCGATCATCTCGGTCTCCGGGTCGTCCTCCCAGTACTGGAGGCAGTCGTTGCCCGAGACGTCCGCCTTGTTCCCCATGCTGACGAAGCTGGAGACGCCGACGCCGATCCGGCTGAGAACGTCGAGGATGGCGATGCCCAGCGCCCCGGACTGGCTGGCCACGCCCAGCCGGCCGGGGGCCGGCAGGCGGGGCGCGAAGCTGGCGTTGAGGCGGAGCTCCCCGGCCGTGTTGATGATGCCCAGGCAGTTGGGCCCCACCAGGCGGATGCCTGCGGCGCGGAGGCGGCGGACCACCTCCTGCTGGAGCGCCTCGCCCTCCGGGCCCGTCTCGGCGAAGCCGGCGGAGGTGATCAGCACCGCCCGGACCCGGGCCTCGATGCAGTCGTCGACCACCTGGAGCACCTCGCGCGCCGGCACCACCACCACCGCCAGGTCGACCGGCTCCGGCAGCTCGCGGACACTGGGGTAGGCGCGGACGGCGGCGACCGAACGGGCCGCCGGGTTGACGGGGTAGACGACGCCCTGGAAGCCGCCCTCCACCAGGTGGCGGAAGAGAAGGTGGCCCAGCCGCCTCGGGTCGCGCGAGGCGCCGATCACCGCCACGGTGGCGGGGCGGAAGAAAGGCTGGAGCGAGGCGGCGGTGGCCAGCTTCTCCCGCGTCTCCTGGAGGGCCCGGCTGCGCTCCGTCTCGCCCAGCGGGAGGACCATGCGCACCGCCCCGCCCTCCCAGCGCTCCGTCGTCTCGTAGCCGGAGTCGTGAAGCACCTGGATCATCTTCCGGTTGGCCGGCAGCACCACCGCCTCGAAGCGCTTGTAGCCCGCCCGCCAGGCCGCCTGGGCCAGGTGTTCCAGGAGCAGCGTGCCCAGGCCCCGCCCCTGGTAGCGGTCGTCGACCAGGAAGGCCACCTCCGCCACGTCGGGCTCGGCCGTGCGGACGAAGTTGCCCACCGCCAGGAAGCGCTCCCCCGCCTCGCAGACGAGCGTCAGGGCGCGGCGCCCGTCGCTCTCCAGGAGCCGCTCCAGCTCCTTCTCGTTCACCTCGCGGACGGCGTGGAAGAAGCGGAAGTAAAGGCTGTCGGGCGAGGCGCCGCGGAAGAGCTCGCGCAGCCGCGCCCGCTCCTCCTCATCGTGGCGGATGGGTCGGAGCTCGGCCACCGTCCCGTCGCGAAGGATGACGCGGGCCACGGCTCAGCCCTCCTCGCTCGCCTCCGCCGGCAGCGGCAGGAGGGAACCGGAACGCGCGATCTCCCCGTAGTAGCGGGCGCTGGGCCGCACCTCCCGCGCCTGGCTCTCGTAGTCCACCCCGATCAGCCCGAAGCGGGGCCGGAAGCCTTCCGCCCACTCGAAGTTGTCCAGCAGCGCCCGTCGAGGCCGCGCTGGAGCGCCGCGGCCAGCTGCTCCAGGTGGAGGCGGATCCAGAGGAGCCGCTCGCGGTCGTCCAGCGTGGCGATCCCGTTCTCCGTCACCACCACCGGCCGCCCGTAGGAGGCGGCCGCCTCCAGCGTCCTTCCCAGCCCCTCCGGCGCCCAGACCCAGCCCATCTGCGTCGTCCGCTGCCCGGGCAGCGCGGCCAGCGGGTTGAGGAGCCCCTCCGGCCTCCAGCTCCAGCGGCTCCAGCTGCGCGAGTAGTAGTTGAGCCCGACGAAGTCCTGCGCGTCGCGGATCCGGTCGAGGAAGTGCAGGTTGAAGAGACGCCAGTGGAGCCGGGCCGCCCGGCGGTCGCCGGCCCGCCGCGGGTCCAGCGGCACGAAGTCGATCATGTTCTGCGCCACCCCGGCCATGGGGCGGCCGGCGCCGAGGCCGTGGACCGCCTCGTAGGCCAGCCGGTGCGCCGCGACCAGCGCCGCGTGCGCCCGCCAGGCCGCCCGCGGCGAGCGGAGCTGCGGCGGCCAGACCCCCGTCAGGAAGCCCTGCACCACCAGCACCATCGGCTCGTTGATCGTCACCCACCACTCCGCCCCGCGCGGCGCCAGCGCCCGCACCACCCGTTCGACGTAGGCGGCGAAGCGGCGCGGCGCCTCCGGCCAGAGCCAGCCGCCGCGGTTGGCCAGCCAGCTGGGCAGCGTGAAGTGGTTGAGGGTGACCATCGGCGTCACCCCGCGCTCCCGGCAGGCCTCCACCATCTCCGCGTAGTGCTCCAGCTCGCGCTCCTCGAAGTCGCCCGGGAAGGGCTCGACCCGCGCCCACTCGACGCCGAAGCGGTAGGCGTTCAGCCCCAGGTCGGCCAGCAGGCCGATGTCCTCGCGGAAGCGCCGGTAGTGGTCGGCCGCCAGGCCGGAGCGGTCGCCGCCGGCGACGCGGCCGGGCACCTGCTCCCAGGCCCACCAGTCGCTCAGCCGGTTCTCGCCCTCCACCTGGTGGCCGCTGGTGGCCGCCCCCCAGAGGAAGTCGGCGGGAAAGCGGAAGCCCTCGGGGACCATGCTTCCTCACCTCGGACGCGATCTCCGCCGCGCCGTCCGAAGACGAAGGCGGCGAGCGCCGCGCCGGCCGGCGGCCGGTCCGCGCTCACCGCCATTATCCGCCAGTCGCGGCCCGCCTGTTCAGAAGACGGTCCGCCGCCGCGCGTACCGCTCCTGGACGTAGTCCAGCGTCTCGCCGAAGCGCTGGAAGTGCGTCACCTCGCGCTGCCGCAGGAAGGCCAGCACCCGCGAGACCCGTCCGTCGTCCGACAGGTCGAGCAGGTCCTCGTAGGTGGTGCGCGCCTTCTGCTCGGCCGCCATGTCCTCGTGCAGGCAGGTGACGGGGTCGTCGAAGGACTGGAAGTAGGTGGACGTCCAGGGGACGCCGTTGGCGTCCTCGAGGAACATGTTGTAGCCGTGCTGGGCGTAGTGCCCGCCCAGGCCGGCCCGCTCCAGATCCCTGGGGGAGGCGTCCTGGATCAGCTTCTGCACCAGGGTGCCGACCATCTCCATGTGGGCCAGCTCCTCGGTGCCGATGTCGGTGAGGATCGCCTTGCCGCGCCCCGTGGGCATGGCGAAGGACTGCGTCAGGTAGCGCCAGGCGGCGGTGAACTCGCCGTCGGGGCCGCCGAACTGGGTCATGATCACCTTGGCCAGCGCCGGGTTGGGCCGGGTGATCTCGATGGGGACCTCCAGCTGCTTGACATAGACCCACATGCCCTCTCGCCTCCTCGCGCCTCTTCCGCCCGCCCTCTCTCCGCTCGCCCGCTCACGGGTCGGGCCCGCCCCAGAGCGGCCAGGGGAAGGGCGTCCGCGTCCACTGCCACGGGTAGGCGCTGGGATCCTCGCCGTGGTTCATCAGCGGGCCGTGGCGGCGCACCCACTCCTGGTGCAGCGCCATCAGCTCGCGGACGACCCGGTTGTAGTCCTCCAGCGCCTGCCGGTCGTCGGGATGCGTGTCCAGGTAGAGGTTGGTCTCCAGGGCGGCGAAACGAAGCTGCTGCATCCGCAGGGTGAGCTCGTCGGGCGAGAGGCCCTTGGCCTTCATCTCGTCCATTCGCGACCACCCCCTGCGGGCCGGCGCCAGGGCCGGCCGGCGTAGGGCCGGACCAGGTCGGGCCAGAGAGAGCCTTGCCGCAGCGCTTCCTCGTACGGGAACTGGTTCCGGTAGGAGGCGGCGGACTGCATGGGCACGAAGGCCGTGGCCAGGTCGAGGCCGGCGGGGATCCCGTAGCTTCCCTCGCCGGGCTCCGGCGCCGGCGCGCCCGGGGACTCCTCCGGCGCCGGCCAGGGCGGCAGGTCCGGGCCGACCCCCGCATCCGGCTCGGCGCCGGGCAGGTCGTAGAAGCCGCCCGCGCCGGCGCTGCCCGC
>JASBVS010000054.1 GCA_029960955.1 Bacillota bacterium
CTTCGCCATCCTCTTCGAGGCGGTCTTCATCCTGACCACGGTGGACGCGGGCACGCGCGTGGCCCGCTTCATGTTCCAGGGCCTGGCGGGCCGCCTCTGGCCGAAGTTCGGTGACGTGAGCTGGTATCCGGCGACGGTGATGGCGTCGGCGCTGACGGTCGCCATCTGGGGGTACTTCCTCTACGCCGGCGCCACCGATCCGCTGGGCGGGATCAATACGCTCTGGCCGCTCTTCGGCATCGCCAACCAGATGCTGGGCGCGGTGGCGCTGGTGATCGCCACCACCGTCTTCGTCAAGATGGGCAAGGCCAAGTACAGCTTCGTCACGCTGGTGCCGATGCTCTTCATGTACGTCACCACCTGGACGGCGGCGCTGGAGAAGATCTTCTCGCCCGATCCGGCCATCGGCTTCTGGGCGCACGCCAACGCCTTCGCGGCCAAGGTGGCGGCGGGGCAGATCCCGGCGCCGGCGAAGACGCTGGCGCAGGCGCACCAGGTCGTCTTCAACGACCGGGTGGACGCGGTGCTGACGGGCGTCTTCCTGCTCATCATGGCCGGCATCCTGGTCGACGCGGTGCGCGCCTGGCTGCCCGTCCTCTCCGGCAGGAAGCGGCCCGAGCTCCACGAGGAGCCCTATCGGCCGCGGGTCGCCTTCGAGCCCGGCACGGCCGGCGGTCGCTGAGCCGGTGGGGGGAGGGGTGCCCGGCGCTCCGGGGGCTCCCGGCGCCGGGTCGCCCCTTCCTCCGCGGGCGCCCGCAGATCGACGGGAAGGGGTGAGGAAGTGGACCTCGAAGCGTTCCGGCGGCGCCTCGGACGGGCCTGGCGCCAGGCGCTCCGCGCCACCCGCGCCATCGCGGGCATCCCGGACTACGACCTCTACCTGGAGCTGCACCTGGCGCGGGGCGAGCGACCCGAGCTGAGCCGCGCGGACTTCTTCCGCCGCGAGGTCGACAGGAAGTACGGCGACGGCGGCGGGATGCGCTGCTGCTGAAGGCCGCCGCCGCAGGCGCCGGCCCGCGCCCGGACGGGGACGGGATGGTAGGATAGGTGCCTGGGACTCGGCCGAGCCGCCGGTGTCGACGTGTGCCACGCGCCTCCGGTCGGATCGCGCTCCCGAAACCTGTGGCGAGGTGGAACGCTTGGAGGCCTGGTCCATCGTCAACCCGGCGGCCGGGCGCGGCGACGCGCTGCGCGCCTGGCGCCAGCTGGAGCGGGAGGCCCGGCCGGCGAACGAGCTGCGGGTCTTCTACACCGAGGGCCCGGGGCACGCCAGCCGGCTCGCCCGCCAGGCGGCGGAGGCCGGCGCGGAGCGGCTGCTGGTGGTGGGCGGTGACGGCACGGTGGGCGAGGCGGTCCGCGGCCTGGTGGAGACCGGGCGGCCGGCGGCGGAGCTGCCGGCGCTGGGCATCGTCCCGGCCGGCACGGGCAACGACTTCGGCCTCGGGCTCGGGCTGCCGGTCGAGCCGCAGGCGGCTCTGGAGCGGGCCCTGCAGGGGGAACCGCGGGCGATCGACCTGATCCGCGTGGAGATCCCCGGCCTGGGAGGCTTCACCGGCGTCAACACCTTCGGCGCCGGCTTCGACGGCGCCATCGTCCACGAGGTCAACACCGCCTGGTACAAGTCCTTCCTCGGCGGCTTCAGCTACCACACCGCGGTGCTCAAGGGGCTCCTCACCTTCCGGCCGCTGACGGCCTGGCTCTCGGAGGAGGGGGGCGAGGAGCGGCGGTACGAGCGCGTCTGGCTCTGCAACTGCGTCAACACGGAGCGGCTGGCGGGCGGGATGAGGGCGGCGCCGGGGGCGGACGCCTCCGACGGCCGGCTCAACCTCTTCCTGGCGCACAGCCTCTCGCGAGCCGGCGCGCTGCCGGTCTTCACCCGCGTCATCCGCGGGACGCACCTGGGCGACCCGCGCACGCTGGTCCGGCCGGTCACCTCCTTCACCGTCCGCTTCGCCGAGGACGTGGCGGCGCAGCTGGACGGCGAGTGGCTGGGCCTGGTGCCCGCCGGAACCGTCGTCCGCGTGGCGGTCCTCCCCGGAGCGGTGCGCGTGGCCGGCTGAGCGGGCCCCGAGGGGCGGGACGGAGGCGAGAGCGTTGAGCGACGCGAAGAAGGGGCGACCCCGGCGGCAGCCGCCGCGCGCCAAGGAACGGCCGGCGGCCCGCACCCCGTCCGGCGCGAAGAGCAGGGCGGGCGCGACCTCGCCCCGCCTCCCGGGAGGAAGCGGCCTCGGCTGGGAGCACGGCCCCCTGGCGGGCGCCCTGCTGCTCCTGGCGCTGACGCCCTTCTTCCGGGGGCTCTACTTCCCCCTGGAGCAGATGGTGGCGCTCCTGGTCGCCATCCCGCTGGCCGCCTGGGCGCTGGCGCTCCGCTTCCGCCGCGGCCGCGCCGACCCGTGGGCGCTCTTCCGCGGCCGGACCGCCGGCGCGCTGCTGCGCGCGCACTGGCCGGACGTGGCCGCCGTCGCCTTCTTCGTCGCCTACCTCCTCTCCACGCTGGTGGCCGTCGACCGCCGCGCGGCGGTCCAGGAAGACCTGAAGGTCCTCCTCTACCTGCTCGTCTACCTGGTCGTCCGCCTGGCCGGCCTCGGCTACGGGCGCCCCTCCGAGGCGGCGGCGGAGCGCGTCGCCCTGGCCGTGACGGTGACGCTGGTGGCCACCGGCGGCGCCGTCGCGATCACCGGCGTCGGCGTGGCGGCGGGGAGCTGGCAGTACAACGGCGCCTGGGACGGCACGCGCCTCTACTCGGTCTTCCAGTACCCCAACACGCTGGCCGCCTACCTGGCCGCCGGCCTGCTGGCCGCGCTCGGCCTCTGGGCCCGCGGGCTCGGCGGCGAAGACGGCGGGCAGGGCGACGAGGGCGAGAAGGCCGGGAAGGCCGCCCGCCTGTCGCCGCTGCGGCTGCTCGGCCTGGAGGGGCTGGCCGTCGCCGGCTACGCGGCGCTCTTCGCCTTCGTCTTCACCTACTCGCGCGGCGCCTACCTGGTCCTGCCGCTGACCGCGCTGGTCGGGCTCCCCTTCCTGCCGCGCGGGCGGCGCCTGGCCACGGTGCTGGAGGCGGCGGTGCTACTGCTGGCGCTCCTGCCCGGCGGCTTCGGCCTGGTCGGAGCCTCCTTCCCGCAGAAGGCCGGCGCGCTCTACCAGGCGGCGCAGGCGGGCCGCCTGGCCGCGGCCCAGGCGGGCGCCGGCTCCTTCGCCGTCTGGGCCACCTTCCTCGCCGGGCTGCCGGTGGTCCTGGTGGGCAGCTGGCTCGTCGCCCTCTGGGGCGGGACGGCCGCCCGCAGGGCGCTGGCGGCGGCGCGGAGGAGCCTCCTCCCCGGCGCGGGCGTCGCCGGCGCCGTGGCGCTCGGCCTCCGGGCGCCTGCGGGGCTCCTCGGCCTCCTGCCGGCCGCCCTGGCCCAGCGCCTGGCCCACATCGGCCTCTCCGACTACTCCGCCTGGTCGCGCCTGGACTGGGCGAAGGACGCGCTGCGGCTGGGCCTGCGCGACCCGATCCTGGGCAGCGGCGGAGGCGCCTGGAACGCGCTCTACCATCAGGTGCAGGCCTACCCCTACTGGTCGACGCAGGTGCACGACGCCTTCGCCCAGGTCTGGGTGGAGGCGGGCGCGCTGGGGCTGCTCGTCTTCCTGGCGCTCTGGGCCGGGCTGCTGCGGGGCATGGCGCGCGCGGCCCGCTCGGCCGGCGACGCGCTGCCCGGGAGGCGGGCGCTGGCGGCCGCGGCGGGGACGGCCGCGCTCCTCCTCGGCCTGCACAGCGCGATCGACTTCAACCTTTCGCTCTCCGCCGTCTCCGTCGCGCTCTGGGCGCTTCTGGCCGCCGTGCAGAACCTCTCCGACCGGGCGCCGGCCTGGGCGGCCCTGGCGGCGGGCGAGGGGCGGGCCGAGGCGGCGGCCGCCGCGGCCGCGGAGGCGGGAGGGCGGCAGGCCCGGCGCCGCGAGGAGGCGTCGACGCCTTGGAGCACGCGGGCGCTCGCCTTCTCGGCGCTCGGGCTCCTCTTCCTGCTGACGCTCTCGCTGGCCGTGGCTTTCCAGGACGGCCAGGCGGCCGCCCAGGCGCTCAACGGCCAGCGCTACCAGCAGGCGGCCGACCTCTTCCGCAAGGCGGAGTCGCTCGACCCCTGGACCGGCTCCTTCCGCTTCGACCGGGGGCAGGCGCTGGCCGCCCTGGCGGCGACGCAGCCGGGCGGGCCGGGCTCGCCCGGAGGGCAGCAGCTGCTGGCCCAGGCGCAGGCCGAGATGGAGCGGGGGATCGCGCTCAGCCCGACCAACGCCAACATGGCCTCCATCTACGGCGCCTTCCTGCTCCAGCACGGCCAGATCCAGCCCGGTCTGGCGCAGCTGGAGCGCGCCATCGCCCTGGAGCCGAAGGTCTCCGGCGGCTACGACAACCTGGCCAGCGCGCGCTGGCAGCTGGCGGCGCAGGAAGCGCTCCAGGCGGCGAACCCCGCCTCCGCCCCGGCGGCGCCCGCCGATCCGGCGGCTCTCCGCCTCCAGGCGCGCCGGCAGCTCCAGGCGCTGCAACAGCTCTGGAGCCGCTACCAGGCCGAACGCCGCACGGCGCCGCCGCAGGCGGTCCGGGAGGGCGTGGTCATGCCCGGGGAGACGCCGATGTGGGATCTCCGCCTGGGCCAGCTGGCGCTGGTGCAGGGCAGGGCGGCGCAGGCCGCGCAACGGATCGCCCGGGCGCTGCCCGGGCTGCCCGCCCAGCTCCAGCCGGAGGCGGCCGCCTGGTGGAACCTGACCGGCCAGCCGCGCTCCTCGCTCTCGGCCGAGGCGGCCGGCGTGCTGAAGCAGCAGGAGGCCGCGGCCGGCTTCGCGCAGCAGAAGGCGGCCGCGGAGCGCGCGCTGCAGGCGCTCCGCGCCGCGGGCGGCTGAGCTGGGAGAGGAGCCGGGAGAGGCGAGGGGAGAGGAGCCGGGAGAAAAGGGAGGCGGCGGGCGGCGCCTGCGTGCGGCAGGGCTGTCCGGCGCGGCGCGGCCGCCCGTCCCGGCGCTCCGCCCGCGCCGCCCGCGCCGCCCGCCCGGGCCCTCCCGGAGGCCGGCCGCGCTAGGCCCCGCAGGCGAAGCGCTCGTCGAAGATGTCGCCCACCCACGGCTCGAGCCAGGTGGCCTTGGGCCTGGGCGCGCGCTCCGGCCTCCGCTCCGCGCCCTCGCCGCGCTGCGGGCGGCTGCGCCGCCGGCGCCGGCGCCCCTTGGCGGCCGCCGGCTGCCCCTGGCCGTCCGCCTGCGGGCCCTGCGGGCCGGCGGCCTTCTCCGCCTCGACCCCGCCGGCCGCGGCCTCGGTCGCGCCCTCCTCGGGCGCCTGGCCGCGGGCGCGAAGGAAGGCCAGGACGACCGGGTGGGTCGGGCGGATCCGCTCCGCCGCGATGAACGCCTCCACGCTGCGGTCGCCCCGCCGCCCGTTGCACTCCTGGCAGCTGCAGACGCAGTTCTCCAGGGTCGTCAGCCCGCCCTGGGACCAGGGCAGGAGATGGTCGACGGTGTTGCCCGGACCCCCGCACCAGGCGCAGCGGTAGCGGTCCCTCTGCAGGACCTGCCTGCGGATCCGCCGCGCGACGAAGGGGTTGTAGACCAGCTGGATGGTGGAACGTCCGCGCCACCGCGCCCGGCCCAGGCGGACTTCCTGGAGCGCGGTGCTGCGGCTGCAGGGATCCAGCTTCAGGCCGTCGCTGGTGAGCACCCGGATCGTCCGGGCTTCCTCCCTCGGGCGCCCTCCTCCCCGTGCGCCCGCGACGGCAGCAACGGCCTGCATCGCTGCCGCAGGAATCGGCCGCCCCTCCTCTCTCGCTTGCGCAAGTCTCTTCGCACGACCACCCTAGGCCGTCCGCCGCTCCACCTCGACGCCGAGGTACGTGGACATCTGCAACAGGTAGCGGTCCATGCCGCTCTCCCGCAGCTCCTCCGTCTCCGCCAGCGTGCGCCCGATCTCGGAGAGCGTCAGCTGGAGCTCGCTCCGCTCGCCCGCGCCGGCCAGGAGCGACGCGCTCTCCAGGAAGGCCTCGAAGGCGTCGGCGACGGCTCCCGCTTCGCGCGCGGCCATGGCGCTCACCCGCAGCGCGGCGCCGCGCAGGCGGGGATCGCCGCCCGCCAGCTCCAGCGCCTCGGCCGCGCACTGCCGGAGCTCCGCCACGTTCCCCAGCCCGTGCTCGACGGTGGCGAGCCCCACCAGCAGCCGGATCCGCTCCTCGCCCGAGGCGGCCTCCAGGGCGTCGAGCAGCTCCGCGCGCGCCTCCTCCAGCCGGCCCAGGTCGGCCAGGGCCATGCCGTACGCGCCGTGGGCCCGGGCGCGGCCCGCCTCCTCGCCCAGCTCGGCGAAGGCCTCGGTGGCGAGGTGGCCCCAGCGCGCGGCCTCCTCCGCCTCGCCGAGGCGCCGGTTGACGACCGCCAGCGCCAGAGCGAGGTGGGCGCGGAGCTCCTCCGGAAGCGCCCCGGCGCCCGCGGACGGGGAACTCGTCTCCTCGCGCGCCTCCGAAGCCTTGGCCAGCTCCTGCCAGGCCGCCTGGTAGTATTCCCTGGCCAGGGTGAAGAGCTCCAGCTCCAGGCAGAGGTCGCCCAGGCGCCGGCTGACCGCCACCCGCAGTTCGCCTTCGCCCTCGTCCACCCAGGCGAGCAGGTGGTGCGCGGCCATCAGGCGCTCCAGGACCGCCTCGCGGTTGCCCTCCGCCCGCTCCAGCTCGGCCAGGCGGAGGTGGAGCCGGACCACGCGCTCCCAGTCGCGCTCGCTCATGGCCCGGTCGAGGCAGGCCTGGAAGGTGGCGATCGCGGTCTGCGTGCGGCCCTCCGCGAGCGCCCAGAGGCCCAGCCGCCAGAGGACCTCGGTCACCATCCGGTTGCGGCCCTTGCTGCGGGCGACGGCGACCAGCTTGGCCATGGCGCGGCGGGCGAGGTCGGCCATGCCGCGTTCGAAGCAGCGCTGGCCGAAGGCGAGCAGGTGAGCCTCCCCGTCGGTTTCGGCCAGGTAGAGCTCGTAGAAGTGGCCGTCCGGCAACCCCAGGCCGCGGGTCATGGTGTCCAGGGTGTCCACCGAAGGCCAGATGTGACCGAGCTCGACGGCACTGACGGCTGCACGTGTCAACTTTCCGGCGACCTGCGCCTGGCTGAGCCCGCGTTCGATGCGTAGCGCGCGAAGCCGTCGTCCCAGCGTGGTCATCTCTGCCGCAGCCGCCCCCCGTCGACAGATGCAACGAGTCGATCTTCCTCGCAAGCGTAGCAGAAATCCCCGCCCTTTGCACCAGGACGGCCATTTCCGGCATTCTGCCACAAGATGGGCGCCGGCGGGAGACGTGCGCGGCCGGCGCGGAAGTCTTACACGGTGTATGCTTATTCTTTGGGTTTTCGCGCGCGGCTCTTGGCCGGGTCGGGGGGCTCTGCGCGACCAGGCGAAAGGACGTGTGTGGCGAGCGTCGTGATCAACAAGCGCGAGTTCGCCCGGGCAGCCGGCGTGATCGCCGCCGCCACGGTGGCGTCCAAGCTCCTGGGCTTCGTCCGCGAAAGCGTCATCGCGGCCCGCTTCGGGGCCAGCGGCCTGACCGACGCCTACGTGGTGGCGCAGACCGTGCCGAACCTCGTCTGGCTGGTGGTGGGGACGGCGCTCTCCACCACCGTGGTCCCCGCCTACACCGCCGAGTACGTGCGCGACCCGCGGCGGGCGACCCAGCTCTACTCCAGCCTGATGATCCTGGTCAGCGGCGGCACGCTGCTCCTGGCGGCGCTCATGTGGGGGCTGACCGCGCCGATGATCCGCCTGATCGCGCCCGGCTTCCCGGAGGCGCGGATGGCGCTGGCGGTCCAGCTGACGAGGGTCCTCCTGCCCATGATGTTCTTCCTGTCGGTGGGCGCGATCCTGACGGGCGTCGAGCAGGCGCACCGGCGTTTCACCCTGCCGGCGCTGGCGCCGGTCTGGCAGAACCTGGTCGTCATCGGCTCCGTCCTCCTGCTCTCCGGCAGGCTGGGGATCGAGGCGGCCGCTCTCGGGCTGCTGGTCGGCACGCTGGCGCAGACGCTGGCCCAGCTGCCCGGGATGCGGGGCCTCGGGCGCTTCCGCTGGCGCGTCGACCTGCGCCAGCCGGCGCTGGCCGACGTGGGCCGGCTGATGACGCCGGTGCTGCTGGGCATGGTGGTGGTCCAGCTCAGCCCGGTGATCAACCGTATGCTCGGCTCCAACCTGCCCGCGGGCAGCATCTCGGCGCTCAACTACGCCAACCTGCTCTTCATGCTGCCCACCGGCCTCTTCACCGCGGCGGTCAGCACCGTTCTCTATCCGGCGCTCTCGGACCGCGTCGCGCGGGACGACCAGGCGGGGGCGCTCCACCTGACGCGGCGCGGCCTCGACCTGGGGCTTCTCATCGGGCTGCCCGTCGCCCTGCTGATGATGGTCCTGGGGGTGCCCATGGTCCGCTTCCTCTTCGAGCACGGCGCCTTCGACGCGCGCGCCACCGGCATGACCGCGCTGGCGCTCGCCATGTACGCGGCCGGCCTGCCGGCGGCCACCACCCAGGACGTGCTGCGCAGGACCTTCTACGCCCGGCAGGACACGCGCACGCCGATGGCGGTCAACATCGGCGGGGTGGCCGTCACCATCGCCCTCAGCTTCGCTCTGGTCGGCCCCATGGGGCTTGGCGGCCTGGCGCTGGCGGCGACCGTCGCCACCTGGGTGCAGAGCGCCTGGCTGGCGCTGGGCCTGAAGGGGCTGCGCCAGGCGCTGGAGGGGGAGGCGGGGAAGTGGGGGAAGATCCTGCTCGCCTCGCTGGCCATGGCGGCGAGCGAGTACGCCTGGCAGCAAGTGGCGGGGGTGCCGGGGCCGGGGACGGGCATCCTCCGCCAGGCGCTCTGGCTCGGGGTCGCCACGGCCCTCTCGGCCGCCGTCTACGGGGCGGCGCTCTGGTTGCTGCGCGTGCCCGAGGTGGGGGAGGTCCTGGCCGCCGGCAGGCGGCTGGTGGCCCGCCGTCTCGCGGCCTCCTGAGCGATGGGCAGCCTGGGGCGCTACGTCGCCCGCATCGGCCGCTTCAGCCCCGGCGCCCGCGCCTACCTGCTCTTCACCCTTCTGACCAGCCTCAGCTGGAACATGTTCAACCTCGTCTTCAACCTGTACGTCCACGCCCTGGGCTACGGACCCGACTTCGTCGGCCTCCTCAACGGGCTGCCCTCGGTGGTGGTGCTCGCCCTGGGCCTGCCGGTGGGCGTCGCCGCCGACCGCCTGGGCTACCGGCCCTTCCTGGTGGCCGGGGCGATCCTCAACCTGGCGGCCACCGCCGGGCTGGGGCTGGCGCGGGAGGCTCCCTGGCTGGTCGGCCTCTCGCTGCTCACGGGCCTCTCCGGCGCGCTCTCCTGGGTGATCGGGGCGCCCCTGATGGCCGCCTACTCCTCGCCCGACGAGCGCCTCCACCTCTTCTCGGTCAACCAGGCGCTGATGTACGGCTCCGGTCTGGCAGGAAGCCTTCTGGCCGGCGCCGTGCCGGCCTACGCGGCGGCGCGGCTCGGGCAGGCCTCCACCGACGTGCTGCCCCTCCGCCTCGCCTTCGCGCTGATCGACCTCTTCAACCTCCTGGCGCTGGTGCCGGCTCTGCGCATCGGCGCCGAGCCCCGGGCCGGCGGCCCGGACGGGCCGCGGACGGCGGGCGCCGCCCCGGCCCGCCCGGCCTGGCGCGACCTTCTGCCGTCGGACCGGAAGGAAGCGGCGCTCTTCGCTCGCCTCCTCCTCCCGGAGGGGCTCATCGCCTTCGGCGCCGGCGCCATGGTCGTCTTCTTCCAGCTCTACTTCAACCTGACCTTCGGTCTGGACACGGCGCGCATCGGCCTCCTCTTCGCCTTCTCCTCGGTGGTGACGGGCGCGGCGACGCTGGTCTCGCCGCTCCTGGCGGAGCGCTGGGGGCCGGTCCGGGCGGTGGTGGGCACCCAGCTGGCCTCGCTCCCCTTCCTGGCGATCCTCGCCTACGTGCGCGACCTGCGCTGGGTGGTGGTCGCCTACTACGCGCGCAACGCGCTGATGAACATGTCCGCGCCGGTCCAGACGACCTTCGCCCTGGAGCAGGTGGCCGAAGAGCGCAGGGCGACGCTGACCAGCCTCGACGCCATGCTGGGCAGCCTCGGGCGCGGCGGCCTCGGCCCGCTGGCCAGCGGCTACCTCCAGCTCCGCTTCGGCTTCAGCGGCGCCTTCACGCTGACCATCGCCTGCTACCTGGTCGGAACGCTCCTCTTCGGCTGGTTCTTCCGCGACCGCGGCGGGCGCCGGCCGGCCGCCGGCGCCCCGGCCTCGGGCGCGGCCGCGGCCGCGGGCCCGGAGAACGGTCCCGCCGCCGGCCTCACATCGTGAGCTCGCCGCCGGGCGTCGGCACCATGAGCAGGATCTTCTCCTCCGCCCCGTCCAGCGCGTTGACGTAGATCAGGTAGAGCGAGTTGGCGGAGCGGGCGCGCACCTCCCAGGCGAGGACCTCGCGTCCCGAGTCCAGCGGGATCAGCGCCGCGCGCACGCCCTCCACGGCGAGGCGGTCGGCGGGAGGAAGCCCGTGCTGGGCGGCGGTTCCCGTGGCGATGGCGGCCGCCTGTTGGCTCGTGAGGCGCGGCGCCGGCAGCGCCCGGCTGCGGTGGCGGAGCCAGTAGGCCAGCCCGTCGAAGCCCGTCACCTCGCCGTTGTCCAGCGCCACGCGCACCTTCAGCTGGTCGGGGTAGAGGAGCAGCCGCCCGGGGCCGCCCCCCGGCGCCGGAGCGGTCTCCACCAGCGTCACCGTGGCCACGCCGGCCGTCACCAGGCTGTAGGTGGGGACCGCCTCCGGAAAGCCGAGCCGGTGGACGAAGTCGGCGGCGAGGCGGCGGGCGTCCGAGGCGCTCAGGGTGGCCCGCCCGGCCGCCCGGTCGGAGAGCAGGTCGAGCACGTGGCCGCCGGCCTGCCAGACGTCGACGGTCAGTCGCTCCGTCCTCCCGGCCCCGCCGCGCGTCAGCGTGAAGCGGTAGGCGGGCAGCGGGCCGTGGACCAGCTGCGGCGGACCCGCCACCGACCAGGAAGGGCCGCCCGCCGGTCCCCGGCTCGCCTGCGCCCAGGCGACCGCCACCCGCTGCGCGGCCGCCGCCGTCACGGTCGGCCCGCCCGGCGTGCGCGGCGCCATGCTGAGCGCCTCGTCGGAGAAGGGGCCGTCGTAGGCCAGCGCCGGCAGGCGGTCGACGGCACGGTTGGCCCGGGCGATGCTGGCGAAGAGCGGGTCGACGGCGGGCACGGAGGCCCCGCGGCCGGCGGGGGCGGGCTGGAGCCCGGCGGCGCGGGCCTGCGCGCGTCGCCCGCCGCCCCAGGGCAGGTGCAGCGCCAGGGCGAGGCGCGGCTCGAGCGCCGAGCTCCAGAGGTAGTTGCGCGCCGTCAGGTTCTTAGCCGTGGTGCGCAGCTGGCCGTTCCACTGCGAGAGCGCCTGGCGCAGCGCCGCCAGCTGCCCGGCCTGCACGCGCGCCAGCGCGGGGCTCGCGGCCGAGGGATCGGCGCTCAGCTGGTCGGCCAGCGTGTGCGCGTAGTCGCCCAGCTGGGCCAGGAACTTCCGGGTGGGGGAGAGGTCGACGCTGGAGAGGGGAAGGATCGCGAGCGAGGACTGCGCCTGCGAGGCGTACCGCCAGACTTCCTGCAGCTGGTAGGCGCGCCGCGTCGGGGTCGTCGCCACCAGCGCCTTGTCCAGCGCCACCTCCGCCTGGCCGCTGCGGTCCACCGTATCGTAGAAGGCCTGCTGGTAGCGCGCCTCCAGCGCCGCCTCCATGCGCAGGCGCGCCGAGTGCTCCCAGCCGCCCCAGGCCAGCGCCGCCACGAGGGCGACGCCGAGGCCCGCGCTCAGCCAGGCGGGGGCCTGGCGGCGGAAGAGACGGCCGCCCGCCGGGGAGCCCTTCGCCTCCGCCGGCCCGGCCTGCGCCGGTCGATCCTGCGCTTCGTCCATGCTTCCTCCCTCCACCTCTGCGGCCGCGGGTGCGGCCTCGGGGCCCCGACGCCCCGCGCCCGCGCGGTCGCCTTGCGCTAGTGGGCGAAGACGTGGTGCCCGATGGTCAGGGCGATGGGGCGGCTCCAGATCCAGCCGGAGACCGCCTTGGCCGGGTTCCAGAAGTAGAGCGACCCGTAGGTGGGATCCCAGCCGTTGAGCGCGTCCTGCGCCGCCTGGTAGGCGGTGGCGTCGGGCGTCCGCTGCCAGATGAGGCCGTTGGAGACGGACTCGAAGGCGTCGGGCTGGAAGATGACGCCCGCCACCGTGTTCGGGAAGGCCGGGTTCCGCACCCGGTTGAGGATCACCGCCGCCACGGCGACCTGCCCGACGAAGGGCTCGCCGTGCGCCTCCGCCATCACCAGCCGCGCCAGCAGGTCGACGTTGCCGGCGCGCAGGCCCCCCACGGCGGCGGCCGGCGAGTAGGCGGGCGCGGCGGCCGCCGCCGGCTGCGCCGAGTATCCGAGCGCGGCCCAGGTCCGCGGCCCGACCGTGCCGTCCACCGGCAGCCCGTTACGGCTCTGGAAGAGGCGGACCGCCTGCCAGGTCGGCGCCCCGTAGGAGCCGTCGATGGGCCCGTGGTAGTAGCCCCAGGCGGCGAGGCGCTGCTGCACCAGGCGGACGGCGTCGCCGGAGGTGCCCCAGTAGAGCGTCGGCAACGGCGCTGCGGCGACCCGCCCGGCCGCCGGCAGGAGCGCGGCGAGAAGGAGCAGGGCGGCGAGAAGGACCGCGGGACGCCAGGTTCGGTGGGAACGGTCGGGGATCGGCCGCATCGCTTCCTCCTCCTCTGCGGGGTAGGGTCTGCCGCGGGAGGATGCGGATATACGCGCGCGGAACAGGCTGGACGACGAGGTGCGGCCGGACCGGCGGCTGCGACGCGCCCGCCGGCGCCGCCGCTCCCGACCCGGACCCGGGAAGGAGGCTCGCAATGGCAGGATTGGCTTCCATCGAGGTGGTGCGGGTGGAGAACCCGCAGGAGCTCAACCTCATCTTCGGCCAGAGCCACTTCATCAAGACCGTGGAGGACCTCTACGAGGCGCTGGTCCAGTCGTCGCCGGGCATCCGCTTCGGCCTCGCCTTCAACGAGGCCTCGGGCGCACGCCTGGTCCGCCGCGCCGGCAACGACCCCGACCTCGTCGAGCTGGCCGTCCGCAACCTGCGGGCCATCGGCGCCGGCCACGCCTTCCTGATCTTTCTCAAGGAAGCCTTCCCGATCAACGTCCTCAACGCCGTCAAGGCCGTGCCCGAGGTCTGCCGCATCTACGCCGCCACGGCCAACCCGCTGGAGGTGGTGGTGGGCGTCAGCGAGCAGGGGCGCGGCGTGCTCGGCGTGATCGACGGCTTCCCGCCGGTCGGCGTCGAGGGCGAGGAGGAGGAGCAGGCCCGGCGCGCGCTCCTGCGCCGCTTCGGTTACAAGCTCTGAGAGCCGGGGCTGCGGGCGGCCGCGCCGCCGCCCGGCGCGGCCCCGCGGCTCCGGGTGCAGGCGGGCGTGGGGACGGCTAGAATTCTGTCATTGCGAGCCGACCGCCGCCGGCGGCAGCCCGGTCGGGGCGGCCCTCGGCGCGGGAGCGAACGAAAGGAGTGGAGATCAGGGACGTGTCGACAGAGCTGTTCGGGTTAGCCCTCGTCGTCGGGCTGGTCACGCTGGCCGCGGGAGGCCTGGCTGTCTCGTCGGTGCAGCGGATCCGCGTCGAGAATCCGGAGATCGAGCGCATCGGGCGCGCGATCCAGGAAGGGGCGGTGGCCTACCTCTCCCGCTCGTACCGGACGCTGGCCGTCGTGGCCGTCATCCTCGCGGTCATCCTGGCGCTGGCGGTCGGCTGGGCGACGGCGCTCGCCTTCCTCTTCGGCGGCGCGCTCTCGGCGCTCGCCGGCTACGCCGGCATGACGGTCGCCGTCCGGGCCAACATGCGCGTCGCGCAGGTGGCCGACCGCTACGGCCTGCGCGGGACGCTCCGCCTGGCGCTGCGCGGGGGCGCCGTCACCGGTCTCTTCGTCATCGGCCTCGGCCTGACGGGGATCGCCGTCCTGCTGCTTCTCCACGTCTCCGACGCCACCACCGTCGGCTTCGCCTTCGGCGCCAGCCTGATCAGCATCTTCGCCCGCCTGGGCGGCGGCATCTACACCAAGGCGGCCGACGTGGGCGCCGACCTGGTGGGCAAGGTCGAGCAGGGCCTGCCGGAGGACGATCCCCGCAACCCCGCGGTCATCGCGGACAACGTGGGCGACAACGTGGGCGACGACGCCGGCATGGCGGCCGACCTCTTCGAGACCTTCGTGGTCACGCTGGTCGGCTCGCTCCTCCTGGCGCACCTGGTCCACCCGGGCCAGCCGGCCTACGCCGGCTACATCCTCCTCCTCGGCTCGGCGGGGGCGGTGGCCGCCATCCTGGGCGCCTTCGTCAACGTGAGCACGGACCGGCCGGAAGGGATCATGCCGGCGCTCTACGGGACGACCGCCGTCACGCTGCTCTTCGCCGCGCTCCTCTTCCTGGGCGCCACGCTCTGGATGGGCCTCGACCTGCGCTTCTTCGTCGCGGCCCTCCTGGGCGTTCTGGTGACCGCCGCCCTGATCGTCATCACGGACTTCTTCACTTCCAAGAAGTACGGTCCGATCAAGCGCCTGGCCGAGTCGACGCGGAGCGGCCCCGCCACGGTGGTCATCTCCGGCACCGCCCTCGGCTTCCGCGCCAGCTTCGTGCCGGCGCTGGTCATCGCCGCCGCCACGCTTCTCGCCTACCTGCTGGGTGACGTCTACGGGATCGGCGTGGCCGTCACCGGCATGCTCTCGCTGGTGGGCTTCATCATCACCCTGGACGCCTACGGCCCCATCACCGACAACGCCGGCGGCATCGCCGAGATGGCCGGGCTCAAGTCGGACGTGCGCAAGATCACCGACGCGCTGGACGCCGTGGGCAACACGACCAAGGCGGTGACCAAGGGGTACGCCATCGGCTCCGCCGCGCTGGGAGCGCTCGTCCTCTTCGGCTCTTTCGTCCACGAGCTGGCGGGGCGGCTGGGAGGGAAGGCGGCCTTCGACCTCTCCAACCCCTTCGTCATCGCGGGGCTGCTGCTGGGGGCGCTCCTGCCCTTCCTCTTCGCCTCCTACGGTCTGGAGGCGGTGGGCCGGGCGGCGCTGGGCGTGGTGGAGGAGGTGCGCCGCCAGCTGCGCGAGCGGCCCGGCATCCTGGACGGGACGGAGAAGCCCGACTACGGCCGGACGGTCGACATCGTGACGGCGGGCGCCCTGCGCAGCATGACGCTCCCCGCCCTCATCCCGGTCCTCGCCCCGCCCGTCGTCGGCTTCGCCCTGGGAGTCCACGGCTGGCAGGCGCTGGGTGGGCTGCTGCTGGGGACGCTGGTCAGCGGCTTCTTCCTGGCCCTCTACCTGACCACCAGCGGCGCCGCCTGGGACAACGGCAAGAAGTACATCGAGGACGGCGCCTACGGCGGCAAGGGGACGCCCGAGCACGCCGCGGCGGTGGTGGGCGACACCATCGGCGACCCGTTCAAGGACACGGCCGGGCCGGCCATCAACCCGCTGATCAAGATCGTCAACGTGGTCGCCCTGCTGATCGTGCCGCTCCTGCTCATCGGCTGAGCCGGCGGGCGACCGCGCGGCGGACGGCCGCCGCCGAGCTTGCAGCCGGGCTTGCGGAAGGGCGGTGCCCGGCCCCGCCGGACACCGCCCTGCCGCTCTCACTCCCCCCGCGCAGGGGCGCCGCCGCCCTCCGGGCGGCCGCCGTAGAGCTCGATCAGCTCGGAGCGACCCACCCAGACCAGCGTGGCCCGCCGCCGCGCCCCGGCGCCCTGGGCGCCGCCGCGCTCCGCGCCGGGCCGGCGCGGCCGCCGGAGCCAATCCTCGTACCGTCCCAGCACCCAGGACTGGCCGCGCGGCAGCTCCGCCTGGTGCCAGCCGAGGCGGGCGATGAGGCCGCCGAAGAGGCTGCGGCCGAAGCAGACCGTATACTCGGGAGGCACCTCCGGTCCCGCGAGGTAGTCGGCCAGCGCCTTCATCTGCCGCCGCGCCAGGCGCAGGAGGGCGAAGGTCGCCTTGGGGTCGAGGGGGCCGTCGCCGCCCATCCGGCGCAGCCAGTGGTTGTCGAGGTGGACTTCCACCGCGGGTTGGCCGTCCCGGAGGACCACCCGCCCTTCCTGGTCGGTGACGGCGGGACCGCGGTAGCGGGTGAGCGCGGGCAGGTAGATGGTGGGCCGGCCGTCGGCGTCGTAGACGCGGCGGGCGCGGGTGACGCGATCGAAGGCCCAGTCGACGAGGTCGCGCACGTCGAAGAGCATGGACGATGAAGCCGCCTCCCCGGGAGCAAAGCGAGAAAAGCGCACCGTAGCCAGCCTAGCAGAGCGTGACGGGAAGGGGGGAGAGGGCGGACTTCCCGGGCCTCCGGGTTAGGATAGGCGGGGGAGCGTGAGCGAGCGATGGGCAAGATGGTCAGGCTGCCGGGCGACCCGCGCGGGGCCGGCCGGGAGGGGCGCTTCCAGGTCGTCGCACCCTTCGCGCCGGCGGGCGACCAGCCCAAGGCGATCGAGGCGCTGGCCGAGGCGCTCCTGCCTCCCGGGCAGGGAGGGCGCGGGGAGCGCTACGTCACCCTCCTGGGCGTGACCGGCTCCGGCAAGACGGCCACCATGGCCTGGACGATCGAGCGCCTCCAGAAGCCCACCCTGGTCATCGCGCCCAACAAGACGCTGGCGGCGCAGCTGACCAGCGAGCTGAAGGAGTTCCTCCCCCGCAACGCGGTCGAGTACTTCGTCTCCTACTACGACTACTACCAGCCGGAGGCCTACATTCCGGCCAGCGACCTCTACATCGAGAAGGACGCGCTGCGCAACGACGAGATCGACAAGATGCGCCACTCCGCCACCAGCGCGCTCTTCGAGCGGCGGGACGTGGTCGTCGTGGCCAGCGTCTCCTGCATCTACGGCCTCGGTTCGCCCGAGGACTACCGGGAGCTGGTGCTCAGCCTCCGCGTCGGGCAGGAGCGCTCGCGCCAGGCGATCCTCCGCCGGCTGGTCGACATCCAGTACGAGCGCAACGACGTCAACCTGACCCGGGGCAAGTTCCGCGTCCACGGCGACGTGATCGAGGTCTTCCCGGCCTCCAGCTCCGAGCGGGCGATCCGCATCGAGCTCTTCGGCGACGAGATCGACCGCATCCTGGAGTTCGACCCGCTCACCGGCGAGGTCTTCGGCGAGCGCGACCACGTGGCCATCTACCCCGCCTCGCACTACGTGACCGAGGCGCAGAAGATGCGCGCCGCCGTCGGCTCCATCGAGGAAGAGCTGGAGGCGCGCCTCCGGGAGCTCCGCGCCCGGGGGAAGCTGCTGGAGGCGCAGCGGTTGGAGCAGCGGACGCGCTACGACCTGGAGATGATGCAGACCGTCGGCTACTGCAACGGCATCGAGAACTACTCGCGCCACCTGACCGGGAGGAAGCCGGGCGAGCCCCCGTACACGCTGCTGGACTACTTCCCCGACGACTTCCTCTGCATCATCGACGAGTCGCACGTGACGGTGCCGCAGATCGGGGGCATGTACCACGGGGACCGGTCGCGGAAAGAGGTGCTGGTGGAGTACGGCTTCCGCCTTCCTTCCGCGCTGGACAACCGTCCGCTCACCTTCGAGGAGTTCCTGCGGCACGTGCCGCAGATCCTCTTCGTCTCCGCCACGCCGGGACCCTGGGAGCTGGAGCACTCGGGCGCCGTGGTGGAGCAGATCGTCCGGCCCACCGGCCTCCTCGACCCCGAGGTGGAGGTGCGGCCGGTGGAGGGCCAGATCGACGACCTGATCGGCGAGATCCGCAGGCGCGTGGCCAGGAACCAGCGCGTCCTGGTCACCACGCTGACCAAGAAGATGGCCGAGGAGCTGACCGACTACCTGCGCGACCTGGGCATCAAGGTGCGCTACATGCACTCGGAGGTCGAGACGATCGAGCGCATGGAGATCGTCCGCGACCTCCGCCTGGGCGTCTTCGACGTCCTGGTCGGCATCAACCTCCTGCGCGAGGGGCTCGATCTGCCCGAGGTCTCGCTGGTCGCCATCCTCGACGCGGACAAGGAAGGGTACCTCCGCTCGGAGCGCTCGCTGATCCAGACCATCGGGCGCGCGGCGCGGAACGCCGAGGGCAAGGTGATCATGTACGCCGACACGATCACCGGCTCGATGAAGGCGGCCATCGAGGAGACCTACCGGCGCCGCGCCATCCAGGAGCGCTACAACCGGGAGCACGGGGTGACGCCGCAGACCATCGTCAAGCCCGTGCGCGAGGTGCTGGAGGCGACGCACCCGGTCGACCACATGGCGCCGGCGGGCGGACGCCGCCGCGCGGCGCAGGTGGCCGAGGCGCGGGCGGAGTACTGGCTTCAGCCCGGCCGCAGCCTGAAGGAGGTGCCGGCGCGGGAGCTGCCGCAGGTGATCGAGCGCCTGCGCAAGGAGATGAAGGAGGCGGCCAAGCTTCTCGAGTTCGAGCGCGCGGCGCTCCTGCGCGACATGATCGCCGAGCTGGAGGAGTTGCGCGAGGCCCGCGCCCGCGAGAGCCGGGCGGAGGCCGGGCGGCGGCCGCGCATCGAGGAGGCGAAGCGGTGAACGAGGTCGACGTGAAGGAAGCGGAGGCGCGCGCGGGCGAGACCGGCTGGCGGCCCCCGTGGTGGCTCTGGGCGCTGGCCGGCGCGCTCGCCGCCGCGGCGCTCTCGCTCTGGCTCCGGCCGATCTTCGCCGGGAGGAGCTCGGTCAGCCCGGTCCTGCTCCAGCTGGGGCCGCTCACCGTCCGCTGGTACGGCGTCCTGATCGCCGGCTCCTTCATCCCCGCCTACTACCTGGCGCGAGGCTACGCCGCGCGGCTCGGCGTCGACGCGGACACGCTGATCAACTTCACCGTCGTCATCGCCGTCGCCGGCTTCGTCGGCGCGCGCGCCGGCTTCGTCATCCAGAACCTCGCCTACTACGGCCGCCACCCGCTGGACGCGCTCGCCACCTGGCAGGGCGGCCTCTCGATCCACGGCGCGCTGGCGGCGGGGCTGCTGGCCGCCTGGCTCTTCAGCCGCCGGCTGCCGCGGCGGGTGGGGCTCGCGGGGATGCTCGACGTCGCCATGCCCAGCGTCCTCCTGGCCCAGGCGATCGGGCGCTGGGGCAACTTCTTCAACCAGGAGCTGTACGGCTACCCGACCAGCCTGCCCTGGAAGATGTACGTCGCGCCGGAGCACCGCCTGCCGGGCTACGAGAACGTCGCCTACTACCACCCGACCTTCCTCTACGAGTCGCTCTGGGACGCCGCCGGCGCCGCCTTCCTCTTCTGGTACCGCGGGCGTCCCTTCGCCCGCCGGGGCGACGAGCTCTGGCTCTACCTGGTCACGTACTCGGTCGGCCGCTTCTGGGTCGAGTTCTTCCGCATGGGCGGCACCGTGATCGCCGGCCTGACGCTGGCCCAGTGGGTCAGCCTGCTCCTGATCGCCGCCGGCGCGGCCGGCTGGCTGCACAACCGCCGGCGCCGCGGGGAGCCCGAGGAAGCGGCCGCTCCGGCAGGAGGTGGGGATTCATGCGCTGGCTAGGTCACGCGTCCTTCCTCGTCGAGCTTCCGGACGGGCCGGTCTGGGTGACCGACCCGCCCGACCCCAGCGTGGGCTACCCCGAGCCGGGCGTGCGCGCGGACGTGGTCACGGTCTCGCACGAGCACTTCGACCACAACCACGTCGCCGGGGTGCGCGGGGAGCCCCGCGTCCTGCGCGGGCTGACGCCGGACGGCGGCTGGGCCGACGTGGAGGCGACCGTCGGGGGCGCCCGCTTCCGCGCGGTGGGCGTCTTCCACGACCCGCAGCAGGGCGCGCAGCGCGGGCGGAACGCCTTCTTCGTCGTCGAGGCCGGCGACGGCCAGGGCGGCCGCCGGCGCTACGCCCACGCCGGCGACCTGGGCCACGTGCTGGCGCCGGCGCAGGCGGCGGCCATCGGGCCCGTCGACGTCCTCATGGTGCCGGTGGGCGGCTTCTTCACGCTGGAGCCGGAGGAAGTCCCCCGGGTGATCGAGGCGCTCCACCCCCGCGTGGTGGTGCCCATGCACTACGGGACCTCGCGCACGCAGGGCGGCCACGGGCGTCGCGGGCTGCCGATCCAGCCGCTGGAGCGCTTCCTGGCGGTCTGGAAGGGGCCGCTGCGGTGGCTCCCCGACGACGCGCCGCTGGAGGCTTCGCCGCTCCCGGAGTCGACGGAGGTCTGGGCCTTCGAGACCTTCCGCTGACCGGTCCCGGACGGCCGGCTGCCGGCCCGGGCGCGCCTCACTGCTCGTACCAGACCGTGCCCGCGTCGCGGCAGTCGTAGCCGCCCAGCGACTCGACGCGCCGGCGGAAGTCCGGCGAGGCGACGACGGAGAGGACCAGCCGCCCGCGCGGGCTCTCGTAGAAGTCGCGCGCGAAGCAGAGGTCGTAGCGTTCCTCGGCCACCGGGACGAAGTCGAGGCCCATCGCCCTGGCCGCCGAGAGGACGCCCAGGCCGACGTCGGCCGTGCCGGCGGCGACGGAGGCGGCCACGCCCAGGTGGGTGGTCTCCTCGCGCTCGTAGCCCTGGACGGCGGAAGGCTCGACGCCGGCGCGGGCCAGCATCTGGTCGAGGAGCAGGCGCGTGCCGGCGCCCCGCTGGCGGTTGACGAAGCGGACGCCCGGCCGCGCCAGGTCCTCCGCGCCGCGGATGCCCAGCGGGTTGCCCGGGGCGACGATCCAGCCCTGGCTGCGGTAGGTGAGGTGGACCAGCGCCAGGGGGACGCCGGCCAGGTACTTCCTCACGTAGGGGACGTTGTACTCGCCGCTCTCCGGGTCGAGCAGGTGGAGGCCGCCGAAGTGGGCCTCGCGGCGACGGAGGGCGAAGATGGCGCCCATGGAGCCGGCGTGGGCGGAGACGAGGCGGAGCGAGGGATCGATGCGGCGCAGCTCGCCGGCCAGGAGGTCGAGCGCCATGTCGTGGCTGCCGGTGACGACGACGTTCTGCTCCACCTCGGCCGGATCGCGCAGCAGCTCCACCTCCACCTCCTCGCCCTGCTCGTAGCCCTGGCTCTCGGGCGGGATGACGAGGAGGCCGTCGGCGCGGACCAGCGACATGGTCACCCCTGCCTCGCGGGAGAGCGGCTGCGCGACGAGGCGGCCGCCGACGGAGCCGACGGTGACGCGGACGAAGTCGCGCGTCCCCATGGGGGAGACGATGCGGCGGCCGGCCACCGCCCGCACGCGCGGGCGACGCGGCAGCGGCTGGCCCAGGGTGCGGGCGATCAGCGGCCGGACGAACCACTCCAGCGCCAGGTAGGCGGAGACGGGGTAGCCGGGAAGCCCGACCACCGGCTTCCCCCGTGCGCGCCCCAGGAGCACCGGCTTGCCGGGGCGCGTCGCCACCCCGTGGACCAGCACCTCGCCCAGCGAGCGCAGCACTTCCTCGGAGTAGTCCTCCGAGCCCGCGGAGGAGCCGGCGTTGAGCAGGACCAGGTCGAAGCCGTCCAGCGCCTCCTCGAGCCGCCGGCGAAGCGCCTCGGGGTCGTCGGGCGTGGGGGGGAAGCGGACGGGCTCCGCGCCCCACTCGCGGAGGAAGGCGGCGAAGACCGCGCTGTTGAACTCGACGATCTCCCCGCGCTCGAGGCTCTCGCGGGGCTCCACCAGCTCGTCGCCGGTGGGCAGGATGGCCGCGGTGGGGCGCGCGAGGACGGGCACGCGCAGGATGCCCCCGGCCAGCAGGGCGCCCAGGTCGACCGGGCGCAGGCGATGGCGGTCCGGCAGGATCAGCTCCGCGGCCACGATGTCCTCGCCCACGGGCCGGACGTGCTGCCAGGGCCGGGCGGGCTCGAGGATCTCGACGGTGTCGGGGTCGATCCAGTGGAGCTCCTCCGCCATGATCACCGCGTCGAAGCCCTCGGGCAGCGGGTCGCCGGTGTCCACCTCGACGAAGTGGGTGCCGCGCCGGAGCCGGACGGGCCGGGTCTCGCGGGCGTCGAAGGTGTCGGCCGCGCGCACGGCGACGCCGTCCATGGCCGAGGAAGGGTAGGCCGGCGAGGAGAGGCGGGCGAAGACCGGCGCGGCCGTCACGCGGCCGGCCGCCTCGGCCGTCGGCACCTCCTCGACCCGGGCGGGGAGGGAGACCGCCTCCAGCCAGCGCCGCTGCGCCTCCTCCAGCGGCACGTCCTCCAGGTAGAGCGTCCGCTCGCGCTTCTTGACCATCCGCCCGTCCCCCTTTGCGTCAAGCCGAGCCTTGCTCCAGGGCGAAGACTTCCACCGTCTCCCCCTGGCGGAACCCCTCCCGCTCGGGAGGAATGGCCAGGAAGCCGTCCGCCTGCGCCAGCGTGCCGACGAGCCCGGACTTGCCGAAGACCGGCTCCGCCCACAGCTCCCCCTCCCGCTCCTCCAGCCGGACCCGCACGTAGGTGGTCTCGCCGGGGTGCGAGGCCAGGTTGCGGGCCAGGCGGGCGCGCCAGGTGGGCCGCGGCCGTCGCGGCCGCTCGCCGGCCAGGCGGGCCAGGATGGGCCGCACGAAGAGATGGTAGATGAGCAGGGCGGAGACGGGGTGGCCGGGCAGGCCGGCCACCGCCTTCTCCCCGATGCGGGCCAGCAGCGCCGGCTTGCCGGGGTGGAGGGCGACGCCGTGGACCAGGATGCCCGGCCGCCCGAGGCCGGCGACCACCCGTTCGGTCATGTCCTTGGCGCCCACCGAGCTTCCGCCCGAGAGGAGGAGCACGTCGCTCTCGGCCAGCAGCTCGGCCGAGCGCCGCGCCAGCTCGGCCTCGTCGTCGGGCACGATGCCGCCCAGCCGGACGCGGGCGCCGTCCGCGCGCGCCGCGGCGGCCAGCGTGACGCCGTTGACGTCGCGGACCTGCCCGGGCAGGAGGCGGGGCGTCGCGGGCGGCGCCACCTCGTCGCCGGTGGAGAGGACGGCGACGCGGAGCCGCGGGCGGACGGGCACCTCGGCCAGGCCGGCGGCCGCCAGCGCGGCCAGGTCCTGGACGCGGAGGCGGTGGCCGGCCGGCAGGACGAGCTGGCCCGCGCGCAGGTCCTCGTCGCGGCGGACCACGTTCTCCCCGGGCGCCACCGGCCGCAGCACGTTGACCAGGTCGTCCAGCTCCTCCACGTGCTCGACCATCACCACGGCGTCCGCCCCCTCGGGCAGCATGCCGCCCGTGGGGACGTAGACCGCCTGCCCCGGGGCGAGCGGCCGTTCGGGCGCGCGCCCCATGGCCACCGCGCCCGCCAGCGCCAGCATGGCGGGGAGCGCCTCCGAGGCGCCCGCCGTCTCGGCCGCCCGGACGGCGTAGCCGTCGACCGTCGATCGGTCGAACCCCGGCACGTCCTCGGCCGCGAGCAGGTCGCGCGCCAGGACGCGGCCCGCCGCCTCCTCCAGCGGGACGCTCTCGGGCTCCCGTTCGAGCGGCCCGAACTCCCGTTCGACGAGAGCGAGCACCTCGGCCACGCTCTTGACTTCGAAGAGCTGCATCCGTCCTGCCCCCCTTCGCGAGCGACCGCCTCCCCGGCGACCCGGGAGCGGCAGGAAGCCGCCCCGCGGCGGGGGCGGCTTCCTTCTCCGTGCCGGCTGGCACCCTCCGGATTCCGACTCTACACCAGGGTGCCCGAAGCCATGCCCCGGATCCGGGGGAGGTCCACGACGCTCACGCAGCCTGGTTCTCCCGGTTCTCGCCGGCGGGAGGCGCCGCCGCCGCGGGCGGTTCGATGCCGAGCTCCTGCAGCTTCGACTCGGGCACGACGCCGTCCTGCCAGCCGCGCAGCGCGTAGTACTCCGCCAGCATCTCGTCCAGGTGGGCGACCGAGCCCTCGCTGCCCCCCGCCGCCGGCTCCTCCAGGAAGCGGCGCGGCAGCGTGTCGTCCCTGCCCGTGAAGCCGGCGAGGTTGTTGTAGTAGCGCTCCAGGTTGTAGATCCGCTCGCCGATCCGCATCACGTCCTCGGCCGTGATCTTCCAGCCCGTGACGGCCGAGAACTGGGCGGCGTAGTTCTCCGCGCTCTCGGCGAAGGCCGAGAACTTGCAGACGTCCATCGAGTCGGAGAAGGCGTGCAGGTCCTGGAACGTCTTGAGCAGCTCCGCCTTGCCCCTCCAGGCCAGCCGGTCGGACTCCACGGGGATGCCGAGCAGCTCGGCGGCCGGCGTGTAGCCGCGCAGGTGGCAGGCGCCCCGGTTGGAGGTGGCGTAGCCCAGGGCCATTCCCTGGATGCCGCGCGGGTCGTAGGCCGGGATGGACTGGCCCTTGACGCTCATGGAGAGCTCGGGGGCGCCCAGCCGCTCGGCCGCCCGCGCGGGGCCGTCGGCGAGCAGCTCGCCCAGCCCCTCGCGCCGGCGGGCGACGGCCTCGATGGTCCGCACCATGGCCTCCGCGTCGCCCCAGGCCAGCGCCATCTCGCCCCGGAGCAGGCCGCGCTCGCTCGCCTCCATGCTCATGGAGAGCGCGTTGCCCGTCTCCAGCGTGTCCATGCCCAGGTCGTTGCAGAGCGCGAGCATGTAGGCGATGGACTCGGCGTCGTCGTTGCCGCAGTTGACGCCCAGCGCCCAGGCGGACTCGTACTCGAAGGACTGGCCGCGGACCTTGAAGGGACCTTCCTTGATCTCGACCTCCTTCTTGCAGGCGACGGGGCAACCGTAGCAGGTGGGGTCGCCCGCCAGGATGTGCTCCCGCACCCACTCGCCGGAGGTGAGCTCGGCCGTCGGCATGGTGGTCGTCTGGCCGTTCCGCACCGGCAGGGCGCCGGCCACGTTGGTCATGTTCATCAGCACGTTGGTCCCGTAGACCGAGAGCCCTCCCTTGCGCGGGCTCGTGATCGGGCTCCCCGCGATCTTCGCCAGCGCCTCGCTGCGCGCGGCCAGGAAGGCCTCCGGATCCGCGGGCTTCGGCGGGCGCTTCGGCGCCTTGACGACCACGGCCTTCAGGTTCTTGGAGCCGGCCACGGCGCCGGTGCCGCCGCGCCCTGCGGCGCGCTGGTCCTCGTTGACCATGCAGGCGAAGCGGACCCGGTTCTCGCCCGCCGGCCCGATGGCCAGGACGCTGAGGTCCTCGCTCCCGTGGCGTTCTTTCAGGGCCGCCACGGTCTCGTGGACGCCCTTCCCCCAGTAGGGGCTGGCGTCGAGCAGCTCGACGCGGCCCTCCTCCACGTAGGCGTAGACCGGGTGGTCGGCCCGCCCGCGGAAGACGAGGCCGTCGAAGCCGGCCCACTTGAGGCGCGCGCCGCTCCAGCCGCCCACGTGGGAGTCGGTGACGGTGCCGGTCAGGGGGGAGCGGGTCACCACGGCCATGCGGCCGCTCATGTTGACAAGCGTTCCCGAGACGGGACCGTTCATGAGGCAGAGGAGGTTGTCGGGCGAGAGCGGTTCGACCTGCGGCCCGTTGTCCAGGACGAGGCGGACGCCCAGGCCGCGACCGCCGATGTAGGTGCGCGCCAGGCGCTCGTCCATGGGCTCGTACCGGACCTCGCCGCTCGTCAGATCGATCCAGGCTATCCGGTTCGCGTAGCCACCCAGCATGGGATCGTCTCCCCTCCAGGTTGAACGTTGACTCCAGACCGCCGGCGGGCGGGCGCGGCGCGGCGGGACGCGGCCCGGCCGGGACGGCGCTCAGCGGTGCGCCGGCAGGAAGCCCTCCTCCGCGGCCAGCATGTCGAGGTAGAGCGTCTGCACGTCGGCCACGAGCCACTCCTCCGGCGGGGCGACGCGGCGCAGGTCCACCCGCTTGGTGTAGCGGCGGCACTTGTCGCAGGCGAGCGCCGCCACGCCCGGCACGTCGTCGCTGACCAGTTCGCGGAGCAGCTCGGGCTCCTCGTTGCCGCAGTAGGGACAGGCGATCCGCGCGTAGCGCCAGGCCAGGTCGCAGTGGGCGCAGTAGAGGTAGCGCTGGCCCACCTTCCCCTCCAGCCGCGAGAGCGTGCTCACCCGGCCGCAGAGCGGGCAGGAGCCGGCCGCCGGCTGCCGCCGCGCCAGGGCCTCGCCCGCCTCGGCGGCGAGGGCGGTGTGCAGGACCGCCGCCGCCTGTTCGAAGGCGAAGGCGGTGAGCGCCGGGTGGAGGGAGGCGGCCCGCGCCAGCTCCTCGACCCGGGCGTCCTCGGCGCGCAGGGCGTGGCCTGCCGCCTCCAGCGCCTCCTCCCGCTCCAGCCAGGGCCGCAGCGCCTCGGCCGCAGCCGCCAGGGGCGGCCGGTGCGCGACGGTGATGGAGGCCGCCTGGCCGGCCAGCCGGCGCACCTGCTCGCGCTGCGACGCCTTCCAGTCGAGGCGGGCGGCCAGGGGCGAGCCGTCGTCGCGGGCCAGCGCCAGGGAGAGCTCCTCGGGGTCGACCGTCTCGGCGCTCCCCAGCAGGCCGCGTCGCCAGGAAGCCAGGTCGCGGTACAGGTCGACCGCTTCCTGCGGTCCGCGCCAGGGCGAGATCGCCGTCTCTTCCGTCATCTGCACCACGCCTCCCGCGGGGGCGACGGCTTGCCGCCCCCGCATCGTTTCCGTCAATGCGCGCGTTCCGGCACCCCGGCCCGGCCCGCCCTTTGCGGCTTGACGCCGACCTCCTCCAGCCAGGCCGCGTGGTGCGTGCTGGCGTACTCGAGCGAGACGGTGCCGTCGCCGAACATCGAGCCGAAGGACTGCCTGGCCTCGGGGTGGAAGGCCGCCAGGTAGACGTGGCCGATCACGCCGGCCGTGAGCAGCAGGGCGAAGAGGACGTGAAGGCCCAGCACCACCTGGAAGCCGGCGTGGCCGACGCTCCCCTTGAAGGCGAGCAGCAGGCCGGTGACCGCCACGCCCAGTCCGCCGGCGATGGCCACCAGCGACCAGGCCTTCATGCCGCCGTTGAACCGCTCCTGGGGGGGCGCGTCGGCGTAGCTGTGGCGGCTGAAGTAGACGGCCAGGAAGTGGCGCACGAAGGCGAGGTCGTTCGGCCCCCAGCGCAGGACGCGCAGCACCCAGGAGCGGAAGCCGCCCAGCAGCGCCACCACCAGGGCCAGGGTGAAGAGGTAGCCCGCCCAGACGTGGACCAGGGCCACCCAGCGCGGGCCGCCGAAGACCGGCATCAGCCAGCGCGCCCACGACCACATCATGCTGGCGCTGGAGAGGAGCAGCACCACGAACGAGAGCGCCGCCGCCCCGTGCGTCAGGCGTTCCGCCAGGTTGAACATCCGGATGCGCCCGTTGCGTACCGGGCTACTCATGGTGCTCGCCTCCGTCGGGACGGTTCCGGTTGAAGAAGGCCGCCGAAGCAGCCGCCGCCAGGGTGACCACCAGCGAGAGCGCCGCCACCCCTTCGCCCACCGGCTGCAGTCCCGACTTCCAGAGACCGATGGTCGACGGGTAGCGCAGGTTCTCGGGGAAACCGAACTCCGAGGGCTGCCCCTGCGGCAGCACGTACACGTAGTGCGTGCCGCCGACCGCCTCGGGGTTGTAGACCTGGGCCGCGACGCCCGCCTCCTTCAGCTCGGCGACGCGCGCCTCGGCGCCCGCCAGGAGCTTCTCCCGCGGGCCGAAGGTGAGCGCGTCGGTGGGGCAGGCCTTGACGCAGGCCGGCTCCATGCCGGCGTCGACGCGGTCGGCGCACATGTTGCACTTGGAGATCTTGTTGGCCGCCGCGTCGTACCTCGGGACGTCGAAGGGGCAGAACTCGACGCAGTACTGGCAGCCGATGCACTTGGCCGGATCGTAGTCGACGATGCCGTCGGGACGGCGGGCGAGGGCCTGGGTCGGGCAGACGGCGACGCAGGCCGGCTTCTGGCAGTGCATGCACTGTTCCTTGCGGAAGATCCAGTCGACGCCGCCGTCGGCCGTCTCCTTCTCGCGGAAGAGCACCATCGTCCAGCGGTTGTAGGAGAGATCGCTGTGCGACTGGTAGCTGCCGGTCCAGGAAGCGATCTCGGCGGGCAGCTGCCACCACTGCTTGCAGGCCACTTCGCACGACTTGCAGCCGATGCACTTGGTGATGTCGACGAGGATGCTCACCTCGGCCATCTCACTTCACCCCCTCGACATCGACCAGGAAGGCCTTGTACTCCGGGATCCAGGTGTTGGCGTCGCCCACGTAAGGGCTGAGCCGGTTGGCGATGTCGCCGGTCACGTACCCCGTGTAGCCGAAGTGCCAGTTGAGCCCGACCTGCTCGACCTGCTTGCCGAGGACGCGCAGCGGCCGCACCCGCGGCGTCACCAGCGCGTACGCCTCCACCTCGTCGCGGGCGGAGCGGATCTTCACCTTGTCGCCCGTCTTCAGGCCGCGCGCCTTGGCCAGGCTGGGGCTGATCTCCGCCCAGAGCACCGGCACCAGCTCGGCCAGCCAGGGTATGTGGCGCGTGTAGGCGCCCATGTGTTCGGTGACGCGCCAGGTGGAGCAGATCACCGGGTACTTGTCGAAGCTGCCCACCGGGTGCTCCACCGGGTCGAAGAGGTGGACGGCCGGGTTGAGGTTGACCTCGCTGAAGATGTTGTTCACCGGGCACTCCATGGGCTCGTAGTGCTCGGGGAACGGTCCCTCCGCCATGGTGTTGGAGAAGATGCGGCCGACCCCCTCGGCGTTCATGATGAAGGGGTCGGTGCCGCCCGGATCGCCGGGCGCCTTGGTCGGCACGAAGTCGGGCACGTCGTAGCCGACCCACTTCTTCTGGGCGGCGTCCCACCAGATGGTCTTCTTGTCGGCCGCCCAGGGAGCGCCCTGGGGATCGGCGCCGGCGCGGTTGTAGAGGATCCGCCGGTTGAGCGGCCAGGCGTAGCCCCAGCCGGGGTAGTAGCCCAGGCCCGAGGGGTCGTCGGTCTTCCGGCTGTCGGCCAGGTTCCCCAGCTCTTCCTGGAAGAAGCCGGTGTAGACCCAGCAGCCGCTGGCGGTGCTGCCGTCGTCGGCCAGCTTGGCGAAGCTGGGCAGCAGCTTCCGGCTGGCCACGTCGTAGCCGTTGATCTCCCTGGCCACCTGCTCCGGATCGGGCTCCTCGCCGTAGGGCCAGTAGAGGTTGTTGATCGGCACCGCAGCGGGCGAGGAGTCGCCGGCGTACAGCCTCTTCAGCCGCAGCATGATCTGGCTGGCGATCCAGGCGTCCGAGCGGGCCTCGCCCAGCGGCTTGGAGGCCTGGTGCCGCCACTGCAGGACGCGGCCGGTGTTGGTGACCGAGCCCGACTTCTCCAGGAAGGAGGCGGCCGGCAGGAGGAAGACCTCCGTCTTGATCTGCTTGGGGTCGGCGCCGGGCCGCTTCCAGAAGGCGGCGGTCTCGGTCTCGAAGAGGTCGGTCGCCACCAGCCACTCCAGCTTCTCCATGGCCTTCGCCTCGAAACCGGAGTGGGCGCCGTCGATGACCACGTTCTGGGCGAAGGAGATCATGCCCCGGATCAGGCCCTTGCTCATCCGCTCGAAGATGGCCAGGTGCGAGCAGTTGACGCCGGCGGGCGCCTTGGGCAGCCAGTCGTAGCCGAAGTCGTTCTCCCTGGTGGCGTTGGCGTCGAAGAAAGCCTTGAGCAGGCTGACGACGAACTTCGGCTTGTTGGTCCAGTAGCCCGCCTTGGGCGTCTCCTTCGCCAGGTAGGTGGCCAGGTCGGGATGGATGTCCTCCTTGGGGACCGCCAGGTAGCCGGGCAGGTTGTCCCAGAGGAGCGCCAGGTCGGTCGACCCCTGCACGTTCGCGTGGCCGCGCATGGCGTTGACGCCGCCGCCCGGCCGCCCGATGTTGCCCAGGAGCAGCTGCAGGATGGCGTAGGCGCGGACGTTCTCCGAGCCGACGGTGTGCTGGGTGCCACCCATGGCGTACATCAGCGAACCGGTCTTCTCCGGCGCCGCCGACGCCAGGAAGGCGTCCGCGATCTCCAGGTAGCGCTCCTTCGGCACGCCGGTCACCGAGACGACGGTCTCCACGTCGTAGCGCGCGTAGTGCTTCTTCATCAGCTGGAAGACCGAGCGCGGGTGGGCGAGCGTCATGTCGCGCACCGGCTTGCCGTCGGCGTCGGTCTCGTACGCCCAGCTCGACTTGTCGTAAGCGCGCTTGGTCGCGTCGTAGCCGGTGAAGTAGCCGTCCTGGAAGTCGAAGCCTTCCTTCACCAGGAAGCTGGCGTTCGTGTAGGTGCGGACGTACTCCTCATGGTACCGCCCGGTGCTGAGCGCGAGGTTGATCAGGCCGCCAATGAAAGCGATGTCGGTGCCCGGGCGGATCGGAGCGTACAGGTCGGCCCGTGCGGCGGTGCGCGTGAAGCGCGGGTCGACGACGATCACCTTGGCGCCGCGCTCCTCGCGCGCCTTCTCCAGCCAGCGGAAGGCCAGCGGGTGGTTCTCCGCCAGGTTGGAGCCGATGATCAGGGCGACGTCGGTGTTCTCGAAGTCCCGGGGATGGTTGGTCATCGCACCCCGGCCGAACGTGTTGCCAAGACCGGCAACAGTGGAGGAGTGTCATATGCGGGCCTGGTGATCCATGTAGACCAGGCCCAGCCCCCTGTCGAACTTCGTCAGGAGATAGCACTCCTCGTTGTTCAGGACGGCGCTGCCGAAGGCTGCGATGGCCTGCGTCCGGTTGACCGGGACACCCGCCGCGTTGGTCGTCTCCCAGGTCTCGTCGCGCACCTGCTTGATGCGCTGGGCGATCCGGTCCAGCGCCCAGCCCCAGTCCTTCTCCTGCCACTTGTCGTCGTAGGGCGCCCGGTAGAGCACCTTCGTCAGGCGCTGCGGCGAGGTGTGCTCCTGGAGGATGGCCGAGCCCTTGGCGCAGAGGGAGCCCGCGTTCATGGGGCTGTCCGGGTTCCCCTCGACCTCGACCACGTCGCCGTTCTCCGAGTGCACGACCAGACCGCAGCCGACCGCGCAGAAGTTGCAGACGCTGGTCAGTTCCTGCTGCCACCTGACGTGGAGGCTACGCGCCTCCGCCCTCGCGGGCTCGAGGTCGAAGCCCAGCGGGCCCAGCACGGCGACGGCCGCACCGGTGGCCACGGCTCCCCCGAGAAAGCGCCGGCGTGTGATGCGCAAGCTGGTTCCCAACGCCTCTTCACTCCCCCATCCCGCCTTCGAAGGGTCAGGCAGGCCGATCCGCCCTACCCTGCTCCACCTCCCCGGCGACTTCGAGAGATCGGGTAGGGTCACGGCCTTATGGATAAATTGGCCTTTCTCGGAGTCATCGGGCTATCACCCAATGAGGGGATATGGTCAGCCTCCAGGGTCATCCGTCCTTGACCCCATGGGAGGATCTGCGCAACGACCGGCGGGGGACCTCGAGGGCAAGGGCCCCGCGGGTGACGGGTCCAACCGGAAGGACGGGGGGAGGAAGCCCGAGCCGAGTCGAATGAGACAGCAAGTCCTCCAGGAATACCGGGTTCCGATAGTTGCAACAGCCGTCTGTTTTGATCGGTAGACGAAAGACGCATCTCCTGCTATCTCGTGGACGCACCGGGGAGGAGCGGATTCCGCCGGACGACAGGCGAGGCGGGCGCGCGGACCCCGGGCCCGGGCGCCGCCGGCTCCGGGCGACCGTGGTAGACTCGGTTCCGCCGGGCTCCGGGCCGCGTCGGCTCTCCGGCGGGGGGTGATCGCCGTGAAGATCGCAGTCCGCCTCTACGCCAACCTGCGACAGGTCGCGGGCACGTCGTCGGAGACGCTCGAGGTGCCGCCGCAGGCGACCGTCCGCCTCGCCCTGGAACGGCTCTTCGAGGGCCGCCCGGCGTTGCGCGGGGAGATCCTCGACGAGCGCGGCGAGGTCCGGCCCTTCGTCCAGATCTTTCGGAACGGCCGCGAACTCCGCTGGCAGGGGGGTCTCGAGACCGTGCTCGAGGCCGGCGACGCCCTCTCCATCTTCCCGCCCATCGCCGGCGGCTGAGGGTCGCTGCAGGCCCCTCCCCGAATCCGCAGGCGAGAAAGGAGACCGGTCATGCGACGCAAGGCGGTCCTGGCGACGATCCTGACGGCGGCCCTCTTCCTTCTGGCCGGCTGCGGCGGCTCGGCGCCCGCCTCCAGGTCGGCGGCCGCCGGTGGCGGTGGGGCCACGCCCTCGGGCACGGCGGGGGGCGGGGGCACCATCACCCTCTCGATCTACGCGGCGGGCACGCTGGTCCGTCCCTTCCAGGAGATCGACCAGGCCTTCGAGGCGAGCCACCCCGGCGTCAAGATCCAGGCGCAGTTCGGCGGCAGCGTCAAGGAAGTCAAGCAGGTGACCGAGCTCGGCCAGCCCGCCGACATCGTGGCGGTGGCCGACTACAGCGTCATCCCCAACCTCATGTTCGCCAAGCAGGGCTCCAAGGGCTTCGCCGACTGGTACGTCGGCTTCGCCACCAACGCCATCACCTTCGTCTACACCGACAAGAGCAAGGGCGCCGACAGGATCGACGCCTCCAACTGGTACGAGGTGCTGGCCGAGCCGGGCGTCCAGATCGGGCGTTCCAACCCGGACACCGATCCCTCCGGGTACCAGACCCTGCAGATGCTCCAGCTGGCCTCGAAGTACTACGGGCAGCCCGACCTGGCGCGGAAGGTGCTGGCCAACGCGCCGCAGGCCAACATCCGCGACACGGAGACCGAGCTCCTGAGCGCCCTGGAGGCGGGCCAGATCGACTACCTGGCCATCTACGAGTCGGACGCCAAGCAGCACGGCCTGAAATTCATCCAGCTGCCCGCCCAGGTCAACCTGAGCGACGCGCAGTTCAGCGCGGAGTACGCGCAGGCCAAGGTGCAGACCAAGAACGGGCTGCTCACCGGGAAGCCCATCGTCTACGCGGTGACGATTCCCAGCAACGCGCCCCATCCCGAGGTGGCGCGCCAGTGGGTCGCCTTCCTGCTGGACAAGGGACGCGAGGTCCTGGCCAAAGACGGTTTCGGGCTGCCGGCGAAGCCGATGGCCAGCGACGTGCAGAAGCTGCCGGAGGAGCTGCGCGGCTACGTCGAACCCTGGCCGGGCCGGTGAGGCGGGATGGAGCGGAAGTCGCCGCTCTTCCTGCTCTTCTGGCTGCTGGGCGGCCTTCTGCTCCTCTTCATCGCGCTTCCCCTGCTCGAGCTGGTCCTCGGGCAGCAGCCGGCCCGCCTCCTGGCCGTGGCGGGGATGGCGGACGTGCGCGCGGCCGTGGCGCTCAGCCTCGAGGCGGCCGCGGCGACCGCCTTGCTGGGCGCCTTCCTGGGCACGCCGCTGGGCTACCTGCTCGCCCGCCGCTCCTTCCCCGGGAAGCGATGGGTCGAGGCGCTGGTCGACCTGCCGCTGGCGGTACCCCATACCGTGGCCGGCATCGCGCTCCTCTTCACCTTCGGGAGGAGCGGGCCGGTGGGGCGGTTGGCGGCCGCGGCGGGGATCCAGTTCTGGGGGACCTTCCTGGGCATCGTGGTGGCCATGCTCTTCGTCAGCATCCCCTACATGGTCAATGCGGCGCGGCAGGCGGTGGCCGCGGTCGACCCGCAGCTGGAGATGGCCGCCCGCTCGCTGGGTGCGGGGCCGGGGGCGGCCTTCCTGGAGGTGACGCTGCCGCTCGCCTGGCGCGGGATCGCCTCGGGGGTGGTGCTCACGTACGCGCGGGCCATCGCCGAGTTCGGCGCGGTCATCGTCCTCGCCTACTACCCGGAGACGGCGCCGGTCAAGATCTACGAGCTCTTCCTGAGCGGGGGGCTGGCCGACTCGTCGGCCGCGGCGCTGCTGCTCCTGCTGGTGACGCTGGGCTCCTTCGTCCTCCTGCGGGCCCTGATCGGGCGGCGGGCGGGACCGCAGCCGTGAGCGGCCTCGAGGTCCGCGGGCTGGCGGTCGAGGTGCCGGGCTTCCGCCTGGGACCCGTCGACCTGCGGGTGCAGCCGGGCGAGGTGCTGGCCGTGCTGGGGCCGAGCGGCGCGGGCAAGACGCTCCTGCTCCGGACGGTGGCCGGCTTCCAGGCGCCGGCGCGCGGGCGGCTCTTGCTGGGCGGGCGCGACGTGACCGCGGAGCCGCCGGAGCGGCGCCGCGTCGGCTACGTCGTCCAGGAGTACGCGCTCTTCCCGCACCGCACCGTGCTGGAGAACGTCCGCTTCCCGCTCCGCTACCGGCCGGAGCGGGGCCGGCCGCCGCGCTTCACGCCGGAGGAGGCGCTGCGCTTCCTCGGCATCGAGGCGCTGGCCGACCGGCGCCCGGCGACGCTGAGCGGCGGCGAGCGGCAGAGGGTGGCGCTGGCGCGGGCGCTGGTGCGGGAGCCGGAGCTCTTCCTCTTCGACGAGCCGCTCTCGGCGCTGGACGCGCCGGCGCGGGAGGCGCTGCGCGAGGAGTTGCGCGCCGTGCTGGAGCGGCTGGGCGTGGCCGCCCTCTACGTCACCCACGACCGCCTGGAGGCGCTGGTGCTGGGCGACCGGATCGCCCTCCTGGACCGGGGCCGGCTGGTGGAGGAAGGCGAGCGCGGGGCGATCTTCGCGCGGCCGAGGACGCTCTTCGCCGCCCGCTTCCTGGGGATGGAGAACCTGTGGCCGGGCCGGGTGGAGGCGCCGGCCGGGGAGGGGCGCCGGCTCCGGGTGCGGCTTCCGCTGGGCGTGCTGACGGTGGCGCCTCCGGACGAGCGGCCGGGAACGGCCGCCGCGGAAGAGGTCTGGAGGCCCGGGATGCGGGTGACCGTCGGCATCCGCCCGGAGAAGGTGCGGCTGCTGGGAGAGGCGGGCGAGTCGCCGGCCTCGCCGGCCGAGAACAGGATCTGGGCCCGCGTCGAGCGCGTCACGCCCTGGGGCGCCTTCGACCGGGTCCGCCTGGACGCCGGCGTGCCGCTGGTGGCCGACGTGGCCGCGGGCCGGCTGTCCGAGGCCGGCCTGCGCCGCGGGAGCCGGCTGCCGGTCGAACTGCCGGCGGGCGCCCTTCACCTGATCCCGGATGACGGCGGGGAGGGGGAGAGAACGGATGGATGAGCCTGCGCGGCCGCTCGAGCTGGCGGTCGACGGCCGGCCGGCCCGCCTCTGGGCCACCTTCGAGCCGGGCGCGGCCGCCGGCGGGCCCTGGCTCCTGGCGCTCCACGGCGCGGGAGGAAGCGCGCGCCACTGGCTGCCGCTCTTCCGGCACCTGCGGGAGGGAGGCCTCCTGGCCGTGGCGGCCGACCTGCCCGGCCACGGCGGCAGCGCCCCCCTGGCGGGCGAGGTGAGCGTCGCGGCCTACGCGGCCTGGCTCGGCCGCCTGCTGGAGGCGGCGGCGGCCGCCTGGCCGGCGCTGGGGCCGCCCTGGCTGGCCGGCCACTCCATGGGCGGCGCCGTTGCCCAGGAGGCGGCGCTGGCCTTCCCGGAACGGCTGGCCGGCCTCGTCCTGGTGGGCACCGGGGCGCGGCTGCGCGTCCACCCCGACTTCCTGGCGGAGCTGGAGGCAGGGCGGTGGCCGCCGCTCCTGCGCGCCCCGGCGACGGAGGGGGCGGAGGCGACGGAGGGGGCGGAGGAAGGCGGGCCCGGGGAGGGCTTCCTGCGCGTCGTGCTGGCGGACTTCCTCGCCTGCGACCGCTTCGACCGGCGCGAGGCGCTCGGCGCCATCCGCCTGCCCGCGCTGGTCGTCCAGGGGGAGGAGGATCCGCTCACCCCGCCGCGCTACGGGCGCTTCCTGGCCGGGCGGATCGCCGGCGCGCGGCTCGAACTGGTGCCGGGCGCGGGCCACTTCGTCATGCTGGAGGCGCCGGAGGCCTGCGCCCGCGCCATCCTGGCGACGGTCAGGCCATCTCCCGGAGCGTCCGCAGCCAGGCGCTGACCGCCTCCGCCGCCTGCTCGTTCAGCTGGTGGCCCATCGCGTAGAGGCGGAGCGTCACGTGCGCGCCCAGCGCCTGGAGCCGGTCGCGCGCCGCCTCCGCGTCGGCGGGCGGGATGAGCGGGTCGTCGCGGCCGTGGGTCAGCATCGCCTCCAGCCCCGCCAGGGGCCGGGGCGAGTCGCCCGCCGCGGCCGGCCGGACCAGCGCCTCCGGCGGCAGGCGGCCGCTCATCATCAGGAGCGCGCCCACCTGGGCGGGGCGGCGGAAGGCAAGCGCCGCGGCCAGCATCGCGCCCTGGCTGAAGCCGCCGACCACGAGGCGGCGCCGGTCGAGCCCGTAGCGCGCGCGCAGCTCGTCGACCAGCGCCTCCGCCTGCTCCAGGCTGCGCAGGAAGCTGGCCGGATCGACCTCCAGCGCCGCTCCCCGCAGGCCGAACCAGGCGTAGGCGCCCGGTCCCAGCTCGAGGGGACCGCGGGCGGAGACGACGCGAAAGCCGGGCCAGGCCGGCGCCAGCGCCAGCAGGTCCTCCTCGTTGCTCCCGTAGCCGTGCAGCAGGAGCACGAGGGGCGTGCGGGCGCCGCCGGAGCCCGGTTCGTGCACGCGCCAGAAGAGCGGTTCCAGCTCCATCGTGCAGCGCACCCCGTCTTCGGACGTTGCCTCCATCATACGCCGAGCCGCCGGACCGGACGCCTGCGGGCGGTGGTAGGATGGAGCGCGGGCTTGGCCCCGGGCGGAGGTGAGCGGTGACGCAGGGGTCGGTCGCGAGCGGTTCCCGCTTCCTCCGGGCCTGCCGCGGGGAGGCGGTGGAGACGACGCCGGTCTGGCTGATGCGCCAGGCGGGCCGCTATCTTCCCGAGTACCGGGAGCTCCACGAGAAGTACGGCTTCCTCACCCTGGTCAAGACGCCCGAGCTGGCGGCGGAGGTGACGCTCCAGCCGCTCCGGCGCTTCCCGCTGGACGCCGCCGTCCTCTTCGCGGACATCCTGCTGCCGCTGGAGGCGATGGGGCTGGCGCTCCGCTACGAACCGGGAAGCGGCCCCATCATCGAGGAGCCGGTGCGCGAGCGGCGCGACGTGGAGCGCCTGCGCACGCCCCCGGCGCGCGAGGCGCTGGGCTACGTGCTGGAGGCGGCGCGGGCGGTGCGCGCGGAGCTGGCCGCGCGGCCGGCGGCCGAGGGCGGGCCGGTGCCGCTGATCGGCTTCGCCGGCGGGCCCTTCACCCTGGCCAGCTACGCGGTGGAGGGCGGCGGCTCGCGCGACCACCGGCGGACGAAGGCGCTCCTCTGGCGGGCGCCCGACCTCTGGGCGCTGCTCATGGAGCGGCTGACCGCGGTGACGGTCGACTACCTGGCCGCGCAGGTGGAGGCGGGCGCGCAGGCGCTCCAGCTCTTCGACTCCTGGGCGGGGGCGCTGGCGCCGGAGGACTACCGCCGTTCGGTCCTGCCCTGGACGCGGCGGATCGCCGAGGCGGTCGCCGGGCTGCGCACGCCCGAGGGGGAGCCCGTCCCCCTCATCCACTTCGCCATGCCCTCCGCCGGGCTGCTGGAGCTGGTGGCCGAGGCGGGCGGCGACGTGATCGGCCTCGACTGGCGCCTCGACCTGGGCTGGGCGCGGGGACGGCTGGGCCCGGGGCGGGCGGTGCAGGGGAACCTGGACCCGCTCCTCCTGGCGGAGGCGCCCAGGAGCCTCCTCGAGGCGCGGGTGGCCGCCATCCTCGAGGCGGCGGGGCCGCGGGGCCACGTCTTCAACCTGGGGCACGGCGTCGACCCGGCGACGCCGCCCGAACACGTGGCCTGGCTGGTGGAGGCGGTCCACCGGCTGGGCCGGCGGGGAGGTCCGGAGGAGTGAGCGGGCGCGGGGCGGAGGAAGCGCGCTGGGGCGTCATCCTGCTCGGTTTCGGCGGGCCGGAGAGGCCGGAGGAGGTGCCCGCCTTCCTGAGGAAGCTGCTGCGGCGCGAGCCGCCGCCCGCGCTGGAGGCCGAGGTGAGTGAGCGCTACCGCCGCTTCGGCGGCTCGCCGCTGCCGGCCGTCACCCGCCGCCAGCGCGACCTCCTGCAGGCGGAGCTCCGCCGCCGCGGCCTGGACTGGCCGGTGGAGGTGGGCATGGCCTACGCCGAGCCCTCCGTCGAGTCGGGCCTCCGCCGGCTGGCCGAGCGCGGCGTCGAGCGCCTGCTCCTGGTCAGCCTGACACCCTACCGCTCGGCGGTCAGCGTCGACGAGTACGAGCGCGCCGCGCTGGAGGCCGTCCGGGAGCTGGGGCTGCCGCTGGAGCCGGTGCGGGTGCCGCCCTGGCACGAGCACCCCGTCTACCTGGGAGCGCTGGCCGAGCGGCTGCGCGCGACGCTGGAGGAAGTGCCGCCCGGCGAGCGCGCCGCCGTCCCCGTCGTCTTCAGCGCCCACAGCCTGCCCCTCTCCATGGTCGAGGGCGGCGACCCCTACGTGCAGCAGCTGGAGGCGACGATCCGCGGCCTCAACCGCCTGCTCGGCCCGCTCAACTGGCGCCTGGGCTTCCAGAGCCGCGGGCGCGCCAGCCGGGAGCCCTGGCTCGAGCCGGAGGTGACCCGGGTGCTGGAGGAGCTCCGCGCCCAGGGCCACCGGCGCGTGGTCGTCGATCCCATCGGCTTCCTCGCCGACCACCTGGAGACGCTCTACGACAACGACGTCGAGCATCGCCGCCGCGCCGAGGAGCTGGGCCTCGCCTTCCACCGGGTCCGCTGCCTCAACGACTCGCCGCTGCTCGTCCGCCTCCTGGCCGACGTGGCCGTCGCCGCCGCGGGGGCCGGAGGGGAGGCGCGGCCGTGAGCGGGCAGCCGGGCGAAGGCGAGCGCGCCGGCCGCCCGCGGGCGGCGGTGGTGGGCGGCGGCGTCGCCGGCCTCGCCGCCGCCCTGGAGCTGCGCGCGCTCGGTCTCCAGGTGGTCCTCCTGGAGCGCGCCGGGCGCCTGGGCGGCAAGGTGCGGAGCGAGCGGGTGGAGGGCTTCCTCGTCGAGTACGGTCCCGACTCCTTCGTCACCTACAAGCCGGGTGTGGTCGAGATGGCCCGCCGCCTGGGCCTCGAGGGGCGGATGATCCCCACCGAGCCCGGCCCGGGCTCCTTCATCTGGTCGCGCGGGCGGCTGGAGCCCGTCCCCGCCGGCCTCGACCTGATGGTTCCCGCCGACCTGCGCGAGCTCCTGGCGACGCGCCTCCTCTCCTGGAGGGGGAAGCTGCGGGCGCTGGCCGACCTGGTCATCCCGCCGCGGTCGGGCGACGACGACGAGAGCCTGGAGTCCTTCGTCCTCCGTCGCCTCGGCCGCGAGGTGCTGGAGCGGCTGGCGGAGCCGCTGATCGCCGGCATCCACGGCGCGCCGCCGGAGCGCATGAGCCTGCGCGCCGCCTTCCCGCGCTACGCGGAGATGGAGCGCGAGCAGGGAAGCCTGATCCGCGCCGCCCTGGCGCGGCGCCGGCAGGCCGACCGGCAGGCGGGACGGCGGGTGCAGGCGACGGCGGCCCCGGGCGGCGGCGGCGGCCCGGATCCGCGCCGCACCTTCTTCATGAGCTTCGACGAGGGCATGGGGACGCTGGCCACCACGCTGGCGGAGGCGCTGGCGGAGGTCGGCGTCGACCTCCGCCCGGGCAGCGAGGTGGAGGCGGTGGAGGAGGCGGCCCCGCTGGCGGGCGCCCGGCGCGGGTACCGGCTGCGCCTCGCCGGCGGCGAGACGCTGGAGGCGGAGGGCGTGGTCGTGGCCACCCCGGCGGGCGCGGTGGCGCGCCTCCTGGCCGGCCTCGACCCCGGGCTGGCCGAGCTCGCCGGGCAGATCGGGAGCACCCCCGTCGCCGTCGTCAACCTCGCCTACCGCGAGGAAGCCTTCCCCGAACCGCCCCGCGGCAGCGGCTTCGTCGTCCCGGCGGTGGAGCGGCGCCGCATCAGCGGCGTCACTTACGCCTCCAACAAGTTCCGCGGCCGCGCCCCGGCCGGGACGGTCCTCCTGCGCGTCTTCCTGGGCGGTTCGGCCGACCCGTCGCAGGCGCTCCGCCCCGAGGCCGAGCTGGTGGCGACGGCGCGCGCCGAGCTGGAGGCGATGCTGGGCCTGCGCGGCCAGCCGCTGCTGGCCCGCGCCGCCGCCTGGCGGGAGGGGCTCCCCGCCTACACCGTCGGCCACCTGGAGCGCGTGGCCGCCATCGAGCGACGGCTCGAGGAGCGGCCGGGCCTGGCGCTGGCCGGCGCCAGCTACCGCGGCATCGGCGTGCCCGACTGCATCGCCTCCGGGCTGGAGGCGGCCCGACGGGTGGCCGCCGGCCTGGCCGGCGGCGGCCGGGCCCGCCTCAGCGGCTGACGAGGTCGAGGAGGCGCGCCGCCACCACGGCACCCTCCGCGCGGCTGAGCGGCCGGCCGGGCGCGAAGCGCGGCGCCGGGCCGCCCGGCTCCCCCACCATCACCCCGGCGGCGCGGACGACGGCCACCGCCTGCCGCTCGGCGGCGCTGAGACCGGCCAGGTCGCCGTAGGGCAGCCGGCTCGCGTCGCTCCCCTGCCAGCGCTGGAGCGCCTTCGCGCGCGCCAGCCAGACGGCCAGCTCGACCCGCTCGACGGGCGCCGCCGGCTGGAAGGAGGCGGCCTCCTGGGGCGTCAGCAGGCCGCCGGCCACGGCCGCCCCCAGGAGCCCGCCGGCCGCCACCCAGGAGTCGCCGGAGGCGGAGGCGCCCGGCAGCGGCGCCGGCTTCAGGCCCAGCGCGCGGACGACCAGCGCCAGCGCCTCGCCCCGGCTGAGCGGGCGCTGCGGCTGGAAGGAGCCGTCGGGGTAGCCGGTGACGACGCCCTGGCCGGCCAGCTGGCGGATGACCGGGGCCGCCCAGTTTCCGGAGATGTCGTAGAGGAAGTGGTCCAGCGCCACGCTTCCGTCGCCGCGCACCACCAGGCGCGCCGACTCGCCCAGGAGCCTGCCGGCCAGCTCGCTCCCCGGCTGCAGGGGGAGCCAGACCGTACCGCCGGCGGCGAGAAGCGGCGCCGGCAGCGGCTCGGGCGCGACCGGCCGGTCGACGGGCCAGAGGAAGCCCCGGCCCTCCTGCGCGACGTAGCCGCCTCCCGTCCCGCCCGGCCGGATCCACCACTCGCCGCTCCCGGGCAGCCGCTGGAGCCGCCAGCCGGCGAAGGCCGCCACCGCGTCCAGCGGAAGCCGCACCACCCCGCCCGCCAGCCGCTGGGCCTGCCCGGCCGCGGCGCCGTCGACGTCCAGCGCCACGGTGGCGGGCGGCGCGCCCGGGGCCGGCGCCACCCGCTCGCCCGCGCGCAGGAAGTCCGGCCAGCTCAGCCCCTGCCCGTCCTGCAGCTCGACCAGCAGGTCGGCCGGACCCGCGCCCACCCCGGCCGGCGCCTCGAAGTCGAAGGTGGAGGCCGTCGCCTGCACCTGCACCACCGGCAGCCCCGCCAGGAAGGCCCGCACCGCGCTCCCGGGCACGCCGGCGGGGAGCGAGAGCTGGACGAGGCTGATCCGCCCCTGCTGGTCCAGCGCCCAGCGCGCGTCGAGCCGCTGCAGCGGCGGGTAGGCGGGAGCCTGGGTGGTGAAGCTCCAGGTGCGCTGGAAACGGTGCTCCACGCCCGACACGTCGCGGAGGAGGACGTCGACCGAGACCTCGTAGCGGTGGCCGGCGGCCAGCGGCGCCCTGGGCAGGAGGGCGACGGCGAGGCCCAGCTCGTCCGCCTGGCCGGCCTGGGCGGCGCTCTGCGGCGTCAGCGCCCAGAAGGGGACGTCGCCGCCCGTGCTCCGGTCGACCAGCGACGCGCTCTGCAGATCCAGGCTCGAGAGGAGGAGGCTGGGGAACTGGACCGTGATCGGGTAGCCCGCCGGCGCCCGGGCGCCGAAGGGTGCCAGCGGGTCGGGGATCTCGCCCGTGAAGGCGACGGGGACGTCGCCCTGGCCGTCGGCGGGGTAGAGGACGGCGGTCGCCGGGTCGAGGCGCGGCCAGCTGCCGCGCCGTCCCGTCTCCAGGTCGAGGACGGGCAGCACGTCCGCCTGCCCCTGCGCGCCGGCCAGGCCGACGCCGAGGTCGGCGGCGTAGGGGTCGAGGAGGAGAAGGCGATGGTAGACCGTCGCCATCAGCCCGTCGACGCCGGCCAGGAGGCCGCTGCCGAAAGCCATGTCCTCGCCGATGACCGCCTGCGAGGGATAGCCCTGCGCCGCCGCCCGGTCCCAGGGCTCGACGCCGGTGAAGCCGGGCCAGGAGGGATTCTCCTCGTGGACGGCCAGGCTGATGCCCTGGAAGCGTCCCACGTTCGTCAGGAAGTAGTCGGCGTGCGCCTGGGCGGCGCGCCCCAGAGAGTCCGAGAGCTGGAGCGGAGCCAGGCCCTCCAGCGCCCGGTAGCCGTTGATGCGGGCGAGCGCCAGTTGCGCCGCCGCCCCGGCCGAGGGGGCGGGCAGCGCCGCCTGGGCGCGCGCCTCCGGCCCGGCCCAGGGGGTGGAGAGAAGGGCCAGGACCAGGAAGGAGGCGAGCAGGAGCTGCGTCACCCGGTCTCGTGAAGGGAGGCGGTCGTTCCGTCGCCGAGGCGTCCAAGAGAGCGTCAAGCTTCCTCACTCCCCGTCCCGTCACCATAGCCTTCGGAGGCGCACCGGCGCTTCCTGCCCGGGGGCGGGCGCGGTCCGGCCCACCCGCCCGGCGGCGGGCCGGGCGGACCAGGGGATGGAGGGCGGGCGCCGTATCCGGGTGAAGGGGGGGCGGACGGGCTGAGGCCGGACTGGGACGAGTACTTCCTGCGGGTGGCGGAGCTGGTGGCGGAGCGGGCCACCTGCCCGCGCCAGCACGTGGGCGCGGTGCTGGTGCGCGAGCGGCGCATCCTGGCGACCGGCTACAACGGCGCGCCGCGCGGGCTCCCCCACTGCACGGAGGCGGGCTGCTCGCTCTACGGCGAGCACTGCACGCGCGCCGTCCACGCCGAGCTCAACGCGCTCCTCCAGTGCGCGCGCTTCGGCGTCGCCGCCGACGGGGCGACGCTCTACTGCACGCACACCCCCTGCCTGGAGTGCGCCAAGGCGCTGGTCAACGCCGGCGTGCGCGAGGTGGTCTACCGCCGCCCCTACGCCGACGACCGGGCGGACGTGGAGACGCTGCTGGGCGCGGCCGGCGTCCTCCTCCGCCGCGGGCCCGAGGCGGGCGCGGCGACGCCGGCGGGCGACGAGGAAGCGTGAGAGAGGGAGGCGACGGGCGTGGAAGCGCTCTGGACGACGATGGCGGCTTTCCGCGAGGCGGTCCGCTCGACGGACCTCGCCATCCTGCCGGTCGGCTCGCTGGAGGCCCACGGCGAGCATCTGCCCCTGGGCGCCGACATCCTGGCGCCGGTCCGCCTGGCCGAGCGGGTGGCGGAGCTGCTGGAGGGAGGCGTGATCGTCTACCCGCCCATCCCCTACGGGCACTCCTGGGAGCTGGCGGTCTACCCGGGGACGGTCAACGTGCCGGACGACGTCTTCCGCGCCTACGTGGCCGCGGTGGGCATCTCCATCGCCGAGAGCGGCATCCGCCGCCTGGCCGTCTTCAACGGCCACGGCGGCAACATCGGCGCCCTGCGCGGGGCCGCGGAGGCGATCGCCGAGCACGGCGCCGAGGTGGCCGTCTGGTCCTGGTGGCTCGACTTCGCGCCGGAGATCCGCTCCATCTGCCAGGGGCAGGGGCACGCCGGCGAGGACGAGACCTCGGTCCTCCTGGCCATCGACGAGCGGCGCGTCGACATGAGCCGCGCCCACGTCCACTGGCCCGAGCAGCCGCTGGGCGTCCGCGTCTACCGCGCCGGCGGCGCGCTGGAGGAGTACCGCTGGGCCCAGTCGGGCGACGCCACGCTGGCGACGCGCGAGAAGGGCGAGCGGATCCTCCAGGTGGTGGCGGAGCGGCTGGCCGAGGCGCTGCGCAAGTGGCGGGTGACGGCGCGGTGAGCGGGGAGGGGGCGCGCGCCCCGCTGCCGGAGGTGGCGCTGGTCACCCGCGACCGGCGGCTGGCCGAGCGCTACCCCGGCTCCTTCCTGGAGGTGAAGGACGTCAGCGGGCTCGAGCAGCCGCCTCTGGCGGGCGCGCACGCGATGATCTCCTGCTTCGGCGACAACAGGCTGGCGGCGGAGCACCCGGAGTGGGTGCAGGTGAACGCCGAGGGGCTACGTGCCACGCGGGAGGCCAGCTTCTTCGACTGGGACAGCCTCTGCCCCTCGCGGCCGGAAGTCCAGCGGCGGCTCCTCGACCGCTTCGAGGAAGCGGCGCGGGCGGGCGTCCCCGGCGTCCGCCTCGACGACGTCGACTACGCGCGCGAGGGCTTCTGCCGCTGCGACCACTGCGAGGCCGAGTACGCGCGGGCGCGCGCGGCCCGGCCGGAGCTGGGCTGGCTCGAGTGGCGGGCCGGGGTCCTGACGGACTTCACGCGCCGCGCCGTCGAGCGGATCGAGAGGGCGGCCCCCGGTCCGCGCCCCCTCCTCACCTTCACCCTCTATCCCGATCCGCTGCCGAGCCACCAGTTCGAGCGTTTCGGCGTCGACCTGGCGGCCGTGGCGCCGCTGGTGGACGCCTTCGTGGTGCCGCTCTACGACCTCGCCTACACGACCACCTACTGGCTCGAAACCCTGGCCTGGGACTTCCTGGAGGCCGTGGAGGCGCCGCTGCTGATCGAGCTCTACGCGCTCCACGTGGAGGAGGGGCGGCTGGCCCACGCCGTCGAGGTGGCGGGGCGGTACGCCGACGGGCTGCTCTTCGCCTACGAGTACAAGCCGGAGCGGATCGAGAGGGAGATGGAGCTCGGGCGCGAGGCGCTGGAGCGGGGGCGGCGCGAGCGGCCGGGCCGTCACGCCGGCCGGTGATCCCGCAGGCGGCGCGGGAGGAGGGGCCGCTCCTCCCGCACGCGAAAGGGCGGCCTTGCGAGCCGCCCCGCCCGTCTCTTCCGGTTCAGACCGGCGCCGGCTACTCGCCGGAGGAAGGCTTCTCCGGTGCGCCTTCGCCGCCGGCCGCCGGCCGCGCGGCCGGCTTCGCTTCCTGCACGGGCTGGCTGGCCGCCTCCACGCTCTGGCTGATCTCCTGGCTCAACCCCTGGGTCGCGTTGCGGAACTCGCGCAGGCTTCGCCCGACGGCCCGCCCCAGCTCCGGCAGCCGCGAGGGTCCGAAGACCACCAAGGCGATGATCAGGATGATGACGATCTCCATCGGCCCGATCCTGCCCATTGCTCCATCCTTCCCCCGCGCAGCCCGTCGCCGGAAGCCCCCGCGAGCTCCCGGGCGCGGCCTGCGCCCGGCTTGGCGCTTCATCTGATTATCGGCCGGCGCTCCGGCGCTGGCAATCGCTCGGGCGGCGGCTCCCCGGGCTCCCCGCTCGCCCGCCCGGGTGAACCGGACCGCGCCGAAGCGGCTTCCTTCCCCGCGGGTGGCAAGTTCTTTCGCGTACGGCGGCCGATTGCCACTTTGCGCCAATTGGCGGGGTGCTCTAAGCTGCTGGTGAAGGGGCGACAATCCTGGCTGCGTCTGGGAGATCGGCGCTGCCGTCCGGCGCGGTCCCGGTGCGGCATGGGGGCGAGAGGCATGAAGGCGACGGGCATCGTTCGCAAGATCGACGAGCTGGGGCGCATCGTGCTGCCGATCGAGCTCCGGCGCACGCTGGACATCCAGCTGCACGACCCGCTGGAGATCTTCCTGCGGGACGACGCCATCGTGCTCCGCAAGTACCAGGTCTCCTGCGTCTTCTGCGGGTCGCACGAAAACCTGACCACCTTCCGGAGGAAGACGGTCTGCGAGAACTGCCTGAAGGAGCTGGCGGCGCTCGAGAGCGAGCGCGTCGGCGCCTGAGGGGAGGACGCGGCGCGACGTGGCCTCGACGGAGCCGGCGGCGGAGGCGGCGGGCGGCCCGCAGGCGGAGCCGGCCCCCCGCCCGTGCGCGGGCGGGCCCGTCCGGCTGGTCGTCTTCGACTTCGACGACACCCTCGCCCTGACGGGCATCGACTTCCCCGCCGTCAAGCGGCGGGTGGCCGAGCGCCTGGGGGCGGAGGGACTCTGGCAGGGGACGCCGGAAGAGGCGGCGGGCACGCCGCTCCCGCTTCTGGTCGAGCGGGCGGGCGGCCGGCCGCGGCTGGCCGCGGAGCTGCTGGCGATGGTGGAGGAGGCCGAGGCCGAGGGGCTGCGCCGCCTCCGCTGGAGCCCCGGGCTGGAGGCGACGCTGCACGCGCTTCGCCGCCGGGGCCTGCGCCTGGCGGTCCTGACCAACAACGCCCGCGGCCCCGTCGGGCGCGTCCTCGGGGAGGCGGGCCTGGACCGCTTCTTCGACGCGGTCGCCGGGCGCGAGGACGTGCCGGCGATGAAGCCCCACCCCGACGGGTTGCTGGCGCTCTGCGCCCGGCTGGGGGTGGCGCCGGCGGAGGCGCTCTTCGTCGGCGACTCGGAGGTCGACCAGCGGGCGGCCCGGCAGGCGGGTTGCGCCTTCGTCCGCTTCCTCCCGGGGGACGGCGGGGGCGGGCGGGGCGTGCCGGTCGCGGAGGACGTGGCGCGCATCGCGAGGCTGGAGGAGCTGGTGGCGATGGTGGACCCAGCCGGCGCACAGGCCGGGCGAGGAGAGGGAGGCGGGAGCCTCCGCATCGCCTATCAGGGGGAGCCGGGGGCGAACAGCGAGGCGGCGGCGCTCGCCTGGCGGAGCGGGGCGGAGACGGCGGGTCTGCCGGCCATCCGCGACGTCTTCGCGGCGGTCGCCGGGGGAGGGGCCGACTGCGGCCTGGTGCCGGTGGAGAACGCTTACGCCGGCACCATCGGGGAGACGCTCGACGGCTTCCTGGAGTTCGAGGTGGCGATCGTCGGCGAGGTCTACCAGGCGGTCCACCACCATTTGATGGCGCTTCCCGGCGTCCGCCTGGAGGCGGTCCGGCGGGTGGTCAGCCATCCCCAGGCGCTGGCGCAGTGCGCGGAGAGTCTCCGCCGCCGCGGCTGGGAGCCGGTGGCGGCCAGGGATACGGCCGGCGCGGCCCGCGAGCTGCGGGCCCGGGCGGACCAGGCCGGCGCGGGCGCGGGTGGCGGCCCGCTGCCGGCGGAGCTGGCCGAGACGGCCGTCCTGGCTTCGCGGCGGGCGGCGGCGCTCTACCGCCTCGAGATCCTGCTGGAGAACCTGGAGGACCGGCCGGACAACGCCACCCGCTTCTGGGTGATCGCGCCGGCCGGAGCGGCCCGCCTCCCCGGCGGGCCCGAGGAAGGCGGCCCCGGCCGGCCGCCGGGGTCGCGCTGGAAGACGACGCTGGTGATGGCCACCGAGCACGCGCCGGGCGCGCTCTGGCGGGCGCTGGGCGCCTTCGCCCGGCGGGAGGTCAACCTCTCCAAGCTGGAGTCGCGGCCCAACCGGCGCCGCCCGTGGGAGGCGCTCTTCTTCGTCGACGCCGACGGCTACGCGGCCGAGGAGCCGCTGGCGGGCGCCCTCGCCGAGCTGGCCGGTCTCACCACCTGGTACCGGCTGCTGGGCAGCTACCGCGCCGAGGAACCGCCGGGACCGGTGGCGCTTCCTTAGGACTAGGCCGGCGGCGGCCCGGCGCGCGGCTCAGCCGGTCAGGTCCTCCACCACCGTCACGCCGTTCATCGCCATGTGGTAGAGGAAGAGCCGGTGGAAGAGGTCGCCGGGGTGGTCGGGCGCGTCGTAGGTGTCGACCAGGCGGGCGGGGACCAGCACCTCGTAGTCGAGCTGGTGCTGGTCGCGGTAGAGCTTGACCGGCATGACCGTGTGGTAGACGCAGAGATCCGTGCAGTCGCCGACCACCACGAAGCGGCGGAAGCGTCGAGCCGCCGCCGGGAACCAGTCCCCGGCCCAGACGGAGCTCAGGCAGTTCTTCGCCACCACCTGGTAGCTCCCGGCGAAAGGAAGAGCGGCCAGCTCCGGCACCAGCTCCGTCTCGCTGCTCCCCCGCACGCAGTGCGCGGGGTAGGCGGCGAACTCGCGCGCCTGCGGGTCGTGGTGGTCGCAGAACTGGTAGATGGCGCGGACCCCGGCGGCGTGCGCCAGCTCCAGCAGGCGGGCGATCGGCGCCGAGAGCGCCGCCACGCGGGGCGAGGCGAGCGGGCCCTCGCTGGCGAAGCCGCGGATCATGTCGACGACGAGGATGGCCAGGCGGTCCGCTCCGCCCGCCTCGGCCACCACCTCGGCCAGCGGCCGCGGGGCGAGCGACGCCTGCCAGGCTGCCAGGCGCTCCAGGAAGGCCTCGTCGACCTGCATGTCGACCGGTAGGCTCACGGGCGCTCCCTCCTCCCGGCCCGGTGCGAAGCCCGGCCTCGTCCAAGCCCCGGCCCGTTGCGAAGCCCGGGGCGGATGGGTAGACAGAATCTTGGATACGAAGGGGGCGATCTCCTCTGCGCGTCGCCCTTCTGGCGCCCGTCACCTGGCGCGTGCCGCCCGACGGGTACGGTCCCTGGGAGCAGGTGGTGGCCGGCCTCGCCGAGGGGCTGGTCGCCCGGGGCCACGAGGTGACCGTCTTCGCCAGCGGCGACAGCCGGCCGGCGGGCCGCCTGGAGGCCGTGGTACCCGAGCACCTGGGCGCGCACCCGGAGCTGCCGGCCCGCGAGCTGGAGCTGCTGCACGTCGCCCACGCCTTCGCCGAGGCGCGGCGCGGCCGCTTCGACCTGCTCCACAACCACCTCAACTGCCACCCGCTGGTCTTCACGCCGCTGGTGGACGTGCCGGTGGTGACCACGCTCCACGGCTCGGCCTTCCTGGAGCCGGCGACGCGGGTGATCTACCGCAGGTTCGCCGACCTTCCCTACGTGGCGATCAGCCGGGCGGAGCGGGAGGCGCTGCCGGAGCTCCGCTACGTGGCCACCGTGCCCAACGGGATCCGGCTGGGGGACTTCCCCTTCGCGCCCTCGCCCGGGCGCTACCTCGCCTTCTACGGGCGGCTCTCGCCCAAGAAGGGCGCCGACCGGGCGGTGGCGGTGGCGGAACGGGCGGGTCTGCCGCTCCGCCTGGCCGGGCCCGTGCCGCCGGAGGAGCGCGCCTTCTTCGAGGAGGCGATCCGGCCGCGCCTGCGCGGGCGCGTGGAGTACGTGGGGGAGGTGAGGGGGGCGGAGAGGGCGCGCTTCCTGGGGGGAGCGCTCGCCCTCCTGCAGCTGAACCGCGTGCCGGAACCCTTCGGCCTGGCCATGGTCGAGGCGATGGCCTGCGGCGTGCCGGTGGTGGGGACGGCGGTCGGCGCCATCCCGGAGGTGGTGGCCGACCGGGTGACCGGCCGGCTGGTGACGGACGGGGAGGACGAGGAAGTGATCGCGGCGGCGGTCCGCGCCCTGGCGGGGATCGAGCTCCTCGACCGGGCGGCCTGCCGGCGGCGGGTCGAGAGCTTCTTTACCGTCGAGCGGATGGTGGAAGGCTACGAACGCGTGTACGAGGCCGTCACGCGGGAGGGTCGCCGGTAGCAGGCCCCCTTCCTGGCGCGCGGCGGGCGCGGGACGGCGCGCGGAAGCGACTCCGGCACGGAACGCGGCGAGGACGACGCAGTCGACGAGGAGGCGGATGTGGCATGGAACGCTGGGAGTCGATCGGCAAGCCCGAGGAGTACCCCGAGAACGACCGCAGGAAGCTGACCGTCCACGGTTACGAGATCGTCCTCTTCCACCTGCCCTCCGGCTTCTACGCCGTCACCAGCACCTGCCCGCACGCGGGCGGCCCGCTGGAGGAGGCCAAGGTGGTGGGCGAGCACGAGATCCAGTGCCCCTGGCACCGCTACCGCTACGACCTGGCGGACGGCCACTCGACCAACCAGCCGATGTACAAGGCGCGCGTCTACCCCGTGAAGGAGGAGAACGGCGAGCTCTACGTGGGCCTGCCGGGGTAGTCGATGCACAGGGCGAAAACGCGGGCGATGATATCATAAGTTCAGCAGCCTAGGCTGTCGGGTAGCCGGGCCCCGGCGGGCCCGGCCTTCTTCCCTCCCGGTCGCGACGGGGGCCCCGGCGAGCCCGGCGCAGGGGAGGCCGAAGGCGGGATGGCGGCGCAGTCGAAGCTGGTGATCCGCGGAGCGCGCCAGCACAACCTGAAGAACATCGACCTGGAGATTCCGCGGGACGCCCTCGTCGTCATCACCGGCCTGAGCGGCAGCGGCAAGTCGAGCCTCGCCTTCGACACCATCTACGCCGAGGGGCAGCGGCGCTACGTGGAGTCGCTCTCCGCCTACGCGCGCCAGTTCCTGGGCCAGATGAACAAGCCCGACGTGGACAGCATCGAGGGGCTCTCGCCGGCCATCTCCATCGACCAGAAGAGCACCAGCCACAACCCCCGCTCCACCGTGGGCACGGTGACCGAGATCTACGACTACCTCCGCCTCCTCTTCGCCCGCGTGGGGAGGCCGCACTGCCCCATCTGCGGGCGGCCGATCCAGAGCCAGACGGTGGAGCAGATGGTGGACCAGGTGCTGGCCCTGCCGGAGGGGGAGCGCATCCTCCTGCTGGCGCCCGTCGTCCGCGGCAGGAAGGGCGAGCACAGGCAGGTCTTCGAGCAGATCCGCCGCGCCGGCTTCGTCCGCGCCCGCGTCGACGGGGAGGTGCGGACGCTGGACGAGCTTCCTGCCCTGGAAAAGAACCGGAAGCACTCGATCGAGATCGTCGTCGACCGGTTGGCGGTCCGGCCGGAGATCGCCACGCGGCTGGCCGACTCCCTGGAGACGGCGCTCCAGTGGGGCGACGGGATCGCCATGGTGCAGCGGGTGGGGCGCGAGGGCGAGGCCGGCGGGGAGCTGGTCTTCAGCCAGAAGTTCGCCTGCATCGAGCACGGCACCAGCCTGGCCGAGCTGACGCCGCGCAGCTTCTCCTTCAACAGCCCCTACGGCGCCTGCCCGGAGTGCATGGGGCTGGGCTACAAGATGGAGATCGACCCCGAGAAGGTGGTCCCCGACCTCCACCTCAGCCTGGCCGAGGGTGCCGTCGCCCCCTGGAACAACCACTGGCACTACTCGCACTACTACAACCAGCTCCTGCGCGCCGTGGCCGACGCCTGGGGCGTCGGCTGGACGACGCCGCTGGAGCGGGCGGGCAGCGACTTCCTGGAGGTTCTCCTGCACGGGTCGGAGCGGCCCGTCCGTTTCCGCTACCGGAGCCTCTACGGCCGCGAGCGCGAGCGGACGGTCACCTGGGCCGGCGTCGTGCCGACGCTGGAGAAGATCTACCGCGAGTCGGGATCGGAGTCGATGCGCCAGGAGCTGGAGGAGTACATGTCCACCCACCCCTGCCCGGCCTGCGGCGGCCGGCGGCTCCGCCCCGAGGCGCTGGCGGTGACGGTGGGCGGGCTGAACATCGCCCAGGTGACGGCGCTGCCCATCACCGGGGCGCTGGAGTGGAACGCCTCGCTGGACGAGGAGCTGAACGAGCGGGAGCGGACGATCGCGCGCCTGGTGAGGAAGGAGATCGACGCGCGGCTCCGCTTCCTGGTCGATGTGGGGCTGGACTACCTGACGCTCGACCGGGCGGCGAGCACGCTCTCGGGCGGCGAGGCGCAGCGGATCCGGCTGGCGACGCAGATCGGCTCGGGGCTGACCGGCGTCCTCTACATCCTGGACGAACCGTCGATCGGCCTCCACCAGCGCGACAACGCCCGCCTGATCGCCACGCTGGAGAAGCTCCGCGACCAGGGGAACACGGTGCTGGTGGTGGAGCACGACGAGGAGACCATCCGCTCGGCCGACTTCGTCGTCGACATCGGGCCGGGGGCGGGCAAGCACGGTGGCCGGGTGGTGGCCGCCGGGACGCCGGACGAGGTGGCTCGGGTGCCCGAGTCGATCACCGGCCAGTTCCTCTCCGGCCGGCGGCGGATCGAGGTGCCGGGGCGGCGGCGCACGCCGGAGCGCGGCCGCTGGCTGACCGTCCGCGGTGCCGCCGAGCACAACCTGAAGGGGATCGACGTCCGCTTCCCGCTCGGCCTCTTCACCGTGGTCACCGGCGTCTCGGGCTCGGGCAAGTCGACGCTGGTCAACGAGATCCTCTACCGCGCGCTGGCCCGGCGGCTGAACGGGGCGCGGACGGAGCCGGGCCGCCACCGGGGCATCGAGGGGCTGGACGGGCTGCGGAAGGTGGTCGATGTCGACCAGTCGCCCATCGGCCGCACGCCCCGCTCCAACCCGGCCACCTACACCGGCGTCTTCGACGACATCCGGCGCGCCTTCGCGCAGACCCCGGAGGCGAGGCTCCGCGGCTACAAGCCCGGCCGCTTCTCGTTCAACGTCAAGGGCGGCCGCTGCGAGGCCTGCCGCGGCGACGGGATCCTGAAGATCGAGATGAACTTCCTGCCCGACGTCTACGTGCCGTGCGAGGTCTGCAAGGGGAAGCGGTACAACCGGGAGACGCTGGAGATCCGCTACAAGGGCAAGTCGATCGCCGACGTGCTGGAGATGACCGTGGACGAGGCGCTCGACTTCTTCGGCGCCATCCCCTCCATCCGCCGCCGCCTGGAGACGCTCTCGGACGTGGGACTGGGATACATCGAGCTGGGCCAGCCGGCCACCACGCTCTCCGGCGGCGAGGCGCAGCGCGTCAAGCTGGCCACCGAGCTGAGCCGCCGCTCGGAGGGCGACGCGGTCTACATCCTGGACGAGCCGACCACCGGCCTGCACAGCGCCGACGTGGAGAAGCTGCTGGCGGTCCTGCAGCGCCTGGTCGACCAGGGGAACACGGTGATCGTCATCGAGCACAACCTGGACGTGATCAAGTCGGCCGACTGGGTGATCGACCTCGGCCCCGAGGGCGGCGAGCGCGGCGGCGAGGTGGTGGCCGAGGGGACGCCCGAGGAGGTGGCGCGGGTGGAGCGGAGCCACACCGGGCGCTTCCTGCGCCGGGTGCTCGGGCTGGCGCCGCTCCCCGAGCCGGACGAGGCGCCGGCGCGGGCGGCGGCCGGGGCCGCGGGCGCCTAGCGCCTCCCCGGGACCGGGGCCATGCGCCGCCCGCTCGCCTTCTCCGCCCGCCTCCTCCTCGCCTTCGTCGGCGTCGTCCTCCTGGCCACGCTGATCCACGAGGCGCTGGTCGCCGCCCGCCTCGGCGTCTGGACCCGGAGCGGACTCCAGCCCGGTGTGGCCGCGGGCGTCGCCCTCGACATGCTCCTCGCGGGCGGCCTGGCCATGGTCGCGGCCGTGGCGCTGGCGCTCCTCCTGGGCCGGGCGCTCCTCGGGCCGCTCGAGCGGGCGATCGCGGCGGCGGCGCGGCTCGCCGGCGGCGACTACGGGGTGCGCTTGGAGACGTCGGGCGACCGCGACCTCGACGGCCTGGCCCTGGCGCTCAACCGCCTGGCGGAGCGGCTGGAGGAGGGCGAGAGGACGCGCCGGGACCTGCTCGGGGACGTCGCCCACGAGCTGCGCAACCCGCTGGCCACGCTGCAGGGCTACGTGGAGGCGCTGCGCGACGGCGTGCTCGAGCCGGGACCGGAGGCGATGGAGACGCTGGCGGGGGAGATCCGGCGCCTCAGCCGGCTGGTCGACGACCTGCAGGAGCTGAACCGGATCGAGCGGCGCGACGTGACGCTCCACCTCGAGCCCGTCGACCTGCGCGAGGCGGTCGACTCGGCGCTGGCGCTGCGCCGGGCGGAGCTGGCGGCGGGCGGGTACCGGGTGGAGGTGTCGGTGCCGGAAGGGCTTCCTCCGCTGGCGGCCGACCGCGACCGGCTGGCGCAGGTGCTGGGCAACCTGCTGGACAACGCGATCCGCTACACGCCGGCCGGCGGGCGGATCCGGGTGGAGGCGTGGGCGGAGCGGGGCCGGGGCCGGCTCTTCTGGTCGGTGGGCAACAGCGGCCCCGGCCTCTCTCCGGAGGAAGCCCGCCACGTCTTCGACCGCTTCTACCGCGCGGAGCGCTCCCGCGCGCGCTCCACGGGCGGCGCGGGGCTGGGGCTGGCCATCGTCCGCGGGCTGGTGGAGATGCACGGCGGGCGGATCGAGGTGTCGAGCACGCCGGCGGAGCCGGGCGGCCCGCCCGGGCGCTGGACCGAATTCCGGCTGCGCTGGCCGGCGTGGGGAGGTGGCCGGGCTGGCACGGGTGCTGGTGGTCGATGACGAGGCGCCCATCCGGCGGGTGGTGCGCGCCTACCTGGAGCGCGAGGGGCACGAGGTGCTGGAGGCGGCCGACGGTGACGAGGCCTGGCGGCTCTCCAGGGAGGCACGGCCCGACCTGGTCGTCCTGGACCTCCTGCTGCCCGGCGTCCCGGGCCTCGAGCTCTGTCGGCGCATCCGCGCCGCCGGCCGGACGGGCGTCATCCTCCTGACCGCCCGCGGCGAGGAGGCCGACCGCGTGGCCGGCCTCCGCCTGGGCGCCGACGACTACGTGACCAAGCCCTTCAGCCCCGCCGAGCTGGCGGCGCGGGTCGAGGCCGTCCTCCGCCGGCTGGCCTCCTCCCCGCAGGAAGGGGGCGGGGCGGCGCAGGCGGCGCCGCCCCCGGCGGGGGCGGTCCTGCGCGCGGGCGAGCTGGCGCTCGACCCGGTGGCCCACCGCGCCACGCTCGCCGGCCGCATCCTCGACCTGACGCCGACCGAGTTCCGCCTGCTGGAGACGCTGCTGCGCGAGCCCGGCCGGGCCTTCACCCGGGCGCAGCTGGCGGAGCGGGCGCTCCTCCACGCCGACGAGGCGGTGGAGCGGACCATCGACAGCCACGTCCGCAACCTGCGCCGGAAGCTGGGCGACGAGCCGGAGCAGCCCCGCTACATCGAGACCGTCTTCGGGGTGGGCTACCGCCTGCGCGCCGGCTGAGGCCGCCGGGACGGCCGGCTCCGCCGGAGGGCTCAGCGCTCCTTCAGCACGTCGCGCATGCGCCGGTACTCCTCCTCCGTAATCTCCCCGCGCGCGTAGCGCTCGCGCAGGAGCTCCAGCGCCCGGTCGGTCCCCGGCTCGGCGGGCGGCACTCCCCCGCCGCCGGGCCGCCGCACGATCAGCCAGACGATGAGGGCGATGACGGCGAGGGGGATCAGCCAGGCCAGCAGCATCCAGAGGAAGCCCCAGCCGTAGGGACCGTAGAGGGACATCATGGCGCACTCACCCCCTTCCGCGTCGGCTCGGCTTCCTTCCTCCCGCTCCCGCAGGCTATGGGGGCGCGATGCAGGACCCGGGCAGGGCGCGTGCAGGAGGTCTCGGATCCGCGTGCACTTCCGGTGCAGAATCGGGAGGCAGGGCCGGGCAGGCTTCCTCCGGGCGGGCGGGGCGCGGCCGGCCGGGCCGCTCCATGACCCGCCAGGGCGATGGACGCCCTCGCCGGCCGGCACCAGAATGGGCGGGGCGTCCGCCGGGGCGCGCCCTCCCGCGGACGGGCGGTCCGCGCGCCGGGCGATCCGACGGCCATCCGACCGAAGGAAGAGGCGATCGACGGTGAAACCTTCCTCTCGCATCAGCTCCCCCGCGCCCGCGGCGCCGTCGCTCCGGCCCATCGCCGAGGTGGCGGCCGAGCTGGGGCTGGACGAATCGGAGTGGGAGCCCTATGGCCGGGAGGCGGCCAAGGTGACCATGGCGGCGCTGCGCCGCCGCGGGGTCGCCGGCCCGGCGGGCGGCCCGGGCGGCCTGCCGCGCCTTCCCGGCCGGCTGGTGCTGGTGACGGCCATCACCCCCACGGCCGCCGGCGAGGGCAAGACGACGACCAGCATCGGCCTGGCGGACGCGCTGCGGCGGCTGGGCCGGCGCGCGGCCGTGGCGCTGCGCGAGCCCTCGCTGGGCCCGGCGCTGGGCGCCAAGGGCGGCGCCACCGGCGGCGGGCGGGCCAGCCTCGTCCCCGCCGACCGGATCAACCTCCACTTCACCGGCGACCTGCACGCCGTCACGGCGGCCAACAACCTGCTGGCGGCCATGATCGACAACCACCTCCACCACGGCGGCGAGCCGGCGCTCGACCCGCGCCGGGTGGCCTTCCACCGGGCGCTGGACATGGACGACCGGGCGCTGCGCCGCGTGGTGGTCGGCCTGGGCGGCCCGACGGGCGGCGTCCCGCGCGAGGAAGAGTTCCTGATCACGGCCGCCTCGGAGGTGATGGCGGTCCTCTGCCTCGCCTCCGACTACGACGACCTGGAGGCGCGCCTCGGCCGCATCATCGCCGGCTGGACGCGCGACGGCCGCCCGGTGACCGCCGCCGACCTGGGCGCCGCCCCCGCCATGGCGGCGCTCCTGGCGACGGCGCTCCAGCCCAACCTGGTCCAGACGCTGGAGGGGACGCCGGCGCTGGTCCACGGCGGCCCCTTCGCCAACATCGCCCACGGCGCCAACAGCATCCTGGCCACGCGCCTGGCGCTGGCGACGGCCGAGGTCGCGGTGACCGAAGCCGGCTTCGGCTCCGACCTGGGCGCCGAGAAGTTCGCCGACATCACCGCGCGCGCCGGCGGCTTCGCCCCCTCCGCCGTCGTCCTGGTGGCCAGCGTCCGGGCGCTCAAGCTCCACGGCGGCGCCGACAGGAAGGCGCTGGAGCAGGAGGACCCGGAGGCCCTCGAGCGGGGGCTGGCCAACCTCGACGCGCACCTGCGCATCACCGGCCAGATGGGCGTGCCGGTGGTGGTGGCGGTCAACCGCTTCCCGTCGGACGGCGAGGCGGAGCTGGAGCGGGTGCTCGCCCACTGCGCGGAGCGGGGCGTGCCGGCGGCCCTGAGCGAGGTCCACGCCCGCGGCGGCGAGGGCGGCCTCGGGCTGGCGGAGCGGGTGCTGGAGGCGCTGGAGCGGTCGCCGGGGGAGGCTTCCTTCCGCCCCTACTACGAGGAAGGGCTCCCCGTCACCGAGACGCTCCCGCTCCTCGCGCGGCGCGTCTACGGCGCCGCCGAGGTGGTCTACGCCAGGGAGGCGCTGGCCTCGCTCCGCCAGCTGGAGCGGGCGGGCCTCGACCGGCTGCCGGTCTGCGTGGCCAAGACGCAGTACTCGCTGGCCGACGACGCCTCGCTGGGCGGCACGCCGCGCGAGCCGTGGGCGCTCCACGTGCGCGACCTGCGCGCCAGCGCCGGCGCGGGCTTCGTGGTGGCGCTGACGGGCGAGATCCTGACCATGCCCGGCCTGCCGCGGCGCCCGGCGGCGCTCTCGATCCGGCTGGCCGAGGACGGGCGGGTGGAGGGGATCCTGTAGGCGTAGGCGCGCGCGGGCAGGGGGGTGCCGGGCGGCGAGACCCTGAAATGCGCTGAAATGCTGTCATGATGTTGGCATGATCGAAACGCTAGCCGGTCCGGCCGCCGGGCAGGGGTAACAGGAACGGCGGCTGCGTTTTTTGAAAGTTTGCCTCCGACCCGAAGTGGGCGGAGGCGGCACCGGGGGCGCAGGGGGAGGGTGAGCCGGAAATGCCATTGGGCATCAAGCCCGACATGATGTTTGGACGGCCCCTCCTGCGCACCCGCCCACGTGGGCCCGGGAGCTTCCCGGAGAGCCCGTACAGCTGAATGCGCGCCACGGTGCCAGGATACCCCAAGCCGCCGACCTGCGCCCCCAAATTCCTGTGGCGAGCCGGAGGAGGTGCGTCCGGTTGCGGACCTACTGGGGCCTCGACAGCCACCGGGACTACCTGGTCGCCTACCGCTGGGCCCCCGACGCCCCGGAGGGCGAACAGGTGAGGCGTTTCCGCTTCTCCATGACGCCGCGAGGGCTGGAAGAGCTGACGACCCAGCTCGATCGGGAGAGCCGGGTCGCCCTTGAGGTCAGCGGAAACGCCTTCGAGCTCTATGACGTTCTTTCGGCGTACGCTGGTCAAGTCCTCGTTGCGAACCCGCTGGAGATGCGCCGGTTGGGCTCGGGCCGGCACACCGACCGGGTCGATGCCGAGCGCTTGGCCAAGATGCTGGCCCTGGGGACGCTGCCGACGGTCTGGGTGCCACCGAAGCCCGTCCGCGCCATCCGGCGGCTCCTCCAGTACCGGGAACGGCTGGCCTCCCAGCGGACGCGGCTGGTCAACCAGGCCAAGGCCGTCCTCCGCCGCCAGGGGGTCGTCCTCGGCCGGGGCGATCCCCGAGGAGCGCTCGGCTCCGCGGAACTCGACCGCTGGCCGGAGGAGGAGCAGAGCATCCTCTTGAGCCCTCTCCGGCTTCTGGGCCTGGTCGAGCAGGAGATCCAGGCGATCGAGGCGGAGATCGCGGCCCGACTCCAGGACAACCCTGGCTTCCGCCACCTCTTGACGATCCCGGGTGTCAGCCTTCTCACGGCGGCGGTCATCTGGGCGGCCATCGGCGACCCGCACCGCTTCCGTTCGCCCAAGCAGGTGACGCGCTACGCGGGCCTGGATCCGACCGTCTTGCAGTCCGGCCAAGCCGACCGGCGGGGGCACATCTCCAAGAACGGCTCCCGCGAGCTCCGCCGGCACCTCATCGAAGCAGCGCAGGTGATCGCCCGCGTCGACTCCGGGCCGCTGGGCGCCTTCTACCGCCGCAAGGCCCAGCGGATCGGTCACAAGAAGGCGCTGGTGGCGCTGGCCCGCAAGCTCCTCATCGTCGCCTGGCGGATGCTCCAGCGCGGCGAGGACTACCGGGGCAACCACCAGGAGCTCACGCGTCACAAGGAGCTCATGGTCGCTCGAGTCGCCCAGGACCGGCGCGACTGGAAAGCGGTGCAAGAGGAGGTGGTCCCGCACAGGCGGGCAGCTCGCCCAAGGCGAACATCAGCAGCTGCTTGAGAAGAGCCCGGCGGCCGGACCGGCTTGACATCGATCACAGCTGGCACTCTTGACACCATGCCACCCAATCGGGACCCCCCGCCCGGCCTCCCCATCGGCGCTGCCGGTTCCGCCCGGCAGCGTAGAATGGGGGCGGAATGGGCGCGAACGCTTGGCACGAGGTCGATCCCGGGATCCAGGAGCAGCTCCGGCAGCTGCCGGAGCAGCCTGGCTGCTACCTCTTCCGCGACGCCGCCGGCGAGGTGATCTACGTCGGCAAGGCGGTCTCGCTCAAGAACCGGGTCCGCTCGTACTTCCACAACCCCTCCGGCCTGGCGCCCAAGGTGGCGGCCATGGTGCCGCAGATCGCGCGCATCGAGACGGTCGTCACCGACACCGAGACCGAGGCGCTGGCGCTGGAGTGCAACCTGATCAAGCACTACCGGCCGCGCTTCAACGTCCGCCTGCGCGACGACAAGAACTACCCCTACCTGCGCGTCGACCTGAACGCGGAGTGGCCCACCATCCGCCTGGTGCGCAACATGCGCGGCGACGGGGCGCGGTACTTCGGCCCCTTCACCAACTCCGGGGCGGTGCGCGAGACGCTCCGCGCCCTGCGCAAGGTCTTCCCCTGGCGGAGCTGCTCCGACCGGCGGCTGGCCCAGGGCGGCCCGCCCTGCCTCTACTTCCACATCCACCGCTGCCTGGCGCCCTGCGACGGGCGCGTGGACCGGGAGAGCTACCACGCCATGATGGAGGAGCTGGTGGCCTTCCTGGAGGGGCGGCGGGGCGAGCTGATCCAGCGGCTGGAGAAGCGGATGTTCGAGGCCGCCGAGGAAGAGCGGTACGAGCAGGCGGCCGTCTACCGCGACCAGCTGGCCGCCCTCCGCCAGGTGACCGAGCGCCAGAAGATCGTCAGCCAGGCGCTGGAGGACGCCGACGTGATCGCGCTCGGCCGCGGCGAGCACGCCGTCTGGGCGCAGGTGCTCTACGTCCGCGAGGGCAAGGTGGTCGACGAGGCCGCCTTCGACCTGACCGGCGTCGAGGGCGAGTCCGACGCCGAGGTGCTGGGCGCCTTCGTCAAGCAGTACTACGCGCAGGCGGCGCAGATCCCGCCCCGGCTCCTCCTCGACCAGCCCATCGAGGAGCAGGAGGCGATCGAGGCCTGGCTCGCCGCCCGCCGGCGCGAGCGGAACGGCTCGGCCCGCCTGCAGATCCGGGTGCCCAGGCGCGGCCCCAAGCGGGAGCTGGCGCGCATGGCGCGGAAGAACGCCGAGCTCCTCGTCCGGCGCGAGGAAGAGGAGTGGGCCCGCCGCCGCGCCTCCACGGAGGGCGCCGTCGAGGAGCTGCGGAGCTGGCTCGGCCTGCCGCGGCCGCCGCGGCGGATCGAGTGCTTCGACATCTCCAGCACCCGGGGTCAGGAGCCGGTCGGCTCCATGGTGGTCTTCGTCGACGGCAAGGCGGCCCGCCCGCTCTACCGGCGCTTCCGCGTCCAGGCGGCGAGCGGTCCCGACGACTACGAGGCGATGCGCGAGGTGATCTACCGCCGCTTCCGCCGGGCGCTGGTCGAGCGCGACCCGAAGTTCCTGCCGCTTCCCGACCTCCTGCTGGTGGACGGCGGCAAGGGGCAGCTGGGCGCCGCCCTGGAGGCCATGCGCCTGGCGGGCGCCGATCCGGAGCGGATCCCCGCCTGCGGCATCGCCAAGGAGAAGGAGTGGCTCTTCGCGCCGGGACGGAGCGACCCCCTCATCCTGCCCGCCGACTCGGCGGCGCTCCACCTGGTGCAGAGAAGCCGCGACGAGGCGCACCGCTTCGCCGTCACCTACCACCGCCAGCGCCGCGGCCGGGCGGCCCTCCGCTCGCTGCTCGAGGAGGTGCCGGGCATCGGCCCGAAGCGGATGAAGGCGCTGCTGCGCGCCTTCCCCTCGCTGGAGGCGATGGAGCAGGCGGGCGAGGAAGCGCTGGCGCGCGTCCCCGGCATGACCCGGGCGGCCGCGCGCCAGCTGCTCGACGTGCTCCGCTCCCGCGTCTAGGAGCTGCCCGCGCCTAGAAGGCCCATCCGAGCGCGCGCTTGGCTTCCTCGCTCATCATGTCGGGGGTCCAGGCCGGCTGCCAGACGATCTGGACGTCGACGTCGCGCACGCCGGGCACGATGGAGAGCGCCGCCTGCACGTCCTGCGTCACCTGCTCCCCCAGCGGGCAGCCGGGGAAGGTGAGGGTCATGCGGACCTTGACGTTCCCCTGGTCGTCGATGTCGACGCCGTATACGAGACCGAGGTCGACCACGTTGAGGCCGAGCTCGGGATCGTCGACCACGCGCAGCGCGTTCAGGATCTGCTCCTCGGTGGGCAGCGCCGGTTCAGCCATCCTCCCGCCTCCCTTCGCGCCCGTCCCTCCGGGCCGGGCGACGAGGCCTCGCTCCTGCAGCGTTAGTATAAGGCACGTCAGCATGGCCGCCCGGAGCCGGGCGGCTGCGGAGGTGGCGGGTACCCCATGGCGAAGGACGACCCCCGTCCGGGCGGGCCCGCGGGCGCGTCCGGCGGACCGCGGCGCGCCGCCCGCGTCGCCCTCGTGACGGCCCTGATCGCGGTCCTGGCGATCTTCTCCATCCCGTTGCCCTTCACGCCGGTGCCCGTGACGCTGCAGATCTTCGGCGTCATGCTGGCCGGCGCGCTCCTGCCGCCGGCGGAGGCGGTGGCCGCCGTCGCCCTCTACCTGGCGCTGGGCGCGGCCGGCCTGCCCGTCTTCGCCCAGGGCCACGCGGGCGTCGGCGTCCTCCTGGGGCCGACGGGCGGCTACCTCTGGGGCGACCTGGCCGACGTCGCGCTGGCCGCCTGGCTCCTCCGCCGGCCGGGCTGGGCGAGGAGCGCCGGCCGGGTCTACGCGGCCATCGCGGCGGGCCTGGCGCTCACCTACCTGGGCGGCGTGCTCCAGCTGCGCGCCGGCTGGATCCCGGGCTGGCAGGAGGCTCTGGCGGCCGGCGTCTGGCCCTTCCTGCCCTTCGACCTGGTCAAGGCGGCGGTGGCCACGCCCGTGGCGCTGGCCGTGCGCCGCGCCGTGCCGGCGCTGGCCGGGGAGGGGTCGGGCTAGGGCCGGGGGCGGCGGGCAGGTCAGCCGGGCCGCCGCTCGATGCGGACCGTCACGGGGCGGGGCTCCACGGGCGCGGCGAGCGGCCGCCAACCGGCCGGGAGGAGGGCGCGCAGGCGGCCGGGAGCGCCCAGGAACCAGGCGACGGGGCGCGCCTGCGGCTCTCCGGGCAGGCGCAGCCAGGCGAGGCCGGCGGCCTCGGCGGCGGCCTCGCGGGCCGCCGCCTCCACCCGGGCGTGCAGGCGGGCCGGATCGCCTTCCGCCGCTTCCGCCGGCGGCTGCCAGAGCTCGGGCTCGGGCGCCGCTCGGCTCTCGCCCTCGGGGTCGGGCGGGGGAAGGTCGGGCCGCTCGCCCAGCAGCGAGGGGCGGGTGCGCACCCAGCCGCCCAGCGCCGCCGCGAGGAAGGGGGCGAGCGGGGCTTCCTCGCCGCTGACGGCGCGGTGGAGCGCCTGCGCCACCGTCGCCAGGCGCGGCGGGTCGCTGGCCTGGCGGGCGGCGAAGGCGGCCAGCGCCGCCAGCCGCACCCAGAGCTCGGGCGCCTGCTCGGGCCGGGCCGGGGCGCCCTCCGGCCGCGGCTGCCAGAGCGGGAGGCGGGCCGAGGGATAGACTTCCTCCAGGAGGTCGGCGGCGCGCGCGAGCCAGGGCGGCGCCTCCGGCCGCGGGGAGGCCGCGGCGGCCCGGGAGCTCCCGGGGGTCTCGGGCGGCGAGGCGACCAGCTCCCCGCCGCCGGGCAGGCGGAGGGAGACGGCCCAGTCGGGCCGCAGCAGGAGCGGCGTGCCGCACTGGACGTGGATGCGCCACGGCATGCGTCCAGTATCGCCCGGCGGCGCCCGGGCGGCAAGGAGCCCTCGCGGGCGGCGCCGAAGAGCGGGAGCGGGCCGCGCGCGCCGCGCCGGGGGGAGCGGCGCGCCCGCGGGGGCGGGGCCGCGCGGGGCCGAGGAGGCGGGGCGTGCGGGTCATCGGAGCCGTGCTGGATGAGAGCGGGCGGGCCTCGGCCGTGACGGCGGACTCCCGGGGCGGCGTCCTGGCGCGGCGCCGGGGGAGGGCGGAGGCGGCGGACCGCCGCGGGGGCCTGGAGCTGCTGGCCGGCATCGTCGCCGAGCTGGCCGGGGAAGACGGCGTCGAGGCCGCCTGCGTCGCGCTGCCCGGCGGCGCCTCGGACGACGAGGCGCTGGCGCTGGACGGCCGGCTGCGGCCGCTCGCGCTGCGCATGGTGGACGCGCGCGAGGCCGTCTGGGCGGGCGCCACCGGCCTGCTGCCGGGGATCGTGCTGGAGAGCGGCCTCTGGGTGGACGCCTACGGGGGACGGTGGAACGGCCGGCGCGAGGGGACGCGCGGCTGGGGGCGCTTCCTGGGCGGCGACGGCGGCCTCTACGACCTGGGGCTCTCGGCGCTGCGCAGGGTGGCGGCCGCGCTGGAGGGGGCGGAGGGGCCGACCATGCTGGTGGAGAAGGTGCTCTCCGTCCTTCCCGAGCCGACGACCGAGCGGCTGGAGGCGGAGCTGGAGGCGGGGCTCGCCGCGCCGGCGCGCGCCGCCCGGCTGGCCTCCATCGTCATCGACACGGCCCTGGAGGGCGACTCCGTGGCGCGCGAGCTCCTCGACCGGGCGGCCGAGCGGCAGGCGCGGGTGGCGCGCGCCATCCTCCTGCGCACGGGGCTCGGCTACGCGCGACCGCTGGTGGTGCCGCGCGGGCCGATGGCGGAGGGCGCCGGGCTCTTCGCCCACTTCCTGCGCCGCGCGGTGCGCGAGCTCCTGCCGGGCGCCCTGCTCTCGCCGGGGCGCTTCGAGCCGGCGGTGGGGGCGGCGCTCCTCCTCCTCGGCCTGGAGGAAGAGGACCCGCAGCGGATGCTGCGCACGCCCGCCTGGAGCGCCGCGGAGGCCTCCTGAGGCGGGGCGCGGGCGGGGGCGCGACGGAGGGGAGGCGGCTCGGACGGAGGGGGCGGCCTCGATCGAACTGGTGGTGGTGACCGGGCTCTCCGGCGCCGGCAAGTCCGAGGCGCTCAAGTCGCTGGAGGACCTGGGCTACTTCTGCGTCGACAACCTGCCGCCGGCGCTCATCCCGGAGTTCATCCGCTTCCTGCCGGGAGGCGGCGAGGTCCGCCGCGTCGCCCTGGGCGTGGACATCCGCGGCGGCGTCTTCTTCGACTCGGTGCTGGAGTCGCTGGAGCAGGTGCGGGCGCAGGGGATCGAGCCCCAGATCCTCTACCTGGAGGCGAACGACGAGGTGCTGGTGCGGCGCTACAAGGAGACGCGCCGCCGCCACCCGCTGGCGCCCCACGGCCGCCTGGTCGACGGCCTCAACCGCGAGCGCGAGCGGCTGGCGGGGCTGCGCGCCCAGGCGCGCTGGGTGGTCGACACCAGCGAGCTGACCCCGCGCCAGCTGCGCCGGCGCATGGCGGCGCTCTTCGGCCAGGACGAGGGCCGCCGCCGCATGCTGGTCAACCTGGTCTCCTTCGGCTTCAAGTACGGCCTGCCGCAGGACGCCGACCTGGTGCTGGACGTCCGCTACCTGCCCAACCCCCAGTACGAGGAAGCGCTCCGCCTCCTCCCCGGCACCGACCCGCGGGTGCGCGACTTCCTCTTCGCGCATCCGGAGACCGGCGAGTTCCTCGACAGGAGCTGGAGCTTCCTGGAGTTCCTGCTGCCGCACTACGCCAACGAGGGCAAGGAGCAGCTGACCGTGGGCATCGGCTGCACCGGCGGACAGCACCGCTCGGTGGCGCTGGCCGCCGAGCTGGGCGAGCGGATCCGCGGGCTGGGCTACCCGGTGACGGTGGAGCACCGCGACGTGCGCCGCGCCCTGGAGGAGAACCGCGCCCGCCGGGAGGGCGGGGCATGAGCCGCGCCCCGGGGCCGCTGCGGGTGGTGGCCATCGGCGGCGGAACCGGCCTCTCCACCCTCCTGCGCGGCCTGAAGGAGTTCCCGGCGGAGATCACCGCCGTCGTCGCCGTCACCGACGACGGCGGCTCGACGGGCCGCCTGCGCAGCGAGCTGGGCATCCCGGCGGTGGGCGACATCCGCAACTGCCTGGTGGCGCTGGCCGAGGCGGAGCCCGTCATGTCGGAGCTCTTCCAGTACCGCTTCCGCCGCGGCAGCCTGGCGGGCCACAGCTTCGGCAACCTGCTCATCGCGGCCCTGCACGAGCTGCTGGGCGACTTCGGCGCGGCGGTCCGCGAGTCGAGCCGGATCCTGGCGGTGCGGGGGACCGTCCTGCCCTCGACCACGGAGGACGTGACGCTCTGCGCCGAGCTGGAGGACGGCCGCCTGGCGCGCGGCGAGCAGGCGGTGACGCGCGAGGGTCCGCGCATCCGGCGCATGTGGATCGAGCCGGTCAGCCGCCCGCCCCGCGAGGCGGTGGAGGCGATCCTGCGGGCGGACCTGGTGGCGCTGGGACCCGGCAGCCTCTTCACCAGCATCCTGCCCAACCTCCTCGTGCCCGAGCTGGCGGAGGCGATCCGCTCGACCCCGGCCTGGCGGGTGCTGGTGGTCAACGTGATGACGCAGCCCGGCGAGACCGACGGCTTCGACGCGCTGGCGCACCTGCGGGCCGTCCGCCGCCAGGCGGGCGACGTCGTCGACGCGGTCCTGGTCAACGACGGCCGGCCGGAGCCGCGGGCGCTGGAGCGCTACCGCGCCCAGGGGGCCGAGCTGGTCGCCTTCGACCTGCGCGCGCTCGCGGCGGAGGGCGTGCGCGTCCGGGTGGCCGACCTCCTCCAGCGCGGCGAGTGGATCCGGCACGACCCCAGGAAGCTGGGCCAGTGGCTGGTCCGCGAGGCCGCCCGCGCGCGCAGGCGCCGCCGGGCGGGCGAGGGGTGAGCGGTGGAGCGCGCTTCCTTCGCCGGCGCCACGCGTGACGAGCTGGTGCGACGCCCGCCCGGCGGGCCCGCCGAGCGGCGGGCGGAGCTGGCCGGCCTCGCCGCCGGCTGCGCGCGGGCCGGCGCCGACGGGCGGAGCCTCTTCCTGACCGAGCACGCCGCCGTCGCCCGCCGCATCCTGGTCCTCCTCCGCCTCGAGGGCGACCGCCAGGTCCGCGTCGGCGTGGAGCGCGTGCGCCGGCTGGGTGGCGGCAACGTCTACCGGCTGGAGGCGGGCGGCCCGCCCCCGGCCGGCGCGCCGGGTCGCCCCGTCGCCCGCCGCCTGGTGCGCACGGCGGCGGCGCGGCGGGCCTTCCTGCGCGGTCTCTGGCTGGCCTGCGGTTCGCTCAGCCGGCCCGCGGCCGAGCACCACCTGGAGTTCCGCCTGCGCGACGCCGCGCAGGTCGAGCTGGTCCGCGCGCTCCTGGAGCGGGAGGGGCTGCGGCCGGGGCTCAGCCTGCGGCGCGGCCTGCCGGTCGTCTACCTGAAGGGCGCCGAGGCCATCGTCCGCCTCCTCGGCCTGATCGGCGCCAGCGAGGCGCTCCTGCGCTGGGAGGAGGCGATGGTCGTCCGCCAGGTGCGCGGCGAGGTCAACCGATTGGTCAACGCCGAGACCGCCAACCTCAACAAGGCGGTGGAGGCGGGCCTCCGCCAGGCGGCCGCCGTCCGGCGCCTGGAGGAGGCCGGCCTGCTGAAGTGGCTGCCGCCGCTGGTGCGCAGGCTGGCGCGCCTCCGCCTGGAGCGCCCCGACCTCAGCCTGCGCGAGCTGGGCGCGAGCCTGCGGCCGCCGCTGGACAAGTCGGCGGTCAGCCGGCGGATGCACCGCCTGGAGCGGCTGGCCGCGCAGCTGGGCGATCCGCCCGGCGCGGGCCGCGGGGCGGCGCCGGCGCCTCCGGACCCGGCCGCGGACGATACGTTACAATGATCGGGACAGCCTGAAGCGGCCTCACGCGGCAGGACCGCGGTTCAGGGAGGAATCGTCGCATGTTCGAATCGATCCCACCGGAGGCTGCCGACGTGGCGGTCGCTTCCGCCGAGGCCGCGGGGTTGGTGCAGGCGGAGCTGCGGGCGGTGGAGGAGACGATCGTCTCCGAGCTGACCACCGACCGGCCCTATGTGACCGAGATGGCGCTCCACCTGCTGGGCGGCGGCGGCAAGCGCCTGCGCCCGATGCTGGTCCTGCTGACGGGCCGGCTGCTGGGCGGCGAGCCCGCGCGGCTGGTGCCGGCGGCGGCTGCGGTGGAGATCCTGCACACGGCCACGCTGGTCCACGACGACACCATCGACCGCGCCGCCCTGCGCCGCGGGGTGGCGACGGTCAACGCGCGCTGGGGCGACGCGGTGGCCATCCTGGTGGGCGACTTCCTCTTCGCGCGCTCCTTCCTGCTCTTCGCGCGGACGGGACGGAACGAGGTCGTGCGGCGCATGGCCGACGTGGTCAACGTCATGTCGGTGGGCGAGATCGACCAGCAGCGGCAGGCCTTCGATCCCTCCGTCTCCGAGGCGGCCTACCTGGAACGGATCGGCCGCAAGACCGCAGAGTTCATCGCCGCCTGCTGCGGGCTCGGCGCGCGGCTGGCCGGCGCCGGCGAGGAGCAGGTGGAGGCGGCCGAGCGCTACGGGCGCGAGATCGGCCTCGGCTACCAGATGGTCGACGACCTCCTGGACCTGAGCGCCTCGAGCCAGACGCTCGGCAAACCCGTAGGAAGCGACCTCCGGGAGGGCCTGCTCACCCTCCCGGTTCTCTGGGCGCTGCAGCACTCGCCGCACGCCCCCGAGATCCGCCGCCTGATCGAGTCGCGCCGGCTGGGCGAGCGGGAGCTGGGGCAGGTGCGCGACTGGGTCGAGGCGTGCGGCGGGCTGGAGGAGACGCGACGGCGGGCGGAGGAGCACACGCTGAGGGCGCGGCAGGCGCTGGCGGAGCTGCCGCCGGGCCCCTGCCGGGAGGCGCTCGACCGCCTGGCCGTGGAGCTGGTCCACAGGACGTACTGATCGCAGGGGGCGGGGGTATGGTCCAGAGCCGCATCCCGGACGTGACGGTGCGGCGGCTCCCCATCTACTTGCGGGTGGTGGAGACCATGCGCCGGCAGGGCGTCCAGACGGTCTCCTCGCAGGAGATCGCCCGGGTGACCGGCTTCTCGTCGGAGCAGATCCGCAAGGATCTGGCCTGCTTCGGCGCGTTCGGCGTGCGCGGCGTGGGCTACGAGACCGAGCACCTGGCCTGGGCGATCCGGAACATCCTGGGCCTGACGGAGCCCGTCGCCGTCGCCCTGGTCGGCGTCGGCCACCTCGGCTCCGCCCTGGTCCGCCACAACGTCACCCAGCCGACGCCGATGCGCATCCGCCTCCTCTTCGACGCGGCGCCCGAGAAGGTGGGCGAGTACCTGGGCGAGCTGCCGATCCGTCCCGTCTCGACCGTCCCCGCGGTCCTGCCCCAGGAAGGCGTGCAGGTGGCCATCGTGGCCGTCCCGCCTGAAGCGGCGCAGCAGGTGACCGATCTCCTGGTGGAGGGCGGCGTGCGCGCGATCCTCAACTTCGCCCCCGTCACGCTGCGCGTGCCCCCGTACGTCTACGTGCAGAACGTCGACCTCAACCTGGCGCTGGAGACGCTGGCCTACTACCGCAACAACCCGGGGGTCCCGGGCGGGCCGTCGCTCCTGGCGACGCAGGAGATGGACGGAGGGAAGTGAACGGGTGCCCATCACCGTCGACCTGCTGGGACTCTTCGGAACCTCGCCCTGGGACTGGCTCCGCAATCTCCTGGACGTCTTCATCGTCACGGTCATCATCTATCGCCTGATCGTCCTGATCCGCGGAACGCGGGCGCTGCTGCTGGTGCAGGGCCTGCTCGTCCTCTTCCTCGCGGGCGTGGTCAGCCGCTGGCTGGACCTGCGCGCCACCGCCTGGCTGCTCAACCAGGCGCTCCTGCCCATCCTGGTGGCGCTGCCCATCGTCTTCCAGCCGGAGCTCCGGCGGGCCCTGGAGCAGGTCGGCTCGCCGCGGGTGCTGGCCGTGCCGGCCGCCCCGGAGGACGACGTCCACCACATGATCCACGAGGTGGCGCGCGCGGCGGCCATCCTCGCCCGCCAGAAGATCGGCGCCCTGGTGGTGATCGAGCGGCAGGCGGGTCTGGACGACGTGGCCGAGAGCGGCATCCGCATCGACGGGCGCGTCAGCGCGGAGTTCCTGGTCAACACCTTCATCCCCAACACGCCCCTGCACGACGGCGCGGTGCTGATCCGGGGCGCGCGGGTGGTGGCGGCCGCCTGCTTCCTGCCGCTGACGGAGGAGCGGGAGCTCTCCGTCCAGCTGGGCAGCCGGCACCGGGCGGCGCTGGGCATCACCGAGCACTCCGACGCGCTGGCGGTGGTCGTCTCCGAGGAGACGGGCTCCATCTCGCTGGCCGACGGCGGCAAGCTGGTCCGCAACCTGAGCCAGGCCGACCTGGAGGAGCTCCTCACCCGCCTCCTCCCCGCCCAGGAGAGCCCGCAGTGGGGCGTGCCCCTCCCCTGGTCGCGCCGGCACGCCCCGGGCGCGGGGAGCTCGCCCGCCCCCAGGAAGGGGGAGAGCCGGCCTTGATGCGCCGTCTCCTCGCCGACAACCGCGCGGTCTGGGCGATCTCCTTCGTCATCGCGCTCATCCTCTGGGGCTTCGCGGCGCGCAACCCGACGCAGCAGCAGTACCTGTACAGCGCCCCGGTCGAGCTGGTCAACCTGCCCGCGGACGTGGTGGCCACCGACGTCAGCCCCTCGCGCGTCACCCTCACCCTGGCCAGCTCGGGCGCCAACCGGCCCGACCCGACCGGGCTGCGGGCGCGGGTCGACCTGAGCGGGGCGCGGGCGGGCACGCGCACCTACTCCGTGGCCGAGGTGCCCGTCCCGCGCGGCGTCAGCCTGGTCAGCATCCTGCCCGACCGCGTCCGCGTCACGCTGGAGCGGCGGGAGCAGAGGACGCTGGCGGTCCACGTGGTGGCGGTGGGCCAGCCGGCCAGGGAGATGGCGGTGACCGAGACCGCCGCCAGCCCGCCGCAGGTGACGGTGGAGGGCCCGTCCAGCCGGATCTGGCGGATCTCGACGGTCGAGGTGCGGGTGGACGTGGCGGGCGCGCGCATGGGCTTCCGCCAGACGACCGTCCCGGTCGCCCTGGACGCCTCGGGGCTCGAGGTCCACGGCGTCCAGTTCCGTCCGGGCCGGATCACGGTCGACGTGACCGTGGAGCAGGCGCCGCCCACGGTCAGCCTGCCGGTCCGCGCGGTGGTCACCGGCGTGCCGGCGGCCGGCTACGCTGTGGCGGGGGCGACGGTCGACCCGGCGCAGGTGGTGGTCGCCGGCGACCCCGTCGTCCTGGCCGGCCTGCAGGTGGTGGAGACGGCGCCGGTGGACGTGACGGGCGCCCGTGCCGACCTGTCGCAGCGGGTCGCCCTGCGGCTGCCGCCGGGCGTGACGCTGAAGCAGCCCCAGGCGGTGACGGTGACGGTCTCCATCCGGAGGAAGTCGTGAAGCGGCGGCCGGCTCGGTTATAGTGGACGATGTGCGAAGCGGATCAGCGGGAGGCTCGACGTTGCCGCGACTCTTCGGCACTGACGGCGTGAGGGGTCTGGCCAACCGGGAGCTGACGCCGGAGCTGGCCTTCGGCCTGGGACGGGCGGCGGGCGCCGCCCTCGAGCGGGGGGAGAGGCCGCGCTTCCTGGTGGGACAGGATCCGCGCCGCTCCAGCGGCATGCTGGAGGCGGCGCTGGTGGCCGGGTTGGCCTCGGTGGGCGCGGACGTGGAGCGGATCGGCGTCGTCACCACGCCGGGGCTCGCCTTCCTGGTGCGGGAGGCGGGCGCCAGCGCCGCGGCCATGGTCTCCGCCTCGCACAACCCCGCGGAGTACAACGGCATCAAGTTCTTCTCGGCGGAGGGGTTCAAGCTGCCCGACGCCGTGGAGGACGAGATCGAGGCGCTGCTCGGGCGGGAGGCGGAGCTGCCCCGGCCGGAGGGCGAGGGGCTCGGCCGCGTCGTCGAGCGGGCGGAGCGCGCGGAGCGGTACGTCGACTTCCTGGCAGGAAGCGTTCCCGACGGCGCGCTGGCGGGCCTCTCCCTGGTGGTCGACTGCGCCAACGGCGCGGCCAGCCGCATCGCGCCCGAGGCCTTCCGGCGGCTGGGCGTGCGGCTGACGGTGCTCCACGCGGAGCCCGACGGGCTGAACATCAACCGGCGCTGCGGCTCGCTCCATCCGGAGGCGCTGGCGCGGGCGGTGCGCGAGGCGGGAGCCTCCGCGGGCCTGGCCTTCGACGGCGACGCCGACCGCTGCATCGCCGTCGACGAGCGGGGGGCCGTCCTCGACGGCGACCAGATCCTGGCCGTCCTGGCCGCCGACCGGAGGGCGCAGGGGAAGCTGCCGGGCGGGACGGTCGTGGGCACGGTGATGAGCAACCTGGGGCTGGAGCTGGCGCTGGCGGAGATGGGCGTGCGGCTGCTGCGCACCCGGGTGGGCGACCGCTACGTGCTGGAGGCCATGCTGCGCGAGGGCTACGTCCTGGGCGGCGAGCCGTCGGGTCACGTCATCCTGCGCGACCTCCACACCACCGGCGACGGGATCCTGACCGGCATCCAGCTGCTGGCCGCCGCGCGCCGCCTGGGCGCGCCGCTCTCGGAGCTGGGCCGGCGCGTGAGGAAGCTGCCCCAGGTGCAGCTGGACGTGCCGGCGCCGGCGCGGGAGGGCCTCGAGACGAACCCGCGGGTCGCGGAGGCGCGGGCCGAGGTGGAGCGGAGGCTGGGCGGCCGCGGCCGGCTGGTCCTCCGCCCCAGCGGCACCGAGCCGGTGGTGCGGGTGATGGTGGAGGCCGAGGACGAGGCCGAGGCGCGGGCCGCCGCCGAGCGGCTGGCCCGCGTGGTCGAGAGCGAACTCGGGGGGAGGTGATGCGGCGGGCGCGGGCGGGCGCCCGGTGAGAAGAAGGGCGGAGCAGGGACGGCGGAACGGTTCGGGAAGCCGGGCGGTTGGAACGAGGCAAGCGCCAGGGCTCGCGCAGGCGAGTCGACGAGGCGGGGGCCGATCGAAGGGTTCGGCGGATGGTCCCCCGGCCGCCCACGGTCGTCAGGCTCTCCACAAACCCCGGAGGCGACTCCGGGAACAAAGGGGGAGCCGCGTGGGGTCCGCTTCCTGGGCTTGGAGGCCGCGTCGCCACGGGCGCGGTCCGGCCGCTCCTCTCCGTCCCATCCTGGCTTGAAGCGGGAGGGACGAAGCCGCGCCATGTGTGGAATCGTCGGCTACGTGGGGGAGCGCCGCGCCGACCAGGTGCTCCTGGACGGGCTGCGGCGCCTGGAGTACCGCGGCTACGACTCGGCGGGGATCGCGGTCAACCCGGACCACCGGGTCGAGGTGCGCAAGGTGGCGGGCCGCCTGGACGAGCTGGCCCGCGTGATGCAGCAGGAGCCTCTCCATCCGGCCGGCATCGGCATCGGCCACACGCGCTGGGCGACCCACGGGCGCCCGACCCGGGAGAACGCCCACCCGCACACGGACGAGGAAGGCCACTGGCTGGTCGTCCACAACGGCATCCTGGAGAACTTCAGCCAGCTGCGGCGGGAGCTGGAGGCGCGCGGCCACCGCTTCCGCACCGAGACCGACTCCGAGGTGGTGCCGCACCTCCTGGAGGAGCTCTACCGGGGCGACCTCGTGGAGGCCGTCCGCCAGGCGGTCCTCCGCCTGCGCGGCTCCTTCGCCCTGGCCGTCCTGCACGACGCCGAGCCCGAGCGGCTGGTCGCCGTCCGCCAGGAGAGCCCGCTGGTGATCGGCCTCGGCCGGAACGAGAACCTGGTCGCCTCCGACCTGCAGGCGGTCCTGCCCTACACGCGCCAGGCGCTGGTGCTGGAGAACGGCGAGATCGCCGAGGTGAGCCGCGACCGCGTGCGGGTGATCCGCTTCGACGGGAGCCCGGTGGAGCGGAGCCCGATGCGGATCGCCTGGAGCGTGGAGGAGTCCGAGCGCGGCGGCTACCGCCACTTCATGCTGAAGGAGATCATGGAGCAGCCGGAGGCGCTGCGCGAGACGCTGCGCGGCCGCATCGACCCGGAGGCCGGGGAGCTCGACTGGGAGGGGCTCCAGCTCGACCGGGAGCGGCTGGCGCGCATCCGCCGCGTGGCCGTCGTCGCCTGCGGCACCGCCTTCCACGCCGGCCTGACCGCGCGCGAGCTGATCGAGCGCTGGGCGCGGATCCCGGTGGAGGCCGAGGTCGCCTCCGAATTCCGCTACCGCCGCCCGCTGGTCGGGCCGGAGACGCTGGCGCTGGCCATCAGCCAGTCGGGCGAGACCTCGGACACGCTGGCCGGGCTGCGGCTGGCGCGGGAGCTGGGCGCCACGGTGCTGGGCGTCTGCAACGTGATGGGCTCCTCGGTCGACCGCGAGTCGGACCTGCGCCTCTACACGCGGGCGGGTCCGGAGATCGCCGTCGCCTCCACCAAGGCCTACACGACCCAGCTCCTCACCGTCACGCTCCTGGCCGTCGCCCTGGGCGAGTCGCACGGCGAGCTTCCCGCGGAGGAGCGGCGGCGGCTGATCCGGGCGCTGGACGCGCTGCCCGGGAAGGCGCGCGAGGCGCTCGGGCTCTCGCCGCGGCTGGAGGAGCTGGCCCGGGAGGCGACCGGCTGGAGCGACGTCTTCTACCTTGGGCGCGGCCTCGACGTGGCGGTGGCCATGGAGGGCGCGCTCAAGCTGAAGGAGATCTCCTACCTGCACGCCGAGGCCTACCCGGCCGGCGAGCTGAAGCACGGGACGCTGGCGCTGATCAGCGACGGCGTTCCGGTCTTCGCCGTCCTCACCCAGCCCGAGGTGGCGGAGAAGATGATCTCCAACCTGCTGGAGGTGAAGGCGCGGGGCGGCCGCATCTTCGTCGTCGCCCCCGCGTCGCTGCGCGAGGAAGTGGAACCCGTCGGCGAGCTGCTTCCTCTCCCCGAGAGCGAACCCGAGCTGATGCCGATCCTGGCCGCGATCCCGCTCCAGCTCTTCGCCTACCACGCGGCGGTGGCGCGCGGCAACGACGTCGACAAGCCGCGGAACCTGGCCAAGTCGGTGACGGTGGAGTAGAGGGCCCGGCACGATGATGGCGCGCGAGGCGCGAGGGGGTCCCGAAAGGTCATGGCCGGGAGTGGCACCATGATGGCACTTTTGCCAGCATGATGCCACTTCGGTGCCACTTCGAGCCAAGGCTGCCGGGAGACCCTGTCGGCGCGGCCGGGACGATGGACACCCTGGCGACGCGTCCGGGAGAGGTCCCCACCCCGCGGCTCGACCGCAGGGCGGGGACCTCGTCCTCACCTCAACCGGCCTCGCCGGACCGGAAGTAGACCACCAGGTCGGTGGGGAGCGGCTCGGCGCCGAGCTGGCGCAGCATGGCCGCCACCTGGCCGCGATGGTAGGCCGAGTGGTGGGAGATGTGGAGCGCCACCTGCCATGCGGGCTGGGTGTAGGTCTCGCCCTCGGTCGTCCGGTAGGTGAGGGGGGCGGCGAGCTGGGCGTCGTCGGCGGTCGCCAGGGCGGCGCCCAGATCGCTCCAGACCTCCTCCCACGCCCGGGCCAGCTCCTCGGGGCGGGACAGCCCGGCCAGGTGCGCGTAGCTGGAGGGCGAGCGGCCGCGGAGGCGCTCGCCCCAGAGCCATTCGACGGCGCAGATGTGCGCCAGGGTGGCGCCCACCGAGCGCAGGCTCGTGCCCAGGTCGCGCTGGTAGGCCTCGAGCGGCAGCTTCCTCGCCGCTTCGAGGGTGCGCCGGTCCGCCCATTCCGTGTATCGCCAGAGCTGCCGCAGATCCTCGACGCGCATGGGGACGCCTCCTCCGTCGGGCTAGCGGGCCAGCGCCTGGACCAGCGCCGGCACCCACGGGCTGCCCAGGCCCGTCGCCTCGTCCCAGCCGTTTCGCACCTGGAGGCTCGAATCCTGGCCGAAGCCGACCACGTAGGTGTTGCCGGTGGCCGCCCCGGTGAAGGTGACGCTCAGGCCGGAGGTGTCCCGCGGCGTCACGTCGCGGAGGGAGGTGCTCCCCGCCAGGGGGTACAGGAGCGGCGCCGCCTGGCCGAGGCGGCGGCCGGCGGCCTGATCGGCCAGCGCCATCACGCCCGAGAAGAGCGGGCAGCTGAGGCTGGTGCCGCCGTAGACGTAGTAGGTCCCGGCGATGTTGACGGGGACGCCGGTGTAGGGGTCGGCGTCCATGGAGACGTCGGGCACCGCCCGCATCCCCTGGCTGAGCGAGCGGGGAACCGTCTGCCAGGACGGCTGGGGGAAGATGTGGCTCACCCCGCCGCCGCCCCCGAAGACGAAGCCCCAGTCGAAGGGCTGGCCGCCCGGGGTCCAGCCGCGGATCGTCGTCCCCCACGAGGTCTCGAAGCCGAAGAGGTTCTGCGGGTCGAGGAAGAGGCTGGTCCCGCCGACGCTGGTCACGTAGGGGGAGGTGGTGGGCCAGTCGGCGGAGGGGACGCCCAGGTTGATCACCTCGTCGCCCGAGTCGCCCGAGGAGTTCTGGATGCTGATCCCCTGCGCCGCCGCCTCCATGAAGATCCGCTCGTCGGCGCGGGCGGTGGCCGGGCTCATGAAGTACTCGGGCAGGCCCCAGCTGAGGGAGATCACGTCGCCGAGGTCGTGGACCACCGCCCAGTTGACGGCCTCGTCCAGGTCGCGCTGGTTGTTGGGGCTGGCCAGGAGGACGAGCTTCGCCCCTGGTGCCATGGCGTGCGCCCACTGCAGGTCGAGGCCGATCTCGGCCGCCCAGCCCTGCTGGTTGGCGAAGTGGGGGTTCTGCGGCGGCAGGTGGGCGGTGCCGAAGGGCTGGATCACCTGCAGGTCGGCGGGCGGGAGACCGTAGCGACGGCTGAAGTCCGCCAGGTCCTGGGCGGCGGTGGCCGAGCCGTAGGCGTCGACGATGACGATGGTGGTGCCGGTGCCGTCGTAGGGTATCCGGTCGACGCCGTAGCCGTGCCGGAGCTGGGCCGGCTCGTAGTGGCAGGGCCGGTCGGTGATGCCCTGGCTGCCGCAGGGGATGCTGTCGGCCAGCGTCGGCTGGTCGGCGGGCTGCGCCACCTGCGGCTGGTAATAGGGGGCGTCGTCCAGGCCGCTGACCGCGTCGACGATGCCGGCGAGGGCGGCAGGGACGGCGGGATCCTGGGAGTTGGCGCGGAAGATCACGTCGGTGTAGGTCGTCCCGCCCACCCGGACCCGGGGCAGCTGGTACCGGTCGAGCCGGAGATGGAAGGCCTGCTCCACCTGGGCGACGCTTCCCTCCGCCTTGACGTAGAGGCGGTTGGGGACGGTCCGGACGATCCGGAAGCCCTGGCCGGTCAGCCAGTCCTGCACCGCCTGGTAGTCGGCGGCGCTGGGCCCGTACTGCTGCATGAACGCATCGAAGCCGAGGTGCGCCCCGCCGCCCTGGGCCAGCAGCCTCCGCAGCTGCGCCTCGTTCCGGAAGCGGAGCCAGAGGCTGAACTGGACGGTCTCACCGGCGTCGGCCGGGCCGAGGCGGGTGGCCTTCGTCACCCACCCGGGTACGTTGCCGGAGAGGCGGACGCTGGAGGGCGGGGCGGCCGTCGCCGTCCCGGCGGCGCCGGCCGCCGGCGCCGCCAGCGCCAGGGCCAGGAGAAGGGCGAAGACCCATCGGAGTCGGCGTGCGCTGCGCAGATGCACGATGGAACACCTCCCAGGGGCGGAGCGTTGCCCTAGGGGATTCGGTGGACGGGCGGGCTATCCTGGTGGGGCGGCCCAACCCGAAGACGGAGGCGGGGCGAACATCGTCCCTCGCCGTCGAGGAAGGGCGAATCCGGCGGGGCAGGGAAAGGCCGGAGAGCAGGGGGAGGGAGCGGAGCGATGCGTGGAGCGATGAGCGGGGAGGGGTACCGGGTCGAGCGCTTCCTGGTGCGGAGCCGCGCCCTGGAGGGGAACCCGCTGGGCGATCCCGTGGAGCGGGAGGTGCTCCTGCTGGTGCCGCCCGGCGCCCGGCCCGGGGAGGCGCTCCCCCACGTCTGGATGCTGGCGGGCTTCGGGGGGACCGGCCGCTCCTTCCTCAACTTCGAACCCTGGGCCGAGAGCCTGCCGGAGCGGGTCGACCGGCTCTACCGGGAGGGCCGGATCGGGCCGATGCTCTTCGCCCTCCCGGACACCTTCACCGCGCTCGGCGGCAACCAGCACGTCGACTCCGAGGGGGTCGGGAGGTACGCCCGCTTCCTCTGGGAGGAAGCGCGGCCCGCGGTGGAGGCGCGCTACCCCGCCCGCGGCCGCGCCGTGGCCGGGAAGTCGTCCGGCGGCTACGGCGCGCTGGTCAACGCCATGCGCCACCCCGGCCTCTTCGACGCCTGCGTCGCCCACTCGGCGGACATGGCCTTCGAGCTCTGCTACTGGCCCGACCTGGGCGACCTCCTGCGCGAGGCGGAGCGCGCGGGCGGCCTCCGGGCCTTCCGGGAGCAGCTGCTGGGCCGGCGCTGGCTCCACCTGACGGGGTCGCTCCGCTCGGCCGTCAATCTCTACGCCATGGCGCTCACCTACGCGCCCGACCCGGCGGCGCCGGGCGGAACGCGCCTGCCCGTCGACCCCGAGACCGGCTCCCTGGACGAGGAAGTCTGGCAGCGCTGGCTGGAGCACGACCCGGTCCGGATGGCGCTCCGCCCGGAGGCGCAGGAGGCGCTCCGGCGGCTGCAGCTCCTCTTCTTCGACTGCGGCACCCAGGACGAGTTCAACCTGCTCTACGGCGCGCGGCGCCTGCACCGCCTGCTCGAGGCGGCGGGCGTCGCCCACCGCTTCGAGACCTTCGAGGACGGCCACCAGGGCGTCGGCTACCGCTGGGACCGCTCGCTGCCGCTGGTCTGGGAGACGCTGGGCTTCTAGCCCGCCTCCCGGCGCGCCGCCCGTTCCAGGCGGTCGAAGACCGGATCGACGTCCAGGTTGGCTCCGCAGAGGAGGAGGAAGGCCCCGCCGCTCCGCGCGGAAGGCCCCTTCCCCGCGCGCAGCTCGCGCTCCAGGCCGGCCAGGGCGGCCGCGCCGGCCGGCTCCACCAGCAGGTTGGCTTCCTGCCAGAGCGCGCGCATGGCGGCCAGCAGCTCGTCGTCGCCCACCGTCACCAGCCGGTCGACGTACCGCTCCACGCTGCGCAGCGTCGAGTCGCTGACCGCGCGGGGCGCCAGCGTGCCGGCGATGGTGCGCACCTCCGGGAGCGGATCCGGCCGCCCCGCCCGCAGGGCGCGGGTCATGGAGGCGGCGCCCTCGGGCTCGACGCCCACCACCACGGCCTCGGGCCGGAGCGCCTTGACCGCCCGCGCGACGCCGCTGATCAGGCCGCCGCCGCCGACGGCCACGTAGAACGTGGGCGGCTCCTCCCAGGGCCACTCCTCCAGCATCTCCAGCCCCAGCGTCCCCTGCCCGGCCTGGACGGCCGGATCGTCGAAGGGGTGGACGAGCAGCCTCTCCCCGGCCGCTTCCTGGACGTAGCTCCAGCCGTCGTCCCAGGTGGCTCCGCGACGGATCACCTCGGCCCCGTAGGCGCGGAGCTTCGCCTCGCTGGAGGCGGGGGCGGACTCCGTGATCACCACCAGCGCCGGGACGCCCAGGCGCCGCGCCGCCCACGCCACCGCCAGGCCGTGGTTGCCGCCGCTGGCGGTGGCGACGCCGCGCCGCAGCCGCCCGGCCGGCGCGCTCAAGAGGGCGTTGAAGGCGCCCCGCACCTTGAAGGAGCCGGTCACCTGGAGCTGCTCGAGCTTGAGCAGCCGGCGCGGTCCGGCCCCCTCCCCGTCCGGCGGCTCCCAGGGGAGCAGCGGCGTCCGTCGCACGTAAGGGCGGATCCGCTCCGCCGCCGCGCGGATCTCCTCCAGCGTGGGCCGCGCCGCCGGCTCCGCCCCGGCGCGGCCTCCGCGTCCTCCCGCATCGGTCGTCTCCATCCTCCCGAGGACCTCCTCTCGCGTCACGCCCGGGGATCTTCGGCGGCTGGCCCGCGCCTTCCCTCCGGCCGGAGGACGGCGGCCGCCGCCAGGCCGAGCGCCGCGGCGCCGAGCCAGAGGCCGGACGGCCCGGCCAGGGCGAGGAGCCCGCCGCCGGCCGCGGGACCCAGCGCCGAGCCCGCCCCCGCCAGCAGGTTGCCGGCGGCCTGGTAGCGCGCGCCCTGCCCCGGCGGCGCCAGCGCCGCGAACTCCGCGGGAGGAAGCGGCGAGTAGACGATCTCCCCCAGCGTGATCACGCCGAAGGCGACGAAGTAGAGCCACGGCGCGTCCGCCGCCCAGATGACGAGCATCCCCAGCCCGTAGGCGACGGCGGCCAGGCTCATGCGCAGCCGCCGCTCGACGTCGTGGCCCAGCCGGCTGACCGGCACCTGCAGCAGCGCGATCATCGCCCCGTTCAGCGTCCAGAGGAAGCCGTACCAGCCGACGGAGGCGTACCGCCGCCCCAGCTCGGCCGGCAGCGTCGACCCCAGCTGGCTGTAGACCATCGCCGTCAGCAGGCCGCCCAGCGCGACGCGCCAGAAGCGGGAGGCGCGCAGGGGCGGCAGCGCCAGCGCCTCGCGCAGCGAGGAGGCGGAGCCGGGCGGGCGGGGGGCGGCTTCCTCGCGCAGCGCGGGGACGGCCAGCGCCAGGAGGGCGGCGAAGAGCAGGAAGGTGCAGCCGTCGATCCAGAAGATGAGGCGGAAGTCGCGCCCGACGACCAGCGCTCCGGCCATCGGCCCGATGGCGAAGCCGGCGTTGCTGGCCAGGTTGAGGTAGGAGAAGGCCTCCTCCCGCCGCCCGGGGCGGGAGAGGAGCGCGGCGCCGTGGACCAGGGCGGGGAAGCTGCCCCAGACGAAGAGCGCCTGCACCGTGTAGGCGACGACGAAGGCGGGGACGGTGGCGGCCAGCCCCGCCGCCACGACGGCCAGGCCCGCCCCGGAGAGGCCGGCCACCGCCACCGGCTTGAAGCCGAAGCGGTCGGCCAGGTAGCCGCCGGGCAGGCGGCCCAGCAGCGATCCCGCCGCCGCCACGCTCATGACGACGCCCACCTGGGAAGGCGGCAGGTGGTGGACGCGCGAGAGGTAGAGCGCCAGGAAGGGGAAGAAGAAACCGTCACCCAGGGCGCTCAGGAAGCGCCCGACGACGAGCATCCAGAGTCCTCGCCCGATGGTTGCCACCGCCTTGGCCGGGATGAAGGGGC
>JASBVS010000055.1 GCA_029960955.1 Bacillota bacterium
GCTCGAGGGGTCGTGGGTGATCAGCTGCCAGGCCTTCATGGCGAAGAGGAAGCCCGGCGGCGCTTCCTGGCGCCACCGCTCGGCGGTGGCCGGCCGCGGCAGCTGGTAGAAGGTCTGCTGCACCTCGACCAGCGGGAACTCGCGGTAGTAGAGCTCCCGCGCCTCGGGAAAGCCGCAGCAGCCGACCTGGACGCGCATCCCCCGCTCCCTCCGGGCCGAGTCTAACGCGGCGCGGGCGGCAGGAACGACCGCCGCCGGCGGGAAGCTAGAGGAAGCTTCCCGAGGCGGGAGGTGTCGCGCTCCATGCTCTCCGCGGAGTCGCCCTACCGCGGCTGGCCGGGCAAGCCCAGGCTCGGGCTGGGCGACCAGCTCGCCCTGGGCTTCTTCTGGTTCCCTTCCAACGTCCTCTGGACCGGGCTCCTGCTCATCGTCCTCCCCGCGCGGGTGCTCCAGCTGGTCGGCTCGCGGCAGGCGACGGGCGTCCTCTCCTGGACGAGCGTGGTGGGCGTGCTGGTGGCCATCGTGGCGACGCCGCTGGCGGGCGTCCTCTCCGACCGCTGGCGCTCGCGCTGGGGGCGGCGCCGCCCGCAGATGGTGATCGGGGTGCTGGCCAGCCTCCCCTTCCTGGCGGCGGTCGCCTACGCGCGGAGCGTGCCGCTCTTCCTGGTCGGCCTGGTGGGGATCCAGCTCTTCAACAACGTCGGGCAGGCGGCCTACCAGGGGCTGATCCCGGACCTGGTGGCGCCCGCGCAGCGCGGCGAGGCGAGCGGCTTCATGGCGCTCTACAACCAGGCGGGCGTCATCGCCGGCGGCCTGCTGGCCGCCTTCCTGCCGGCCACCGGCTTCACCGGCGGGGTGACGCTCCTCCTCCTGCTGGGCCTGGCGGTGACCTGGGCCTTCGTGCGCGAGCCCTCCTCGCTGGAGGAGCCGCGGCGGCCCTGGCCGGAGGAGCTGAGGGGCTTCTTCCGCTGGGGCGAGACCTACCGGGACTTCTGGTGGGTCTTCGCCACGCGCTTCCTGGTCATGATCGGGCTCTACGTCCTCGAGCAGTACCTCTACTACTACCTGAAGTTCGTCCTCGGCATGGCGCAGCCGGACCAGACGGTCTTCCTGCTCCTCCTGGTCCTCTCCGCCACCGCGCTGGTGGCCGCTCTGGGCGCGGGGCTCCTCTCCGACCGGCTGGGGCGGCGGCGCTTCCTGGTCGCCGTGGCGGGGGCGCTCCAGGGCGCCTGCGCGCTCATCTTCACCTTCAGCCACGGCCTTGGCCCGATCTACGCGGCGGCCGCCGTCTTCGGACTGGGCTACGGCGCCTACCAGGCGGTGGACTGGGCGCTGGTGGTGGACACGCTGCCCGGCGGCTCGCCGGCGCGGGACATGGGCATCTGGGGCGCCTCCACCACCGGGCCGCAGCTGGTGGCGCTGCTGGCCGGCGGCCTCCTCGCCCGCTTCGCCCTCCCCTCGCTGGGCGTGGCGCAGGCCTACCGGCTCCTCTTCGCCCTGACGGCGCTCTTCTTCGCGCTCGGCTCGGCGCTGGTCTGGCAGGTGCGGCGGGTGGCGTAGCGGAGGCGGAGCGGGTGGCGTGACGGGTGGCGTCGCGGGGGCGGCCCTCGCGGCGGTTCCGCGGGCGACATGGAGCGCCCCCGGCCCGCCGGGGTCTGCGAATGGGTTCCCCGAACGTGGGTGCCT
>JASBVS010000056.1 GCA_029960955.1 Bacillota bacterium
CGTCGTAGGCGTTGGAGGGGACGACCACCTTCATGCCCGGCAGGTGGGCGAAGGTGGCGTAGAGGTTCTGGGAGTGCTGGCCCGCGTCGCTGTAGCCGCCGCCGGTGGCGGTCATCAGGACCATGGGCACGTGGACGTGGCCGCCCGAGAAGTAGACGTTCTTGGCCATGAGGTTGTAGATCGCGTCCATGGCCACCCCGAAGAAGTCGACGAACATCAGCTCGGCGATGGGGCGCATGCCCGACATGGCGGCGCCCACCGCCGCCCCGATGAAGGCGGTCTCGCTGATCGGGGTGTCGCGCACCCGCTCCGGTCCGAAGCGCTCCAGGAGCCCCTGCGTGGCGCCGAAGATGCCGCCGTACTTGCCGATGTCCTCGCCCATCACGAAGACGGTCGGGTCCCGCTCCATCTCCTGCGCGATCGCCTCGGCGATGGCGCGCGCCATGGTCAGCTGCCGGGTCGACATGCGATGGCCCTCCTTCCTCGCGCCGGCGCTCCGACGGGCGCCGGCGCCGGCTCGTTCCGGCCCGGTCCCGCTCCGGGCCTCGCCTCAGGCGAAGACGTGCTCCAGCGCCTCCTCCGGCGCGGGGTAAGGGCTCTCCCGGGCGAAGGCGACGGCCTCGTCCACCTCGCGGTGGGCGCGCCCGACCAGCTCGCCGTCGGCCGCCTCGTCCAGCAGGCCCTCGCGGAGCAGGTGCTCGCGCAGGCGGACGATGGGGTCCTTCTCGCGCAAGCGCTCCACCTCGTCCTGCGGGCGGTATCGCCTTTCTTCCATACCGCGGCGCCGGAGAAGGGGCGTTGGTCGCCCTCATCACCGCCGCCCCTCGTCGCCGTGGCTTCGGCGCGGACCGGTACGTCGAAGCCCGGACGGTGACGCTCTACCGCGTCCTCGTCGACGGCGAAGACGCGGGCGCCGCCTCATCGCCGGACGTCGTCGACGCGTGGATCCGCCGCTCTCCGCAGGCGTCCTGCGGCGTGCTGTCAGCCGGCTTGCTGGCGGCGGTCGAGGCTGACGAACTTGCCGATCTCCCGCAGGAAGACCAGCTGGGCGCTTCCCACGGGACCGTTCCTCTGCTTGGCCAGGATCAGTTCGACGACGTTGCTGGACTCCATCTCGGGGTTCTGGTAGATGAAGGTGACGACGTCGGCATCCTGCTCGATGGCGCCCGATTCGCGCAAGTCGGAGAGCTGCGGCCGCCGGTCCTGCCGTTGCTCCACGGCCCGGCTCAGCTGCGAGAGCGCGACCACGGGCACCGACAGCTCGCGCGCCAGCGACTTCAGGCTGCGGGAGATCTCGGAGATCTCCTGCTGGCGGGACTCGGCCCGGCCGTGCGAGCGCATGAGCTGGAGGTAGTCGACGACCACCATGCCGATGTTCCGCTCCGCCTTCAGGCGCCGCGCCTTCGCGCGCAGCTCGAGGACGGAGATGTTGGGCGTGTCGTCGATGTAGATGGGCGCGTCGCTCAGGCGGCCGAGGGCCCGCGAGAGCTTCGGCCAGTCGTCGTCGCTCAGCGTCCCGGTCCGGAGGCGCACCGACGGCACCTGCGCCTCGGCGCAGAGGAGACGCTGGGCCAGCTGCTCCTTGGACATCTCGAGGCTGAAGATGGCCACCGGCACCTTGTAGCGGACGGCGGCCACCGCCGCCATGTTCAGGCTGAGCGCGGTCTTCCCCTGCGAAGGGCGTGCGGCGACGATGATCAACTCCGAGGGGTGCCAGCCGGACGTCAGCCGGTCCAGGTCGGGGAAGCCGCTGGGGATGCCGATGACCTCCCCGCGGTGCGTGTAAAGCCGTTCGATCTCCTCGAACGTCTTGATGAGAACGTCCCGCAGCGGTTCGTAGGAGCGGCTCTGGCGCCGCTGCGACACCTGGAAGATCCGGTTCTCCGCCTGGTCGAGGAGGGTGTCGACTTCCTCGCCGGAGTTGAAGACGCTGGCCGAGATCTCGCCGACGGCCGCCAGGAGCTGGCGGAGCATCGACTTCTCCTGGACGATGCGCGCGTGGTAGTCGACGTTGGCCGCCGTGGCCACCGAACTGGCCAGCGAGGCCAGGTAGGCGACGCCGCCCGCGCGCTCCAGCTGGTCCTTGCGGCCCAGCTCGTCCGCCAGCGTGATGACGTCCACGGGCTGGCCGCGGTCGAACAGGGCGAGCATGGCCTCGTAGATCACGCGGTGGGCTTCCTTGTAGAAGTCCTGCGGCGTCAGCATGACCGCGATCCGCACCAGCGCATCGCGGTCGAGAAGCAGGGCGCCGAGGACCTGCTGTTCGGCCTCGATGGCTTGCGGCGGAACGCGGTCGACCGGTACGGCCATCTCCGTCAGCTCCCGGCTCCGGCTCCCTCCGGCACGACGTGGACCGTGCAGGTGGCGCTCAACCGGGGATGGAGGCGCAGCTCGACGGCGTAGTCGCCCGTCTTCTTGATCGACTCGGGCAGCCGTACCTGGCGGCGGTCCACGCGCACCCCGCGCTCGCGCTCCAGCGCCTCGGCGATGTCGGCGGCCGTGACGGAGCCGAAGAGCTTGCCGCTCTTGCCCACCCGGACGGCCAGGGTCAGTTCGCTTCCGTCTACCGCTTCCTGCGTCTTGCGGGCGCGCTCCAGCTCGCGCTCCGCCTGGCGGCGGACCCGCTCGCGCGCCTCCTCCAGCTGCCGGAGCGCGCCGCTGGTGGCCTCGATGGCCATGCCCCGCGGCAGCAGGTAGTTGCGGGCGTAACCGGGCTTCACCTCGACGAGGTCGCCGACGGAGCCCAGCCCGGGAATCTCCTGCCGGAGAATGACCTTCATCACGACACCCCCACGCTTCTTCGCACATGGAAGATCGATTCGAAGAGGCCCAACCAGACCAGGACCTGCGAGAGGTACGGGTTGAGCACCGCCAGCGCCAGCACCGCCACCGCCAGGCCCCGGGCGAGCCGCCACCTGCGCAGCCAGAAGTAGGCGAAGGAAGTGCCCCCGACCAGGAAGAGCACCTCGCCGACCAGGACCAGGTTGGCCCCCGCCGCCCCGAGCACGCTTCCCCCCTGGCGCCCCGCCACCGTCAGGACGAGGCCGACGAGCAGGAAGCCGACCGTCCACGAAGGCAGCTCCCAGCTGGCGAAGGGCGGCAGCTCCACGGGCGGCAGCTGCAGCCGCCGTGCCAGCGGCCCGGCTACCAGGAGCAGGAGGAGGGCGTAACCCGCGCCCGCCGCCAGGACCACCGCCGGCAGGAGCTCGCCCAGCAGGAGATGGATCTGGCTGCTCAGCTGCCGGCTCATCTCCTTCAGCTGCTGCGCGTCCACGCCGCCCGCCCCGCCGAGAAGCGAGCTGGCCGCCTGGGTGGAGCGGAGCATCTGGTCGCCCAGCTGGGCCAGCAGGTCCTGGCCGAGCACGAAGCGGCCGGCCGCCAGGGTGGCCAGGGTCGTGACCACCATGCCCAGCGCACCCGCGCCGATCACCCAGAAGGGGTCCCGCCGGCTCCGCCAAGCCCAGCCCATCGAGGCACCGAAGGCGGCCAGGTCCAGCCAGGTGGCCAGCGCGCCCAGCGGTCCCGCGAAGAGGAAGGCGACCAGCGCGGCGACCGTCGCGCTGGCCAGGCCCAGGCGCGGTCCGAGACGGATGGTGGCGACCAGCGTGGGCAACGGGCTGAGGAGCAGCGCCACCAGGCCGGCGACGGGGATCCAGCTGCCGGCGAGCACGAAGAGGACGCTGAGGACGGCCAGCAGGACGGCTTCGACCAACGGCCTCGTCCGCGTGGACTGCATGCGGCTCAGCCCCGCCTGCTCCGGCCCGTCGCCGGCCCGTCCGGCGGCGTCCGTCCCTCTTGCCGCGCACGCGCCTCCAGCCAGGCCAGCAGGGCGCTCATGTCCCCGTACCACCGCTCCAGCTCGTGCGCGCTGACCACGTTGGCCCGGATCTTGGCCTCCAGCTGCGTCTCAAGGCGGCCGAGGCCCAGCCCGGAGCGCCGCGCGAGAAGGGCCGAGACCAGCATGGTCTCCGCCAGGGCCGCGACCAGCGCCTCGTCATCCCCGTCGGTCAGCGCCCTGTGGACGTCCGCCACGGCGCGGACCAGCTCGGTCCGCAGCCAGTCGATCGCCCGCGCGTTACGAGCCACGTCGACTCCGCCGTCCGCCGGCACAGGCCTCACCCCTCATCCCGGGAGCGGCCCCCGCACCCGTGGGCGAGGGCGCAGGTGGGTCCAGCCCGGTACAGCGGCCGCCCCTCAGTCGACGACGAACGGCAGGAGCGCCATGAGCCGGGCCCGCTTGATGGAACGCGTCAGCTGGCGCTGATGGCGGGCGCAGTTGCCGGTGATCCGGCGCGGCAGGATCTTTCCGCGCTCGCTGAGGTAGCGCCGCAGCCGTCCCACGTCCTTGTAGTCGACGGTCGCGATCTTGTCGACGCAGAAGTTGCAGACCTTGCGGCGGCGCCGCCGATCCTTGCGCGCCATGCCTCTCCCCCTTTCGCAGCCTCTTCTGCTCCCGGGTCGCCTCTTGCGGCCTCGCGCACTCTCCAGGCCTGCGAGGCCCGCGCACCGGCGCGCCGGCATGTGCAACCGGCGGGCGACCCTTGCCTTCCCCGGCGTAGGCCAGGCGGGTCAGAAGGGGATGTCGTCCGCCGGGAAGTCGACCTCCGTGCTGCCCTCGAGCGCGCTTGGTCCGGCTTCGCGCTCGGCCGGCCGGTCGAGGAAGCGGACCGTGTCCGCCACCACTTCCGCGACGCGCCGCTTCTGCCCGTCCTGCGTCTCGTAGCTGCGGATCTGAAGCCGCCCGTGCACCGCGACCAGCCGCCCCTTGGTCAGGTGGTTGGCCACCGTCTCCGCCAAGTGGCGCCAGGTGACCACGTCGATGAAATCGGTCTCGCGCTCGCCCTGCTGGTTGGTGAAGGGCCGGTCGACCGCCAGGCTGAAGTTGCAGACCGCAACGCCGGAGGGCGTGTAGCGCAGCTCCGGGTCGCGGACCAACCGTCCGACGAGGACCACGACGTTCAGCATGCCAATCCCCCTCCGGCTGGCTGCGGTTCGCAGCCTCGAAGCCCGCCCCGGCGGCCGCGGGCGGCCGCCGGCTAGCCCTCGTCCGTCCGCACGATCATGTGCCGCAGGACTCCCTCGGTCAGGCGGAGCAGGCGGGAGAGCTCGGACGGCGCCCGCTCCCCGCTCTCGAAGGTGAAGAGCGTGTAGACGCCCTCCGACCGGCCGTCGATGGTGTAGGCCAACCTCCGCTTGCCCCAGGGGTCCGTGCTCTTCAGCTCACCGCCATGCTGGGAGACGAGATGGGCGATCCGCTCCTGAAGGGCCTGCGACGCTTCCTCGCCGAGCTCCGGATCGGTGATCACCATGAGTTCGTAGGTGCGTGCCAAACTAAGCGCCACCTCCCTTCCTCGGACATGGTACCCGGCTCGTTCCGCCGCGGGTGGCGCCGCGACCGCACTCGGGTACGGAAGGTCGAGCACGGGATCCGTACGGGCGAGAGCGCCCGTGCGCCGCGTGCCCGCGCATTATATCACAGCCCGCCTGGCCCTTCCCCCAACGGCGAGTCGACGATGCGGACGAGCCGCTGCTCCACGCGGCTCCTCGGCAGGAGCACGAGCCGGCCGCAGCCGGTGCAGCGGAGCCGCAGGTCGGCGCCGGTGCGCAGCACCTCCCAGGTGACGGAGCCGCAGGGGTGCGGTCGCTTCATCTCGATCACGTCGCCGAGGTGGAAGCGGACCGGACCCCCCTTCATGCGAGCGGCCCCCGCTCCTGGAGCCGCCAGCCGGGCACCCACCGCCTCCACCAGGGGAGGCCGGACCGGCGCTCGGCGCGGGCGGCCGCCTTCAGCGCCGCCACCATGCGGTCGACCTGTCCGCGCCGCTTGAAGATCACCGCCAGGTTGTTGTACGCCGCGGCGTAGTCGGGGCGGATCTCGAGCGCCTTCCTGTAGCACGCCTCGGCCTCGTCCAGGCGCTCCAGGTGCAGGGCGGCATTGCCGCGGTTGAGCCAGGCGGGGGCGCAGGCGGCGTCGATGGCCAGGGCGCGGTCGAGGAGGCGCTTGGCGGCCTCCGGCCGCCCCTCGCGCAGGAGAAGGCCCGCCCACTTGCTCAGGAGCTCCGGATCGCGCGCCCCGCCGGCCAGGATGCGCCGCCGCAGCCAGGCTTCGGCCTCCCGGAGCCGTCCCTGGCGGATCAGGGCGTCGACCTCGTGGATCCCGTCGGGCTCATGCCGCTCGTCACGGCGCATGACTCCACCTCCTCGGCCGGGCGTGCCCGGCCGGACGTACCCGGCCGGGCGTCCTTCCCCCCTCCCCTCGGCCCGGAGGGGGGTCCCCCCGCCGGGTGGCGGCGCGCGCGCCGCGGGGGCCCGGGGCCCGCTCCCGGCGCCGCATGGGAGCCTGCCCACCCACATACACTAATCCGTCCGTGGGAGGGGATGCACATGCGGCCGTCCCGGCCGGCCTTCCGTCGCTCTTCGCCGCTGCGCGTGCGCTACACCCAGCCCGCCGCGGCGGCTGCGGTCGCCCACGCCGTGCAGGAGGCGCTGCGCCCCTTCGTCGAAGCCGGTCGCCCGTTGCTCTTCCTTTGTATCGGGAGCGACCGCTCGACCGGCGACGCCCTGGGGCCTCTGGTCGGCACGCGCCTGGCGGAGGGCTGGAGGAGCGGAGGCGCGGGGGAGGAAGCGCTCGCCCTGCGGGTCCTGGGCACGCTGGAGGCGCCGGTGCACGCGGCCAACCTGATGCAGGCGGTCCGCTGGGTGGAACGGGCCGCTCCCCGTCCTCTGGTCGTTGCCGTCGACGCCTGCCTGGGACCGGTGGAGAGCGTGGGCACGATCACCGTCGGCCCGGGCGCCCTCCGCCCCGGAGCCGGCGTGCGGAAGGTGCTGCCCCAGGTGGGCGACTGCTACATCACCGGGACGGTCAACGTCGGCGGCTTCATGGAATACCTGGTCCTGCAGAACACGCGCCTCAGCCTGGTGATGGCCATGGCCGGCGTCATCGCCGAGGGCGTCCTCTCAGCGGTGGCCGGACTCCTTCCCGAAACGGGCATCCTCGCGGTCGGCCGCCCGGAACCCTGCTCCTCCGGAGCCATGTATTGAGCCGCCCGGGGCTCCCGGGCCCGCGCCGGCCAGGGAGGCGAGCGCGCGCTGGAGCGTTTCGGCTTCCTCCTCGCTCAGGCGGAGCCGGTCGACCGGCGCGCCCTCCTCGATGCCCTTGGCGTACACGTAGCAGCCATGCTCCGTCTGGATCCAGGTGAGGACGACGCCGTCCGCCTCCTGGGTGAGCAGGACGAGGCTCTGGCTGGGCGGCACACCGTTCTGGCCGAGGGCGGTATAACGCTTGAGGGCGTAGGCCTGGAAGCTCCTTCGCTGCCGGGCTCGCAACCGCTCGACTTCCTGCTGCAGGGAGGCCAGCTCCACCCGCAGGCGGTCGGTCTCCTCCGACAGCTGCGCCACCGCCTTTTCAAGGGCGCCGACCTCGGAGCGGGCCCGTTCGCGTTCGATCTGGCGGCGGTTGCGCCGGCTCACCACGAGCGCGGCGAGGGCCAGGACGAGGGCGAAGAGGCCTAGGGCGTCTGCGACCAGCGGCGCGAGCTCGGGCAGGGTGACGTGGATGGGCGGCATCGATGCGGCTCCTTCCATATCCTCGGCAGGCGGTGGAGTTCGAGTCGCCGGTCTCCCGCGGCGTCCCAGACCCCGGTGGCGCGACGGCCGGTTCGAACCTCAGAAAGGCAGCCCGTGGAAGAGGCCGGCCAGCGCGCCGAGGGCGAGAGCGATGGGCAGGGCGGGCAGCAGGTTGGCCACCCGGATCTCCGCCGCTTCCACCATGTTCAGTCCGATGGCGAGAATGAGCAAGCCGCCGGTCGCTGTCAATGCATGCTCGGGATCGCCCGTCAGGAAGGCGTGGAACGGTGAGGCGAAGAGCGCGATGCCGCCCTGGTAGAGCAGGACGGCCAGGCCCGCCAGGCCGACGCTGGCTCCCAGGGTGGCCGCCAGGACGGCTGAGGTCATGCCGTCGAGGACAGCCTTCGCGAAAAGGATGGAGTGGTCGCCGTAGAGTCCGTCCTGGACGGCGCCCACGATGGCCATCGGGCCGACGACGAAGATGACGGTGGCTGTGACGAAACCGGTGCCGTCGCTCGCCAGCCGCGACGGCGTCACCCGCCGGAGCCACTGGCCGAAGCGTTCGAGACCTTCGTGCAGGTGGAGCCATTCGCCCGCCGCCGCGCCGAGGACGGTGGAGACGAGGGCGAGGAGCGTCTGCCCGGCCGGCAGGGCCTGGCCCAGGCCGATGACGATCACCCCCAGGCCGACCGCCTGGAGAAGGCGCCGGTGCGTCCGCTCCGGGAGGGGAGGGAGGAGGAAGGCTCCGAGAAAAGTGCCTGCGAGGATGGCAAGGACGTTGACGAGCGTTCCGATCACTGCGCCTGTGACCTCTTTCGTGCGAGGATGACCTGCCACAAGACCCGTCCGTCGATGTTTCACGTGAAACAGGCAGGGTTGGGTCCCCGTCTCGCTTCCGGTCCCCGCCCGCGCCGCCGCCGTCCACGCCCTCCGCTCTGCCGTCCTGCTTCAGCCGCCGCCCCGACCCGCCCCGGCCAGCGCCTCGAACAACCGCTCCAGGTCCTCCATCCCGAAGAAGCGGATCTCCACCGTGCCTCCGTTCCTGCCCGCGCGGATCCGGACGGGGCTTCCCAGCGCGTCCTGCAGCCGCTCCTCCATCCGCGCCAGCTCCGGCGTCCAATCCGCGCTCGCCTCGGGCTCCGCCGCCTCGGGCTCCGCCGCCTCGGCCTCCCCCGCCCCTCCCCCGGGCGCCGACTCTACCCGAGGCCGGACCGCCTCGCGCGTCCCGCCCCGCCGCGCGGCCCGGGCCCGCGCGCGCCGCTCCACCTCCCGCACGCTCCAGCCCTGTTCGACCGCCTCACGGGCGAGCCGCTCCCGCTCCCCCTCGTCGCCCACGGCCAGCAGTGCACGCGCGTGCCCTTCGCTCAGCGCCCCCGTCTCCACCCACTCGGCCACCCGTTCCGGCAACTGCAGGAGCCGCAGCGCGTTGGCGATGGTGGAGCGGCTCTTGCCGACACGCCGGGCCACTTCCTCCTGCGTCAAGCCCAGCTCGTGAATGAGCGTCGCGTATGCCCGCGCCTCGTCCAGCGGGCTCAGTTCCTCCCGCTGGATGTTCTCGATCAGCGCCAGCTCCAGCATCTGCCGGTCTTCCACGTCGCGCAGGATCGCCGGAATCTCCTTCAAACCGGCCTCGCTGGCCGCTCGCCACCTGCGCTCGCCCGCCACCAGCTCGTACCGCTCGCCCACCCGCCGGACGATGACCGGCTCCAGCACGCCGTGCTCCCGGATGGAGGAGACCAGCTCCTGCAGCTTCGCGTCGTCGATCCGCCGCCGCGGCTGCATCGGGTTCGCCCGGATCGCCGCCACCGGCAGGAGCCGAACCTCTTCGCCCGGCTTCCTCTCCAGGCCCTCGGGAAAGAGCGCCTGGAGCCCCCGCCCCAGCGCTGGCCGGTTAGCCGGCACGTGCCAGCACCTCCCTCGCCAGCTCAAGGTAGACCTCCGCGCCCCGCGACTTCGGATCGTAGAGGAGCACCGGCAAGCCGTGGCTCGGCGCCTCGCTGATCCGCACGTTCCTGGGGATGACGCTGCGAAAGACCTTCTGCGGGAAGTACCGTTTCACTTCCTCGGCCACCTGGATGGAGAGGTTCGTCCGCCCGTCGAACATCGTCAGGACCACACCCTCCAGCTCCAGCGCCTCGTTGAGATTGGCCCGCACCATGCGCACGCTGTTGAGGAGCTGGGTCAGCCCCTCCAGCGCGTAGTACTCGCACTGGATCGGGATCAGCACCGAGTCGGCGGCGGTCAGCGCGTTGATGGTCAGCAGACCCAGCGAAGGCGGGCAGTCGATCAGGACGAAGTCGTAGCGCTCCCGCTCGCCCTCCAGCGCCTTCCGCAACCGGCTCTCGCGCGCCATCATGCTGACCAGCTCGATCTCGGCGCCGGCGAGGTCGATGTTGGCGGGCACCAGGAAGAGCCCGCCCACTCCCGTCGCCTGCACGCACGCGCCCAGCTCGGCCTGGCCGATGAGCACGTCGTAGATGTTGGGCCGGAGTGCGTCCTTCTCCAGGCCGAGGCCGCTGGTGCTGTTCCCCTGCGGATCGATGTCCACCAGAAGGACACGCTGCCCGAGGTACGCGAGGCCGGCGCTCAGGTTGACGGCCGTGGTGGTCTTCCCCACCCCGCCCTTCTGGTTGGCCACCGCGATGACCCGGGCCATGCCCGCGGATCAGCCCCTCCGCGCCGGCCTGCCGGCCGCGTTCTGCGCCGAAGTCGAAGAGGAGGCCTGCGACGCCACCGGGCGCTTGGAGATGCGCACCCGCACCTCCAGCTCCTCTCCCAGGTCCACTTCCTCCATCCGGGTGGCCACACCTGCCGCCTGCAGGTGGCTGACCGCCTGGCGGAAGGTGTTCAGGAAGATGCGGATGTCCTTGATGACCCGGATCTGCCTGCGCCCGGGAGCGGCCGCCGCCTGCCCGGCGCGCGCGTCGACCAGCTGCCCGACCAGCCGTTCCGTCTCCCGGACGGTCAGCTCCTCCTCCACCACGCGCTGGAGGACCTCCATCTGCAGCTGCTCGTCCTCAAGACGGAGAAGCGCCCGCGCGTGCCGTTCGCTCACCACGTCGCGCCGCCGGAAGATCTCGCGCCGGACGGCCTCCGGAAGACGGAGAAGGCGGAGCCGGTTGGCCACGCTGCTCGCGCTCTTGCCCACCTGCGCCGCCAAGTCCGCCTGGCGCAGGTGGAAGTCCTCGATCAGCTCGCGGTAGCCCTCGGCTTCCTCCAGGAAGTGCAGGTTCTCGCGTTGCAGGTTCTCCACCAGGCTGAGCACGGCCGCGCGCTGGTCGTCCGCCTCCACCACGACCGCGGGGATCCGCTGGAGTCCCGCCATGCGCGCGGCACGCCAGCGCCGCTCGCCCGCGACCAGCTCGTAGGCCCCGCCCACCGGGCGGACCACCACCGGCTGGAGCATGCCGTTCTCCCGGATCGACTCGGAGAGCTCCTGGAGAGCCTCGCTGCCGAAGTGCCGCCTGGCCTGGTACGGGCTTGGGCGCACCTGGTCGACCGGCACCTCGAGCCACCGTTCCGCCGACGGACCCCCGACGCGCACCCGGCCCTCACCTCCGGCGGCGCCCTTCCTTCCACGTTCCGGCTTCCTGCTCCTTCCGCCGCTCCGCCGCCGATCGGCACCCCCGCGCCCGAGCCTTCACGCTTCGGCACGGAAGACCAGGAGAAGCCGGCTTTCGCCGCCTTCCGGCAGACGGGCCTCGACCACGCGCACCAGCGCAAGGCGCTCCCGCCGCAAGAGCGCCTGGGCGCCGGCCAGCTCGACCCGGCCGGCCGGCCCCTTGTAGGCGAAGAGCAGGCCGCCCGGTCGCTCAAGAAGGCCCGCACAGATCGGGATCAGGCGCTGCAACGGCGCCACGGCACGCGCCGTCACCCGCGCGAAGCCCGCCGGCCAGGGCGGGGCCTCGCCGAGCGCCAGCCACGTCCGCCGATCCTCCGCCCGGCCCCATACCGCCTGCACCCGCCCGCCGACGCCCAGCGCCTCGGCCTCCCGCGCCAGAAAGGCGGCCTTCTTCCGGGTCGCCTCGAGAAGCCACCAGCTGCGCCCCGCCTCGGCCAAGGCCAGCGCCAAACCCGGGAAGCCCGCGCCCGAACCGAGGTCCAGCGCCTCCCCGCCGCCGGCCCATTCCGGCGCGGCCAGGGCGAGAAGCGAGTCGACCACGTTGCGCCGCAGGTTCTCCTCCGTCCCGCGGACCCCAGTGATCGCCCAGCGCTCGGCCTCCGCGGCCACGTCCTCCGCCAGCCGCACCAGCAGCGCGAGCCGCTCCTCGGGAAGGGTGAGGCCCCACCCCGCCAGCCATCCCTCCAGCAGGCGCAGGGGCGCCCGCGAGCCCTCCCTCACGAACCCGTCGCCGCACCCCGCCGCGCCGCATCCCCGCCCGCATGGTGGCGCCTGCGCGAGCGGCGGCCACCCCCGCTCTTGCCCGGCGAGTCGCTCCGCGCGGCGGCCGCCGCCTCCTCCACCGGCTCCACCACCACGAAGCGATGCGGCTCCTCGCCCTCGCTATGCGTCCGGACGCGGCCGTCGCCCTCCAGCGCCAGGTGCACCACGCGCCGCTCCGCCGCCGGCATCGGGGGAAGCTCGACGCGCCTGCCGGTCCGCACGGCTTCCTCCGCCGCCCGCTGTGCCACCCGCCTGAGGTTGCCCGTCCGGCGCTCGCGGTACTGGACCGCGTCGATCACCAGGGGCGTGCGGTCTCCCGACGCGCGCGTGGCCACCGTGTTGGTGAGCAGCTGCAGCGCGTCCAGTGTCTGCCCGTGGAAGCCGATCAGCTCGCCCGCGTCGCGCCCCTTCAGCTGCAGGACGATCCGCTCCGGCTCCCGCACCACCAGGACCGACGTCTCCCTGCACCCGTAGAGCAGCGCCACCCGGGAGAGGAAGCGTTGCGCGGCGAGCCCCTTCTCCATGGTCAGGGTGAGCCGGACGCGCGCCTGCCTTCCTGCCGTCGCCGAGCCGGCGGCGCTCCCCGGCTCGGCCGGATCCTCCAGCACCTCGACCTTGACGTGGCGGTGTCCCACGCCACCCAGGCGAATCAGGCCGATGGAGACCGCCTCGTCCACGCTCGGCGCCGTCACTTCCACCGACCGCAAGGGCTCATCCCCTCTCCGTCGTGGGCCGGACCACCTTCGGCACCATCGCCGCCTGGAAGACGCTGAAGGTGTTGGAGACGACGAAGTAGAGCCCCAGCCCGGCGGGCAGGTTGAGCGTGATCCAGCCCATGAGAAGCGGCATCAGGTACATCATCATGCGCTGCTGCTGGGCTGCGTTGCCGGTCATGCCGGGCGAGTTGCGCAGCATCACCCAGCTCTGCAGGAAGGTGGTGACCACCGTCAGGATCGGCAACAGGTAGAGCGGGTCGGGGTGCGCCAGCGTGGCGATCCAGAGGAAGGAGGCGTGCGAGAAGTCGAAGCGGCGCAACGTCTCGTACAGCGCCCAGAGGATGGGCAGCTGGAGCAGCAGCGGGAAGCAGCCCGCGGCCGGGTTGACGCCGTTCTCCCGCCAGAGCTTCATCGTCTCCTCGTTCAGCTTCTGCGGGTTGTTCTTGTACTTCTTCTGCAGCTCGGCCAGCCTGGGCTGCAGGTCCTGCATCTTCCTGGAAGAGACCATGGACGGCCAGGTGGCGGGCCAGAGGATCCCGCGCACGACCAGCGTCAGCAGGATGATGCCGACGCCGTAGTTGCCCCCCACGGAAAGGAAGATCAGCGCCGAGCGGAAAGCCGAGAGCAACGCGTCCCAGACAGCCAAACGGCGACCTCCTTCGCGGCGCCCCTTCCGCCCGCCTCGGGGGTGCGGGGCGCCTCACGGCACGGGATCGTAACCGCCCGGCGACCACGGGCCGCAGCGGATCACGCGCCAAGCCGCCAGCGCGGATCCCCTCGCCGGGCCATGCTTCAAGACCGCTTCCAAGGCGTACTCGGAGCAGGTCGGCGTGAAGCGGCAGCTCGGCGGCTTGAGCGGAGAGATCCAGCGCCGGTAGAAGCGGATGGCGCCCACGAGGAGCGCCTGGATCCCCCTGCTCGCCCCGCGGGTCCGGCTCCCGGTCATGCGTCCTCGCCCTTCTCCCGCCACAACCCCAGCGCGTCGAAGAGCCTCTCCAGCTCGTCGGCCAACCGCCCGTACGGCATCTCGCGCGCCGCCCGGCGACCCACCAGGACCACGTCGTACCCCGGCCGGACACGGCTCCACGCCCGGCGCGCCCACTCGCGGAGCCGGCGTCGCACCCGGTTCCGGGCGACCGCCCCGCCGGCGCGCGAGCTGACGACGACGCCGAGACGGCTGAGATCCAGCCCATTAGGTGCAGTGTACACCACCGCGGGCCCGCCCACGACCTGCTTGCCAACGTCAAAAACGCGCCGGAACTCGTTCCGGCGCACGATCTTCCGCATCGACTGGACCCCGGGTCGAGCCACCCGAGCCGCCCGCTGACCCGCCCGCCGAGGCGGACGCAGGCTACTCGACCGCCAGGCGGTGACGGCCCTTTGCCCGCCGCCGGCGCAAGACCTCGCGGCCCCCGTGCGTCCGCATCCGGGCGCGGAAGCCGTGCACCCGCAGCCGATGCCGCCTCTTGGGCTGGTACGTGCGCTTCATACCCGCTCACTCCTCCGGCCGCCCGGGCAGGGATCGCAGGAGCCGAACCGAACCTGTTCCCTGTCGCACTTCCGACCCAGCCAGGCATGGCTCGCGCGGAGAACCGGTCCGCCGGACCAGCCGCCGGCCCTAAGATCGGCTCCAGACCGCGCGAATTATAGGCGAATGCAAGAGGGCGAGTCAAACGGACGCCTCCACGTCACGGCAGCCGTCACGCCCCGCCTTGGACCCCTCCCGACCTTGCCCGTGCTCCTGTCCTCTGCTAGCGTGTGGGAGCCGACGGGGCGGGGTGGGTTTGTAGTGTGCGCGCCGGTATGCACAGGTTGTGGATAACCCTGTTGACAACGTGTGTCCACAGCATACGGCGACATAACAGAGGTGCAGCTACGCCTTAGCGGCTTACCTCGCGAGCTTCGGGCGACCCGGGCACTCCGGCGCTGCATAGGCGCAGGCGACGCCCGGCCGGCCCCGGCCCGCGGCGACCGCCCACCTGGACGGGGGTTGGCAGCATGCAGTCGCTCGCACAAGTCTGGACGCAAGCGGTGCAAAACCTGGAGGCCAGCGTCCCGGCCCCGACCTTCCACTTCATCCGGGAAACCGAGCCGATCGCGCTCCACGACGACACCCTCATCCTCGGCGTGCGCAACAGCTTCACGCGCGACTACCTCCAGGACCACGTCGCCTTGCTGCTGCAGCGCCAGCTGGCCGAGCTTCTGCGCCGCGAGGTGCGCCTGGAGTTCGTGGTCCCGCCCGAGACCTCCGCGGAGACGGGCGAAGCGAGGGCGCAGGACGAGGTGGCCGCGGCCCTCTCGGCCGCCGTCCAGGCGCACGTCGCGCAGCGCAGCGGCAGCATCGGCCAGCCTCTCAATCCGCGCTACACCTTCGAGACCTTTGTCGTGGGCAGCTCCAACCGGCTGGCGCACGCCGCCTCGCTGGCCGTGGCCGACGCGCCCGCGCGCGCGTACAACCCGCTCTTCATCTACGGCGGCGCGGGGCTGGGAAAGACCCATCTCATGCAGGCCGTGGCGCATCGCACCCTGGCGCGCCATCCCGGCATCCGCGTGGCCTACGTCTCCTGCGAGACCTTCGCCAACGAGCTGATCAACGCGATCCGCGACCGGCGGACGGTCGAGTTCAGGAACCGCTACCGGAACGTCGACGTGCTCCTGGTGGACGACATCCAGTTCCTGGCGGGCAAGGAGAGCACGCAGGAGGAGTTCTTCCACACGTTCAACGCGCTCCACGAGGCCAACCGGCAGATCATCGTCTCCTCCGACCGGCCGCCCAAGGAGATCCCCACGCTGGAGGAGAGGCTCAGGTCGCGCTTCGAGTGGGGGCTGATCTCGGACATCCAGCCGCCCGACTTCGAGACGCGCCTTGCCATCCTTCGCGCCAAGGCGGCGGCCGACAACCTGGAGATCGACGACGGCATCCTCGTCTACATCGCCGAGCATGTCCGGACCAACATCCGCGAGCTCGAGGGCGCGCTGATCCGCCTGGTCGCCTACACCTCCTTCAAGCACCTGCCGCTGACGCTGGAGGTGGCCAAGGAGTCGCTCCAGGACTTCGTCACCCCGGGCCCCGACAGGATGGTCACCATCGAGGTGATCCAGAGGGTCGTCGCGGAGTACTACGGCCTCGACGTCCAGGAGCTGAAGGTGCACCGCCGGACGCGGGCGGTGGCCTATCCCCGTCAGATCGCCATGTACCTGTGCAGGAAGCTGACCGACGCCTCCCTCCCCAAGATCGGCGAGGAGTTCGGAGGCCGCGACCACACCACCGTGCTCCACGCCTTCAACAAGGTCGAGGCCGACGTCCAGCGGGACCCTTCGCTGGCCGCGACCATCGATCACCTGGTGCGGCAGATCCGGTCCTGAGGGGCCACCCCTCCCGCGCTCCGGGTGGGGACGAGCTGTGTGGAAGCAGGGGGAGAGACTGTGGACGCGATGGGGAGGACGGCCGGTGATGAACTTCCTCGTGGATCGAGTGGATAAAGTTCTCCCCTGCATTCACAGGTTATGCACAAGCTCGAGCTGGCGGGAAGAAGGGATTCCAAGACTTCTCCACATCTCCACAGCGACTACGGCTACGTCTGCGACGTGAGCTAAACGCCGTCGAAGACCGGTCAAGGACCGATCAGGAGCGCTTCCGAAGGAGGTCTCGCCCGTGAGGTTCCGTCTCGCCCAGCCCGCCCTCGCCCGCCTTCTCCAGGTGACCAGCCGCATCGTGCCCGCGCGGAGCCCGCTTCCCATCACCTCCGGCGTGCTGCTTCGCGCGGAGGCCGGTTGGCTGGAGGTGACCGCCACCGACCTCGAGATGAGCGCGACCCTGGGTCTCCCCGCCACGGTGGAGGAGGGCGGCGAGGCCGTCCTGCCCGCGCGCTTCCTGAGCGATCTGGTCCGCCGCGCGCCGGCCACCGACCTGGAACTCTCGACGCAGGAGGAGGCCCTGGCCGTCCGCCTCGCCTGGCCGGACGCGGACTTCGTCATCCAGGGGATGAGCCCGGACGAGTTTCCCCGGCCGGCCGCCTTCCCGGAGGAGGGACCGGCTGCGACGCTGCGCGGGCGCGACCTCGCCCGGGTGGTCCGGCGCACCTTCTTCGCCGCCTCGCAGGACCAGGCCCGGCCGATCCTGACCGGGATCCTGCTGGAGATCGCACCCGGGCGGATCACCGCGCTCGCCACCGACGGCTTCCGCATCGCGCGGCAGGAGGTGGTGCAGGAGAGCTCGGCCGAGGAGGGGGAGCAGGAGGAAGGGGCGGCCGCGATCGGCGGGCTGGTCGTTCCCGCGCGGAGCCTCGACGTGCTGGCCGGCCTGGGCGAGGCGGAGGACGAGATCCGGCTGGCCAGCGACGGGAACCGGCTGCACGCGCGGGGGAACGCCTTCCACTTCCAGGCCTCGCTGCTCCAGGGCAGGTACCCGCAGGTCCTGGAGCTGCTGCCGTCGCGCTTCGTCGCCTCCTGGCAGCTCGGGCGCGAGGAGCTCCTCGCCGCCTGCGAGCGCGTCTCCCTGCTCGGCGCGGGCCGCGAGCAGGCGCCGCTCCGGCTTCAGTTCGGCGACGGTCGCCTGGTCGTGGCGGCGGACGCGCCGGAGCTGGGGCGGGCGCGCGAGGAGCTTCCTCCGCTGGAGGAAGGGGAGCCGATGGAGATCGCCTTCAACCCGCGCTTCTGGATGGAGGGGCTGAAGGTGCTGGAGGGCGAGCGGGTCCAGGTGGAGATGAGCGGGCCGCTTTCGGCCGCGCGTCTGAGGGATCCCGAGGACGGCTCCTTCTTCTACATCGTCATGCCGATGCGCACCGCCGGCTGAGCGACCGGTGCGCACCGCCAGCGGGGCGGCGGGGGTGTCGATGCGCAGGATACGGGTGGAGTCGCTCCCCATCGAGCTGGGAGCCTTCCTGAAGCTGGCGGGTCTCGTCGAGACGGGCGGGGAGGCCAAGCGCCTCGTCCAGGGCGGGCGGGTCGCGGTCAACGGCGAGCCGGAGCGGCGCCGCGGGAGGAAGCTGGCCGGCGGCGACCGCGTGCGCGTCCAGCTGGAGGACGGCAGGAGCGAGGAGTTGCTCGTTGCGGATTGAGCGGCTCCGCCTGGCCGACTTCCGCAACTACGTCGAGCTCGACTGGAGGCCCGCGCCGGGCGTCAGCGTGCTGGTAGGTCCCAACGGGGCGGGGAAGACCAACCTCCTCGAGGCGGCCTTCCTGGCGCTGGTCGGTCACTCGCCTCGCACGCGCCGCGAGGAGGAGATGATCCGGCAGGGAGCGGGCGAGGCGCGCATCGCCGCCGAGGTGGAGGCGGGCGGCCACCGCTCGGCCCTGCGGCTCCGCCTGGCTCCCGAGGGGAAGCGGATCGAGCTGGACGGGCGCCCGGTGGAACGGCTGGGCGAGCTGCCCTTCCGCTTTCCCGCGGTCCTCTTCCAGCCGGGCGACCTCCTTCTCGCTCAGGGCGCGGCGGCGGCCCGCCGGCACTTCCTCGACGAGGTGGGCAGGGAGTGGAGCCGCTCCTACGACGCCGCGCTGGCAGCGACCCGCAAGGCGCTGGCCGAGCGGAACGCCCTCCTGCGAAGGCTGGGGCCCGGCGCCTCCCCGAAGAGCGCGGCGCTTCTTCTGGAGGCGTGGAACGAGGCCTTCGCCACGGCGGCCGCGGGGCTGCTCCGCCGCCGTCTGGCGCTTCTCGGCGGGCTGGTGGGCGAGCTGCGCCGCGTCCACGCGGCGCTCTCCGGCGAGGAAGCGCTCTCCGTGCGCTACGCCTCCTCGCTGCCGGCCGCGGGCGAGCTGCTGGCGGCGGGGGGCGGTCCGCCGGCGGCGGCCGCGGAGGAGGCGCAGCAGCTGGAGGAGTCGCTGCGCGACGCGCTCCGCAAGGCGCTGGAGCGGGTGCTGCCGGCGGAGCTGGAGCGGGGCTTCACGCTCGTCGGCCCGCACCGCGACGACCTGCGCCTCCACCTGAGGGGCCGGGATGTGCGCGTCTTCGGCTCCCAGGGGGAGCAGAGGGCGGTCGCCCTGGCGATGCGCATCGCCCAGTTCGCGCTGCTGCGGGCGAGGCGCGGCGAGCCGCCGCTCCTGCTCCTGGACGACGTCTTCTCGGAGCTGGACGGCGAGCGGAGGGAGCGGCTCCTGGGACTCCTCCTGCCCGAGGCGGAGCAGACCTGGATCACGGCGGCGGAGGAGGGGCAGCCCGCCGGAAGCGGCGCCCTGCTGGCGATTGCAGGGAGTGAAAGGGTAAAATGGTTTCGCGTCTTTTCGGGCTCGATCGGCGAGGTGCCGGGCGGTGACCGAGCAGCACCCTCCCGCTGAGCTTCGCACCGTCCTCGCCGAGCTGCTCCGCCGGCTCGGGATGACGGGGCGACTGCAGGCATACCGGGCCCTCGACCTCTGGCCCGAGGTGGTGGGTCCCGGCCTCGCCAGGCACTCGCGGGCCGCCGGCGTCGAAGGCGGAGTGCTCCGGGTCCTGGCGGAGAACGGGAGCTGGGCCACCGAACTGGCCTTCCACAAGAGCTCCATCCTGCGCGAACTTCATCGGCGCGGCCTGCGCGGCGTCCGGGCGTTGCGGATCGAGGCGGGCCCGGGCACGTGGGCGCCGGACGAGGCGCCGGCGCCGCAGGAACAGGGCGGGGCCTTCCACGAGGCGGAGACGGAAGCGTTGCTCCCGGCTGCGGCGGCTGCCCTGGAGGAGCTGGAGCGGAGCGGGGTGGACGCCGAGCTGCTGGAACGGTGGCGGCGTCTCATGGAAGCGCAGGCGCGCCGCCGGGCGCGGATGGCCCATCGCGCCGCGGCGGGGGAGGAAGGGAGACGGCCGGCGGGTGATTCTGGACTTGGGAGAAGGGGTGGCGGTACCGGCCCGTGAGGTGGTCCTCATCCTGGACGCCGCCAGCGCCGGCGCGTCGCCCGGCTTCCGGAGGATGATCGAGGAGCACAAGCGGCGCGGCCGCTGGGTGGCGCCCGCCCGGTCGGCGGTGAAGAGCTACGTGCTGACCGCGGGCGACGTGTTCTACGCCTCGGTCCTTTCGACCGCCGCGCTGCGCGCCCGGCTGGAGCGCTTCACAGGCCGGGGCACCCACGGGGAGGCGTCGGATTGGCGGAGAAGAGCGTGATCGATCTGCTCCACTCGGCCGGTCATGACGACGGCGGCTACGACGAGAGCCAGATCCAGGTGCTCGAGGGCCTGGAGGCGGTTCGCCGCCGTCCGGGCATGTACATCGGCAGCACGGGCCCCCAGGGCCTCCATCACCTCGTCTACGAGGTGGTCGACAACAGCGTCGACGAGGCCATGGCGGGCTTCTGCGACCACATCGTCGTCACGCTCCGCGGAGACGGCAGCGTCCGCGTCTGGGACAACGGGCGAGGCATCCCCACGGGGATCCACCCCAAGGTTCAGAAGCCGACGCTGGAAGTCGTCCTGACCATGCTGCACGCGGGCGGCAAGTTCGACTCCAAGGCCTACAAGGTCTCCGGCGGGCTGCACGGCGTGGGCGTCTCCGTCGTCAACGCGCTCTCCGCCTGGCTCGAGGCGGAGAGCCGGCGCGACGGCGCGGTCTATCGCCAGCGCTTCGAGCGCGGGCGCCCGGTGACGCCGCTTCAGAAGGCGGGGAGCAGCGAGGCGACGGGTACCACCATCACCTTCCTTCCGGACGAGAGCATCTTCGAGACGACCGCCTTCGACTACGAGACGCTGGCGCAGAGGCTGCGGGAGCTGGCCTTCCTCAACCGCGGGCTGGCCGTGGAGCTGGTCGACGAGAGGACGGGCCGGACCAGCAAGTACCGCTTCGAGGGCGGCATCGTCTCCTTCGTCCAGGCGCTCAACAAGGGGAAGGGGCCGCTCCACCCGCAGGTCTGCTACCTGAGCGGCCAGCGCGAGGGGGTCGCGGTCGAGGCGGCGATCCAGTACAACGAGGGGTACAGCGAGACGCTCTACTCCTTCGCCAACAACATCCACACCGTCGAGGGCGGCACCCACGAGACCGGCTTCAAGATGGCGCTGACGCGCGCGGTCAACGACGCCGCCAGACGGCTGGGCTTCCTCAAGGAGAACCAGGAGAACCTGGGCGGCGAGGACGTGCGCGAGGGCCTGACGGCCATCCTCTCCGTCCGCCTGCCGGAGCCGCAGTTCGAGGGCCAGACCAAGACGAAGCTGGGCAACAGCGACGTGCGCGCCACCGTCGACACGGTGGTGGCCGAGGGCATCGCCACCTTCCTGGAGGAGAACCCCCAGGCGGCGCGCGCCATCCTGGAGAAGGCGGTCATGGCGGCGCGGGCGCGCGAGGCGGCGCGGCGCGCGCGCGAGCTGACGCGCAGGAAGGGCGCGCTGGAGGTGACCGCGCTCCCCGGCAAGCTGACCGACTGCCAGGTGCGCGACCCGGAGGAGGCGGAGCTCTTCCTGGTGGAGGGCGACTCGGCCGGCGGCAGCGCCAAGCAGGGCCGCGACAAGCGCTTCCAGGCCGTGCTGCCGCTGCGCGGCAAGATCCTCAACGTGGAGAAGGCGCGCCTGGACAAGGTCCTCGGCCACGAGGAGATCCGCGCGCTGATCACGGCTATCGGCACCGGCATCGGCGAGGAGTTCGACATCCGCAAGGCCCGCTACCACCGCGTCATCCTGATGACCGACGCGGACGTGGACGGCGCCCACATCCGCACTCTGCTGCTCACCTTCTTCTTCCGCCACATGCGGCCGCTGATCGAGCACGGCTACGTCTACGTGGCCCAGCCGCCGCTCTACCGGATCGTGCCGAAGCGGGGGAAGGACCGCGAGCCCCGCTACGCCTACTCCGACGCGCAGCGAGACCGGATCATCAGCGAGCTGGGCGGGTGGGAGGCGGTGGAGACGCCGCAGCGCTACAAGGGTCTGGGCGAGATGGACGCCGAGCAGCTCTGGGCGACGACCATGGACCCGGCGCGGCGGACGCTGCTGGCCGTCAGCCTGCAGGACGCCATCGCGGCCGACCAGATCTTCAGCATCCTGATGGGCACCGAGGTGGGCCCGCGGCGCGAGTTCATCCAGGAGCACGCGCACGAGGTCCAGAACCTGGACACCATCGGTTAGCGGACAGCCAGGGGGAGCCGGAGTGGCAGAGATCGGCAACGTCGTTCCCGTCGACCTGACGGAGCAGATGAAGCAGTCCTACATCGATTACGCCATGAGCGTGATCGTCAACCGCGCGCTGCCCGACGTGCGCGACGGGCTCAAGCCCGTCCACCGCCGCATCCTCTACGCCATGCGCCAGGCGGGCAACACCCCGGACAAGCCGTACAAGAAGTCCGCGCGCACGGTCGGCGACGTGCTGGGCAAGTACCATCCGCACGGCGACGTGGCCGTCTACGACGCGCTGGTGCGCATGGCGCAGGACTTCTCCATGCGCTACCCGCTGGTCGACGGCCACGGCAACTTCGGCTCGGTCGACGGCGACCCGCCCGCCGCCATGCGCTACACCGAGGCGCGGCTGGCGCCCATCGCCATGGAGCTCCTGCGCGACCTGGACAAGGAGACGGTCGACTTCGTCCCCAACTTCGACGGGGACGAGAAGGAGCCGGTGGTGCTGCCGGCGCGCTTCCCCAACCTGCTGGTCAACGGCTCCTCCGGCATCGCCGTCGGCATGGCGACCAACATCCCGCCGCACAACCTGCGCGAAGTGATCGACGCGCTCCTCCTGCTGATCGAGGACCGCTCGCTCGACCTCGCCGAGCTGATGCGGAAGATCCCGGGGCCCGACTTCCCCACGGGGGGCCTCATCGTCGGCCGCCAGGGCATCCGGCAGGCGTACGAGACCGGGCGCGGGATCATCACGCTGCGCGCGCGGGCGCACATCGAGACGGGGAAGGGCGAGCGCCAGCGGATCGTCGTCGAGGAGCTTCCTTACGAGGTCAACAAGGCCAAGCTGATCGAGCAGATCGCCGAGGAAGTCCGCGAGCGGCGGATCGAGGGCGTCTCCGACCTGCGCGACGAGACGGACCGGAGCGGGATGCGGATCGTCATCGAGCTGCAGCGCGGCGCCAACGCCAACGTCGTGCTGAACAAGCTCTACAAGGCGACCGCCCTGCAGCAGAACTTCGGCATCATCATGCTCGCCCTGGTGGAGCAGCAGCCCCGCGTCCTCAACCTGAAGGAGATGCTGGAGCTCTACCTCGACCACCAGGAGGAGGTCGTCCGCCGGCGCAGCCGCTTCGAGCTCGAGCGGGCGGAGGAGCGGGCGCACATCCTGGAGGGCCTGCGCGTCGCCCTCGACCACATCGACGCCATCGTCGCGCTCATCCGCGCCTCGCAGACGGTGGAGGAGGCGCGCGAGGGGCTGATGACGCGCTTCGGGCTGAGCGAGAAGCAGGCCCAGGCGATCCTCGACATGCGCCTCCAGCGCCTGACGGGCCTGGAGCGCGAGAAGATCGAGGAGGAGTACCGGGAGCTCCTGCAGCGCATCGCCGAGCTGCGGGCCATCCTGGCCGACGAGCGGCGCCTCCTCGGCGTCATCCGCGACGAGCTGGCCGAGATCCGCGAGAAGTACGGCGACCGGCGCCGCACGCAGATCGTGGCGGGCGACGCCGCCTTCGACGAGGAGGACCTGATCGCCGACGAGGAGTGCGTGATCACGGTCACCCACTTCGGCTACGTCAAGCGGCAGCCGCTGGACAGCTACCGCAGCCAGCACCGCGGCGGGCGGGGCGTCGCCGGCACGTCGGTGCGCAGCGAGGACTTCGTCGAGCACCTCTTCGTCACGCGGACGCACCACTGGGTCCTCTTCTTCACCAACCGCGGCCGCGTCTACCCGCTGAAGGCGCACGAGATCCCCGAGGCCAGCCGGACGGCCCGCGGCACGGCCGTCGTCAACCTGGTGCCGCTGGAGGGCGGCGAGAGCATCACCGCCGTCGTCACCGTGCCCGCCTTCGACGAGGAGGAAGAGGACTTCCTGGTGATGGCGACGCGGAACGGCGTCGTCAAGCGGACCGCGCTGCGCGAGTTCGCCTCGGCGCGGCGCTCCGGGCTGGTGGCGCTGGGCCTCGACGAGGGCGACGAGCTGATCGCGGTGGCGCTGGCCCGGGAGCCGGGGGAGCTCCTCCTGGCGAGCCGGGAGGGGGCGGCCATCCGCTTCCCGCTGGACGAGGTCCGCCCCATGGGGCGGACGGCGCGCGGCGTGAGCGGCATCCGCCTGGCGGAAGGCGACCGCGTGATCGCCATGGCCGTGGTCGACCGCGACGCCGACCTGCTGGTGGTGACCGAGAACGGCTTCGGCAAGCGGACGCCGCTCGACCAGTTCCGCCTCCAGGGACGGGGCGGCATGGGCGTGCGGGCGATCCGCCCGACCCGCCGGAACGGCCAGGTGGCGGGGGCGCTGGTGGTGCACGAGGAGGACGAGGTGATGGCGATCAGCTCCCAGGGCGTCCTCATCCGCTACCCCGTCCGCGACGTGCCGCGGCTGGGACGCCTGACCCAGGGCGTCAGCCTGATGCGCCTGGCCAGGGGCGACGCGCTGGTGGCGGTGGCGCGCATCGAGGCGGAGGACGGGGCGGACGGGGGACGATGAGGGGGAACGGCGACGCAGGGCGGCTGGCGGCGGGGAAGCTTCCTCTCGAGCTGCTGGAGTCGCACGTCCTCCGCTACCGCGGCGCGCCGCGGGCCGAGCTGCTGCGCGGCGGCGCCACGGGCGAGGACGCGGCCGTCCTCGACCTGGGCGGCGACCTGGTGGTCGCCTCGACCGACCCGATCACGGCGGCCGAGGCGGACGCGGGCTGGCTGGCGGTCCACGTCTCCGCCAACGACGTGGCCGCGGCCGGCGCCGAGCCGGTGGCGGTCCTGCTGACGCTCCTCCTTCCCGAAGGAAGCGACCCCGCCTGGGTGGAACGGCTGATGGAGAGCGCCCAGCGCGCGGCGGAGGAGGTCGGGCTGGCCATCGCCGGCGGTCACACCGAGGTGACGCCGGGCCTTCCTCGCGCCATCCTCTCGGCGACGGTGCTGGGCCGGCGCCCCCGCGGCCGCGACGTCCACGCGGGCGGCCTGCGGCCGGGCGACGCGCTGCTCATGGCGGGCGCGGCGGGCCTGGAGGGCGCCGCCATCCTGGCGGCCGACCGGGCGGAGGAGGTGCGCGCCGCGCTGGGCGAGGAAGCCTGGCGGCGCCTGCTGGCGCTGCGCCAGCGGATCAGCATCGTGCCGGCGGCCCGGATCGCCTTGGCCGCCGGGGCCCGGGCGATGCACGACGTGACCGAGGGCGGCGTCTGGGGCGCCGCCTACGAGATGGCCTCCGCCTCCGGGGTCGGGCTGGAGCTCGAGCCGGCGGCCGTCCCGGTCCTGCCGGAGGTGGCGCGGCTCTGCAGCCACTTCGGGATCGACGTCTACCGCCTGATCTCGAGCGGCAGCCTGCTGGTCGGCGTCGAGGAGGCCGGCGCCGGCCCGCTCCTCCGCCGGCTGGCCGAGGCGGGCCTCGAGGCGGCGCGCATCGGCCGCGCGGTCGAGCGGGCGGCCGGCCTCCGCCTCCGCCGGCAAGACGGCTGGGTGGAGCTCGAGCCGCCGCGCGGCGACGAGCTCTGGCGCCTGGTCGGATAGCGCCGCAGCTGCGATGGGAGGGTGAGGCGTGCTCGATCTGCGCTGGGTACGGGAACATCCGGAGGAAGTACGCGCCGGCATGCGCGCCAAGGGGGTGGAGGAGGCGCCGCTGGACGAGCTCCTGGCGGCCGACCGGCGCTGGCGCGAGGCGCTGGCGGAGCTGGAGCGGCTGCGCGCCACCCGCAACCGCGTCTCCGAGGAGATCGGCCGCCGGCGGCGCTCCGGCGACCCGGCCGGCGAGCTGGTGGCCGAGATGCGCGGGGTGGGCGAGCGGATCAAGGAGCTGGAGGCGCAGGTGCGCGAGGAAGAGGCGCGGATCGAGGAGGCCCTCCTCGCCATCCCCAACCTTCCTGCGCCCGACGTGCCGCCGGGTCCCGACGAGTCCGCCAACGTGGAGTTGCGGCGCGTGGGCGAGCCGCGGCGCTTCGACTTCGAGCCGCTGCCCCACTGGGAGCTGGGGGTGCGGCTGGGCATCCTCGACTTCGAGCGGGCCGGCAAGATCAGCGGCTCGCGCTTCGCCGTCTACAAGGGCGCCGGGGCGCGCCTGGTCCGCGCGCTCATCCAGTTCATGCTCGACCTGCACACGGAGCGGCACGGGTACAGCGAGGTCTACCCGCCCTTCCTGGTCAACGGCGCCAGCATGACCGGGACGGGCCAGCTGCCCAAGTTCGCGGAGGACGCCTTCAAGGTGGAGGGGCGCGACCTCTGGCTGGTGCCGACGGCCGAGGTGCCCGTCACCAACCTCTACCGCGACGAAATCCTGGACGGCGCGCACCTCCCCATCAAGCACTGCGCCTACACGGCCTGCTTCCGCTCCGAGGCGGGGGCGGCCGGCCGGGACACGCGCGGGCTGATCCGCCAGCACGAGTTCGACAAGGTGGAGCTGGTCAAGTTCGTGGCGCCCGAGAGCTCGGAGGCGGAGCTCTGGTCGCTCATCCGCGACGCGGAGGAAGTGCTGGAGGTGCTGGGCCTCCCCTACCGCGAGTTCCAGATGTGCACCGGCGACCTCGGCTTCACCGCCGCCAAGAAGATCGACCTCGAGGTCTGGATGCCCAGCTACGGCCGCTACGTGGAGATCTCGAGCTGCTCCAACTTCACGGACTTCCAGGCGCGCCGCGCCAACATCCGCTTCCGGCGGACGCCCGAGAGCAGGGCGGAGCTGGTCCACACGCTCAACGGCTCGGGGCTGGCGGTCGGCCGGACCTTCGCCGCCATCCTCGAGAACTTCCAGGAAGCGGACGGCTCGGTCACCCTCCCCGAGGCGCTCCGCCCCTACATGCGCGGGATCGACCGCATCCTGCCCCCGGCGTGAGGGCCGCGAGGCCCGCGGCGGCCCGCGCCCTGTGCTAGACTTCCCATCGCGGGCGCCTTTGCGGAGAGGTGCCGGAGCGGCTGAACGGAGCGGTCTTGAAAACCGCCAGGGGCGCAAGCTCCTCGTGGGTTCGAATCCCACCCTCTCCGCCAGGCAGGACTTTCCGGTTTCTAGGGTCTCCGGGTAGGGTATCGGGGAAACGGAGTGCTAACGGACTGCAAACCTGGTCGCGGTCAGGGAGGGGAGCCGCCGGGCGGCGGCCGGGCGGCCTGTTCCGGCTGGCGCGGCGCCGGGCGACGGCACCCCTTGCGCGTCTCCGCCAGGGCGGCGCGCAGCCTCCGGTCGACGAGACGGGCCGCCTCCACGTCTTCGCCCCGCAGCACGTGAGCGTAGACCGTGAGCGTGACGAGGGGCGTGGCGTGGCCGAGGCGCTTCGACACTTCCGTGACGCTGACGCCGCCGCGCAGGAGCTGGCTGGCGTGCGTGTGGCGCAGGGTGTGGAGATGGACGCGGGGAAAGCCGAGCCGTGCCGCGGCGTCGTGGAAGGCGGCGGAGAAGGGGTCCGGCTCGACGGGTCGCCCGTCGGCCTCGGCGAAGACGAGCCCGTTGTCGCGGTAGGCGGCGCCCAGCCGCAGCCGCTCCCTGGCCTGCTCGGCCCGGTGACGGAGCAGGGCTTCGATGGCCAGGCCGGGAAGGGAGATGCGGCGGCGGCTGGAGCGGGTCTTCGGCTCCTTGAAGCGGAGACCTTGCCGCGTCTGCTCCAGGGAGCGGCAGACGGTCAGCGCGCCCGCCTGGAAGTCGACGTCGTCCCAGCGCAGAGCCAGAAGCTCCCCGCGCCGGAGTCCCGTGGTGGCGGCGAGGAGCGCGGGAGTCCAGAGGCGGGTGCCCTCCAGGGAGTGGAGGAGGAGGGCCAGCCCTTCCTCGTCGAGGACGGGTTGTTCTGCGCGGCGGGGGCGGGGCGCGACGACGGCGTCGGCCGGATTGACGGCGAGGAGCCGGTCCTGGACCGCCTGGGCGAGCGCCCGGTGCAGGAGGCGGTGGACGCCCAGGACCGTCTGCGCGCTGAGGCCGCCCTTGCCGCGGAGGCGACCCGACTCCAGGAGGATGCGGTAGAGCGACTGGAGATGGAGCGGCCGGAGCTCGCGGAGGGGCAGGGAGCCGATCCGGGGCGCGATCGCCTGGTCGATCAGCTCGCCGTAGCGCTCGGCGGTCTTGGGCGAGAGGCGGGGGCGCGAGGCCTCCAGCCAGCGGTGCAGGTAGGCCGCCGTGCTCTCGCGCGCGGGCGGGAGGAAGCCGCCGGAGGCGAGCTGGCGCAGCAGATCCGCCAGGTGCCGCTCGGCTTCCTGGCGGGTGCGGTGGCCGCCGTACCACTTCTGGACGCGCTTGCCCGTCGAGGGATCGCGGCCGAGGCTGAGGACGACGCTGTACGTGCCGCCGCGCCGGACGATGCAACCCTTCGTGGCCATTCCCCCCACCCCCGCGACAGCGGGATCGGTCCGGGGAGCAGGACCGGCCCTTGGTATGGTAAGAATTTCCTGAAGGCGGGGGACGCTTCCTGCCGCGGGGCAGATCGCATGCCGCGGCGCGCCGGAGAGGCGGGCGCGGGAAGGCTGGCCGCCCGGGGCGCTCAGCGCCGGACGCCGAGGAGGATGAGCGCCACGCCCAGGAAGATGACGCCGATCCGCCAGAGCGGCATCTCGCCGGCGATGCCCGCTACGCCGATGGCGGTGGCGGTCAGGAGGACCAGCGGGCCGGCCATGCCGAGGAGCGCGTTGACGCGGAGGGCGGCGTCGACGCGGTTGAAGCGCGCCATGAGCGTCGCGCCCGTCAGCTCGATGCAGGCCGAGATGAACCGGACCAGGACCATGGCCCCCACGTAGGGCTCGAGACCCAACACGCCGCCTCGCCTCCGCGAGCCTTCTATTCCGGGCCGCGGCGGCCTATGAACGGGTTGCCCGGGGAGGGCGCGAGTGCTAGCATACATAGCTGCACTGGAGAGGTGACCGAGCGGCCGAAGGTAGCTGCCTGCTAAGCAGTTGAGGGCGAAAGCCCTCCGCGGGTTCGAATCCCGCCCTCTCCGCCAGAGTTGCGCCGCCCAGGCGACAGGCGGCGACAGGCTTGAGCGAACACCAGCGAACGGAAAGAGTTGCATGCGCCCATAGCTCAGTGGACAGAGCGACTGGCTACGGACCAGTAGGCCGGGGGTTCAAATCCTCCTGGGCGCACCACCATCCTGACCCCGCAGCCCCCGGGCTGCGGGTTTTTCGTCCGCGCGCGGAGCCGGAGGGGCGCTCATTTCCCGGGAAAAGTTCGCGGCGGCTGGGCGAAGCGCTCCAGGGGAAGGAAGAGGTAGACCACGATCATCGCGAGCAGGGCGGCGCAGGTGGCGTAGAGCGGCAGGTGCAGGCCGAAGAGCGTGCCCAGGAGCCCGCCCAGCGCCGAGCCGAAGGCCACGCCCACCCCTTCGACGGTCATGAAGAAGCCCATCAGCCCGCCGCGCTCGCCCTCCGGAGCGATCCGCGTCATCAGCCCGTTCCAGGAAGGAAGGACGAACGCGTACCCGGCGCCGAGGAGCATGGCCCAGGGCAGCGCCTGGCCGAAGCTCCGCCGCGTGGCCAGGAAGACGAGCGAGCCCGAGGCGACGAGGAGACCGGCGAGGAGGACGGGGCGCGGCCCGAGGCGGTCGGCAAGCCCGCCCGCGGGGAGGAGGGCGAGGATGGCGACGGCGCCGCCGGCGATCATCAGCCAGGCGTAGTCCGGCCCCGAGAGGTGGAACTGCTGGCGCGCGAAGGGGGCCATCACCGGCAGGATCAGGCCGACGGCGAAGGTCTGCAGGAACATGCCGGGCAGGACCGGCCAGGCGCGGCCGACCAGCGGCGCGATGCGGCGGACGGCGCCGCCGATCTCCACCGCCTTCCTCCAGTCGACGCCGCGGTAGCGGAGCGAACGCGCGTGCGCCAGCGCCACCACGAGCGGGACGAGCACCACGCCGCCGAGGAGCGGGAAGACCCAGCGATCCGGGATGTAGTTGACCAGGATCGGGCCCAGGCCGCCCCCGGCCAGCCAGGCGACGAAGATGGAGCTGAGCGCCGAGGAGCGGAGCTCCTCCGGCGCGGCGGCGCTGATGCCCGCCATGGCGGCGGGCCAGGTGCCGGCCGCGCCCAGCCCGTAGGCGAGCGAGCCGAGGAGCAGGCCCGCGAGGCCGTGGGAACGCGCGAGCAGGAGGACGCCGAAGGCGGCGAGGAGGAAGCCGGGGACAAGGATCGGCCAGGGGCCCAGGCGGTCGATGATGCTTCCTTCCCACGCCTTGAAGAGGTTGTCGGCGATGTACTGCGTGGCGATGACGAGGCCGACGGCGGCGGTGCTGAGGCCGACGGCGGGCAGGTAGGTGGGCAGGAAGGTGATGTAGAGCGCGCCGCGGACGAACTCGACGGTCGCCACCGTCAGGAGGTGGGCGAGGACGACCGGCCGGGCGATGGCGCGAAGCGTGCGGGCGATCTCCACGACCTCTCCTCACCCCAGCGGCGCGGCCGCCTCGAGCGCCCGGCGGCCGGAGAGTCGGGGGTCGTTGCGCAGGATCGCCGCCGCCTCCAGCGCCGCGGCGGGGCGGCCCAGGCGGAGGGCCGCCTGGCGCAGCGGCGCGCTCGCTTCGGGCCGGCGGAGCAGGCGCTCGGCGAGGGCGGCCAGTTCGCGCGCGTCGCGGGCGACGAGGGCGGCGCCGCGCCCGGCGAGGTAGGCGGCGTTGACCGCTTCCTGGCCCGGGACGGGAGGGACCAGGAGAAGCGGCAGGCCGGCGGCCAGCGCCTCGGCGGTGGTGACGCCGCCGGCTTTGGTGACCAGGAGGTCGGCGGCGGCCATGGCTGCGGCCAGGTCGGGCAGGAAGCCGGTGACGCGCGCGGGGTGGCGCATGCGCGAGGCTTCCTTGCGGAGGCGGCGCCGGGCGCCGGCGTCGTCGCCGGAGACCAGCAGGAGCTGGAAGTCGGCCGCCAGCCGGTCGAGCAGCCGGACCGTCTCCGCCAGCCCGGCCAGCGTCGCCATGGCGCCGGCGGTGAGGAGGACGACCGGCAGCTCCGGCCGGAGGCCGAAGGCGGCGCGCGCGGCGGAGCGGTCGGGCGGGCGGCGGAAGGCGGCCCGGAGGGGGATGCCGGTGGCGTGGACGCGGCCGGCTTCGACCCCGCGGGCGACCAGGCCGGCGGCGATGTCGGGCGTGCTGACCAGGTAGCCGTCGGTCCCGGGGTAGAGCCACTCGACGCCGTCGGTGTGGTCGGTGATGACGGTGTAGAACGAGACCTCGCGGATCAGGCCGCGCGCGGCCAGGGCGGAGTGGATGGCCGCCGTCTGCGGGAAGGTGTGGACGATCACCCGCGGGCGCGCGCGCTCCACGATCTCCAGCATGCGCCGCCAGGCGAGGCGGCTGAGGCCGTCACGGAGCGCCGGGCTGGCGGCGAGGCGCGAGGAGGCGCGGTAGAACCAGCCGTAGGCGCGCGGGAAGTGGCGCACGGCCGTGACGTAGGTGAAACGCGTGAAGCGGTTGTAGAGCGGCGAGTACGCCTCGAAGAAGTCGACCACGCGGCAGGTGACCGCGGGGTCCACCTCGCCCATGGCCTCGGCGAGGGCGGCCGCCACCTGGCGGTGACCGCCGCCGTAGCTGGCGGTCAGGATGAGCAGGTCGCTGCTCGCGTCCCCGGGCAAGAGGGCGCTCCCCACCTTCGCGTGCAAGCCTTCGCTCTCCCCTCTCCGAATCCGGAAGGAGAAGGCGCCGGGAGCCGCGCCCGGCGACCATGATAGACGACTGCCTGCCGGCTCGAACGTTCCCATGGTGGCACATCCGCGCGCGGGCCGCCAGCGCGGGCGGCCCGCTGCCGGCCGCGTCGCGCCGCGCGGCAGGTGACGGAGCGGGCTTGGCGGTATGGTGTAGGCGGGGATCCGCGGGAGGTCGGCTTCGGGAGGGCCGGGAGGACGGTGCGCATCCTGATCGTCGAGGACGAGCCGAGGCTGGCCAAGCTGCTCTGCCGGGCGATGGAGGAGGCGCGGCACAGCGCCGACTGCGTGCACGACGGGCGGGCGGGGCTGGAGCGCGCGCGGACGGGCGAGTACGACCTCCTCATCCTGGACTGGCTGCTTCCCGGGTTGGACGGGCTCTCGCTCTGCCGTACGCTCCGCGAGGAGCCCGGTTCCGCCGGCGCCGTCCCGATCCTGATGCTGACCGCCCGGGACGCGGTGAGCGACAGGGTCGCCGGCCTGGACGCCGGGGCGGACGACTACCTGACCAAGCCCTTCTCGCTGGAGGAGCTGGGAGCGCGCGTGAGGGCGCTGGAGCGGCGCATCGTGCGACCGCTCCGCCAGGCGGAGGAAGCGCACGAGATGGAGGCGGGCGGGCTCCGCTTCGACCCGGAGCTGCGCACGGTGCGCAGACCGGGGAGCGGGGAGGAGGTCCGCCTCACCGTGCGCGAGGCGGCGGTGCTGGAGTGCTTCCTGCGGCATCCCGGCCAGGTGCTGAGCCGCGGGCAGATCCTGCGGCAGGCCTGGGACGACCCGCAGGTGGTGGGGGAGCAGACGGTGGACAGCGTCGTCTACCTGCTGCGGAGGAAGCTGGAGCCGCTGGAGCCGGGCTTCAGCATCCGGAGCGTACGCGGGCTGGGGTACCGTCTCGATCCGGGCGGGCGGGAGTGAGATGTTCGAGCGCGTTCGCCGCCAGCTGACCCTGTGGCACGTGGGGACGCTCGCCCTCGTCCTCCTCCTCTTCGTGGGCGGGATCTACCTGGCGACCAGCCGCACCCTGACGGCCGAGCTGGATCGCTCGCTGGCGGAGGAGAACCGGCGCGTCGGCCAGAGCCTCGGCCTGGAGTGGGGGAGTGCCGGCTGGCGCCTCGGGCCCGGCGTCGAGCTGGCCGAGGGCGAGCTGCACCACCCCGACTCGAGGACGCCGGGGTCGCAGGCGGGGGCCGGCGCACCCGGTGAGCGCGGCGGCGACGGGACGGAGGCCGAGGAGCCGGACGAGGGGGGCGTTCGCGCCCTTCCTCTCGAGCAGGAGCAGATGGGCTTCGTCACCAGCTCGACGCTCCTCCTCGCGCCGGACGGGAAGCTCCTGGCGGGCTCCACGGGGGCGGCGAGCCTGGTGGCCGGCGGCCTCCTGCGCCGGGTGCCCGCGCTGCGCGAGCCGGCCTACGAGACGGTCGCCTCGCGCGACGGGGCCGTCCGCCTCTACAGCGCGCCGGTCCGGGACCCGTCGGGGAAGGCCGTGGCCTTCCTGGTGACCGCGCGGCCGACGGGCGCGCTGCAGTCGACGCTGCACGGCCTGCTCCTGGTGCTGGCGGGCGCCGCCGGGGCCGCCCTCCTGGCCGCGGCGATCGCCGGCAGCCTGATGGCGGGGCGCGCGCTGGTGCCGATCCGGCGGGCCTGGGAGCAGCAGCGCAGCTTCATCGCCGACGCCTCGCACGAGCTGCGCACCCCGCTGGCGGTCATCCGCGGCAACGCCGAGCTGCTCGCCAAGCGCCTGGCCGAGCGGGGCGCCAGCGAGGAGCAGGAGATCGTGGCCGACATCCAGGACGAGTCGCTGCGCATGTCCAACCTGGTCGAGGGGCTCCTGACGCTGGCCCGGGCGGACGCGGGGCGTCTCGAGCTGCGCCAGGAGCCGGTCGACGCCCCGGAGCTGCTGCGCACCGTCGCCCGCCGGGCGCGGCCGCTGGCCGGGGAGCGCGGGCTCGAGCTGCTGGCCGAGCCGTCGGCGGGCCCGCTCTTCGTCCGCGGCGATCCCGAGCGGCTGATGCAGGCGCTCTGGATCCTCGTCGACAACGCCCTCCGCTACACCCCGGCGCCGGGGCGGGTGACCCTCGCCTGCCAGAGCTCGCCACGCGGCGGACGGGCCGGCGTGGAGCTGAGCGTGGCCGACACGGGCCCGGGGATCCCTCCCGAGCAGCGCGAGCGCCTCTTCGACCGCTTCTTCCGCGGCGACCCCGCCCGCTCCAGCGAGGGCGCCGGCATCGGCCTCTCCATCGCCCAGGCGATCCTGCGGGCACACGGCGGCCGCGTGGAGGTGGAGAGCGCCGTGGGGCGGGGAAGCCGCTTCGTGCTCTGGCTGCCCAGGGCCTCCGCGGGCGCGGAGGAACGGCGGGCTTCCTTCGCGCGCCCGCGCCCGGGAGACGGGGCGGCCGACGAGGTGGCGGGTGAGCGAGGAAGCGAACCGGGAGGCGGGGCCGGCGCCCCGGACGGTTCCCCTTCCCGGTCCGCGGTGGGCGAGGGCGGTCCCGAGGAGGCGAGGCCCCATCGAGGTGCCCTCGAGGGGTGAGACGGCGGGCGAGCGCGACGTGCGCTGGATGCGCGTCGCCCTGGAAGCGGCGCGCCGGGCCGGCGAGGCGGGCGACGTGCCGGTCGGCGCCGCGCTGGTGGAAGGCGAGAGGCTGCTGGCGATCGGCGAGAACCGCCGCGAGCGCGACCAGGACCCGACCGCCCACGCGGAGATCGTCGCCCTCCGCGCCGGCGCGGCCCTGCGCGGCCGCTGGCACCTGGAGGGGACGACGCTCTACGTGACGCTGGAGCCGTGCGCCATGTGCGCCGGCGCGCTGGTCCTGGCACGGGTGGACGCGCTGGTCTTCGCCGCCGCCGATCCGCGCGCCGGGGCCGTGCGCACGCTCTGGCGCATCGCCGACGATCCGCGCCTCAACCACCGCCTGGAGATCCGGGGCGACGTGCTGGCGGAGGAGGCGGCGGAGCTCCTGCGCCGGTTCTTCCGCGCGCGGCGCTGACGCGAGCGCCCGCTACAGCCGGGCGACGGGCTTCTCGGGCGGAACGTGCCAAGGCTCGACGCCCCGCGAGGCCCGCACCGCCGTCGCGGCCACGGGCGGCCCGGCGCCGCCATCGCCCGCTCTTGTGCGATGCGGACACCCGTACCACCGCGGCCAAGGAGACTCTCCTCCTCCACCTCCCGGGCGACTTCCCGTTTCAGTCGCCCCGCAGCGCCGCCTGGTACGTCTCCGGCAGCGCCCGTGCAAGGAGGAGGGCGACCAAGGTGCCCACGCCCCCCAGGGCGATGGCCGCCCGCACGTCCTGGCCCAGCGCCTGGGCGAGCGCCAGCGCCGCCGCGGGAGCGACGCCCGCGCCCAGGGCGCGGGCGACGTAGTAGACGAAGTTCTGAGCCGTGGCCCGGCCATGGGTGGGATAGAGCTCCGACAGCCAGACGCCCTGGACGCCGAAGTAGCCGTAGCCGGCCTGGAGCCAGACGAAGGCGAGGAACGGCCACGACGTCCAGAGCGACGCGGCCGCAGCCGGCAGGCGGAGAAGCGGACCGACGAAGAGGAAGAGGACGTAGCCGAGGAGACCGAAGAGGCCCATGGCGACGAAGGAGCGCCGGCGCCCCAGCGCGTCGGCCAGGGCGCCGCCGACCAGGTAGGCGGCGATGGCCGCCAGCCAGCCGACGTAGCCGAGCAGCGCCACCTGCGACGCCTGCAGGCCGAAGACCGCCGTCCACATCGCGGGGGCGAAGGTCGCCACCGCGTAGCCGCCGAAGAAGGCGGCGACCATCATGGTGGTGGCGAGAGCGGTGCGACGACCGGTCCTTCCTCGCAGGATCTCCGCGATCATGGCGACCGCCCGGCGGCCGCCCGAAGGGAGTCCCTCCCGGCCCGCGGCAGGGTCGCTTCCGGCTGCGGCCCTGCTCGCCAGCCAGAGGCGCGATTCGGGCATGCCGAGCCGGATGGCGACGGCCAGGACGGCCACGAGCCCGAGGTAGCCCATGGCCCAGCGCCAGCCTTCGACGCCGTACCGCTCGCTCGTGAACGCGTAGAGCCAGGCGGCCACGAACCCGCCCGCCAGGAACATGGATTGGAGCAGCCCACCCAGCACTCCCCGGCGATTTCGGGAAGCGGGATAGGCTTCGCTGATGTAGGCGAAGGCGATGCCCGACTCGCCGCCGATGCCGATGCCCGCCAGCACGCGCAACAGGAGCAGGGACCCCAGGTCGGGCGCGAAGGCGCTGGCCAGGGAGAAGAGCGAGTAGGTGGCGACCGTGAGGGTCAGCCCGAGCCGCCGGCCCCGCCGGTCCGCCAGGGCGCCGAAGAGGAGACCGCCCGCCACGCCGGCCACGTAGCTTGCGGCCTGCACCCAGGAGAGCCGCGCCAGCGAGGTGCCGAAGTAGCGGGCGAGCGGTGCCATCTCGTAGATGAAGATGGTGAAGTCGGCCCCGTCGAAGACCGTACCCAGGAGGGCGAAGAACAGGATGCGGAGCCTCTCGCTCCGCGCGTACGGAGCCGTCTCCGCCACCGTGCTGGGGCCGCCGGAGAGCGCAGTCTGCATGATCATCCCACCCCTTCCCGGTGGCTTCGTCACCTGAGCTGCCCGAAGGGCGCCAGCGCCAGGCCGGCGGCCAGGAGCAGGCCGCTGACCAGGTGGAAGGCCCCCATCGGGGGGACCGGGTTGCCTTGAAGGAGCCGCTTCCTGAGGCGCAGCGCCAGCGGAAGCGCCAGAAGCACGAGGAGCGAGGTGACCGGGAGCGCGCCGCTCGCGGCGATCGGCACGGTCAGCAGGGGGGCGCCGAAGGTCAACCCTTCGAGGAGCCGCCTCGACCGCTCCCGGCCGAGGAGGATGGCGAGCGTCCGGCGGCCGTGGCTCCGGTCCTTCTCCAGGTCGCGGGTGTTGTTGGCCAGGAGGATGGCCGCCACGGTCAGGCCCACGGGAAGCGAGGCCAGCAGACCCGCCTCCGTGAGCCGGCCGCCGGCTGCCACCTCGCTCACGCCCACCTCGAGTGGGCCCATGAGGAGGAAGACCAGCGGCTCGCCGAAGGGCGTCGCGGCCACCGGCCGCGGTCCGGCGCTGTAGGCCAGGCTGAGGGCTGCGGCGAGGAGGCCCAGGAGGAGGAGCAGCCCGCCGCGTGCGGCGGCCAGGGCGGCGCCGAGGAGGACGGCCAGCGCGTAGACGCCCGCCGTCAGGAAGCCCAGCGTGCGCGGCCGCATCCGTCCCGAGACCAGCACGCCAGCGATGCCGACCGCCCCCGGCCGGTCGAGGCCGCGGCGGTAGTCGAAGAGCTCGTTGGCCATGTTGGTGCCGATCTGAAGGAGGAGCGCCACGAGGAGCATGTCGGCGGTCCAGAGCGGCGAGACGGGCCCGGCCGTCCCGGCCGCGGCCGTTCCCACCGCCACGGGCACGAGCGAGGCGGGCAGCGTCTCGGGCCGGGTCAGGCGCCAGAGGTCGCGTGCGAGCAAGCGGCTCACCCCTCTCGATCCGGGACGGCTCCGGCGGCCAGCAGGCGGCGCTGGAGCTTGCCCGAAGCCGTCCGCGGCAGGCGAGTGACGAAGTCGATCCGGTCCGGCACCTTGAAGTGGGCGATCCGCTCCCGGAGCCAGGAGCGCAGCGCCCCGGCGTCCAGCCCCGCGCCCGGCCGGAGGACGACGGCCGCCCGGGGGCGCTCGCCCCAGAGCGGGTCGGGAACGCCCCAGACGCCGGCGTCGCGGACGGCGGGGTGGGCGAGGAGCGCTTCCTCCACCTCGGCCGGCGCGATCTTCTCGCCGCCGGAGATGATCAAGTCGTCGCTCCGGCCGACGACGAAAAGGCAGCCGTCCTCGTCGAGGTAGCCCAGGTCGCCCGTACGGAGCCAGCCCCGGACGAAAACGCGGCGGGTAGCGCCGGGGTCGCGCCAGTAGCCGGCGGCGACGGTCGGACCGCGGAGCGCGATCTCCCCCAGGGTGCCGGCCGGCACGGGCCTGAGCTCCTCGTCGACCACGGCCACCTCCGCGAAGGGCAGGGGCCGCCCGGCCGAGCCCGGGTGCGCGGCACCCGGGACGGGCGGCACGGTCACCACCTGGGAGGCCGTCTCGGTCATGCCGTAGGTCGCCAGAACGGGGCAAGCCAGCGCCTCCGCCCGCTCCAGCAGCGGTCGCGGCACGGGGCCGCCGCCCACGAGGGCGAAGCGGAGCGTCGGCGGGAACGGCCGCTCGCCCCGCGCCTCCAGCAGCCGCTCCAGCATGGTGGCCACCAGGGAGAGCGCCTGCACCCGGCCGGCGTCGATCAGCCGGTTGACCTCCCCAGGCTCGAAGCGGCGCCGGAGCAGGACCGTCGTCCCCAGGAGGACGGAGCGCGTCAGGAGGGCCAGACCGCCCACGTGGAAGAGAGGAAGGACCGCCAGCCAGCGCTCGCCGGGCACGAAACCGAGGTGGAGCGCCGAGGCGACCGCGTTCCACCAGAAGTTGGCGCGCGTCAGGAGCACGCCCTTGGGCCGGCCCGTCGTGCCGGAGGTGGCGACGATGGCGGCGACGCCCGCGCCGGCTGTCTCCCGCCGGCGCCTGCGCCGTCGTCCCGCCCATGGCAGGCCGAAGACCGCGTCCGGGTCGAGCCAGTCCAGGAGACGGCGGAGCTCCCCGCTGGCGAGGCGCGTGTTGAGCGGCACGCAGACCGCCCGGAGCCGGAGGCAGGCGTGGAAGAGCGTGACCCACCCCAGGCCGGCAGGAAGCGCCACCGCCACGCGCGAGCCTTCCGCCACGCCGCGCCTGCGCAGCTCGGCAGCGACCCGGCTCGCCTGCCGGTCGAACTCCGCCCAGCTCCAGGCGCGCCCGTCCGCCTCGATCGCGGTCGCACCCGGCGTCCGGGCGGCCCGCCCGGCGAGCCAGTCGGCGGCGACGGCGCCCGCCGCGGGCAGCGCTTCCTCGTGCGCGACGATCGGTGCCGAGCGCTCGCCCATGGCTACGGCAGGCGCGGGAAGCGCGAGAAGTCGGGGGCGCGCTTCTCGAGGAAGGCGTTCCGCCCCTCCTGCGCCTCCTCGGTCATGTAGAAGAGCATGGTGGCGTCGCCGGCCAGCTGCTGGAGGCCGGCCAGGCCGTCGGTGTCGGCGTTGAAGGCGGCTTTCAGGAGCCGGATGGCGGTCGGGCTCTTGGCCAGGATCTCCTCCGCCCAGGCGACCGTCTCCTCCTCGAGGCGAGCCAGCGGGACGACGGCGTTGACCAGGCCCATCTCCAGCGCTTCCTGGGCCGTGTACTGGCGGCAGAGGTACCAGATCTCGCGCGCCTTCTTGTGCCCGACGACGCGCGCCAGGAGCGCCGCGCCGTAGCCGCCGTCGAAGGAGCCGACCCTGGGGCCGGTCTGGCCGAAGACGGCGTTGTCGGCCGCGACCGTCAGGTCGCAGACGAGCTGGAGGACGTTGCCGCCGCCGATGGCGTAGCCCGCCACCATGGCGATCACCGGCTTGGGAAGCGTGCGGATCTGGCGCTGCAAGTCCAGGACGTTCAGCCTGGGGATCCCGCGCTCGTCGAGGTAGCCGGCCTCTCCCCGCACGCGCTGGTCGCCGCCGGAGCAGAAGGCCTCGCGGCCTGCTCCGGTCAGGATGGCCACGCCGATCTGCGGGTCGTCGCGCACGCGGGCGAAGGCGTCGGAGAGCTCGAAGAGCGTCAACGGTCGGAAGGCGTTGCGCACCTCCGGCCGGTTGATGGTGATCTTGGCGATGCCGCCGCTGCGCTCGAAGAGGACGTCCTGGTAGGTGTCGATCGGCTCCCAGCGGACCATACCCTTCCCTCCTCAACCTGGCGATCCGTGCACGCCGTGGAAGCGGACGGAGCGGACCGACCGACTAGTCGGTCTACACGCAGAGCGTAGCCGAGAGGCGGTCACCTGGCAATTCCGGGGAGGGCTTTCCAGGCGTCGCAAACGCGCGAAAGGAGGCCGTTTGCCATGCCTCGGGACCGGTTGTGGCGAACCAGGGGCCGTGCTAGCCTAATAGGGTGCCACGAGCACGTGGGCCGGGGAGTGCGTGCGCCCGTAGCTCAGAAGGATAGAGCGGAGGTTTCCTAAACCTTGTCTGTCGGGGGTTCGAGTCCCCCCGGGCGCACCAACCAGCATCGGCCGGGAGCGAGACCGCCCGGAGCGGGAGCGCTCCACGACAAGACCGCTCGCGGGTCGAGGCCGCCGGATCTTCGCGGAGGGGTGTCCGAGCGGTTTAAGGTGCGGCTCTCGAAAAGCCGTGTGGTGACGAGCCACCGTGGGTTCGAATCCCACCCCCTCCGCCAGCTCTTTTCGGAAGGGTGCAGGAGTGGTTGATCTGGCACGCCTGGAGAGCGTGTGTACGGGAGACCGTACCGTGGGTTCGAATCCCACCCCTTCCGCCAGAATCCAGTTGCGCTTTGGCCGTGCTAGGCGGGGAGGTAGCGGTGCCCTGTACCCGCAATCCGCTTCAGCGGGGCTGAAGACCGCCCCCGGCCTGGCGCTGTGGGGTCCGGGTCCGGCACGTGGTGTTGAGGATCGGGTCCTGCGCGACGTCCACCCGTGAACCCCGTCAGGTCCGGAAGGAAGCAGCGGTAAGCGGGCCAGGGCGGGTGCCGCAGGGGTGCCGGGTCTGAGCCGGCGGCCGGACGACGCCCGGAGCGACCAGGTCAAAGGCGGTTGCACGGCCGACCATCGTAGGAGACGAGGCCCCCGCGAGAGGGGCCTCTTTTGGCGGGGGCGGCGAGAACGGCGGAGTACCAGGCACTCTATCGCGAGTGGCGGCCCCGCACCTTCGCCGAGGTGGTGGGCCAGGAGCACGTGGTCCGCGCGCTCCGGCGCGCGGTCGCCCAGGGGCGCGTGGCGCACGCCTACTGCTTCGCCGGGCCGCGCGGCACCGGCAAGACGTCCGTGGCGCGGATCCTCGCCCGTGCGGTCAACTGCCTCGCGCCGGCGGAGGGCGAACCCTGCAACGCGTGCCGCCCCTGCCAGGAAGCCCTGGACGGCTCCTTCCTCGACCTGGTCGAGATCGACGCCGCCTCCAACCGCGGCATCGACCAGATGCGCGAGCTGCTGGAGCGCGTCCACCTGGCGCCGGTGGAGGGCCGGCGGAAGGTCTACATCATCGACGAGGCCCACATGCTGACGCCCGACGCCTTCAACGCCTTCCTCAAGACGCTGGAGGAGCCGCCGGCCCACGCGCTCTTCCTGCTGGCCACGACGGAGCCGCAGAAGGTGCCGGTCACCATCCTCTCGCGCTGCCAGCGCTTCGACTTCCACCGCATCGAGGAAGAGCGCATCGCCCGCCACTTGGCGCACGTCGTGGAGAGCCTGGGCGCGGCCATGGAAGCGGAGGCGCTCGACGCCCTGGCGCGCTACGCCGAGGGCGGCCTGCGCGACGCCCTCAGCCTGCTCGACGAGTGCCTGGCCGCGGGCGCCCGCACGGCGGACGACGTGGCCGCCGTTCTGGGCACGGCGCCCTCGCAGGCGCTGGAGGCGCTCTCGGAGGCGCTGGCGACGGGCGACGCCGCCCGCTGCCTGGCCGTGGTGGAGGAGCTGGCCCTCCAGGGGAAGGACTTCCGCCAGGTCCTCCTCGACCTGACCGCCCACCTGCGCCAGGAACTCCTGGGGATCCTGGAGGCGGCGGGCGGAACGCGGGGCGGCGCCCTGCCCGGAACGGGGCCAACGGGGCGCTGGCGGGCGCAACCGCTTCTCGCCACGCTGGAGGCGCTGGCCGACCTGGAGGGCGAGATGCGCTGGGCGGCGCGGCCCCGGGCGCGCTTCGAGCTGGGCCTCCTGGCGGCCATGGAGCGGGCGGGGCACGACCTCTCCGGCGCCGGCGACACTCCGGAGGAGGCAGGAGAACGCCGGACCGAAGCCGACGGCGCTCCGCAGGAGGCGGCGGAAAGCCGAACCGAGGCCGGGCAGGCGGGCGCCCCGGATCCCGGCTCCGCTCCGCCCGACGAGCCCGAGCTGCCCGCGGCCGGAGAGGGCTCCGGGGAGGTCGACTTCGAGCGCGTCCGGCAGCTCTGGCCGGAGGTGGTCCAGCGGGCGCGGCGCCGCTCCGCCAAGCTGGCCGCCTTCCTGGAGCCGGCGCGGCCGGCCGGCATCGAGGAAGGCGCGCTGGTGCTCGACTTCCCGCCGCTCTACGACTTCCATCGCCAGCAGCTGGCCGAGGCGCCGCAGCGCGAGATGCTGGAGGAGGTCCTGGCGGCCCTGCTCGGGCGTAGACTACCCATCAAGAGCCGCCGGGCGGAGCCCGACGAGCAGTCGGACCTGGCCGAGCCGGTGCGCCGCGCGCTGGAGAAGCTCGGGCCCGGCGCCCGCGTCCGCGAGGAGGGGAGCCCGTGAGCTTCAACGTCAACCGCTTGCTGAAGCAGCTGGAGAAGGTGCAGGGCGACGTCGCCCGGGCCCAGGAAGAGCTCCGGAACCGCCGCATCGAGGCCTCCGCCGGCGGCGGCGCCGTGACCGCCGTGGTGGACGGCACCGGCGTCCTGCAGTCGGTCCGCATCCAGCGGGAGGTGCTGGGCGAGAGCCCGGGCTCCGACGACCTGGAGATGCTGCAGGACCTGATCGTGGCCGCGGTCGGCGAGGCCCAGCGCCAGGCGCGCGAGGCCGCGGCCCAGGAGATGGCCAAGGCCACCGGCGGGCTGGGGGGCGGCCTGCCGGGCCTGCCCGGCCTGCCCGACCTGGGCGGCCTCCTCTGAGCGGGGGCGAGCCCTTGGAGTACGCAGCGCCCATCGCGCGCCTGATCGCCGAGCTCGAGCGCCTGCCGGGGGTGGGACCCAAGACCGCCCAGCGGCTGGCGCTCCACCTCCTCAACCGCCCGCGGGAGGAAGTGGCCGCGCTCGCCTCCGCGCTCCTGGAGGCGAAGGACCGGATCCACCCCTGCTCCGTCTGCGCCAACCTGACCGACACCGACCCCTGCGCCATCTGCGGCGATCCCCGCCGCGACGAGAGCCTCCTCTGCGTCGTGGAGGAGCCGAAGGACGTCATCGCCCTCGAGCGGACGCACGAGTTCCACGGCCGCTACCACGTGCTGATGGGCGCCATCTCGCCGCTGAGCGGGGTCGGCCCCGACGACCTGCGCATCGAGCCGCTCCTCGCGCGCCTGAAGGAAGGGAAGATCCGCGAGGTGGTCCTCGCCACCGACCCCGACGTGGAGGGGGAGGCGACCGCCATGTACCTGGCCCGCCTGCTCAAGCCGCTGGGAGTGAAGACCAGCCGCCTGGCGCGAGGGCTTCCCGAGGGCGGCGACCTCGACTACGTCGACGAGGTGACGCTGGCCCGCGCCCTGGAGGGCCGCCGCGCCATCTGACGGGCGGCGCGCCCGGCCCGACTGGCGCTCCCATTTCCCGGCCATACTCCCAGTATCCGCCGCAGTCGCCCGGCGATCGCGCGGTCGCTCCGCGCATAGCTTGGGTCCGAGGCGGATGGAGGTGAGACCGTGACCGGGGACGGGATGCCCTCCGTGGCGGACGACCCCCTCTTCGACGAGGCGGTCGAGCAGGCGCGGCGCGAGCTGGAGGCCGCCCGCAGCTACTTCGACTCCGTGACGGACCCCGAGCTGGTCGACCACGCCATCCATCTTCTCAACGCCGCCGAGAGGAAGTACATGTACCTCGTCCACCGGGCCCAGCGCGATGGGCCGGCCGGCCGGCCCGCCTGAGCGCGCCCTCCTCCCGCGCCGCGGCAGGCCGACGATGAGCTGGAGGATGGCGGCGGGGCAGGCGTTCTGGGTGGCCGCTCTCGCGGCCCTGGTCATCGTCCTGGTGCTCTGGGCGCTGGCGGCTCCGCTGGCGCTGGCAGCGCGCCGGCTCGGCTCCGCCGCGGCCCGGGCGGCGCTCTGGCTGGCCGCGCGCCTGAAGCGCCCGCTGGCCAACCTGGCCGGCGGGGCGGCCGCGGTGGCGGTCGCCAACCTCCTCTTGGCGCCCGGACTCCACGTCGGGTGGAACCTCTGGAACCTGGCGGTCCTCTCCTTCCTGGGGCTGCCGGGAGCGCTCCTCCTGGTGGCGCTGGAGCGCTGGCCGCTCTGAGCCCCGCGGCAGCGGCCGCCGCCAGCCGCTGCCAGCCGCCGCCCGGCGGGCCGGCGCCGGACTGCGGCCCCGCGCGCGTTCTGCTAGACTGGGACAGGTCATCCCGGCCCGATCCGTCGGGCACCAAGCGAGGCGCGCGAGCATCCATGAGCAGCGGCGTGCGAGTCCGCTTCGCCCCCAGCCCCACAGGCTACCTCCACCTGGGCGGGGCGCGGACGGCGCTCTTCAACTGGCTTTTCGCCCGTCACCACGGCGGTTCGTTCATCCTGCGCATCGAGGACACCGACCGGCAGCGCTCCAGCGAGGCGTCGGTCCGCGCGATCACCGAGGGACTCCGCTGGCTGGGCCTCGACTGGGACGAGGGGCCCGAGGCGGGAGGCGCCTTCGGACCCTACTTCCAGTCCCAGCGCCAGCAAGGCTACCGCCAGGCGGCGGCCTCCCTCCTGGAGCGGGGCCTCGCCTACCCCTGCTACTGCACGGCGGAGGAGCTGGAGCTGCGGAGGAAGCAGGCCCTGGCCGAAGGCCGCGCGCCGCGCTACGACCGGCGCTGCCTCCGCCTGAGCGCCGCCGAGCGCGAGCGCCTGGAGCGCGAGGGGCGGCGCCCGGCGCTGCGGCTGCTGGCGCCCGACGAGGGCGTGACGGTCGTCCACGACCTGGTCCGCGGCGACGTCGAGTTCGAGAACGCGGCCGTCATGGACGACTTCGTCATCATGAAGTCCGACGGCTTCCCCACGTACAACTTCGCCGCCGTCGTCGACGACGCGGCCATGCGCGTCACGCACGTGCTGCGCGCGGAGGAGCACCTCTCCAACACGCCCAAGCAGCTGGCCGTCTACCGCGCGCTCGGCCTGGAGCCGCCCGCCTTCGGCCACCTGCCCATGATCCTCGCGCCCGACCGCTCCAAGCTCTCCAAGCGCCACGGCGCCATCGCCGTGGAGGAGTTCCGGGAGCGGGGCTACCTTCCTGAGGCGATGGTCAACTACCTGGCGCTGCTCGGCTGGTCGCCCGGCGACGAGGAAGAGTTCTTCACCCGCGAGGAGCTCGTCGCCCGCTTCGACCTCGACCGCGTCGGCCGCCAGCCGGCCGTCTACGACGTGGAGAAGCTGACCTGGATGAACGCGCACTACCTGCGCGAGGCCG
>JASBVS010000057.1 GCA_029960955.1 Bacillota bacterium
CACCGGCGGCTGCACGTAGCCGGTCCCGTTGACCACCTTAGACTGGTCCTCGGGCTTCCAGGCCGGCGGGGTCGGCGGCGCCTTCGGCGTCCCGACCATCTTCCCGCCCGCGCCGGGGTCCGGCACGTACTGCCCGGCCATGACCATCTGGGCCACGCCCGCTTCCGTCGCCACCTTCTCCATGATGAGCGACACGTCCGTGTCGGAGATGCTCCCGGCCGCCGAGCCGCTGGCCCGGACCGCGCCGCCCCCGAACCGGACGAGCCCGAAGAGCGCCGTCCGCTCCGGGGCCTGCGCGGCCACCGTGACCGTGACCCGCGCACCCTTCTTCGAGCCCTGCACGGCCGCGTCGGCGCGGACTTCCGCCCGCCCGCGCGGGACGTCCCGCTGCATCACGGGCGTCGCCTTGACGGGGTCGATCTCCGCCGTCCACCGCCCCACGCTCGCGTCGACGCCCGAGCAGCCGGGGCGCTGGGCCTGGAGGATCGCCTGCGCGGTCAGGCTCTCGTCCGCCCGCAGGGGGATCGGCGTCGCGGGCGCCGCGGCGCCGTCCTGGCAGTCCGTGGCCCGGGCTTCGACGACCGCCCCCGCCCGCACCAGCGGGGCGAGGTCCCTGGCCGCCCGTGCGGCCTCTCGGGTCAGCTCGGCCTGGAGGGCCGCCCGATCGTTGGCCGCTCCGATCGCGGCCGCCAGCGTCCAGCCGCCCGCCGCCAGGGCGAGCGCCAGCGCGGCGGCGCCGGCCGCCGTCCACGCCTTCCGGCTCATCGTGACCACCTCCCTTGGAACAATCCTCTCGGGCCGGGCGCCGCCCGGCCGCTGAGTTGCATGCCTTGAAAATCCGCAAGGGCGCGCTCGCCCCTCCGCGGGGCCGCCCGGTCCCTTCGACGCTCCGGTGGCGCGCCCCTCGCGGGCCTTCCAAGGTCAGGGTACGTCAGAAGATCAGGGAAGGGCAACCATGGTTTTGCGGTATGAAAGTCATACAGCAAGTCGGGGCGGCGGGCCTTGGGCGCGTTTCCGCCCCCGCGCGCCGCCGCGCTCCTTCGCGCTGTGAAAATCGAGGCCGCGCGCCGGCGGATCCTCCTCGGCTGTCCGGGAATGACACGGCCCCACCCGTGCCAGGGCGGGGCCGCTCGCGAGATTCCACCCGCCGCGCCTTCTGCTTCTGGCTGGAAGCCCCGTGCCGTCTAAGCCAGCACGACCTCCGCGTACCGCTCCAGCCGCTCGGGGACGGCCCTGACGACGACCCGGTCGCCCAACAGGCTTGCAGCCTGCCCCTCAAGCTCGACGACCAGCCGGATCGCCGGATCCTCGGCCGGGCCGACCTCCGCGACGGTCGCGCGGTACTGCCCGCTGCGCACGCTCTCCGTCAGGCACCAGCCGTATACGGCCGGCACGTATCCGATGTGCGCGCCGGACGGCGAGAGGACCCGGATCGCGTTGACGTCAAACCGGTTGTCCTCTTCCAGTTCCAACCGTACCCGGGTTCCGGGCCGGAGCTCGCCGATGACGCGCTCCCCTTCATAGTACCGCCAGCCCGCGACGGCGAAGCGCAGATGGTAGGTCTCCACATCCTCGATCGAAATCGGCTCCAGGAACTCCATGGTGTCCGTCGGCAGGCGGCCGCCGGTCACGCGGAGGTATTCGATCCCTTCCTCGGGGCGCACCCCGAGATGCGCCCACTCCTCCGGGGTCCACGTCTGCGGCAACCGCCTCTGGAACGTGGCGAAGAGATCCCCGCAGTGCCACTCCCCGTCCGGATCAGGGAACTCGTCCAGCAGCCAGAAACCGGCCTCGATC
>JASBVS010000058.1 GCA_029960955.1 Bacillota bacterium
TCGTCGGCATGGCGGTGGGCACGGCCGGCTCGCTGGTGATCGACCGGCTGATGGGATTCCCGCAGGTGATCGCCTGGAACGCCATCCTGGGCGCCTTTGCCTTCTCGGCCGCGGTGGGGCTCTTCTTCGGGGTCTACCCGGCCATGCGGGCGGCGGCGCTCGATCCCGTCGAGGCGCTCCGCTACGAGTGAGGCGCGGCCGGAGGGGGGCGAAGCGGGGGCGGGCCCGCTTCGCCCGGCCTGGCGGGCCCCTTCGGCCCGCCTCTCCGCCTGCCGCGACCCCCGGCTCGAACCGGCAGGAAGCGCCCCGATCCCTGCCCCAGGATGGTGGGGGCATGAGGGAGGTGGGGGCATGAGGGAGGCGGTGGCATGACGGACCGGAGGGTCCTGGTCTACACCTCGCCCGGTTGAGCCAGCTGCCGGGCGGTGAAGGCCTTCCTGGCCGACCACGGGGTCGCGTTCGAGGAGCGGGACGTGAGCCGACCGGCGGTCATGGAGGAACTGCTGAGCCGCACCGGCGGCGTCCGGGGGACGCCGGTCGTCGTCATCGGCGACGAGGTGATCCGCGGCTTCGACCGCGGCAGGATCACGCGGCTTCTGGGGTTGTGAGCGGCGGAGGGGGCTGCGGCTATGCCTGCGGTCCGTTGCCCGGACTGTGGCGAGAGGATCCAGCTCCCGGCGGGCTTGCGGCCGGGCCAGCGCTTCGAGTGCCCCAACTGAGCGGGCACTTGGCTCCGGCTGGTCCAGCCGGACGACGCCGAGCCGGGCGGGGAGATCCGGGTGCAGCGGGTCTTCGTGGTCAGCTGCCCGGGCTGCGAGCGGGAGATCGAGCTGCCGGAGGGGGCTCGGCCGGGCGACACCATCCGCTGCTGCGGTCGCGACTACCGGCTCACCTACGCGTACGGCAGCTATGCGCTCGAGCCGCCAGGCGACTGAGCCGGTTTCCTGCAAGCCGCGCCCCGGCGGGCGGGAAGGCGGCGCCGGCGGCGGGGCGGACCTTCCCGTCGAGCGGGCGCGAGTCTCAGCGCTCGCCTCCCGGCGGCTTCCTGCCGGCGGTCCTCCCGCCGGCGGGGCGCGGGATGGCGGCGACGGCCAGCCGGTCCGCCTTCTCGTTGAGCGGGTCGCCGGCGTGGCCGCTCACCTTGTGCCAGGTGACGCGCCGCTCTCGCACGAGCCTGAGGAGCTCCCGCCAGAGGTCCTGGTTCTCCACCGGCTGGCCCCGGCTGTTCCTCCAGCCGCGCCGCTCCCAACCCGAGAACCAATCCTGCAGGAAGGCGTTGACCACGTAGGCCGAGTCGCTGTGGACGGCCACGCGGCTGCCCGGCGGCGTGCGGCGGAGCGCCTCGATCACCGCCGTCAGCTCCATGCGGTTGTTGGTGGTGGCCGGATCGCCACCGCTCAGGCAGGTGCCGTCGCTGAAGACGGCCGCCCAGCCGCCCGGCTGGCCGCCCGGCGCCTGGTTGTTGGAGCAGGCGCCGTCGGTGTAGACGACGTACTCCGTCACTCTTCCTGCACCCCCCGGGAACGGTGCGGTCTCGTCGCCTTGCCCGTCGCCGACAGGGCGGAGGCGACCCCTCCAGCCGTGCGATTTCGCCGCTGAAACCGCTCCGCTCCTGCCCGCGT
>JASBVS010000059.1 GCA_029960955.1 Bacillota bacterium
GGGTCGTCCACCAGGCCGCCGGCCAGGATCAGGACCGACACCAGCGGCAGCGCGAACAGGTAGAGCCGCCAGGCGCCGGAGGGCTGGCGCAGAAGGACCGCCGCCAGCGCCAGGAGCGCCCAGAGGGCGGCCGGCCCGAGCAGCCGCAGGCGTGGCCGCGAGCGGAAGGCGTAGACGGCCCGCGCCAGCGAGCTCCGCAGCCCGAGGCTCACAGCTCCGCCCCCTCCCGGCCGAGCCAGGCGCGCGCCGCCCGGAGGACGGCGACGGCCAGGGCGAGGAGCAGGGCGATGCTCGCCACGGCGCGAAGCGGCGTCGCCTCGGCCACCCAGAAGCCGCGCACGCCGAAGAAGCCCAGGGAGGCGTTGTCGCCGGCCGGCACCAGGATCGTCCCGGAGAGCGTGGGCAACCACCGGGGGTTGAGCGCGTTCCCCCAGAACCAGTAGCCCACATAGAGCACCTGGTAGAGGGCCACCGGCAGGACCGCCGGCACTGCCACCGAGTACGCGCCCACGAAGAGGAAGCCCGGCAGCATCACCGCGGCGAAGGCCTCAGCCGCCCAGAGGAGCACCCGCGCCTCCGGGCGGTGCGCCAGCACGTAGCCGACGCCGGCGGCGTAGACGACGAGGACGGGCAGGAGCGTCGCCAGCGAGCTCCCCAGGTACTTGCCGAGAAGCTGCCGGCCCCGCCCGACCGGCATCGTTTCCAGCAGTTCCCCCAGGCGCAGCCGCCGGTCGCGGGCCAGCCGGTCGGCCAACATCAGGCCGAAGGGCACCTGGAAGAAGTTGACCACGATCGCCCACTCGACCACCACCCGCATGAGCCCCGCCTCCCCCGCCGGGCCCGCGGGCACGTGCGGGAGCAGGTTCCACGGGTTGCTCATGCCCGTGGGGAGGAGCAGGCTCCAGCCCACCATCCAGACCCACATCGCCCAGCGCCGCAGCTGCATGCGGAATTCGTAGCCAAGCGCCGCGCCCACGCTCCCCCTCCTCACCACACCCGGCGGGCCTCCAAGCGTCGCGGTGCCTCGGCCAGGTAGAGGCCGGCTCCCACCAGGGCCGCGGCCACCACCCAGGCCCAGCCCGACCCCAGGAAGGCGACGGCGACCCGTGCCAGCTCCTCCACCCATGGGGCGGCCGGATCGCCGGGCCCGGCCTGGCCGAGCACCGCCGCCATCCGCACCAGCACCCAGACCGCCGTCGAGGCGGCCAGCGCGTTGCCCGCCGACGTCAGCACCGAGGCCAGGAAGGCCACGCCCAGCACCAGCGCCATCGGCGCCAGCACCTGGCCGGCCAGGAGGCCGAGCGCCGCCGGCGCCCCCGGCAGCCAGGCGGCCAGGGCCGCCACCAGCGCCGCGTCGTAGGCGAAGACCAGCGCCAGCCGCGCCAGCGCCTGCCGGCGCGGGCCGGTGGCCGTCGTCGCCACCAGCTCGTAGAGGCGGCCGTCCTCCCAGCGGTCCAGCGCGGCCATGCCGGCTGCCGGCAGGAGCGGCGCCACCCAGAGAAGCCAGGCCCAGCCGACCGCCGGGTTCCGGCCGACCACACCCGCCAGCAGCGCGCCCACGCCGCCGAGAAGAAGCGGCGTCAGCCAGAAGAGCCAGCCCCCGAGCCGGGCCTGCGCCGCCAGGAGCGCCCACCGCTGGCGCAGGGCGACCGGCAGGGGCGATGCCAGGGGCCGCCGGCTCGCCGCCGGTTCGCCGAGCTCGGCCGTCTCCGCGGCGACGGCGCCGGCGATCTCGCGCCAGAGCTGGAGCTCCCGCCGGCAGAGGACGCAGGAGGCCAGGTGGAGCTCCACTTCCTGGCGCTCCGCGGGGGAGAGCGTGCCCGCGACATAGAAAGGAAGCCGCTCCCGGATCCGCTCCTCTTCCTCCGCGTTGCCCTGCTCCGGACCGCTCATGGCTCCCCCTCCTCCAGCTCCGCCGCCAGGCGGAGGCGCGCGCGGCGCAGGCGGCTCTTGACCGTCCCCTCCGGGCAGCCCATCACCCGCGCCACTTCCTCCAGCGGCAGCCGCTCCACCAGGACGAGCTGGAGCGTCGCCCGCTGCTCGGGCGGCAGGCGCCGCACGGCCTCGACCAGGCGGCGGACGCGCTCGCGGCCCAGCAGCCGCCGCTCGGGGTCCCCCGCGGCGGTCGCCGCGCCCGCCAGCGAGTGCCAGTTCGGCTCCTCAGGAAGCTCGTCCAGCGGCGACTCGGGGCGCCGCCGGCGACCGGCGTCCAGCGCCTTGCGGTGCGCGATGCGGAAGAGCCAGCCGGCCGCCGGGCCGTCGCCCCGGAAGCCCGCCGCCCCCTGCCAGACGGCGAGCCAGACGTCCTGCAGCACGTCCTCGGCGGTGCCCGCATCGGGCACCCAGCGGCGCACGTAGGCGCGCAGGCGGCGGCCGTACCGCCGCACCAGCTCGGCCAGCGCGGCCTCGGCCGCCTGGCGGGCGCGGGCAACCTCGCCCGGGCCGGCCGGAAGCCGGCCCCCGATGGCGCGGATCAGCTCGACGTCCTCCGCCTCGCCCCGGGCTTCCCCTGCGCCTTTGGGCGCGGCAGCCACCCCCAGCCCGCGGCCTCCCGGCTCGCCCGGTCGGCCCGGTTCTGTCGGTGCCTCGTGCGTCAGCGACGCTCCGCCCTCCCACCAGGGATGTCGCGCGGAAAGCCGGGGCGGATTAACGCCCCGGCGCTGTGATCTCCCGGCTGCCAAACCGCCCCGGGATCGACACCGGCTGCCGGCCGGGCCTCCGCTGGGCGGCGCCGGCCGCTCACGCCTCCGTCGGCGTGGCCTCGACCGGCGTCGCCGCCTGCACCTGCGCCACCTCGACGCGGCCGAAGAGCAGCACGATCGCCAGCGCGAGCAGCAGGCTGCCGCAGCTGACGAGGAACATGGCCTGGTACCGCCCGTCCGAAAGCGCGATCACCTGGCCGGCCAGCGGCGCCGCGACCATCAGCCCCAGCGACTGCACCAGGTTGACGCCCCCGTAGAGCGCGCCGTGGAGCCGGGCGGCCTCCGCCCGCGCCGCCTCCTCGGAGCGGCCCCGCCGGCGCAGCTCCTGGCGCAGCATGTCGGCCGCGAGCGGATAGGAGGTGACCTGGATGCCGCCCCAGGCGGCGCCGGCGACGAAGAGGACGACGAAGGCGGCGGCGACGGAGGTGATCCAGAGTCCCGCGAGCGACGCGGCGGCGAAGAGGATGAGCGTGACGGCCAGCAGGAGGCGCGCGTCCCGCCGCTGGTACAGCCGCCCGAACCAGAGCGAGACGGCGATGCCGGCCACCGTGAAGATCGACATGCCCAGTGCGGAGTCGAGCACGCTGCCGTGCAGCACGTGCACCATGTACGGCGTGAAGAAGCTGGCGATCGCCTCGAAGCCGAGCCACCAGAACCCCTGCGCCACGTAGTACTTGAGCAGGCTCGTACTCCGGAGCGGGCGGCCGCTCGGGCGTCTCGCGGCGGCGCGCCCGGCGCCTTCCTCGCGGCAGGCCGCCGCCGTGGAGAGCCCGCCCAGGAGCAGCACGGCGGCGCCGAAGAGAAAGGCCGCCGCGTGGCCCACGTACGCGTAGACGAGCGGCACGACGAGGAAGGCGACCAGGTTGCCGAGCGTCCAGAGGAAGTTCAGGATCCCGGAGGCCTCGCCGTACTCCCGTTCCGCGACGCTCTCCGGCATCATCGCCTGGTACGGGGTCGCGCTCAGCTGCTGGAAGAAGTAGAAGAGGAGCGTCGCCAGGATCGCCAGCGGAAGGCTCCGCGCCAGGTACATGAGGACGAGCATCGCGGCGGCGCCGGGAAAGGCGACGAAGAGGTAGGGCCGGCGGCGGCCGATGCGCGTCGGGTAGCGGTCGGAGAGCCAGCCGGCGAGCGGATTGAGGAGGATGCCGAAGAGGCCCTCCGCGCCGAGCACGCTGCCGACGAGCTGCGTCGACGGCGTGAGCGCGCCCAGCAGCAGCGCGGTGAAGACCTTGTTCATGCCCCAGCCGACGTTGCGCCCGAGCCCCGCGAGACCGAGCATCCAGACGTAGCGGCGCGTCTCCCTCTCCACGCCTACTTCCTCCCCAGCGTCGCGAGGAGCCGGTCGGGATGGTTCGTCGCCACGCCGTCGACGCCGATCTCCCGGGCGTAGCGGAACTGCTCCTCGCTGTCCGCGGTCCAGACGGCCAGGTGGAGACCGTGGGCGTGCGCCTCCTCCACTTCCTCGCGCGTCGCCGTCTCGAGGGCCGGCAGGAGGATCTTCGCGCCTGCCCGCTCGGCGAGCGCCCAGGGCTCGACGGGGCTCCCGGCGTAGAGCACGCCCGCTGTCACCCCGGGAACCGCCTCGCTGAGCGCCCTGATCAGCGGATGGAGGAAGGAGATCGGCCAGAGCCGCTCCACGAGCTCCGGCTGGCGGCGAAGGAGCTCGATGAGCGGCGGGAGGGCGTCGGGCGCCTTCAGCTCGACGACCACGGGCAGGGAGACGGCCGCCAGCACCTCCTCGAGGGTCGGGATGCGCTCGCCCTCGCCGGCGTCGCAGCGCTTCAGCTCCTCGAGGGTCCGTTCGCGGACCCGGCCGGTGCCGTCCGTCGTCCGCTCCAGAGTGGCGTCGTGGATGACGACGAGCCGGCCGTCCCGGCTCGCGTGCACGTCGCACTCGACCATGTCGGCCCCGAGTTCCTCCGCGGCGCGGAAGGCGCGCAGGGTGTTCTCCGGAAATCTTCCGGAAAAGCCGCGGTGCGCGATCACCCACACTCCGGCCATCCCTCCCCGCCGCCCTATTCGCCCCGGTCTGGAAGCTTCCTGGGGAGGGATGTTAAGTTTCGGTTGCGCACGCGCGCGGAAGAGGGTGGGTGACGGGGTGGAAAGAACGGCCCTTCCTCCCGATCGGCCGAAGAAAGTTCCCGGCGGCCGCCATCCCGTCCGCCCGGTCTCCCCGGGCTCAGCGGCGGAAGAGCTGCAACCCCGGGAGCAGCGAGAGCGCCGCCACCACCAGCGTCTCCACCGCGACCCGGAGCCCCAGCGTTCCGGAGGGACCGGCCGCGACCGCGATCTGCAGCACGTTGAGGGCCGAGTTGCTGAGCGTATGCGCCACCCACGGGGCCCACAGGCTGCCGGTCGCCTGGAAGAGCCCGCCGAAGGCCAGCCCGATGAGAAAGGAGAGAAGGGTGTAACCGGCGCCCACTCCCAGCGCGGTGGAAGCATCCATGGCCCCGTCCAGGAACTCGCGCAGGGGCCAGACCACGTGCCAGACGCCGAAGAGGCCGGCCTGCAGCAGGTTGGCCCCCACCGGCCCCACGACGCGGCCGAGCTGCGTCATCAGGACACCCCGGAAGAGGCCCTCTTCCAGGAAGGAGTTGACGACGTTGCCGAGCAGCAGCACCGCGCCCAGAGCCGGGGCTCCCGGAGAGGCGTCGTCCGGCGCGAGCGCAAACGCCCGACAGGAAGAGCGCCGCCGCAGCGGCGACCGGCTGCCGGGCGACGAACTCCCTCAGG
>JASBVS010000006.1 GCA_029960955.1 Bacillota bacterium
TCACTCGACGGCAGCCTCGGCGGGCTGGGAACCCGGCTCTTCGCGGGCGGCGACTGGATCTGGATCGGCTCCCTGCTGACCGACCTCGACCGCGTCCTGGAGGAGATCCGGGCGGCGGGAGGCGAAGGCTGGCGCGCAGCCTGAGCGGGCGGCCGGGCGCTCCCGGGCGGGGCGGCCTGCCGCTGCGCCGGGCGCTACTCCTCCGCCTCCGCCCGCGCCTCCCCTTCCGCCTCCGCCGGCGCCCGCCGCGGCCGCCCCCAGCTCCAGGCCAAGAGGCCGTCGAAGGCCAGCGCGGCCAGCAGCGCCGCCAGCGGCGAGGCGGCCTGGGCGCCGAGGAGGAGCACGGTCCCGAAGGCGAGGAGGCCGAAGAGCAGGTCGGCCGAACCCCGCGCCGCCGTCCCCCCGATCTCGCCCCCCAGCACCGCCACCCCCTGCGTCAGGGCGGCCAGCGCGATCAGCGCCCAGTAGAGGAGGAGCGCCACCAGCGCGCCCGCCAGCCCGCCGCCGCCCGCGGCCGCGGCCGCGCCCGGCACCGCTCCCGCCGCCGGCGCCGAAGCGCCCAGAAGGGCCGCCACCGGCCCGCCGAGCACGGCCAGGACGAGCCCCGGGAGGAGCGCGTCGCCCGCGAGGAGGGGCAGCGCACTCCACGGGACCAGGCGGCGGAGGAAGGGTTCCTGCGCCGCTTCCTCCAGCCAGTCGACCAGGCTCCGCGGCGGCCGCGACAGCCACATGAGGAGCCAGGCCATCCAGGCGCCGCGCGCCTCGGGCCGCACGACGAGGCCGACCGCGGCCAGGAGCGCGGCGCCGGTCGCCAGCAGGCCCAGGAGGCGCCCGGGCTGCCGCAGGAAGCCCACCCCGACCCGCGCGGGCAGCGCCCACCACCCCTCGGCCCCGGGGAGGCGCCCGAGCGCCCGCGCCGAGCGGAGCGCCAGCCGCCGCTTCAGCCGCCGCGCCAGCCCCGGGTCGAGCCGGCGGAGCGCCCTCATGTCGCCGAACTCGACGCTGGCCGCGCTCGCCTCGGCGGCGAGCCGCGCGTCGACGGCGCCGGCCACGAGAAGGAGCAGGAGGAGGGCGCCGGCGGCGAGGAGCGCGAGGAAGCCCAGCGCGGCACCGGCGCCCCCGCCCGCCCCCGGCGGCGCGACCATCGCCCGGACGAGCGCCTCGCCCGGCCGGCGGACGCCCGGCCAGAGGCCGAACCCGCAGGCCAGCGCCGCCGCGGGCAGGAGCCAGAGCGCGGCGCGGCCCGTCTTCCGCGCGCTGGTCAGCCGGGCGAGACCGAGCGCCCAGGCGAGGGCCTGGGCGAAGACGACCAGCAGCAGGGCGGCCGGCGTGCCCGCCCAGGCGGCGGCGTAGCGGCCGGTCAGGAGGACGGCCAGGGCGGCGCCGGCGGGGGCGGAGCCGGCCAGCCAGGGGAGGAGCCCGCGGGCGAAGTCGACGGCCAGCCAGGCGCGGCGCGAGACGGGGCTTCCTGCCAGGTAGGCGCGGTCGGCGGCGCTCATCTGGAGCGGGCTCTGCAGGAGCGCCAGGACCGCCAGGGCGACCTGTCCCAGGAGGACCAGGAGCGGGAGCGCGTGGCCCAGCAGCGGCACGAGCACGGCCGGGAGGCCGAGGTGCGGAGCCTCGTAGGCGGCGCTCAGGAGCGCCTCCCAGGCGAGGACCACCCACCCCGCCAGGAAGAGCGCGATGTACCACCGGTAGACGCGCTGGAAGCCCGAGGCGAGCTCGCCTTCCGGGCCGAAGACGCCGAGGACGCGCCCCCAGTAGACCATCTGCGCGCGCAGCTGCCGCCCGCGCAGGCGGAGCAGAAGGAGCACCGCCTCGCTCATGGCTGCGCCCTCCGCGCGGCGACGAGCGCCGCGCGCAGGATCGCGTCGGGGTCGGCCTCCCCGAGCGCGTAGGTCTCGCGGAGGGCGTCCGGGCTTCCTTGGGCGAGGAGGCGCCCCTGCTCCAGGACCAGCATCCGCGCCGGCTCGACCCCGGCGGGCAGCCGGTGGCTCGAGAGGAGGACGGCCGCCCCGGGGCCCGCGCCGTCCGGCGCCGCGCTCCCCGGCGCCGCGCCGCCGCCGGCCGCGTAGGCCGACAGCTCCTCCCAGAGGTCGGCGGCCGAGAGCGGGTCGAGCGGGCCGAAGGGCTCGTCCAGCAGCAGCGCGCGCGGGCGGGCGACCAGCGCGACGGCCACGGCCAGCTTCGTCCGCATGCCGCGCGAGAAGGCGTACGGGTACCCGTTGCGCTGCTCCCAGAGCGTGAACCGCCGCAGGAGGCGCTCCGCCTCGGGCTGCCACTCGCCCGGCGGCCGCCGCCGCAACCGGGCGACGAAGGCCAGGTGCTCCCAGGCGGTCAGCTCGTCGTAGAAGGGCGGCGTGTCGGGCACGAGGAGGACGCCGGCGCGGAAGCGGGCCTCGTCCTCTTCCAGGCGGCGCCCCAGGAAGCGGACGCGGCCGCCGTCGGGCCTCCGCCAGCCGGCCAGGCACTCGAGGAGCGTCGACTTGCCCGCCCCGTTGCGGCCGACCAGCGCCACCAGCTCGCCGGCCCCGAGCTCGAAGGAGACCCCGTCCACGGCCCGGTAGTCGCCGTAGGCGTAGGTCAGGTCGCGCACGTCGAGCAGAGCGAGGGATCCCGTCGCCTGACACCCCTTTCCGGACGGGAGAGAGCTTAGCACGCGAGCGGGCCCGGGTGGACCCGGGCCCGCGACCTTCCCCACCGGCCTAGGAAGTCACCACATCAGCGTCACCGTCCGCGTCTGCGGATCCCAGTCCACGTGCCCGCCCAGGTTCTCCGTGATGAAGCGGACGGGCACGAAGGTCGTCCCGGCGACGATGACGGGCTCCACGTCCAGCTGGACCGGCCGCCCGTTCACCTTCGCCGTCTTCGATCCGACGGTCAGCTGGATCTCCTTGCCGTTCCCGCTGATGCTGACGGTGCGCGTGAGCGGATCCCAGCCGACCTTCAGGCCCATCGCCTCGCTGACGAAGCGGACAGGGAGCATCGTCCTGCCGCCGCGGATGAAGGGCGCGGCGGCGAGCACCAGCGCCTCGCCGTCGTGCTCGACCGTCTTCTGCCCGATCACCAGGCGGGCCAGGTGCTGGAAGGAAGCGCTCCCGCCCCCGGCACCCGGCGCGCCCCCGCCGGCTGCCGCGCCCAGGAGCTGCGAGGCGTCGACCTGCACGACCTTGGGCGTCGTCGCCCCGCTGCCCGGGGTGAGAATCGCGACGTAGAGCCCAGGCTGCGCGTTGGAGCTGAATGCCTGGACCACGGCCGCCAAGTTCCCGTCGCTCAGTCCGACGAACGGATATATGAGCCAGTTCTCGAAATGCGCTCCTTGAGCCACCGCACTGAAGTCGAAAGAAGTCTGCGACCAGCCGCTCGCCGTCTGCTGGAAGAGTGTCGCTTGCGGCTGCTGCTCATTGTAGTGCAAGGCTACCAAGTGGCCGCCGGCCAGAGCGAGCTCCCACTGGTCGCCGCCGTACGGACCGAGCCTTCCGAGGCTCGTCGCGTTGCCGTTGGAATCCACGCGGAAGGCTTCCACGAGATCAGACGGCTGCGGCTCCCTTCTCACGAGCGTTCCGTCGGGTGAGCGAAGGCCTAGCACATACGTGGTCGCCCCGTCCTTCGCCCAGCCGACTGACGATCCCTGGAATGACAGGTACTGCGTAGGCACATCGGTCCTGCTCCAACCCTTCGAGGTAAAGGCGAAGTTGACCGACTCAAACTCGTTGGGCCTGCCGGTCGGCGCCTCGAGCTGAAGGTAGAGTTGTGATCCCTGGGTCCAGAAATTGTTCAATGCATCGAGCATGCCCGGACTGACCTGCTGCAGGTCGCTACCGACGCGCCCCGCGTAGATAACGCCATTCTCGGGTTGCGGGGTGGCGGTAGCCTGATGGACTTCCAGCGCCACCCACATCTGGTCCTTCGAGTCCCACCCGAGGACGGCGTTCCCCACATAAAGGGGAGCAGGAGCCGGTCCGGTGGCCGCGCGGGGGACGGGTACGGTCCCGAGCGGCTGCAGGTTCCCGCCTGCGTCGACCTGCGCGATGCTCACCTGATCCCTGACCGATGAGACCACGTACAACGTGCCCTCGTGGTAGGCCAGCGTGGCAAACATCTGCTCGCTGGGCCAGACGTAAAGCGTCGAGAGCTGGTAGCCCGGCGCATCCGCCCGCGCGACTCCGCCTACGCCGCCTGCGGCCGAAAGGGCAAGAGCCAACGCCAGCAAGATGCGCAGTCCCAGGCCCCACCAGCCGCGACCCCTCAAGCCTCGATGCACCAGGCGCACCTCCCTGTCAGGTGATCACCGGTCCCTTCTTCGTTTGCGACGCGGTTCCTTTTGACCCGACAGTAGAAAGGCCGAGCGCCCAGGTGGTTCGTCGACGAGACGACGAGGAAGGAGTCCCACCCTTGTCCTGAGAAAGCGGGGAAACCGGTGGCTTCCCACGGAGGCCTGCCCTCGGAGGTGGAGCGGAGTGTCGGACCCTGCCGAAGAGATCCAAGCCGTCCGCGAAGCAATCGTCGACTACGCCCGGCGCATGGCGCGCGACCGCCT
>JASBVS010000060.1 GCA_029960955.1 Bacillota bacterium
CTGGTGCTGATCGCGCTGACCGGCTGGCTCCTTTACGGCGCCAACTACCACCGGGGCCTGGGCGGCTTCGCCTACTACACGCTGGGCTTCCTCTACCCGCTCTTCGGCGGGCTGGCGGGGCTCCGCTCCTGGCACCACTGGCTCGCGCTGGCGATCCTCTTCTTCGTGCTCATCCACGTTTACATGATCGTCTGGAACGCGGTCCAGAAGCGTGACGGCACGATCGAGACCATGATCGTCGGCTTCCGCCGGGAGGCGGTGGCGGCCCCCGGGGCGGCTGCAAGCGGGCCGTCCGGGCGGCCGGCGGCTCCCGTCCCGCCCGTGGCGTCGCCCGGCGGCGGCCAGCCGGTCGGCCCGGCCCGGTAGGGGATGAGGGGGACGGAGGCGTCGGGGAAGGTCCTGGTGCTCGGCCTGGGCAACGTGCTCCTGGGCGACGAGGGGCTGGGCGTCTACCTCGTCGACCACATGCGCCGGGCCTACGACTTCCCCGACGGCCTCGCCCTGATGGACGGGGGGACGCTGGGCTGGGAGCTGCTCGACCTGGTGGCGCGCCACCGGGCCGTGGTCATCGCCGACGCCGTCGAGGCCGACGCGCCGCCCGGCACCCTCTACCGCTTCGAGGCCCACGACCTGCGGCGGGTCGCCCGGCGGGCCACAAGCTCCGCCCACGACGTGGAGATCCTGGAGGTCCTGGGCGGTCTGGCCCTGCTGGGCGAGCTGCCGGAGACCGTGGTGGTCGCCATGCAGCCGGGCGAGATCCGGGAGATGAGGCTGGGGCTCTCGCCCGCCGTGGAGTCGCGCCTGCCGGCCATGGAGGAGGCCGTGCTGGCCGAGCTGGAGCGCCTGGGCATCCGCCCGTCGGCGCGGAGGGAGGCGCCCTTCCGCGTCGATCCCGTCCGGCTCCTGCGGGGCGGCGGCGAGGGCGCGGGGAGTGAGCGCACGTGAGAGAGGAAGCGCTGCGCGCGCAGGTGGAGGGCTGGCTGGCGGAGGCGCGCGCCCGGGTGCGAGCGCGCTTCCAGTGGAGCGAGCCCGGCTTCGACTGGACGAGCCGCAGCCTGGAGGCGCTCTGGCGCCGCCGCCGCGAGTTCGAGCCGGAGGTGGCGGAGGCGCTGGACTTCCTCTACCGCTACGAGCTCCCGTTCCGGCGGAAGGAAGAGGAGCTGGTGGCGGCAGGCCTCGACCCGCTCCGCGACTACGCGCGCTTCCGCGAGGAGCTGGACCGGTTCGAGGCCGCCTTCTGGCGGAGCCAGGCGGCCGCGGCCGGGGAGGCGGCGGAACCCGGGGCGACGGCGCAGGAGACGGCCGCGGCGGCCGACCGCCTCCTCTCGAGCTGGTGGCGGCAGAGGCGGGAGGATCCTCCGCGCCCGCGCCACCGGCGCTTCCTGAACGGGGCCGCCGACGAGCAGGTGGCCTTCCATCTCTCGCGCCTGGCTCTGGAGAACGGCTGCCGCCTTCACGGCCGGCGTCGCGGTCCCCTCCCCTGGCGGGTGGAGGGCGCCGACCCCGGGCTCGAGCTGGAGCTCTTCGACGTGGAGGCGCAACGGGACCTGGCCGCCCTGGCGCGCCTCGACCCCGGCTTCGACCCGGCGCGGGCGCTCCAGGTGGCCTGGCACCGGCCGACGCCGGCGGAGGTGGAACTCTTTGTCACGGATCCGGTCGCCCAGGGAAGCTGGCCGGAGGAGCCCGATCCCGCTATGCTGAGGCAGCTCTCCTGGCTGGACGCGGTCAGCGAGATCCTGGCCGAGGGCGCCGGCTGGATGGGGCGCTAGGGGCGGCGGGCGGCGGCCGGCGGCCGGCGGCCGGCGGGAGCGGCGCTCCGGGGGGTCCCCCGCATGCACGAGTTCGGCATCATGGAGTCGGTGGTCGAGGTGGTGCGCGAGGAGGCGGCCAGGGCGGGGCTCCGCCGGGTCGAGCGCGTCGCCATGGTGGTGGGCGAGCGGACGGCGGTCCTGCCCGAGGCGCTGGAGCTGGCCTGGGAGGCGCTGCGCGACGGCGAGCCCTTCGCGCCGGGCGCCCGGCTGGAGGTGGAGTGGCGGCAGGCCGAGGCGGCCTGCCCCGCCTGCGGGCTCCGCTACCACCCGGAGGGGGGCTTCCTTCTCGTCTGCCCCGGGTGCGGCGCGCTGGGCGGCGAGCTGCTGGCGGGCGAGGAGCTTCGGGTCGCCTCCATCGAGGGCGAGTGAGGGGGAGCCGATGAAGGTCGAGATCGGCGTCAAGGCGCTGGGCGCCAACGAGCGGCAGGCGGAGGCCAACCGGCGGCGCCTCCGGGAGGCGGGCTGGGTGGCCGTCAACCTGCTCAGCTCGCCCGGGTCGGGCAAGACCAGCCTGATCGAGGCGGCGCTGCCGCGGCTGGAGGCGGTCTGCGCGGTGGCCGTGGTGGAGGGCGACGTGGAGACGGCGCGGGACGCCGAGCGCGTGGCGGCGGCCGGCGGCCGGGCCGTCCAGATCGAGACGCGCGGCGCCTGCCACCTGGACGCGCGCATGGTCGCCCGCGCCCTGGACGAGCTGGAGCTGGGGCGACCCGCCTCGGGGTGGGGCCTCCTGCTGGTCGAGAACGTGGGCAACCTGGTCTGCCCCGCCGAGTACCTGCTGGGCGAGGAGCTGCGGGTCGTCCTCCTCAGCACGCCCGAGGGCGACGACAAGGTGGCCAAGTATCCCGAGGTCTTCCGCACGGCCGACGCCGTCGTGCTCAACAAGATGGACCTGGCGCCGTACCTCGACTTCCGGGTCGAGCGGGTCGGGCGCGACCTGGCCGCCGTCCGCCCGGGCGTGCCGGTCTTTCCGCTCTCGGCGCGCAGCGGCGAGGGGGTGGAGGCGTGGCTGGAGTGGCTCGTGCGGAACGCGCGGGAGCGGCTGGAGCTCAGGAAGAGCGCTGGCGCCTGACCGTCGCCGGGACCGTCCAAGGCGTGGGCTTCCGGCCCTTCGTCTACCGGCTGGCCACGCGGCTGGGGCTGGGCGGGCGGGTCTACAACGCCGACGCCGGCGTGGTCGTCGAGCTGCAGGGGCCGCCCGAGGCGCTGG
>JASBVS010000061.1 GCA_029960955.1 Bacillota bacterium
CGGCGGCGACGCGGCTTCGGACCGCTGGGTGCGGGTGGTGATGCCGGGGGTCTCCGCCGACGCGGAAGGGGTGGGGCGCTTCCTCTTCTACTTCGGCTTCCTCGCCATGTTCGTGCTGACGACGGCGCTGATGAACGCGGCGGCCATCCTGGAGGAACGGGAGAACCGGACGCTGGCGAGGCTGCTGGTGCAGGGCGTGCCGTACGGGCAGGTGATCGCCGGCCACGCCCTGGCGGTGGCGCTGACGGCCGCCCTCCAGACCCTCATCCTCCTGGCCGTCGCCTACCCCCTGGGCGGCTGGCCGCCGGCGTCGGTGCCGGCCACCCTGGCGGTCTCCCTGGCGCTGGCGCTGGCCGCGGCCGGCCTGGGCGTGGGCGCGGCCGGCATCGCCGGCACGGGCCTGCGCCTGCGGGCGACGGGCGGCGTGGTCGGCGCGCTTCTGGCCATGCTCGGCGGCGCCTGGTGGCCGGTCGAGGTCGAGCCGGCCGTCATGCAGAGCCTGGGCCGCCTCTCCCCGGTCTTCTGGGCGCTGGACGGCGTGCACCGCGCGGTCGCCCTGGGAGCGGGCCTCGCCCAGCTGCTCCTGCCGCTCCTGGCGCTGCTGCTCTTCGCCGCGCTGGGTGGCATGCTGGGGGTGTGGGGCACGCGGCGCTGGTTCGCCTAGACATCTGAGCCTGGACGCCGGAGGAAGGAGGGGTCCCGGTGGATCCCTGGCGCGGGGAGGGCGACCGCGACAGGTGGCGGAGCACCCTGGCCCTGCTGCGGCTCCTCCTCTTGGCGGGCGCCGCCGTCGGCTGGCTGCTGGCGGCGCCCGGGCCGCTCGCCCGCGCCTCGGCCCGCGCCGAGCCCGCTCTGGCGTGGGCGGGGGCGCTCCTGGTCGCCGGCATCCTGCTGGAGCTGCCCTGCGAGGCGCGGCTCCCCGCCTGGCTCCGCCTGCTCTCCGCCCTGGCGCTGGCCTGGCTGCTGCCTCTTCCCGAGACGGCCGCCTGGCCCCTGGCGGCGGCCTTGCTCCGCCCCCGGCCGGGGGCGGGCGGGCTGCCCTCTCTCCTGCCCGACGCGGGCGCGCTGGCGGCCGGAAGCCTCCTCCTGGCGCTGCGCGGGGTGCCGCCGCCGACCCTCTCCGCCTCGGCCTTCCTCGGCCTCCTGGCGCTGGTGACGCGCCTGCTCCACGCCGCCCTCCTGCGGGAGCGGGAGGAAGGGCGCCGGCAGCGGGAGGAGCTGGAGGAGGCGCAGGTGCGCCTCGCCCGCTACGCCGCGGAGGTGCAGGAGGCCGCCGCGACGCGCGAGCGGGCGGAGGTGGTGGGCCGGGTGCACGACGCGCTGGGACACGGCCTGACCGCGGCGGTCCTCCAGGTGGAGCTGGCGCGCCGGCTCCTCGCCTCGCGCCCCGAGGAAGCGGCCGCCCGCCTCGAGAACCTGGAGAGCGAGCTGCGCGACGCGCTCCTCGCGTGCCCGTCCCCGTGAAGCCACCTGCCGTCTCCGCCTTCCAGCGCTTCCGCCGGGGGGCTCACAGAGATCCGCGGACCCGTCCGCGTCCACTCGGCAGATCGAGCCCGCCCCTCCTCCCCGCGCGAACGGCAGGCGCTTCGACGCCTCGCCGACCCCCTCCAGGGATGTTTCCTTGGCCTTGCGAGGCGCCCCGTCGCCCGGTCTTCTTCTTTTTTCAGCGCGCTGTGCGGTCGGCGTTTCGCGGGAAGCAAGGAGGCGGGAGTTGCACGGACGGCGTGAAGGCGTTATCAGGGATTCGCGTCGAAATAAGAGAGCGGATGTTGAACAGAATGGCTGCTCCAGCCCGGCGAAGTGGTGGTGACTTCCTGCCTCGTACGGCACTCATCCCTAACTCCGGGAAGCGGTCCTGGCGCGAAGGGGGGATAGACAAACGATGAACTTGCACCTGCGCTCGTTCCGGCCCGTGGCGGCCCTGGCCGTTCTCGCCCTGCTCGCCGCACCTGCGCTTCCCGGCGGAAGTGTCCACGCCGCCCCGTTTTCCGACGTCGGGGCGGGGTTCTGGGCCTCTGAGGACATCCAGGCCGGCGCCAGCTTCGGGTTCATGAACGGCTACCCCGACGGCAGCTTCAAGCCGAACGCCACGGTCACGCGGGCGGAGTTCGCGGCCATGCTCGTGCGGGCCCTCGGGCTCCCCGCCC
>JASBVS010000007.1 GCA_029960955.1 Bacillota bacterium
CGGCGCGACGAGGACGAACTTCGCCTCCTCGACCAGTGGATCCCCGTCTATGACGACTATACCGACCTCCGCTACCTGAGAGCGATGGCGAGGGCTCGGCAGGGCCAAGTGATCCAGGCGGCTGCGGACTTGGTGCAGGCAATCGCACAGGGTGACGCGCCGGTCCGGTACGAGCGGTGGGTCGGAGCGGGTTCCTTCCTGGCGCTGGAGGCTCTCGCGAGGATCAACCGCCTCCTCGGGCGCGAGGAGGACGCGCGGACGCTCGAGGAGGTCGCGAGAAGGCGGCGGGAGGAAGCAGCATGAGGATCGCGATCCTCACCGTCTGGCCCTATCCCCACACGGGCGGGATCGCCACCCACATCGGCTACCTCGTCCAGGTGCTCGAGCAGCGTGGGCACGCGGTCCGGGTCGTCTCGGGAGTGGGAAGGCCCCGGACGGGCACGGCGATCGAGATCCGGGAAGAGGAGCTCCGGGAGTACGCGCTCCGCGCGGAGACGCGCGCCCACGACGCGGACGTGCTCCTCGCCCAGGACGCCCTCTCCGCCGTGGCCGTCCGCGACCTTCTCGACTGGGGGGAGGCCCCGCTCGTCCTGACCGTCCACGGCTATCTGGCGGCCGAGGCTGCGGCGGCAGGCCTCTGCGCCGAAGGGGACCGGCTTCACCGCTACCTCCTGGACCTTGAGCGGGAGGCGTACACGGGCGCCGACCGGATCCTGGCTGTGGACACCCGGTTGGCCAAGCATGTGGAGAAGCTCTCGGGTCGGCGGGGCCGCATCCTTCCCAACGCGGTCGACACGGAGGCGCTCCGGCCGGTTTCGAGCGCGCGTCGCGAAGAGCTCCGGCGCCGGTTCGGGATGGAGAGACCCACCCTGGTCGCCGCCCGGAGGCTGACCGCGAAGAACGGCGTACGCGCGGCCGTGGAAGCATTGGCCAGGATCCCGGAGGGCAGACGCCCGGACTTGGTGCTGGCCGGCGACGGCGAGGACCGGGGCGCGCTCGAGACGCTGGTGCGGTCGCTGGGTCTCGAGGAGCGCGTCGCGCTTCCTGGGGCCATCCCGCGGGAGGAAATCCTGGACCTCTACCGGGCGGCCGACTTGGCCCTGGTCCCGTCGGTACCCGTGGCCGGGGTCGAGGAGGCGACGTCTCTGGCGGCGCTGGAGGCCATGGCCCTGGGCGTTCCCGTGGTCGCCTCCGACGTCGGGGGTCTGCGCGAGCTCGACGGGATCCGGAAGGTGCCGGCCGGCGACCCGGAGGCGCTGGCGGCGGCCATCGCGGAGCTTCTCGGGAACGAGAAGGAGCGCAGGGCCCTGGGCGAGGCCGGGCGAAGGGCGGCTCTCCGTCATGGCTTGGGACCGTGGGCCGAAGCCTACCTGGAAGAGGTCGAGGAGGCCCGGAAGGCCCATCGCATCGCGAATCTCCCGGACAAACCACCGGCCGTGCCGGACGGAAAGCTCCGCGTGGCCTTCTGGGTCGCACACGGGAACCTGACCGGCGGCGCCCGTGTCTTCTTCGAGCGGCTGGAGGCCATGAGGCGGCGAGGACATGACGCCTGGGCGGTGGCGCCGGTGCCGAAGCCGGCATGGCTCGACGACGACGTTTCATGGATCGTCGCGCCGAACCCGGAGCCCTTCCTGAAGGCGGCGGACGTGACGGTGGCCATGCTCTGGCCGCAGGCGGAGGCGCTGGCGAAAGCCGGCGTGCCGGCCCTCCACTTCGAGCAGGGGAACGAGTGGCTCTTCGAGCCCTGGCGCCTGCCGGCAAGCCAGGCGAGGGCGATGCGGCAGGCCTACGGGAGCGGGGTCGTGCACGCGGCTGTCTCGCCGTTCGCCCGGGACGTGCTGGAGAAGCGTTTCGGCGTTCAGGCCCGAATGACCCCCGTCGCGGTCGACACCCGGCTCTTCCGCCCCGACCGCCGGAGCGAGAGAGAGGAGGGCGAGGACCCGCGGCCCGTGGTGCTGATGGTGGCGGACGACGGGTTGCCCTTCAAGGGCGTCGACCTGGTGGTCGAGGCCTCTGATCGGCTCCGGCGCATGGGCATTGAGCATCGGCTGGTCCAGGTGGCACCGACGCCCGTCTACCGGATTCGGGGCGAGCGGACGCGCATCGTCAACCCGTCCAGGGAGCGGCTGGCGGAACTCTACGCGAGCGCCGACGTGTTCGTGTCGGCTTCCTCCTACGAAGCATTCGGCCTCCCTCCGCTCGAGGCCATGGCCTGCGGAACGGCCGTCGTGGCCACGGACTCCGGCGGCATCCGCGCGTACGCGAGAGACGGCGTGAACTGCCTCCTGGTCGAGCGCACCGTGGAGGCGATCGCGGAGGGCATCGCCAAGGTGCTGGGCGACCCGGACCTGCGCGAGCGGCTCGGGCGGGAGGGGCGGAAGACCGCGGAGGCGCTGGCGGCGCAGGTGGCCGCGGCCGACGCCGCGTTCGAGGAAGCGCTGCGCCTTGCGGCGGCGAGCCGGGAGGGACGGAGGCCGGAGCCGCTTCCTCCCGAGGCGGTGGCCGAGGCGGTCCGCTCGGGGGCGGTGGATCTCGCGGTGCGGCTCGTGACGGGCCGCCAGGACGGCGACGCCTACGATGCGACCGCGGCGCTCCTCTACCGCTCCGGGAAGCGCGAGGAAGCCATCCGGGTGCTCCAGCGGGCCCTCCGCGTGACCGGCACGCCCGACAACCAGCTGAACCTCGCGATGCTGATGGCCGAACAGGCCGCTGAGTGACCCCAGGCGGGGC
>JASBVS010000008.1 GCA_029960955.1 Bacillota bacterium
ACGGCTGGCAGAACGAGTGGCATCGCCCCAGGAAGCCGCGCCCGGAACCGTTCCCCTCGCTCGACATCGCGGAGGTCCTGCGCGCGACGGGGGTGACGCTGGCACGGCCCGAGGGCGCGTGGGACGCCGACCTCTTCTGGGCACCCATGCTGGTCGGGCGGAGGGGCAGGGAGCGCGCCTACTTCCCGCGCATGGCGCTCTGGGCCGACGGCCCGTCCGGCGCGCTCCTGGGCCTCCACGTGGCCGACCCGGCGAAGTTCGCCCTCGAGGCTCCCCTGCGCCTCCTGGAGTCGATCGCCCGGCACGGCCGGCCGCCGGCCACCCTGCGCGTGCGAAGCGACGAGGCCCGCCGGCTCTTCGAGCCGCTGGCGGCGGCCACGGGCATGCGGATCGTCCGCGCGCGGCGGCTACCCGCGCTCCAGGCGATCGAAGCGGAGATGGCGGAGCGCCTCCTGGTCAGCACGAGCCCCGAGTAAAGGAGGCAAGCGACCTCCGGAAGAGGCCCCGCGGGTCCGGGCGCCGCGGCGCCTCCGCGCGCGCTTCCGCGCCGGTCACTCCCGGCTCGGGCCCCGCGCCGGTCTCGCCCCCGGCGCTTCCTGGAGCTTCCGCACCACCGCGCGGATGGCCGCCTCGTCCGGCAGCAGCACCGCCGCCCCGCCCGGCGTCGTCCAGCCGCGCACCGAGCCGCTGGCGTAGTCGAGGACGGCCGTGCGGATCCGGTCGCTCGGGATCTGGCTGGCCAGCGCCGCGTAGGCCGGGATCTGGCTCAACGGGAAGTCGGTGCGCAGGAGGCCGGCCAGGTCGGCGGCGATGGCCGGCACCCGCGGCAGGTTGGCCGGCTTGAGGAACTGCTCCTTGAGGGCGAGCAGCACCTGCTGCTGGCGCTGGGCGCGGCCCAGGTCGCTGAGCGGGTCGGCGTGGCGCTCGCGGACGTAGGCGAGCGCCTCCGCGCCGTTGAAGTGGTGGACCCCCTTCGTGATGAGGAGCGGGGCGTAGTGGATCTCGTCGGGCGCCGGGAAGGTCGGGTCGTCCAGCGTCTCGGGCACGTCCACCGTCACGCCGCCCACGTCGTCGATCAGCTTCTGGAAGGCCGTGTAGTCGACGACCACGTAGTGGTCGGCGCGGATCCCGGTCAGGTCGTAGACCACTTCCTCCGCCAGGGAGGCTCCGCCGAGGGCGTAGGCCTCGTTGATCCGGGCCTGGCCGTGGCCGGGGATGTCGATCCAGATGTCGCGCGGGATGGAGAGGAGCCAGGCGCTCCTGCTCGCCGGGTCGACGGAGACGAGCATCATGGAGTCGCTCAGCGGCGGCATGCCCCGCCCCTGCATGACGCCCAGGGCGAGGATCGTGGTCGGCCGCGCCGAGCCGGCGAGCCAGGCGGTCAGGCCCGAGGCCTGCTTCTCCGGCGCGGCGGCCTGGGTGGAGGCCGGGCGCGAGCGCGACCAGGGCGGCCAGGCGCTGCAGGACGTCAGGAGAAGCGCCAGGCCCAGGGCGGACAGGCCGGCGCGCAGCAGGTTCTTCCGGCGCGCGGCGCGGCCGCGCGCGCCTCCGAGGACTTCCATCCCGAGACCTCCCGTGCCGGACGCCGGCGCGGAGGAAGACGGGGAGGAGGTCGTCGCGCGGCGTCGCTTCCTGTCGGGGACTCCGCGAGGAAAGACGCCCGGCGGGGCGCTCAGGTTCCGCCGGGCGGACGAGCGGCGATCACGTCGCGGGCTTCGACGGGGGCGCCTCCTTGCGCGGCGGCTTCCGGCCGTCTCCGAGGGCGAGCGAGGCCAGCGCCTGCCGGTAGACTTCCTCCGTCCGCTGGGCGACGCGCTCGAGCGAGTAGCGTTCCTCCACGACGCGGCGGCCGAGGCGTCCCAGCGCCCGGCGCAGCTCGGCGTCGCCCAGCAGGCGGTCGATGTCCCGGCGCAGGAGCTCGGGGTCGATCGGCGACCCGCAGCCGCGCGCGGTGAAGTTCCGCGGCTCGAAGCGAGGAAGGCTCCCGGCGTCGAGGAGCCCGCCGTAGCCGCCCTGCCCGGAGATGATGACCGGCCGCCCCGCCGCCATCGCCTCCAGCGCCGAGCGGGCGACCGCCACCACCACCCAGGCCCGCGCCAGCAGCTCGGGGATGTCGCGCCGCGGGCCCAGAACCTCCACCGCCGGCCGCCCGGAGCGCCGGTTGGCCAGCTCGGCCGCGCGCCGCACGTCGGCGAGCCGCGTGCCCGCGCCCGCGATGCGCAGCCGGAAGCCCGGGTACTTCCTGGCCAGCGCGGGCGCGGCTTCGGCCAGGGCCAGCGCGGTCTCGGCGAACTCGCTCAGCCGGCTGACGTGCAGGACGCAGGGCTGCGGGGAGGGGCCGGGGCCCGCCTCGCCCTCGGGGCCTTCGGGGCCTTTGCGGCCTTCCGGCGCGACGCCCGGCACGGGTTCCGCAAACGGGAAGCGGGCCAGGTCGATGCCGTTGGGGATGACGCGGATCTGCGCCGGATCGGCGCCCAGCCGCTCGACCAGGTGCTGGCGGACGTCGTCGCTCACCGCGATGACCGACTCGCCCCAGACGGTGAAGCGGCGCCAGAACCAGCCGGCGGCGTAGAGGCCGTGGTAGGTGGTCACCAGCGCCACGGGCAGCTGCGGGCCGGCGAGCGGCCGGCGCGCCTGCTCCGCCGCCCAGGCCGGGATGCGCGCGTGGGCGTGGACCAGGTCGTAGCGCCAGCGCCGGAGGAGCGTGCGCAGGCCGGCGATCGAGGCGGCGAGCGCGACCGGGCTGCGCCGGTCGAGGGGGAGGACGTAGTGCTCGATCCCCGCCCGCTCCAGCTCCCTCACCAGCGTCCCGCCCGAGGAAGCGACCTCGACCTCGATCCCTCTTCGTTTCAGCGCTCCGGCGAGGTCGACCACGTGGCTCTCCGCCCCGCCCAGTTCCAGCGCCATGGCAGCGAATAGCACGCGCACGATCGACTCCGCCTCTTTGCGTTGACGTGGCTCCATGAGCGTATTCGATGGCTGTGGCCGAGCCAAGCGCTTCGCTCGCGGGCAGGATACGCCCGCGCCGGCTCGAACGGCACGGGCGGGAAGGGGGCGGTGCGGATGCTGACCGGGATCGGCTGGCAGGCGATGCTCCTGGCGGCTCCGGGACTCCTGCTGGGCCTCGTGCTCCACGAGCTGGCGCACGCCTGGACCGCCGACCGCCTCGGCGATCCGACCGCCCGCTACGCCGGCCGGCTGACGCTCAACCCCCTGGCGCACCTCGATCCGCTGGGGACGATCCTGCTCCTCCTCTTCGGCTTCGGCTGGGCGCGGCCGACGCCGGTCAACCCCGCCAACCTCCGCTCGCCGCGTCGCGACGACGTGCTCGTCACCGCCGCGGGACCGCTGACCAACCTGGTGATCGCCTTCGCGGCGCTCGTCGCCTACCGGGCGCTTCCTTCGCTGGGGGAGACCGGCGCCTCGGCGCTCCTGACGGTGGCGGCGATCAACGTCTACCTGGCGGTCTTCAACCTGCTTCCTGTCCCGCCGCTCGACGGCTCGCACATCCTCTTCGGCCTGGCGGGCCTCCCGGCGGCGCGAAGCGCGCAGATCCAGCAGATGGGGGGCGTCCTGCTCATCCTGCTGGTGGCGACGCGCTGGGTGAGCGACCTCCTGACGCCGCTGGCCACCTGGGTGCTGGGCCAGCTGGCGCGGGCGGCGGGGCTGGGGTGAGCGAGCGGAAGGGCGGGACCACGCCGTCGCCCAAGTCGTGCGATACTGGCGGTACCGGGAAGAGGCGAAAAGGGGGGCCACCCTTGGCAGCGGAGGCGATCCGTCCCGCGCTTCGCCGGCGGACCCTGGAGGAAGTCCGAGCCTTGGTCCTGCAGCATCTCCGCGGCACCGGGGCCCGCGTCTTCCTCTTCGGCTCCTGGGCGCGCGGAGAGGAGCGGGCGACCTCGGACATCGACGTCGCCGTCGACCACGACTCCCCCCTGCCGCCGGGATGCCTCGCCGAGCTTCGAGAGGTGCTCGAGGAGTCGACGATCCCCTTCCGCGTGGACCTGGTCGATCTCGCCGAGTGCGACCCGGCCTTTCGCTCGCGGGTGATCGAGGAGGCGGTCGAATGGACGACCTCGCAGGGGCCGGTTCGCGCTTGAAGAGTCGCATTCAGACCGCCATGAGAGCGCTGGGAACCCTCCGGGAGCTCATCGGCCGGGAGGAGCCACAGCCGCTGGAGCGCGACGCGGCGATCCAGCGCTTCGAGTACACGTTCGAGGCGACCTGGAAAGCAGCGATGCACTTCCTGCGGGAAGTCGAGGGCATCGAGGTGGCCTCCCCCAAGGGAGTCGTCCGCGCCTCCCGGGAAGTGGGGCTCCTCACCGCGGAGGAGGCCCGCGAAGCCCTCGCACTGGCCGACGATCGCAACCTGACCGTGCACACGTACAACGAGGCGTTGGCCAAGGCGATCTACTCGCGCTTGGAAGCCCACGCCCGGCTGATGGGCGTGTGGCTCGAGAGGATGGACCGGCGCCTGCCCTAGTCCCTGCCGGTCCGGGGAGGCCTCCGGCACGCTGGCGGCCAGGACGGGCATCCCCCGCCCAAACCGGCGCCGGCGATCGGGAGCTTTACAGCCCCGCCGGTTCCCGCTCCGACACCAGGAAGTCCAGCCGCCCGCCCGCAGGAGCCAGCACCCCGTCCACGAGGCGCTCCAGCGCGGCCAACCGCTCCCCCGGCGCTGCGCCCGGCCGCAGGCAGGCGGAGACCGCCTCGGCCGCCTCGCAATCCCAGAGCCGCATCTGCCGGATGCGGTACTTGGGCTTCGGCAGCCAGTGCCGCGAGATGCGGTAGTGCGCCTCGACCGCCTGGTCGAGCGCGACTCCCATCAGGTAGGCGGCGGCCTCGGGGTCCGTACGCAGGAGGTCCTGGACATCCTTCAAGGTGTCCGTGAGCGCGTAGCGGAGCCTCGCCAGCGCCGCAGGTGACAACGGCGGTGGCGGCTGGTCGAGCCGGGCGCGGGCTTCCTGGACGAGAGCGAGGACGACCCCCCGAGGATCGTAGAGCGGCCGGCCCTCGGCGAAGGCCCAGAGCGTCGCGGGCCGCTCGGCGTCTTCGAATTCCCGCCTCACGCGTTCCACCGGGTTGAGGAAGAGCTCGACGACGACACCGTCGACGACGGCGCCGCGGCGCTGTCGCCAGTCGCCGCGGATCAGCGCGAACAAGTCGAGATCGCCGCCCGGGCCCAGGTCGCCGCGCGCGGCTGAACCCGCCAGAAGCAGGCCCAGCAGGTCGTCCCCCAGCTCGGCCAGCAGGCCGTCGAGGACGTGCCGGGCGATGCGCTCGAGATCCGGCGGCATACGGCTCACGCGATCTCCAGCACCACCTTCCCCACGGCGCCCGGCTCCAGCACCGCCTCGTGGGCGCGCGCGGCCTGGGCGAGCGGCAGCCGCCGGCCGACCACCGGCCGCAGCAAGCCGGTGCGCAGCGCGGCGGCCAAACCTTCGTGGATGCGGCGGTACTCGTCCGCCGGCGTGTAAAAGTGGCTCAGGGCGGTGATGGTGCCGCCGCAGTTCATCAGGTCGCGCGGGTTGATCTCCACGGGACCGCGTGACCCGACGACGACCACCCGCCCGCCGGGCGCCAGGAGCGTCAGGTCGCGGCCGAGGTTCGCGTGGGCGGCCAGCTCGAGGACAACGTCGAAGCCGCGGCCACCCGTGAGGGCGCGGGCTTCCTCGAAGGCGTCGTGCGGGAGGGCGGCGTCGGCGCCCAGGGAGGCGGCCAGCTCCCGCCCTTCCTCGGTCCCCGCCGTGCCCGCCACGTGCATGCCCGCCGCCTTGGCCAGCTGCACCGCCGCGGTGCCGACGCCACCGCTGGCCCCGTGCACCAGCACCCAGTCGCCGGGCTGGGCGCGGCCCACGAAGTGGAGCGCGCGGAAGGCGGTGGCGCAGGGGATGCCCACGGCCGCGCCCTCGGCGAAGCCGACCCCGTCCGGCAGCGGCCAGACCTCCTCCTCGGGGACGACGGTCGCCTCCGCGTAGGTGGCGGCACCCTCAGGAAGCCGCTTGCTGGCGACGTAGACGCGGTCGCCGGGGGCGAAGCGGCTGACGCCCTCGCCCGCTTCCTCGACCACGCCCGCGCCGTCGAACCCCGGGGTGTAGGGCAGGGTGGGCAGGCGGCCGTACTGGCCCGCCCGCAGGTAGGTCTCCACGGGGTTGACGCCCGCGGCATGCAGCCGGATCCGCACCTGTCCGGCGGACGGCCGCGGCTCCGGCACCTCCTCCAGGCGGAGGACGTCCGGGCCTCCGAAGCTGTGGACACGGATCGCCTTCATGGAGCGGGGACCTCCTTCTCGTCCATCGGGGTTTCCTTCATGATAAGCGCCCGGGGTCGCTCCCTGGGCGCGGGCGCCTGGGCGTGCGGGGAACCCTGCGTCCGGCCCCGGCTGAAGCTGCTCGCGCCAGGGCCGAGAAGGATCGCCCCCTGAAGGGGCGAACCAGTGGCCGATACAACGGGCCGCGGGCCGGCGGGCAGGGCGGCCGAGGGGGTTGACGGCTTGGGCGAGGTGAACAGCCTGCGCCGCGCCCTGCGCATGCTGGCGTGCTTCACGCGCGCGAAGCCCGCCTGGAGCCTGACGGAGCTGGCGCGCGAGGTGGGGCTTCCTCTGACGACGGCGGCGCGGCTGGCCGCCACGCTGGAGGGGATGGGCTTCCTCGAACGGGAGGCGGGCGAGCGCGGCCGCTACCGGCTGGGTATGCAGCTCTACTACCTCGGCAAGGTCGTGGAGAGCGGCATGGAGCTGCCCAAGTTGGCGGAGCCGATCCTTGAGCGACTGGCCGCCGAGAGTCGCGAGAGCGCCGAACTCTTCATCCGCGACGGCGAGTGGCGGGTCTGCGTCCGCCAGGTGGCGGGCCCGCAAACCATCGGCCGCTTCATCCGCCTCGGCGAGCGGCTGCCGCTCTGGGCCGGCTCGGCGGGGGCGGTCTTCCTGGCCTACGCCGACCCTGGCGAGCTGCCAGCGCTCCTGGCCCGGGCCCAGCCCCTCACCCCCTACACGCTCACCGACCCGGCGCGCTGGAAGGCGCGGCTCGAGGCCGTCCGGCGCGAGGGCTACGCCCTCAGCGTCAGCGAGCGCGAGCTGGGCGCGGCCTCCATCGCGGCACCGGTCTTCGACGGCGCCGGCCGCCTGCGGGCCGCCCTGGCCATCTCCGGGCCCGCGCCGCGTTTCGAGGGGCCGGGCGTGTCCGCCCAGGTCGAGCGCGTGCGGCGGGCGGCGGAGGCACTCAGCCGCCTCCTCGGCTGGCGGCCGGAGGAAGCGCTGGGCTCCGCCGGCTCCTGAGCGCCCGCTTCGCCGGCCTGCGTCAAGCAACTGCCCCCACAAAAAAACCAGCGACAGCAGCAGGAACAGACCACCGCTTGGCGAAACCAACTGCCACATCGCGGTAGTTCCGGGGGAGGCGGAACGCCCGTGCCCGACGTGCTCCACGGCATGCGCGTGGTCGACCTGACGCAGAACGTCGCTGGTCCCTTCTGCACGCAGCTCCTCGGCGACTTCGGCGCCGACGTGGTCAAGGTGGAGCGGCCGGGCCGGGGGGACGACACGCGGCGGTGGATCCCGCCGGCGTGGAAGGGCGAGGCCGGCACCTTCCTCGCGCTCAACCGGAACAAGCGGAGCATCTGCGTCGACCTCGACCGCCCGGAGGGCCAGGAGCTCGTCCGCCGCCTGGTCCGCCGGGCCGACGTCTTCGTGCACAGCCTCAAGCCCGGAAGCGCCGAGCGGCGCGGCCTCGGCTACGAAGAGCTGGCCGCCGAGAACCCGCGTCTCGTCTGGTGCGCCATCAGCGCCTTCGGCGAGGAGGGGCCGCTCCGCGACCTTCCGGGCTACGACCCGCTGATGCAGGCGTACACGGGCATCATGAGCGTCACCGGCCACCCCGGCCAGCCGCCGGTCCGGGTGGGCGTCTCCATCATCGACCTGGCCACCGGCATGTGGGCCTTCATCGGCATCCTGGCCGCGCTCTTGCGTCGCGTCGAGAGCGGGCGGGGCGGGCGCGTCGGCGCGAGCCTCCTCGAGACAGGCGTGGGCTGGAACGTCATCAACCTTCTCAACTACCTGGCCAGCGGCCGCGCACCCGGGCCCATCGGCAGCGCCACGGCCATGGTGGCACCCTACGAGGCCTTCCGGACCGCCGACGGCTGGGTGGTCATCTCCGCGGGCAACGACCGCCTCTTCGCCGCGCTCTGCCGGGAGCTCGGCCTGGAGAGGCTCCTCGAAGACCCCCGGTTCCGCACGAACGCCGGCCGCGTCGAACACCGCGAGGAACTCCACCGGATCCTGGAGGAGCGGACGGCGACCGAGCCTTCCTCGCGCTGGGTGGAGCGCCTGCGCGCCGCAGGTGTCCCCGTCAGCCCCATCCAGACGCTCGACCGGGTGGCCGAGGACCCGCAGGTGGAGGCGCTGGGGCTCCTCCCCCGGGTGGAGGGCTTCCGCATCGCGGGCTACCGGCACGTGGAGCTGCCTGTGCGGCTCGACGGCGAGCGCGCCACCGTCCGGCGGCTGCCGCCGAGGCTGGGCGAGCACACGGACGAGATCCTGCGCGAAGCCGGCTGCGACGCCGAGGAAGTGGCGCGGCTGCGCGCCGCGGGCGTGGTCGCCTAGCCGGCTCCGCCGCAGGCGGGCGAGAGGAGGCGTCGCAGGGTGGGACTTCCCGAGAGCGTCGAGATCTACGAGGTCGGGCCGCGCGAGGGTTTCCAGATCGAGGACGAGCCCGTCCCCACCGGGAGGAAGGTGGCCTTCGTCGACGCGCTGAGCGAGGCGGGCTTCCGCAGCATCGAGGTCACCTCCTTCGTCCACCCGCGTTGGGTGCCGCAGATGGCCGACGCCGAGGAGGTGATGGCGCGCATCCGGAGGAAGCCGGGCGTCGCCTACCGCGGCCTCTTCCTCAACGTGAGGGGGCTCGAGCGCGCCCTGGCGGCCGGCTGCACCGTCGACGGCGTCCTGATGCTGACCGCCAGCGAGACCTTCTCGCGCCGGAACACCAACCGCGGCATCGAGGAGACCTTCGCGGCGCTCCCCGGCTGGATCCGCGCCTACCAGGCGCACGGGCTCCCCGTCGACGAGGTGGACGTGATGGCCGCCTTCGGCTGCAACTTCGAGGGGCACGTGCCGCTGGAACGGGTGCTCGGCCTTGTCGAGCGGGCGGAGCGACTGCTCGCGGAGCACGGCGAGCGCCTCCGCCGCATCAAGCTGGCCGACACGATGGGCTGGGCCAACCCCGAGCAGATGCGGCGGACGATCGCCGCGGTCCGGGAGCGCTGGCCCGGCGTCCGCCTCGCCCTCCACCTCCACGACACGCGGGGGCTGGGGCTGGCCAACGCCTACGCGGCGCTCCTCGAGGGGGTGCGGGAGTTCGAGACGGCCGTGGGCGGGCTCGGCGGCTGTCCCTTCGCCGCGGTGAAGGGCGCCGCCGGCAACCTGGTCACCGAGGACTTCGCCTTCCTCTGCGAGGAGATGGGCGTCGCGACGGGGCTCGACCTGGAGCGGCTGGTCGAACTCTCGCGCCTGGCGGAGGAGATCGTGGGCCACCCGCTGCCCGCCCACCTGCCGCGGGGCGGCCTCTTCCGCGAGGTGCGGCGCGGCCCCTGGGCCGCCCTGGCGGGCGGGCATTGAGGCGGGCGCCGGCCGG
>JASBVS010000009.1 GCA_029960955.1 Bacillota bacterium
GGCTTCGAAGAGATCACCGTGACCGTCGGCCAGGCCGGGAGCCGGCGCAGGAAGAGGTTTCTCGGCCGCCGGCTCGCCCGTTGGCGGCATCCCCACTCCCGGCGCGGCAGGGTCGAAACGTTCACGGTCTACCGGACGAGGCGCGGGCGCTACGCCTTGCACCGCAGCGTCGGCCCCGACTGGTCCCTCTGGTCGGATCCGCAGTGGTGGCGCGACCCCGAGAACTGGAACTTCCCGGAGTGGTGGAAGAGCGGCGACGCCACCCTGGAGGTGTTCGACAGCCTGGACGACCTGGCGAGCCGCGTCCCTCCCGAGCTGATGGACGTGATCCGGGGGGCGAGCGAGGAGCCTCCGCTGGAGGACCTGGACATCTGACGACGGGAGATGGCAGGCACGGGTTTCGGGAACGGGAAGCATCTTGCGGAGGCGGGTGAGCGAGGGGTGCCGGCGGACGTCATCGCGGTGGAACAGCTCGAGAAGCGCTACGGACCCGTCGAGGCCGTGCGCGGGGTCACGTTCACGGTGCGCGCGGAGGAGGTGTTCGCCTTCCTCGGTCCCAACGGCGCCGGCAAGACGACGACCATCAAGATCCTGGCCACCCTGCTGGACCCCAGCGGTGGACGGGCGTCGGTCGCCGGCCACGACGTCGTGCGGGAGCGGGGGCGGGTGCGGGAGGCGATCGGCATCGTCTTCCAGGACCCCACCCTGGACGAGCGGCTCACCGCGATGGAGAACCTGATCTTTCACGGTCTTCTTTACGGCCTGTCGGCCCGGCAGGTGCGGGAGCGGGCCGAGCCGCTCCTCCGCCTCGCGGGGCTGGAGGAGCGGGCGCAGAGCCTCGTCCGCACCTACTCGGGCGGGATGAAGCGCCGCCTCGAGCTGGTGCGCGGCCTCATCCACACGCCCCGGGTCCTCTTCCTGGACGAGCCGACGGTGGGTCTGGACCCGCAGTCGCGCGCGCAGATGTGGCAGCTGATCCGGGAGCTGCCGCGGAATTACGGGGTGACCGTCTTCATGACGACGCACTACATGGACGAGGCCGAGTACGCGGACCGGATCGCCATCATGGACCACGGCCGCATCGTCGCCCTGGACACCCCCGACGGTCTGAAGCGGCAGGTGGCCTCCGACATCATCGTCGTCGAGGCCGACGCCCCGCCCGCGGAGCCGGGTTGGGCCGACGGGCTCGACCTGGAGCTGCGGGGGAGCGTGCCGCGCTTCGAGATCCGCTGCCGGGAGGCGGACCGCGTCCTGGCGCGCGTGGTGGAAGCCTTCGGCGGCGGGGTGCGGCGGGTGGAGGTGCGCAGGCCGACGCTGGACACGGTCTTCCTGACGCTCACGGGGCGCGAGATCCGGGACGAGGCGCCCGACGAATCTCCGCGACGGCGGATGGGGAGGTGGGGCCGGTGAGGGCGGTACGCGGCGCGTTCGTGATCTGGCTCCGGGAGGTGCTGCGCTTCCTGAGGGAGCCTTCGCGCATCGTGGGCATGATCGCCCAGCCCCTTCTCTACCTGCTTCTGGTGGGGAACGGCATCAGCCACGGCTTCACCCTCAACGCCGCCCGCGGTGCCGACTACCTCACGTACATGTTCCCGGGCATCGTGGGCATGTCGGTGCTCTTCACCAGCCTCTTCGGCGCCATGTCCATCGTCTGGGACCGGGAGTTCGGCTTTCTGAAGGAAGTCCTCGTCAGCCCCGTGCCCCGCTGGGCGATCGTGGCGGGCAAGGCCGCCGGCGGGATGTCGGTCGCGGTGGTGCAGGGCGCCATCCTGCTCCTGCTGGCGCCGGCCGTGGGCGTCCACCTGGGCGTGCTCACCTTCCTGGCCATGCTGGGCGTGCTGGCGCTGATCTCCCTGGCCCTCGTCGGTCTCGGTATCGTCATCGCGAGCCGGATGGAGTCGATGCAGGGGTTCCAGGTGATCATGAACTTCCTCGTGATGCCCATGTTCTTCCTCTCGGGGGCGCTCTACCCGATCCGCGGGATGCCGGCCTGGCTGGCGGGCCTGATGCACGTCGACCCGCTGACGTACGGCATCGACGCGCTGCGTCACATCGTCTACGGCTCCTCCCTCGTCACGCGCTTCCTCACGCAGTTCTCCCTGGGGCTGGACCTGACGGTGACGACCGCCGTCGCCGTCCTCCTCCTCGCACTGGCCTCCTGGGCCTTCACGGCCAGCCGCAGCGCCTAGCCCGACCGCCGCGGGGGAGCCCGGCCGGGCTCCCCCGCGACAGGCGCCCGGAGGAGACGCTCCCCGCGCCACCCGCTCCCCGCGCCCCGCCACGACCACCCCTGCCGCGCGCTCTACCGGCTGCGGGTAATCCCGGCTCACCCGGAGGGGTTACGCGGGAAGGTCCATTTGGTCCCTTCGCGATGGGTCCTTCGCACGTGGAAGGCCGGTCATGACGGTACCTACGATCGTGGTGCAGAAGAACCGGAAGGGGGGTCACGGGATGGCTCCTCGGGAGGAGAGCGCGGGCCTCCGGCATGGCGACGGCGGGCAGCAGGACGAGGCGCGGTTGAGCCGGCGGTCGCTGCTGAGCTGGATGATCGGCGGCAGCGCCGGCCTGATCGCGGTGGTCCTGGGAACGCAGCTGATCGGCTTCGCGGCCTCGCCGGCCTTCGAGGCGCCGTCCTCCGACTGGGTGGATCTCGGGCCGCTGGACGCCTTTCAGCCGGGCGTGCCGAAGAACGTGCAGTTCGTGATCACCCATCGCGACGGATGGAAGGAAGAGTCGAAGGCCGCCTCGGTCTGGGTGGTGCGCGGAAACCAGGGGACCAACGACGTGAAGGTCTTCAACGGCCACTGCACCCACCTCGGCTGCATCTACTCCTGGCAGGCCGCCACACGCACCTTCGACTGCCCCTGCCACGGCGGGGAGTACACCATCGACGGCCGGGTGATCGCCGGTCCTCCGCCCCGGCCGCTGGACGCCCTGGAGTTCAAGGTGAGCGGCGGTCGGCTGAGCTGCCTCTACCAGGACTTCAAGTTGGGCGTCAGCCAGAAGGTGCCCGCATGAGGAGGGAGGGAGCGGCATGAAGGAGGAGCGGGGCCGGGGCTTCCGGAACTGGCTGGACCAGCGGCTGGGCTACCGCGCCGCGTGGGCGGCCGTCTTCGAGCGGTCGATCCCGGAGGGGCTCAACTGGGCCTACACCCTGGGCAGCGCCACCCTCTTCGTCTTCATCCTGCAGGCGTTGACGGGCATATTCCTGGCCCTCTACTACACGCCCAATCCGGACAACGCCTGGCAGAGCATCCAGTTCATCGAGAACCACGTCGCCTTCGGTCCGATGATCCGCAGCCTGCATCACTGGGGCGCCAGCGCCATGGTGGTGCTGGTCTTCCTGCACATGCTGCGCGTCTACTTCATGGGCTCCTTCAAGTACCCCCGCGAGCTCACCTGGATCGTCGGGGTGATCCTCCTCTTCCTGGTGCTGGCCATGGGCTTCACCGGGTACCTGCTGCCCTGGGACGAGAAGGCCTACTGGGCCACCACGGTGGGGACCAACATGGTCGGTGCGGTCCCCTTCGTCGGAAGCTTCCTGGAGGGATTGCTGCGCGGCGGGCCGAGCGTCGGCGTGCTGACACTGCCGCGGTTCTACGCCGTCCACATGCTCTTCCTGCCGGCGCTGCTGGTCCTGTTCATCACCCTCCACCTGGTCCTGGTCATCCGCCTGGGCATCTCCACCCCGCCCAAGGCGGCACGGCAGGAACGCCTGATGTACGAGAACAGGGCGCCGGTCGGCCGGTCGGCCGCGGCGCAGAGGGGGGTCCGCGGATGAACGAAGTCCAGCGGGCGATCTACGAGGAGGAGTACCGCCGCCAGAAGGAGCGGGGCGAGTCCTTCTTCCCGTACACCATCTCGGCGGACGTCGCCGTCTCGCTCCTCGTCTTCCTGGTGCTGGTCGCGCTGAGCATCTTCCGTCCGGCGGTCTCGGAGGGGATCGCCGATCCCTCCAACACCGCCTACGTGCCGCGGCCGGAATGGTACTTCATGTTCCTCTTCCAGTTCCTGAAGTACGTGCCGGGCTCCGTCGAGGGGTGGGTGATCGGCGCGATCCCCGTGGTCGGACTGGGGGTCCTGGTGGCGGTTCCCTTCCTGGATCACGGGCCCTACCGGAACCCGCTCAACCGGCCGGTGGCCACCATCCTGGGGGTGCTGGTGGTGCTGGCCATCGTCTTCCTGACCTGGAAGGCCTACCAGTCGACGCCGCCGCCGGCGCACGTCTCGCGCGCCCTCCTCGGTTTCGGGCGGCCGGCGTGAGCGCCTTCGAGAAAGGCCAGGGATGCGGTCGACAGGAGGGAAGCGGATGAAACCCAACAGCCGATCGGTGATCACGGTAGCCATCGTGGCCGTCGTCCTGATCATCGGCACGATGTCCTCGGCCTCGCTGGCTCACGTCAACCAGTCGAGCGTCGCCGGCGGCGGCGAGCGCCTGATCGTGAGCGGCGACATCGTCAACAGCTCGCTGGGCTGCGTGCTGAGCAACAAGTTCGAGCGGGGCCAGAAGGTGGTCTGGCGCATGCAGGCCGTGGACGCCAACGGCGCGATGGTGCCCGACGCGCAGCTGAGCGTGCAGGTGCCCGGTCTGGACACCCTGCAGATGAAGCTCGGCCCGCACGGCAAGGGAGCCAACCCGCCGCAATGGTGGACCGTCTCCTGGCAGATCCCCTTCGACGCCAAGACGGGGCCGCTCAACTACACCGTCAAGGCGGTCGACAAGGCCGGCCGCACCGGCAGCTTCGTGCCCTTCCAGAACCAGAACTCGCTGCTGACGGTGGTGCCGGCGCGACTCAAGACGCAGGTCGACCTGGTCGACCCGGCCACGGGCAAGCCCTTCACCGGCGCGGTGGCAGCGGGGGCGACGATCGAGGTGCAGGTGCGTGCCACCTACCCGCAGTACGGCGAGCGCGGGCAGAAGCTGCCGCCCCCGACCCCCGTCACGGACGGCCAGGGCAGCGCGGTGCTCGGCTGGCAGGACGACTACAACGCCTTGACCGGCAAGTTCACCCATCCCCTGGCCACCGTGCAGCTCCACTACGACGCCAAGGCCAAGGCCTGGGTCGGCCTCTTCCAGGCGCCCGCCCGGACGGGTTACCTCGAGGCGCTGGCCACCGTGGCCGACAACGTGCCCGATCCGAACACCGGGACGGCGCTCTCTCCGGCCGTCCTGGTCGGGCGGTAGGCGGCGGAGCGCGCGGGCCGCGGGCGGAGGCTCGCGACCCGCGCCACGCGGGGACGCGAAGGGACGGGATCGAGCGATGCGCGAACGCGTTCGGAGGCCGGGGGGCGGCGGGCTGCGCCCGGGGAGCCGCTCCTTGCTGCGGGTCACGGCGGCGGCGCTGGCTCTGAGCCTCCTCCTGGCCGCCTGCGGCAGCGGCTCCTCCACCGCCTCGCGGATCTCGCGGGCGAGCGGGGGCGCCGCGGAACCGGCCGGCACCCTGCGTCTCTCCAGCTACGCCGGACCGGTGGGCACGCCGCTGGTCGTCGAGGGAAGCGGCTTCGCCCCCGGCGAGACGCTCCGCCTGGTCTGGGAGACGGTCGACGGGTACTGGCAGCTGAGCGGCGGCACGGAGTTCGTCGGGGCGCGCTACACGCCGGTGGAGCGGAGCGTCGGCACCGTCCGCACGGACGCCCAGGGGCGCTTCCAGCTTCCCTGGACGGTGCCCGAGGACTTCGGCGGCCAGCACCTCATCAAGGCCCTGCCGGCGGGTGAGACGGGGGGAGCGGCGGCGAGCGGCTCCGCCCCCAGCGTCAGCTTCGAAGTCCAGCCGCGCTTCACCATCAGCGCCACCCGGGCCGCCGTCGGCGAGACGCTGACGATCCACGCCACCGGCATCGGCAGCGACAAGTACCAGTCGCTCTGGGAAGTCGCCTGGGACAACGGCTTCGCCGGCATCCTCACGGCGGTGAGCACGCACGGGAGCGCCGAGGCCAGGCTGCGCGTCGCCGGGCCGCCGGGGGCGCACCTGGTCCAGGTGTGGAGAAACTTCCTCGGCTTCCCGTACCTTAACCCTCAGCAGGGACCGCACGGAACGCTTCCTGACGCCACCTGGCTGGTGGAGGTGACGCCCGCCTCCTCCCCCGTACCGGTCGCCTACTCGGACCCGACCCGGCCGGAGAAGCCGCTCCCGGCTCCTGCGCTGGCCGGGGCGCGGCCGCTGGCGGTGACGCCCGGCTACGGGCCGGTGGAGACGCCGGTCCGCCTGGAGGCGTCCGGCCTCCCGGCCGGCGCGGAGGCCCAGGTCGTCTGGACCACCCAGAGCGGCAACCGCGTCAGCAGCCAGGGCCACCGGGCGGTGGAGCGCAGCCTGGGGACGGTCCGCATCGGCGGCGACGGCCGGCTGGACAGCCGGCTCGTCATCCCCGACGACCTGGGCGGCACCCACGTCCTGAGCCTGCGCGTGGGCGACCGGACGGTGGCGGTGGGCGCCTTCGTCATCCAGCCCTCCATCGTCTCCGTCACGCCCTCCAGCGGACCCGCCGGCACCCGCTTCACCATCCACCTGAAGGGCGTGGGCTGGGCGGAGTACGACAACACCTACGCCCTGCTCTACGACGACCACTACCTGGGCTACGCATGCGGGTTCAACACCTCGGGCGACGTGCAGATCGTCCTGACCGCCTCCGGCGCGCCCGGGGTCCACCTGATCGACCTGGTGCCCGTGATCTACCAGGGTCAGGACGCCCAGCCGGTGGTCTACACGCGGCCGCAGCTGACCTACGGGCAGGACCATCCCGGCCGGACGCTGCCCGCGCTGCACCTGGCGTTCACGGTGACCGGCGGGAGCCTGGAGGCCACCAACCCATGAGGAGCGGTGCACGATGAGGCGCGGGGTGGGCCGCCTGCTGACGGGAGCCTACTTCCTGATCGCCGTCTGGGGCGTCGGCCTGGCGCTGGAACCGCCGCTCGCGCGGCGCGTCCTGGGCGTGCTGCTGGCGTTGGCCGCCCTCTTCATGATCGGCTTCGCCATGTACGCGGTGGAGCGGCCGCGCGGTCGCTTCCGGCGCCGGGTGGAGGTCTACGAGCGGCTCCTGGCGCTCTCCAGGCAGCAGGGCCTGGGCTGAGGCGGGCCGCGCGCCGGGCGCGGCCCGCCGCGGCGACGGCCGGCGCGGGAGCCCGGCCTAGCCCTCCCCCAGCCGCCGTGCGGCCAGCGCGGCCGCCTCGCTCCGCCGGCGTACCTGCAGCTTGTCGAAGATGCTGCTGACGTAGTGCTTGACGGTCTTCTCGCTCAGGTGGAGCTCCTGCCCGATCTGCCGGTTGGTCTCCCCCCGCGCGATCCGCTCGAGCACCTCCCGCTCCGTCTCGCTCAGCGCGGCCAAGGGGTCTTCCAGGCCTTCGCCGCGCAGGGCCGACAGGATCTCGCCCGTCATCTGCGGGTCGAGCACCGTCCCGCCCGCCGCGGCGATGCGGATCGCCTGGACCAGCAGGTCGCTGTGGGCGCGCTTCAGCAGGAAGCCCGAGGCGCCCGCGCGGATGGAGGCGCGCACGGCCCCGGCGTCCGAGAAGCTGGAGAGCATCAGCACGCGGCAGGCCGGATCGGTCTCGCGAAGGATGCGGCAGGCCTCGATCCCGTCCCCGTCGGGCAGGCGCACGTCCATGACGACCACGTCGGGGCGGCACTCCCGCGCCGCACGGAGGGCCGACTCCTGCCCGTCGGCCTCGCCGGCCCACTCCATGTCGGGCTGCCTGCGGATCAACGCCGCCAGCCCCACGCGCACCACCTCGTGGTCGTCGACCACCAGGACGCGGATCGGGCCGCTGCCGGCCGTCGACGCACCCACGGCCTTCACCTCCGGCGGGCGGCGGGCGTCGCCAGAGGCAGGAGGAGGAGGACGCGCGTCCCACGGCCGGGCGCGCTCTCCACGCGCAGACTTCCCCCTGCCCGCTCCGCCCGCCGCCGCATGTTGCCCAGCCCGTGGTGGCTTGCCCCCGCCCCCGTCCGCCCCGCGCCCTCTCCGACGGCGGCCGTCGCCTCGAAGCCGACGCCGTCGTCGCTCACCTCCAGGAGGAGCTCCTGGCGGCGGCGGGCCAGCTCGACCCGCACGCGCCGCGCCCGCGCGTGGCGTAGCACGTTGGCCAGCGCCTCCCGCACGACGAAGCGGAGGGCGTCCGCCTGCTCCCCCGGGAGGTCGCGCAGCTCCGGGTCGAGGCGGGTCTCCAGCTCCACGCGCCCGTCCAGGTCGAGCGCCTTCACTTCCTGTTCCACCGCCTGCGCCGGCGGCACGGGGCGCCCCGGTTCGCTGCGCAGATCCTGGACGGTGCGGCGGATCCCGGCCTCCAGGCGGTCGATCGCCTCCACGATCCCCTCCAGGCGGGCGCGGAGCGCTCCGCTCCCGGCGGGAAGGTCGGCCAGGGCGTCCTCCGCGCGGAGGGTGATGGCGTAGAGCTCCTGCAGGACGCCGTCGTGCAGATCCATGCTCAGGCGGTGCCGCTCCTCCAGGATCGCCGCGCGCTCGGCCTGCTGCAGCAGGCGGGCGTTCATCACGGCCACGGCCGCGTGCGCCGACAGCTTCCTCGCGGCCGACTCCTCGCGCGGCCCGAAGGCGCCGCCCTCGCGGTCGGCGAGGTAGAGCATGCCGACCAGCGCGTCGCCGTACCGGAGCGGCAGCGCGAACATCTCGGAGGCCTCCAGCGGCGAGCGGAGGCCGCGGGTCACCAGCCGCTCCACCTGCCCGTCCTCGTCGTAGACGGCCACCGCGCCGCTGCCCGCGCCGGTGATCGCCAGGCCCAGGTCGAGCACGCGGTGGAGCACCGTCTCCAGCGACAGGTTGGAGGTGATGGCCAGCCCCGCCTCGTGCAGCGCCTGCAGCTGGCGGTTCTGTTCGGCCGCTTCCCGGTACATGGAGAGGATCTGCCGCTCCGCGCGCTCCATCACGCGGGAGACGTGCAGCCCGTACGCGAGGATGCCGACCGCGGCGAGGGCGATGGTCAGCAGCGTGGAGAGGTTGCGCGAGAAGTAGCGGTCGAAGACGAGCAGCTCCGCCAGGCTCAGGACGACCAGGAAGAGCAGCGGCGGACCGGTTCCCATCCAGCGCAGGGAACCGGCGGGGTAGCGGCCCCCGTCCTCCCCGACGGTGTACGCCTCCCTCATGCCTCGTCACCCCCGATCAGTCCCACCGAGGCCGCGAAGCGGAGCAGGTCGTAGGTGGAGTGGAGACCGAGCTTGGACATCAGGCTCGTGCGGTGCTTGTGCACGGTGTTGGGGCTGAGGCCCAGCGCGTCGGCGATCTCGCGCGTCGAGCGGCCCCGCGCGAGCAGGCCCAGGACCTCCCGCTCGCGCTCGCTCAGCTTGGCCAGCGGCGTCTCCCCCTCCACCGGCGGCTGGCCGCCCAGGAAGGCGCTGACCAGGTAGCCCGCGACGCTGGGGTGCAGGTAGGCCTCCCCGCGCGCGGCGGACTCGATCGCCTCCTGCACGTCCGCGAACGGCGCCGACTTGGGCACGTAGCCCAGCGCGCCGGCGCGGAGCGCCTGGAAGAAGAAGCTGGCGGTCTGGTGGACGGTCAGCATCACCACCGCCGGGCGCTGCGCGGGCGGCCAGGCGGCGATGCGCCGGCAGAGTTCGATGCCGTTGATGTCGGGCAGCGAGACGTCGAGCAGGACCACGTCCGGGCGGGCCTGGGGGATCGTCTCCAGCGCCGAGGCGCCGTCCGCCGCGCTGCCCACCACCTCGATCCCCTCGGCCTGTCCCAGCAGGGCCAGGATGCCCTGGAGCACCACCGGATGGTCGTCCACGGCGAAGACCCGGATCGGCTTCATCCCGTCGCACGCCTCTCTTCCTGGAGGGTTTCGGCGAGGCTCCCGGCGGAGAGACCCCCCTCCCACTCCACCGTCGTCCCCTGGCCCGGCGAGGAGCGGACGACCAGCTCGCCGCCGAGCATGCGGATCCGCTCGTGCATCCCCGCCAGCCCGAGGCAGCGCGCGCCGGCCCGTGCCGCGCGCTCGGCGTCGGCCTCGAAGCCGACCCCGTCGTCCTCCACCCGGCCGCGGACGCGGTCGCCGTCGCGCACCAGCAGGAGGCGGACGTGGCGCGCGCGGGCGTGCCTCGCCACGTTGGTCAGCGCTTCCTGCACGACCCGGAAGAGAAGGAGTTGGACGCTGGGCGAGAGCCCGTCGAGGCCGCGGGTCTCCACGCCGATCTTCAGGTCGTAGCGCCGCGCGAAGTCGTGCGCGTACTCGCGGATGGCCGCCTCCAGGCCGACGTCGTCGAGCAGCGGCGGGCGCAGGTCGACGGCCAGGTCGTGGAGCGAGTTCATGGTCCGGCGCGCCGTCTCGCCCAGCTCGGCCGCCCGGGCGGCCAGCCCGGGGTCGTGCACGTTCTCCCGCAGGAATTCCAGCCCGTACTGGAGGGAGGTGAGGCTCTGCCCGGCCTCGTCGTGCAACTCCCGCGCGATCCGCGCCCGCTCCTGCTCCTGGGCGGCGACGACGGCGTCGAACTGGCGCGAGAGCAGCTCGATCCGCGCCCGTTCCGCCCGCTCGCGGGCCTCGCGCAGCCGCCGGTTCTCGGCCTCCTTCTCGGCCAGCGTCGCCGACATGGTGCGGAAGGCCTCCTCCACCTCGCCGAGCTCGTCGCGCATGGGCGGGCCCAGCTCCACGTCGAAGCGGCCCTCGGCGACCTCGGCGGCGGCGCGGCGCAGGCCGCGGAGGCGCGCCAGGAAGGAGACCAGCAGGTTGAGCCAGAGCACCAGGTCGATGCCCACCACGGCGGCGCCGCAGGTGACCATCAGCGCCAGAAGGCGCCCGCTGAGGCTGCGCGCGATGCTCTCCGAGGCCACGGCGTCGCGGTAGTCCATGTGGCGCAGGGAGTGGATGGTCTCCTCGAGCCGGCCGATCGGCGCAGCTCCCTGCCGGTAGAGGGCCATGGCCTGCGCGGGCGATCCGCCGTCGACCGCCTGGGCCAGGCGCGCGTGGTAGGCGAGGTAGGCCTGGAAGTCCCTGGTGAAGCTGTCCAGCGAGGCGGGATCCGGCAGCGACCTCCGGTAGTCGGCGAGCGAGCTGGTGGCTTCCCGGATGGCGCTCTCGGCCTGGCGTTCGGCCGCCTGGCGGGCGGCCGCGTCCGGCGCCGTCACCATCTCCAGCTCGGCGAGCCGCAGGTCGCTCAGCGCCGAGCGCGTGTGAGCCGCGGCCTCCACCGCCCGCAGCCAGCGGTCGAGGTCGGTCTGGACCGAGGCGATCAGCCCGTTGACCTGGCTCAGCACCAGCGTCCCCAGCAGCAGGAAGGAGGCGACCAGGACGGCGAGCTGCGCGAAGAGGTGCCTGCGCACGGACCTACCTCCCCATGGTCACCGTAGACCACCCTTGATGGTCTGCGCAGACCCAATCTGGGGAGTCTCGCACTCACCAATTCGGATGAGTCGTAGCCTGCGATCAGGAGGCGGGTCGCCTCGGAGAGGAGGAGCCGGTGCCGGCGGCCGGCGCGGAGCCCGTCGCCAAGCCCGGCCCCCGTCCGGCGCGGGGGCTTGCGCCCGTCGACCACTTCCCGCGGGCGGAGGCCGCGGGCGCCCGGGAGAGAGGGCGGGGTGCGCTAGGCCACCCGCCGTCCCCGCTTCCAGACGGCGCGGACGAGGTTGGATCCCAGCCGGTAGGGGACGGCGACGTGCGTGGGCTCCTCGAGCAGCAGGAAGTCGGCCTGCTTGCCCGCCTCCAGCGAGCCGAGGCGGTCCTCCAGCCCCAGCACCCAGGCCGCGTTGAGCGTCGCGGCCACCAGCGCCTCCGCGGGCGTGAGGCGCAAGAGCGTGCACGCCAGGGCGATGGTCACGGCCTGCGACTCCAGAGGGCTCGAGCCGGGGTTCGAGTCGGTCCCCAGCGCGACGGCCACCCCGAGTTCGACCATGGAGCGCGCCGGGGGCGCCTCGGAGCCCAGGTAGAGCGTGGCGCCGGGCAGGAGGACGGCCGCCACCCCGGCCCCGGCCATGGCCTCCAGCCCCGCGCGGGAGGCGTGCTCCAGGTGGTCCGCCGCCCGCGCCCCCAGCTCGGCCGCCAGCTCCGCGCCGCCCAGATCGCCGCCCAGCTGGTCGGCGTGGAGCCGCAGGAGCAGCCCCCTCGCCCGCCCCGCCTCGAGCACCCGCCGCGCCGTCGCACGACCGAAGACCCCCCGCTCCAGGAAGACGTCGATCGACCGCGCCAGCCCCTCGCGGACGACGGCCTCCAGCATCGGCCCGGCCACTTCCTCGGCGTAGGCGGTCTCGCCGCCCGGCCGGTCGCGCCACTCGGGCGGAACCTCGTGCGCCCCGAGAAAGGTGGGCACCAGCTCCACCGCCTGCTCGGCGCCGAGCCGCCGCACCACCTCGAGGATCTTGCGCTCGTCCTCCAGCCGGAGCCCGTAGCCGGACTTCACCTCCGCCGTCGTCGTGCCCGCGGCCAGCATCCGGCGGAGGCGCGGCAGGGCCGCCTCGACCAGCTCCTCGGCCGTCGCCCGCCGCGTGGCCTCGACCGTGGAAAGGATGCCCCCTCCCCGCCGGGCGATCTCCTCGTAGGAAGCGCCCCGGATCCGCAGGACGAACTCGTCCATGCGGTCGCCGGCGTAGACCAGGTGCGTGTGCGGATCGACGAAGCCGGGGAGGACGGCGCGGCCGCGGGCGTCCACCTCCTCGCGGGCACGCCGCCACTCGCGCGGCAGGGCGCGCATCGGCCCGGCGCCGAGGATGCGGCCGCCGTCGACGGCGACGAAACCGTCGCGGACCAGGCCCAGCTCCCCCTGGGCCGGCCCGCGCCGGGGCAGGGCGGCGGCCGTCGAGCCGAGCGCCTCGGCCACCGCGCCCGCCGCCAGCGTCACCACCTCGGCCGCGTCATGGACCAGCAGGTCGATCACCCGTACCTGCCGCCTTCCACCGCCGCTGCCAGCATCTCGATGGCCACCAGCGTCGCCGTGAGAGCGGTCACGCCTGCCGGATCGAAGTAGGGGTTGACCTCCGTAAGGTCGCAGCCGACCACGGGATTGCGTCCCCGCAGCCCCCGGAGGAGCGCGCGCGTCTCCGCCAGAGTCAGGCCGTCGGGCTCGGGGCTCGAACAGCCGGGGGCGATCGACGGATCGAGGGCGTCGATGTCGAAGGTGACGTAGACGGGTTCGCCCGGCGGCAGCGGTTCCAGCAGCTCGACCAGCGCCTCCGCCCCGTCCCGGCGCATCCGTTCGTGCACTTCCCGCGCCAGCACCAGCCTTCCGCCCGCCGCCCGCTGCGCTTCGACGTCCTCCGGAAGTGCGCGCAATCCTCGTACCCCCACGTCTACCACGCCTTTGACGAAGCCCAGCTCCGTGATCCGGCGCATGGGACTCGAGCTGGTCAGCCGAACGCCGCCCACGTGCTGCCGGAAGTCCAAATGGGCGTCGAACTGCAAGCACCAGAGCGCCCGTCCGGGCCACCGGCTCCCCGCTGCGAAGAGCGGTGCCAGCCCCCGCACCGCGGCGAAGGTCAGCGAATGATCGCCGCCCAGGAGGAAGGGAATCGCACCGGCTTCCCGAACCTCGGCTACGGCTTTCGTCACGCGGGCTGCGGTCTCTTCCGGGTCCAGGCCCACCACATCGACGTCGCCGGTGTCGACCAACTTCGCTCCCGCCAGCAACCAGCGGCCGCTCTCCACGTCCCAGAGCCCTTCCGGCGGAAGCGCATAACGGGTCGAGGCATCCCGGACGGCGCGGGGTGCCGAGCGGGCCCCCGGCCGGTAGCCCACGCCCCAGTCGTAGGGCACTCCCACCACCGCCGCCTCCGGGCGCACCCTGCCCAGCTCGCTCCGAGGCACCCACGGCAACCGCAGGAAGGTGGCGATCCCGGTGTAGGCCAGACCCGGTTCGAGGGGACCGGCCTGCACCAGGCGATCGCCGTCCGGTGCCGTCCGCCGAGCGACTTCGCTCATTCTGCCTCTCTCGCGGCGGCCGACCTGCGCGCACGCCACTCCTCCATGGGCAGCCGGACGCCCCGCTCCCGCGCCACCTCCAGCGCCCGCTCGTAGCCGGCGTCGGCGTGGCGCACCACCCCGAGACCCGGGTCGGTGGTCAGCACCCTGAGCAGTCGCTCGTCCGCCTCCTCGCTCCCGTCGCAGACGACCACCATCCCGGCGTGGAGGGCGTAGCCGATACCGACGCCTCCGCCGTGGTGGACCGAGACCCAGGTGGCGCCGGCCGCCGTGTTGAGGAGCGCGTTCAGGATCGGCCAGTCGGCGATGGCGTCCGAGCCGTCCTTCATGCCTTCGGTCTCGCGGTAGGGCGAGGCGACCGAGCCGGCGTCGAGGTGGTCGCGGCCGATGACGACGGGCGCCTTCAGTTCGCCCTTGCGCACCATCTCGTTGAAGCGGAGGCCGGCCTTCGCCCGCTCCCCGTAGCCGAGCCAGCAGATGCGGGCCGGCAGGCCCTGGAAGGGCACCCTCTCCTCCGCCAGCGTGATCCAGCGGCGAAGCGAGGCATTCTCCGGGAAGAGCTCGAGGATCGCCCGGTCCGTCTTGAGGATGTCCTCCGGGTCGCCCGAGAGCGCCGCCCAGCGGAAGGGGCCTTTCCCCTCGCAGAACAGGTTCCGGATGTAGGCCGGGACGAAGCCGGGGTAGGAGTAGGCTTCCTCGCGCGGGACGCCGCCCAGCGTCGCCTGCTCGCGCAGGTTGTTGCCGTAGTCGAAGGCGACCGCGCCGCGCCGCTTGAAGTCGAGGATGGCGCGCATCTGCTCCGCCATGGAGGCCCGCGCGCGACGGACGTACTCCTCGGGATCCGTCCGGCGCAGCCCCGCCGCCGCCTCCAGGCTGAGCCCCGCGGGGACGTAGCCGTTGAGCGGGTCGTGGGCCGAGGTCTGGTCGGTGACCACGTCCGGCAGGAAGCCCCGCCGCGCCAGCTCCGGCTCCACCTCGGCGGCGTTCCCCAGGAGCGCCACCGAGAGCGGCCGCCGCGCGCGGCGCGCCTCCTCCACCCAGGCCAGCGCCTCCTCCAGGGAGGCCGTCCAGCGGTCGACCAGCTTCCCCTCGTGGCGCCGCCGGATCCGCGCCGGGTCCACCTCCACGATCAGCCCGACGCCGCCGTTCATGGTGATGGCCAGCGGCTGGGCGCCGCCCATCCCGCCCAGACCCGCGGTGAGGACGAGCCGCCCCTCCAGGCCGCCGCCGAAGTGCTGGCGGCCGAGCTCGGCCAGCGTCTCGAACGTCCCCTGGATGATCCCCTGCGAACCGATGTAGATCCAGGAGCCGGCCGTCATCTGGCCGTACATGGTCAGGCCCTTCCGCTCCAGCTCCCAGAAGTTCTCCCAGGTCGCCCAGGCGGGCACCAGGAGCGCGTTGGCGATCAGCACCCGGGGCGCCATGCGGTGCGTGCGGAAGACGCCCACCGGCTTCCCGGACTGGACGAGGAGCGTCTCGTCCTCCTCGAGGTGCGCGAGCGCGTCGACGATGGCGTCGAAGGCCTCCCAGCTGCGCGCCGCCTTCCCCGCGCCGCCGTAGACGATCAGCTCCTCCGGCTTCTCGGCCACCTCGGGGTCCAGGTTGTTCATCAACATGCGCAGGGCGGCCTCGGTCTGCCACGACTTGGCGGTCAGCTTCGTTCCGCGCGGAGCGCGGACGACCCGGGGGCCGGAGGACCCTGTGACGCTAGTCTCCATCCTTGCCGCCATGCTCCCTCAACCCTCCTCATTCCAGAAGCCGGACGCCCGACGCCTCAGAGCGCCCGCAGATAGGCTTCGACCACCGAGGGGTCTCGCCGCAAGTCCCCGGCGCGTCCTGCCAGGGTGATCCGGCCGGTCTCCAGCACGTAGCCGCGATCGGCGACGGCCAGCATCTTCCTCGCGTTCTGATCGGCCAGGAGGATGGCGAGCCCCGAGCGGTGCTTCTCCTCCAGGACGCGCAGGATCTCGTCCACCACGGCCGGCGCGAGCCCCATCGAGATCTCATCGACGATCAGCAACGAAGGATCCAGCATGAGCGCGCGGCCGATCGCCAGCATCTGTTGCTCGCCCCCGCTGAGGCTGGAAGCCACCTGGCGGCGCCGTTCCGCGAGGCGAGGGAAGATCGCGTAGATCCGCTCCAGTTGCTGGCGGAGCCGCGCCTCTTGCTGAAGCCGGTAGGCGCCCACCTTCAGGTTCTCCTCGACCGTCAATCCGGGGAAGACCCTTCGGCCTTCGGGCACGTAGCCGATCCCCAGGGCCGCGCGCAAATGGGCTGGCGTACCGAGCAGCTCCCGGGCCCGGTAGAGGATCTGCCCGCGACCGCGAACCAGCCCCATGACGGCTTTGAGAAGCGTGCTCTTCCCCGCGCCGTTGTTCCCTACCAACGCTACGAACTCGCCGGGCTGGACGGTCAGGGAGACACCCTCCAGCACCTCCGCCTTCCCGTAGCCGGCGTGGAGCTCGCGAACTTCGAGGAGTGGAGCCTCAGGCAAGTCCTCCCACTCCCTCCGCCCTCCCACCTTCTCTTGGCCCCGGCGCCTCGCCCGCCGGCGGCGCGGGCGCCGGCTCCAGTTCCTGCTCCTCTTCGCCCAGATAGGCCCGGATCACCCGCGGATCGCGCCGGATCTGGTCCGGCAGCCCCACCGCGATCACCCTTCCCTGGTCGAGCACGACGACCCGGTCCGCCAGGGAGAGGGCGAAGCCGACGTGGTGCTCCACGAGGAGCACCGTCACACCCTGGCCGCGGAGGTCGCCGATGATCCCTCTGAGGGGCAGGATCCCGTCGACGCCGAGGCCGGCCGCCGGCTCGTCGAGCAGGAGGAGCCGCGGCCGCCCCGCCATGGCACGGGCGATCTCCAGGCGCCGCAGCTCGCCCACGTTCAGCTCCGAGGCGCGCTTCTCCGCCACCGCCTCCAGCCCTGTGCGCCGAAGGAGGAGCTCGGTGGCCCGCGCCGCCGCCCGATCGTGGTGGCGAAGGCGGAGGCTCGCCCACGCCCTCCCCAGTTGCTCCCGTCCCGCGGCAAGGAGGATGTTCTCCCGCACGGTCAAGGAACCGAACGGCCTGGCAATCTGAAAGGTCCGTCCCACCCCCAGGCGGCTCACCTCCGCCGGGGAGAGTCCGGTGATGATCCGGCCCCCCAGCCGCACGCGACCGCGGCTCGGGCGCTGGCTCCCCGCGATCACGTTGAAGAGGGTGGTCTTGCCCGCACCGTTTGGTCCGATGATGGCGACGAACTCGCCCTCCTCGACCTGGAAGGAGACGTCCTCCACCGCGGTCAGGCCGCGGAAGCGGACCGTCACCCCCTCCACCTCAAGCAGCGGCACGGCCAAGCCCCCCTCGCTCGAGCCGCCGCCGGCGCAACAGAGCGTGCAGCCACGAGCCTTCGCCCAACAGCCCCGCCGGCTGGAAGCGGACCATCAGCAGCAGAAGAACGCCGTAAAGCAGCATCCGGTAGTCGGAGACGAACCGGAAGACCTCTGGCATCACCCCCAGGACGACCGCGCCCAGCAGCGCTCCGCGAATCGTCCCCAGACCCCCGAAGACGAGCATGGAGAGAAGCACCACCGATTCGGAGAAGGAGAAGCTGGCGGGGGTGACCACCGACATGAAGTGAGCGTAGAGGCTTCCTGCCGCACCTGCGGTGGCCGTGCCCAGCGCGAAGGCGGCGATCTTGTAGACCGGCACCGAGATGCCGATCGCGGCGGCCGCCACCTCGTCGTCCTTGATGGCTGCGAGGACGGCACCGAACCACGTCCGCTCCAGGTAGGCGCTGAAGAGCGCCACGGCGCAGACCATGAGCAGGCCGACGACCAGGAAGGCGCTGTTGTCGAAGGTGTAGCTGCCCAGCGAGGGCAGCGGCACGTCGGTGATGCCCATCGCTCCGCCGAAGAAGGGGACGTATTGAAAGATGGCGACCATGACGAAGTTGAGCCCGATGGTGGTGATCGCCAGGAAGTCTTCCCTCAGCCGGAGGCTGATCGCTCCCAGGAGGACGCCCACCAGGCCCGTCAGGACCAGCGCCGCCGGCAGGTCCAGCCAGAAGGGGAGGCCGTAGCGGGTGGCCAAGATCGCCGCCACGTAGGCGCCCAGACCGAAGAAGGCCGCCTGGCCGAGGTGCGGCTGGCCTGCGTAACCGGCGATCACGTTGAGTCCGAGCGTCAGGAGGCAGTAGATCGTCACGGTGACGCCGACGACGACGGCATAGCTCATCGCGCCGCCACCCCCCGCGCGAAGAGCCCCTGCGGCCGGAGCAGAAGGATGAGGATCAGCGCAGCGAAGGCGATGGCGTCGCGGGGGAGGAGAAAGCCGACGTAGGCCGCCACGAAGGTCTCCACCAGCCCGATCAGGAGGCTGGCGGCCACCGTGCCGAAGGGACTGCCCAGCCCGCCGAGCACGATGATGGCCAGCATCTTGTAGGCGGGCATGTCGCCCATCGTGGGTGAGACCGCGTTGTAGTGGATCGCCACCAGCACTCCCGCCGCCGCCGCCAACGCGTAACCGAGCAAGAAGATCCTCCCGGTCACCGCCCCCACGTCGATGCCCATCGCTTCGGCCGTCTCCCGGTCCTGGGCGGTAGCGCGCCAGGCGAGGCCCGTCCGCGTCCGGTCCAGAAGCAGGGCGATGCCCGCAAAGGCAGCGACCGCCACCATGAGCACAAGGAGCTGCACGCCGCTCACCACGGTCCCGGCGATCCGCACTGTCGGCAGCGGGATGCGCGCAGGAAGCTTCAGGATGTACGGGCCGAAAAGTAGCCGGTAGGCCTCCTCCAGCGCGGTGAAGACGCCGATGCTCGCGATCAGCGGCACGATCGGGCCCGACGCCAGAATGGGAACGTAGAGGTGGCGCTGCAGCAGCCATCCCAGCCCGCTGGCCACAGCCGCCCCCGCCAGGAGGGCGAGCCACCACGAGCTCGTAAGCCGCCACGTCAGGACGCCCACGTACGCACCCAGGGTATAGGCGCCGGCGTTCGCGATGTCCAGCACCCTCAGGATTCCGTAGACCAGCGAGAGTCCCAGAGCCATCAACGCGTAGAGCGAGCCGATCGTCATCCCTTCCACGAGATTCGCGAGCAGCATCTGCGCCGTCCCCCTCCGGGCTCGCCACGGGTTGAGCTGCGGCCCGCCGGGCGGGGCCCGACGGGCGCGCGCCTACGGCTGGATCAGCGCCGGGTCGTCGACGATCCCGTAGTGATGGAACTCGCCGTTCTTTACGACCTGCAGCTGAACCGGCTTGACGACCTCCCGGTTGGACGTGTACCGGAGGATCTTACCGGTGATGGCGTCGAAGTCCCGGATCGACGCCAGCCCCTTCTGGATCTCTTCCGGCGACAGGCCGGTGCTCCGCATCGCGTGCGCCAGAACGAAGAAGGCGTCGTAGGTCGAGGCCGCCACCATGTCCGGCGGATGACCGAAGCGGGCCGTGAAGTCCTTGACGAACCGCTGCACTTCCGGGTTCTGGGAGTCGCGGTCGAGGTTGGTCGTGATCACCATCCCGTCGGCCTGCTTGCCGACGACCTGCAGGAACTCGGTCGTTGAATCGACTCCTTCCGTGCCGACCAGCGGCTTCTTGACGCCCAGGGCGTTCCACTCGCGGATGAACTGGGAACCCTCGGGGCCGTATTCGACCAGGTAGAAGAGATCCGCCCCCTTGGCCAGGTCGCGCTGGATGATGGGCGTGAATTCCTTCTCGCCGAACTGGTTGTAGTCCGTGGCCACGATGCTCGCTCCGAGTTGTTTCGCCTCCTGAGTGAACCCCTCGACGAGCGAGTGGCCGAAGTCGTTGTCGATGGCGACGACGGCGATCTTCTTGCCGCCCAGCTGGCTCACGGCGAGCACCGCCCCCGCGCGTCCCTCGACGGTCCCGGTGAAGCTCTGCTGGAAGATGTAGGAGCCGGTGTTCGGAATGCCGGGGTTGACGGCGTAGGCTGCGATCATGGGCACGTGGTTGCGTTGGAAGATCGGTGCCGCCGCCAGGGTCTGATCGCTGTACGAACCGCTGACGACCGCCGTGACGTGATCGAGGTTGATCAACTTGTTCGCGATTGCCACCGCCTGTTTGGCATCGCTACCGTCGTCGTAGTCGACCAGCCGGACGGGGCGACCTTGAATGCCCCCGCTCCGGTTGATCTCGTCCACCGCCAACTTGGCCGCGTCCTGCGCGCTCTGGCCGTCGGCCGCGGCAAACCCCGATTCGGGAGCAAAGAAGCCGATCTTGATGGGAGCCTGCGATCCCTGCGACCCCGCATTGTTGCCCTGCGCATTGGATGCGGGCTTGCCGCCTCCTCCGCAGGCGGCCGCAAAGGTCGCGATCAGGAGGACCGCCGCTGCCGCGAGCGCTCTCCGTGTTTCGCGGTTCAGCCGACTCATGCAGCTCGCACCTTCCCTCTGTCGCCGGGGTTTCCCAACCGGGTCCGGCTGAAGTTCGTCGAGACCCTCAAGACGTGGACCACAGGGATGGAGCGCTCACCCCCCTTCGGGGTCCTCGCCTCCCCAGGGCGGCTTCGCCTTCAGCTCGTCGCGCAGCCGTCCGAGGAGCTCAAGCGCCTGCTCGGTCTTCTCGCCTTGGAGCCGGAAGATCGGGCCGACCACCGAGATGGCCGCCCTGGGGTGGCCGCTGGCGTCGAGGATCGCCACCGCCACCGCCCGTACGCCCGGGTCCATCTCCTCGTCGCTCACCGCCCAGCCGCGCCGGCGCGTTTCCGCCAGAACCTCTCGCAGCTGGGCCGGATCGGTGATCGTCCGTTCGGTGTAGCGAGGCAGGCCCACGGTCCGGATGACCCGCTCCACTTCCTCGTCCGACATGTAGGCCAGCAGCACGCGGGCCGACGCACCCGCATGGAGGGGCAGGACCGCCCCCTTCTCGAACGAGAGCCGCACCCGCGCGGGATGCTCCACACGCTCGATGCAGATGGCCTGCAGACCGATGGGCTGGACGAGGATGACCGTCTCTCCCAGGCGCTGGGAGAGCTCGACCATCCGGGGCAGCAGGGCTCGCACCAGTTCCCGTTCCACCGGCACCTTGCTCGCCAGGGCGATCAGCCGGTTACCCAGGGTGTAGCGGCCGCTTCCTCCGCCCCGCCCATCCGGGACCTGGCTGACCAGCGCATGCGACTCGAGGAGCGAAAGGTAGCGGTAGAGCGTCGCGCGGGGGCAGCCCGTCCCCTCCACCAGCGCTGCGACACTCATGCCGGACGGGTTCTCCTCCAACAGGAAGAGGATCTGCAGCGCCCGCTCCAGCGTCGCGGGGCCTGTGCCCCGCCTTGACCACCTCGCGCGAGTCCGGGCCATATGTCTCACTCCGTGAGACGTAATGTCTCAATCTTCTCCACGATTCAGTTCGACGTTGCTAACGCTTCACCTGCTGCCGACGCGATGGAACCAGGGCGTACCCTCTCACGCGGGGAGCTGGGCGCTCATCGTCCTGCCGGGTGCGCTTCGCAGCCGTCGCACGGCTTCGACCAGCCCGAGCACGGTCCGGGCGGCGTCGCAGCCGTCGCGGAGGCTGACGCAAGGTACCCCCTGCTTCGACGGCGGCGCGGGCCATGGGTGCGGTGGACCGACCTCCGCCACCAGCCGCCGGGCTCTCTCAGAAGAAGGAGAACGGCTGCTCGTTCAGGTCGGCGATCACCGTCTTCGTCTCCAGGTAGGCCTCCAGCGCGCCGCGGCCCAGCTCCCGCCCGACGCCGCTCTTCTTGTAGCCGCCGAAGGGCGCCGTGGGCGAAAGCAGCTGGTACGTGTTGAGCCAGACCGTGCCCGCCTGGACGCTCCGCGCCATGCGCAGCGCCCGCTTCACGTCCCGCGTCCAGACGCCCGCCGCCAGGCCGTACATGGTCTGGTTGGCCAGCCGGACCGCCTCCGTCTCATCCTCGAAAGGAAGCACCACCGAGACCGGTCCGAAGATCTCTTCCTGGGCGATGCGCATCTCCGGCGTCACGTCGACGAAGAGCGTGGGCTCGACGAAGTAGCCGCGGCCCAGGCGCTCGGCGCGCTCCCCTCCCACCAGCGGCCGTGCCCCGGCCGCGCGGCCCTCGGCCACGTAGCCCAGGACGCGCTCCAGCTGCGCCTGGCTGACCACCGGTCCCACGTCGCTGGTGGGATCGGCGCCGGGCCCCAGGCGGAGCGAGCCCACCCGCTCGGCCAGCGCCCCGACGAAGCGGTCGTAGGCCGCGCGCTCCACCAGGATGCGCGAACCGGCCTGGCAGACCTGGCCCGAGTTGAGGTAGAGGCCGAAGAGCGCCCCCTCCACCGCCTGCCCCAGCAGGCGATCCTCCTCCGCCATGTCCGCGAAGACGATGTTGGGCGACTTGCCGCCCAGCTCCAGCGTGACGCGCTTGATGTGCGGCGCGGCGGCGGCGAGGACCCTGCTGCCCGTGGCGGTCTCGCCGGTGAAGGCGATCCTGGGCACCCCGGGATGCGCCACCAGCGCGGCGCCCGCCTCGTCCCCGCCAGGAAGGACGTTGAGCACCCCCTCGGGGACGCCGGCCTCGGCGGCGATCTGCGCCAGCGCCAGCGCCGTCAGGGGAGTCTCCGGCGCCGGCTTCAGGACGGCGGCGCAGCCGGCGGCCAGGGCCGGCGCCACCTTCCAGGCCGGCATCAGCAACGGGAAGTTCCACGGCGTGATCAGCCCGGCCACGCCGACGGGCTCCTTGAGCGTCAGCACCAGGTAGTCGCCCTGCGGTCCCGGCAGGGAGAAGGGAAGCGTCTCCCCGTGGACGGTGGCGACCAGCCCCGCGAAGTAGTCGAAGACGTCGGCCGCCATGGGGATCTCGATCCACTGGGCGAAGTTGACCGGCATCCCGTTCTCCCGCACCATCAGCTGCGCCAGCTCGCCGGCACGGGCGCGGATGCCGTCGGCCACGCGGCGCAGGGTGCGCGCCCGCTCCAGCGGGTCCATGCCCAGCCACCGCCGCTCCTCCATGGCGCGGCGGGCCGCCGCCACCGCCCGGTCCACGTCTTCGGGGCCCGCGTCGGCCGCCTCGGCGAACGGCTCCGCCGTCGCCGGGTCCACGTCCTCCCGGTAGCGGCCCGAGGCGGGCGGCAGCCACCGGCCGTCCACGAAGACGACCCGCTCGCGAACCAGTCCGCCCGCCCCGCTACCCGCCCCGCTCAGCGGCATCCCGTCCATTGCGCCGCCTCCTTCCTGCGTCCAAGAGGTGTCCGGCCTCAGCTCTCGAGGAGCAGCACGCTCCGCGCCACCTCTCCCGAGCGGAGCGCGTCGAAGGCCTCGTTGACGCCCTCCAGCGGGAACCTGCGCGAGACCAGCTCGTCCAGCTTCAGCCGCCCCGCCATGTAGAGGTCGAGGATGCGCGGGATGTCCACCCCGGGGTTCGAGCGCCCGTACCAGCTGCCCGTCAGCACCTTCGACTGCGAAGGAAGGGAGAAGGCGTTGATGGAGACTTCCTCGTGCGGCGCGGCCACGCCTACGACGACGACCGTTCCTCCCTTGCGCGCCATGCCGTAGGCGGAGGCGATGGTCTCCGGCCGCCCGATCACCTCGAAGGCGTAGTCGGTGCCGCGGCCGTCGGTCAGGTCGGCGACGGCGCCCACCAGGTCGTCCGTGCGCGAGGCGTCCACCGTGTGGGTGGCGCCGAACTCGCGCGCCAGCTCCAGCTTGGCGGGGATCCGGTCGATCGCGACCACGGGCCAGGCGCCGGAAAGGACCGCGGCCTGGATGACGTTGAGCCCGACCCCTCCAGCCCCCAGCACGGCGACGCTGGAGCCCGGCCGCACCCGGGCGGTGTGCACGACGGCACCGTAGCCGGTCGTGACCGCGCAACCCACCAGCGCCGCCCGGTCCAGCGGGACGTCGGGCCGGATGGGAACCACCCCCTGCTCCGGCACCACGGTCGCCTCGGCGAAGCAGGAGACCTCGAGGAAGTGGTGGACGGCGGAGCCCCCCGGCCTGCGCAGGCGCAGCGCGCCTCCGGGGAGCGTGCCGGCCACCTGCAGCCGGAAGGCTTCCTCGCACAGTTCGGGGCGGCCGATGCGGCAGTAGTAGCAGCGGCCGCAGCCGGGGATCCAGGAGAGGACCACGTGGTCGCCGGGCTTGACCCGGGTCACGCCCTCGCCGACCGCCTCCACCACGCCCGCGCCCTCGTGGCCCAGCACCGCCGGCAGCGGGACGGGAAGGTCGCCGTTGACCACGTGCAGGTCGCTGTGGCAGACGCCCGCCGCGACGACGCGGACCCGCACCTCCCCGGGCCCCGGCTCGTCCAGCTCCAGCTCCTCCACGCGAAAGCGCTCGCCCACGTCTTCCAGGAGCGCCGCACGGATGCGCCTCATGCCTCCAGCAGCTCCTCGGCGCCCTTCTCCCTGACGACCTGCTTGTACAGTTCGTAGAGGCCGGGCAGGATCGGCAGGAGCTTGAGCGCCCGGTTGATGGCGCCCCTGGCCTTCACCTGGCCGCGGGCCAGCGCCATGGGCACGTCCAGGCGGCCCTGCCAGAAGCGGTTGCCCACCTCGCCGGAGGACTCGAAGGTGACGTCGGGAGCCGGCTCCAGGGTGTCGAAGGCGAGGGTCATGTAGGAGCCGTCCGCGGTGGGCGTGCGGCCGTCCATCAGGATCGTCAGCTCCGGGTTGTGGTAGACGAAGGCGACGATGAGGCCCGCGTCGCGCAGCCCCTTGGCCGCCTCGCCGAACTTGGCGCGCTCGGCCACCGCGCCGAGGATCTCCTTGGCCTGCTCCGCATCACGGAAGGTCGGCATGCGATCTCTCCTCCCTCTCCGGCCGCGGTCCGGAGCCACGCTTCACTCGAAGAGGTGCGGCACGCTCCGGTCGACGGCCACGTCGACCACGAAGGGACCCCTCGCCTCCATCGCCCCCGCCAGCGCCGGGGCCAAGTCCGCGGGCGCCTCCACGCGCACCCCCCGCCCGCCCAGCGCCTCGGCGAGGCGGACCGGATCGAGGCCGGGGAGCTCCAGGCCGGGCGTCGCGTCCGCCCGGCCGGGGTAGTAGGCGGCGGCGTAGCTCTTCAGGATGGCGTAGCCGCCGTTGTCCAGGACGACCACCGGCAGCGCCACCCCTTCCTGCGACGCCGTCCAGAGCGCCTGGGGCGCGTAGAGGAAGGCCCCGTCGCCCACCACGGCGAGCACGCGGCGCTCCGGGCGCGCCAGCTTGGCGCCCACCGCCGCCGCCAGGCCCCAGCCCAGGCCGCCGCTGGCGGCGGTCAGGTAGCCGCCGGGCTCCGTCGCCAGCCAGCGCCGGACCAGGGGGCTGGCGGAGACCGCCTCGTCCACCACCAGCCATCCTTCCTCCCCGGCCGCCAGAGGCCGTTCCAGCAGGGCGCGCAGCGTCTCCAGGACGAAGGGCACCCCCATCCGTCCCCGCGCCCGCGCCGCCTCGGCGCGCTGCCAGGCCCTCTCCGCCAGCCCGCCGCGGGGCGGAAGGCCCTCCGGCCCCCGTTGCTCCTCCCCCACGCGCTCCAGCAGCGCCTCCAGCGAAGCCCGCACGCCGCCCAGGAGCACCCTCTCCGCCACCGCCCGGGCGGCTTCGGCGGGATCGTCGGTCAGCAGCCAGAGCTCGCTGCCCGGCGGCACCAGCGGCCCCGGCAGGAAGGGGTAGACCAGGAACGCCGGCGCTCCGACCACGAGGACGAAGTCGCTGCCCAGAAGCGCCTGGGCGATGCGCGGCGCACCCGGCATCAGCTCGCCCCGGTAGAGCGGGTGATCCCGGGGGAAGGAAGCCCGCGGGCCCAGGGGATCGCCCCAGACCGCCGCCCCCAGCCGCTCCGCCAGCTCCACCGCCAGTCCGGCGGCGCCCGCCCGGTCGACCGCCGCCCCGACCACCAGCGCGGGACTGCCGGCGCCGCGCAGCCGCCTCGCCAGCTCTTCCACCGCCTCGTGCGGCGGGGTTCCCGGCGCCTCGACGCGACCGGCCTCGGCCATCCCGCTCTCGGCCGGTCCGTCCCAGAAGTCGCTGGGCACCACGACGACCACGGGGCCGCCGGGAGGCGTCGACGCGAGGCGCCAGGCCCGCTCGAAGGCCGCCGCCACATCCTCGGGCCGCGCCGGCTCGACCACGCCCTTGACCGCCCCGCGGGCCATCTCGGCCATGTCGGCGGCCAACAGCGGCTCCAGGTGGAGGTGGCGGCTGTCCTGCTGCCCCACCGCCACCACCATCGGCGTCCGGTTCTTCCAGGCCGTGAAGAGCGCCCCGATGGCGTTTCCGAGCCCCGGCGCGGCGTGGAGCTCCACCAGCGCCGGGCGGCCGGCCGCCTGGGCGTAGCCGTCGGCCATGGCCACCACCGCGGCTTCCTGGAGGCCCAGGGTGAAGCGGACCCGAGCGGGCAGCCCGACCAGCATGGGCACCTCCGTCGAGCCCGGGTTGCCGAAGAGGCGTCGCACCTCGCGCCGCTCGAGCCAGAGGTGGAAGGCTTCGCGGGCCTTCATCGCGGCGCGCCCTCCAGCACCACGTCGGCCAGCGGCCGGCCGTCGAGCCAGCGGATCACGTTCTGCACCGCCGCCTGGGCGATCCGCTCCTGGGCCTCCACCGTGACGCCGGCGCCGTGCGGGGTGAGGAGCACGTTGGGCAGGCCCCGCAGCGGATGATCCCGGGGCGGCGGCTCCGGGTGGAAGACGTCCAGCGCGGCTCCGGCCAGGCGACCGCTGCGCAGCGCCTCGGCGAGGGCCGCCTCGTCCACCAGCTCCGCCCGAGCGGTGTTGATCAGGAAGGCGCCCGGCTTGATCCGGCCGATCCGCTGCGCGTCCAGGAGCCCCCGCGTCTCGGGCGTCAGCGGCAGGTGGAGCGTGACCAGGTCGCTGCTCGCGAGAAGCCCGTCCAGGTCGGCGCAGGTCAGGCCGAGCGCCGCCTCCTCCTCCGGCGGGAGGCGCCGGATGTCGTGATAGAGGAGCCCGACGCCGAAGGGGAGGAGCCGCGCGGCCACCTCCCGCCCGATGCGGCCCATGCCCACGACGCCGACGGTCCGGCCGGCCAGGTCGTGGGCACCGCCCATCCAGTCGGCCAGCGGCCACTCGCCCGCGTGGAGAGCCCGGTCGCTGCGCACGAGACCGCGCAGGAGCGCCAGCGCCGCCATGACGACGTGCTCGGCGACGCTGACTGCGTTGGCGCCGGCCACGGCCGCCACGGTGACGCCCCGCGCCCGGGCGGCCTCCAGGTCGACGTGGTCCACGCCGACCCCGGCCACCTGGATGAGGCGGAGCCGGTGCGCCCGCTCGAGCAGGTCTGCGGTGAGCGGATGGAAGGCGGTGGAGACGAGGACTTCCGCGTCGCCGATCTCGCGCTCGGCTTCCTCGCGCGTCGTCGCCACGACCAGGTCGTGCTCGCGGAAGAGGGCCGCCAGCATGACGGCCTGGGCGGCCGTCCCTTCGGAAGGCGGCAGCAGAGCCAGGAGCTTCAGAGGAGTCCCCCCTCGCCTCCGGATCCTAGGAGGCCGGCAGGACCTCTTCGACGCAACCAGTGATCAAAAACGCGTTTCGCGTCAGGACTCCGCGCCGTCGCGCAGGATTTCGGACGAGCAGCCGGGCAGGAAGACGTTGAACCAGACGTCCGGGTGGTCCAGCACGCGAAGCCGGAGGACGCGCAGATGCGTCACGCCCCCGCGGCGCTGCAGCGTCAGCGCCAGCGTCGGCGCGCCGTCGGGCGCCGCCTCCACCGCCCTCCACAGCCGGCGGAAGTCGGGCAGGCGGCGGAGCCGCCGGAGGAGGGCCGCCGCCTCCGGATGGCGGATGCGCGCCCGGCTGTCGCGCTTGAACTGGGCGAGGGCCGCGCGCGCCAGCGCCTCCCACTGGAGGAAGCGCTTCCTGTAGGCGGGGTCGAAGAGGAAGTCCAGGATCGAGAGCCGGCCGGGGGCCAGGCCGGCGGGGGCGACTTCGAAGAGCTCCAGGGCGGCGTCGTTCCAGCCGCGGAGGCGCCAGAGGCTGTCGTGGACGTAGGCGGGCAGCCGGGTGGCGCGGGCGGCCTCGACGCTCATCGCCACCAGCTCGTCGAAGCGGACGAGCGCCGGCCCGGCCTCGACCTCCGCCCATGCCGCCGCGGACGGCCCCGCGCCGTCCGCAAGGACCGGCCCCGCCGGCGCCCGCGCCACCGCCGCCGTCGCGGCCGGCTGGAGGAGGTGGCCGGCCGCGGCGAAGAAGCGCCGGCGCTCCTCGCCGGCCAGCTGGAGCGCGTTGGCCAGGGCGTGGGTGGAGCGCAGCGAGGGATGGAGCTTCCGGCCCGCCTCCAGCTGGGCGACGTACTGCCTGGAGCAGCCTGCCAGGCCCGCCAGGCCGGCCTGGCTCAGCCCGAGCCGGGTCCGGTGCCGGGCCAGCAGAAGACCGAAACTGCCTTCGGGCGCCAGCATCTCGCCTCCCCCTCCCCGCGAGAGCCGGTCGCCGACGACTGGATCTTTGAAACGGAGATTCGTGGAGCGCGATCCGCTCACCTTCCCGCACCCGCCGGAGGTTCAAGGCTCGTGTCTACGGTCGGCTGTCGACCGTAACGCCGAAAAGGGGGTCCCGTCCCTCCGCCCAGGCGCGCACCGCCTCGTAGAAGGAGCCGGGGTCGATGGTGGCGGCGCGGGCCTCTTCCTGCGGCGGCGAAGCCTCGCCGCCGGCCGAGGCGAGGGCGGCGCTGGCGGAAACCGCCCGCTTGGCGGCGCGGAGCGATGCGGGCGAGAGGCGCGCCAACTCGCCGAGAAGCGAGGCAAGCGCCGCCTCCAGCTCCTCCTCCGGCACCAGCCGGCTCAGGAGCCCCCAGGCGAGCGCTTCGTCCGCGGGGAGCAGCCGGCCGGTGAGGAGGAGCTCCTTGGCCCTGGCCGGACCGATGGCGCGGACCAGGCGCGCGGCGAAGGGCACGCCGGGCAGGATGCCCAGCCTGGCCACCGGCATTCCCAGGCGGGCGCGCGGGGTGCCCAGACGCAGGTCGCAGGCCAGGAGAAGCTCGAGCCCCGCCCCCGCGGCCACCCCGTCCGCCACGGCGAGGGTCGGCGCGCCGAGCCGTTCCACCTTCTCCAGCGTCGCCTCCATCAGCGCGAAGGCCGCGTCGACCTCCGGCGGGGCCAGCGAGCGGAGCTCGTCCAGGTCGGCGCCCGCGCAGAAGGAGCCGGGCCGGCCTCGCAGGACCAGCGCGCGCACGCCCGGGCTCCGCTCGACTTCCTCGAGGAAGCCGGCCAGCTCTTCCCACATCGAGCGGGTCATGGCGTTCCGGCGCTCGGCGCGGTCGACGGTCAGCCAGGCGACGCGCCCCTCCCCGCCGGGGAGGGGGGCGATCTCGAGGCGCAGCGCCTCAGACCGCATGGCGGATCCCCCGCGCGAGCGCCGCTTCGCCCGGGATGGCGCCCGCCTCCTGCAGCCGCTCCACCTCCGCCTCGCTGAAGCCGGCCTCGCGGAGGATCTCGAGCGTCTGCTGGCCGAGCAGGGGCGGCGGGCTGGCGATCCGCCCCGGGGTCCGGGAGAACTTGACCGGCAGGCCGGTCGTCCGGATCCGGCCGGCCGTCGGGTGATCCATCTCCACCACCATCTCGCGCGCCGCCACCTGCGGGTGCGAGAGCGCCTCGCCCACGGTGAGGATGGGGCCGCAGGGCACGCCCGCGCGGTCGAGCGCCTCGGTCCACTCGGCCGAGGAGCGCGTCGCGAGGCGCGCGGCCAGGAGCGGGATCAGCTCCGAGCGGTGCTCCACGCGCGCGGGGTTGGTGGCGAAGCGCGGGTCGCCGGCCAGCTCGGGGAGGCCGAGCGCCTCGCAGAAGGACCTCCACAGGCGGTCGTTGCCCACGGCCACCATGATGTGGCCGTCGGCGGTGGCGAAGGGCTGGTAGGGAACGATGTTGGGATGCGCCGAGCCCAGGCGCGAGGGGTTTCGCCCGGTGGCGAAGTAGGCGCCGGCGACGTAGGTCAGCCAGGCGATCTGGCCGTCCAGCAGCGAGACGTCCAGGTACTGGCCCTCTCCGGAGCGCTCGCGCTCGTAGAGCGCGGCGACGATGGCGAAGGCCGCCCACATCCCGGCGGTCAGGTCGGCGATGGACATGCCGTGCTTGGTCGGCTCCCCGTCCGGCTCGCCCGTGATCGACATCATGCCGCTCATGGCCTGGGCAACGGCGTCGAAGCCGGGCCGGTCCCGGTCCGGGCCGGTCTGGCCGAAACCGGAGATGGAGCAGTAGACCAAGCGGGGATTGAACTGGCGCAGCTGCCGGTAGCCGATGCCCAGGCGGTCCGCAGTGCCGGGCCGGAAGTTCTCGATGACCACGTCCGCCGTCTCCGCGATACGGTAGACCACCCTCCGGCCCTCGGCGGTGGCCAGGTCGACGGCCAGGCTCCGCTTGTTCCGGTTGACGCTGAGAAAGTAGGCGCTCTCGCCGCCCAGGAAGGGGGGACCCCACTGGCGGGTGTCGTCCCCCGACCCGGGGCGCTCCACCTTGATCACGTCGGCTCCCCAGTCGGCCAGCATCATGGAACAGTAGGGACCCGAGAGGATGCGGGAGAAGTCGAGGACGCGAACGCCTTCCAGCGGTGGACGGCCGACGGTCGACATCCCATCCATCCAGAAAGCCTCCTTGGCACCTTGGCCTGGCGAGGCTTCAGCCGGGAGGCCCGGAGTCCGGCTCGCTGCCCTGGAAGTGCCGAGCCACCCGGTCGCCGGCCTCGCGAACATGCTCCTCCATGACGTCGGCGGCCCGGCCCGGGTCGCCCGAGCGGACGGCATCCCAGATGGCCCGGTGGTGCTGAAGGTAGCAGGCGGCGTTCCCCGGTATCGCGAGGCTCGCGTGGCGCGCGTAGACGATGCGATCCTGCAAGCCGGACATCAGCTGCGTGAGCGTCGCGTTGCCCGCGGCCGCGCAGATCGCGTCGTGGAAGGCGTTGGTCGCCTCGACGAGCGCCTCGCGCAGGTGCTCGGGCTCCGCCAGGGCGGCCTCGTGGCGGGAGAGGGCGGCCTCGGCCCTCTCCAGCGCCTCCAGCGCTTCGGCGCGCCCTTCCCGCACCGCGAGCGCGGCCTCGTAGGCGGCCAGGCGCTCCAGCGCGCGCCTGCAGGCATAGAGCTCCCGGATCTGGCGAAGGTTCAGGCGCGTCACCTGCAGCCCTCCGTCCACCCGGGTGACCAGCCCGTCCTGCTCCAGCTTCCGCAGGGCCTCCCGGACCGGCGCCCTGCTCACGTCCAGGTCCGCCGCCAGCCGGCTTTCCACCAGGCGTTCGCCGGGCCGGATGCGTTCGGTCACGATGGCGTGGCGGAGCCGTCGATAGACCTGCAGGTAGATGGGCTCCGCCTTCTCGATCGGACCGCCCGCCAGTGATCCCGAGTTCAGCGCGTTCTTCACGGAAGCACCCCCGAAGACGAGTCCGGCCGTGCGCCGGACGAGCTCCGTCTCACAAGGGTTTCCTTCCGCGGGTTCGAGTCGACTCCTCCGGTGCTAGGGCGGATGTCCCATGGCGGTCCTCCTTCCTGCAGAGGGTCAGTCGGGCAGCGCGCAGCCCTTCGTCTCCGGCACCAGCCCCAGGAGCGCGAGACCGATCAGGAAGGCGATGGAGGTCAGCGCGATGGGCGTACCCAGCGAATGGAAGTAGCTGACGCCCGCCCCCACCAGGAAGGTGATGGCGGCCCCCAGGAAGCGGCCGATGGAGGTGGCGAAGGCGAAGGCGGTGGCGCGCACGTCGGTGCTGTACTGCTCGGGCAGCCAGAGCGTGAAGACCGCGAAGTCGGCGCCGCCGAAGCCCAGGACGGGCAGCAGGTAGTAGAAGCTCTGCACGCTGCCGTGATAGAAGACCCAGCCGAAGTCGCCGGCGACCGCCAGGAACATGCAGAGGAACATGACGGCCAGGGTCGCCCGGCGGCCGATGCCCTCGGCCAGGATCGGCATCAGCAGGCAGCCGAAGACGGTGAAGGCGGCGGTCAACATGGTCCCGTACGAGGCCAGGTGGACCGTGGTCACCTTGTCGAGGCCCGCGGCCGTGCTCAGCTGCGTGATCGCTGTCGGAAGATAGACCGTGCCCGCCCAGAGCCCGATCATGGCAACGCTGAGCAGGAGGGCGTTCCCCACGGTCCGCCGGAGGTAGTGGGGCGCGAAGATCCCCGAGAGGAAGCGGCCGAATCCCTCGCGGCGGGTGTGCGTCTCGACCCGCTGCCAGCGCTGGGGCTCGTGGACGCCGTAGCGGATGAAGGCGACCAGGAAGGCCGGGACGATGCCGATCCAGAACATGACGCGCCAGCCGAAGGCCGGGGTCACGAAGAGGTTCAGGACCGCGGCGACGATGAAGCCGATGTAGTAGCCGGTGTGCAGGTAGCCGGCACCCATCTTCCTCCGCGACTCCGGCCACTCCTCGGCGACGAACGTGCCGCCCATCGACCACTCGCCGCCGATGCCCAACCCCGCCAGGAAGCGGAAGACCATCAGCTCCCACACGTTCTGGGCGAATCCGGCCAGGAAGGTGAAGAGCGAGTAGACCAGGATCGTCCACATCAGCGTGCGGGCGCGGCCGAAACGGTCGGCCACCGGCCCCCAGAGGGTGGAGAGGCCCCAGCCGACGAGGAAGAGGGCGAAGCCGATGCCGCCCCAGAGGCCGAGGTTGCCCGGCGTCACCGCGATCCCGGACTTGGGCAGCAGTTCGGTCAGCGCCGGCGTCAGCACCAGGGCGAAGATGCTGGAGTCCATCCCGTCCAGCAACCAGCCGCCCCACGAGGCGAGGAAGCCGTTGACCTGGTTCCGGGTCAACCGCTCCGCCGCAAGCCGCTCCTCCGTCAACGTCGCCAAGCGGACTCACCTCCGGACCGCGAGATGGGTGGCGACCCAGACGCGTGCCGACATCGATCGACGACCGACTGTCGACCGTCTACCACCTTGGGCTGCCGGATTCGTCGCGGACTTCGCTTCTCCTGCCGCAGATCAGCGGAAGATGCAACTTTGACGGTGCGTCACGTCGGAAAGAATGCTTGCCGCCGTCGTCTTCCACGCTTTGGGGCACGCCGGGCGGCCGCCGCCCCGGGTCGCTCCGCGCCGCTCCGTGCGTGACGCCATCGACCCCGCCGACAGGCGAGCCCGGCGGCGACGGCGTATATCTGGCGTCGAGTCGTCGCAGGCACCGGGCGGCGGGCGGCTGGCCGGCGCGCGGTGCCCCTGGGGGGAGGCGGTCGACGTGGGTGGGGAGCGCTTCCTGGACGAGGGGCTGGTGGGGCGCTGGTTCGAGGAAGTCCTGGACCGCCGGGACCTGGAGCCCGGCCTGCGCCGCGATCTGGCGCAGCGCTGGAGCGGCCTCCTGGCGCGCCTCCGCGCCTTCGAGGAGGAGCGGCTGGGGGCGACGCCACCGGCCTTCGCCTTCGACCCGGCGGCGGTGGAGCCGTCCGCCGTGCCGCAGCTCCCGCCCGAGGCCTTCGCCGCCATGGCCGCGGGCGAGGCCATGGGCTACTCGCCGGCGCCCGTCGCCGAGGCGCCTCCGCCGGACGAGGAGCCCGGCCCGGCCACCCCGGCCCCCGCCGCGGCCGGCCCCGCAGACGGCGGGCCGGCGCTGCGCGCCCGGGATCCCCTGGCGGAGCTGTCGGCGAGCGAACTCCTGGACGCCATGGCGCGGCGCCGCCTCTCCCCCGTGGAGCTTCTCGAGCAGACGCTGGAGAGGGTCCGCCGCCTCGACCCGGAGCTCCACGCCTTCGTCCATCTCGCCGAGGCGGAGGCGCGCGCGGCGGCGGAGGCCGCCGAAGCCCGGCGACGCGCGGGCCAGGCCCGCCCCCTGGAGGGCCTGCCGGTCGCCCTCAAGGACCTCTTCGACGCGGAGGGCCAGCCGACCACGGCCGGCTCCGCCGTGCGCGCGGGCCGGGTGGCCGCCCGGGACGCGGAGGCGGTCCGGCGCCTGCGCGAGGCGGGCGCGGTCCTGGTGGGCAAGGTGAGCACCCACGAGTTCGCCTTCGGGGTGACCACCGACAGCCCGTTCCACGGGCCGACGCGCAACCCCTGGGAGCCCGGGCACACCCCGGGCGGCTCCAGCGGCGGCTCGGCCGCGGCGGTGGCGGCGCGCATCGTCCCCGTGGCCCTGGGCACGGACACCGCCGGCTCGATCCGCATCCCCGCCGCCGCCTGCGGCGTCGCCGGCTTCAAGCCCACCTTCGGGCGGATCGGGCGGAGCGGCGTCGTGCCGCTCAGCTGGTCGCAGGACCACGTGGGTCTGCTGGCCCGGAGCCTGGAGGACGTGGCGCTCTTCCTGGAACTCCTGGAGGGCCCCGACCCCGGCGACCCCGCCGCCCGCGCGGCCGCGCCGGCGCCGCCCGGCTCCTACCGCGCCGCCGTGGCGCGAGGAAGCGCCCGCCCCGACCTCCGCGGCCTCCGCCTCGCCCTGCCGGCGGGCTGGCTGGAGGATCGCGTGGACCCGGTGGTGGCGGAACGCTTCCGCTCGCTCTGCCGGCGGGCCGAGGCGGCGGGGGCCGAGCTGGTCGAGGTGGCCTTCCCGCCGGCGCCTCTCCTGGCGCTCCTCAACCGGGTGATCACGCTGGCCGAGGCGGGCGCCTACCACGCGCCCTTCCTGGCGCGCTCGGCGCGCCTCTACTCCGCCGACGTCCGCGCCCGCCTCGAGCTGGGCCAGCTGATCCCCGCCCGCGACTACCTGCTGGCGCAGCGGCTGCGCGGCGAGATGGTCCGCTGGGCGCAGGAAGCGATGCGCGACCTCGACGCCCTCCTCACCCCCACGCTGCCGCTCCGCCTCCCCCGCATCGGCCAGCGCCTCTGGTTCCCCGGCGGCCGCCCCGAGCCGGTGCCCGACGGCCTCATCCGCCTGACGGCCGGCTTCTGCTACCTGGGTTTCCCCGCGGCCAGCCTCTTCGCGGGCACCGACCCGGGGGGCCTGCCGCTGGCCCTGCAGGTGGTGGGCCACCCGTCGCAAGACGGACGGCTGCTGGAGGTGGCGGAGGCGCTCCGGAGGCAGGTGCTCCCCTCAACCTGAAGGCGACGGCGCCGGCGGCAGGGCATCCCTCCCCCCTCGCCGGCGCCGCCCTGCGGGCTCCGCTTACGTGGCCTCCCGGATCGCCTCCACGGCCGAGGGGTTCTCCAGCGAGCTGGTGTCGCCCAGTTCCTCGCCCAGGCGCAGCCGCCGCACCAGCCGCCGCAGCAGCTTGCCGTTCCGGGTGCGCGGGATCTCGCGGGTGAAGCGGACTTCCTCCGGGCGGAGCGGCCTGCCCAGCCGCGCCGCCACCCACTCCTTCAGCTCCTCGGCCAGCCCCGGCCCCGCCTCGGCGTCCGGGCGCAGGACCACGTAGCAGACCGGCACCTCGCCCTTCACCGGGTGCGGCAGGCCGACCGCCACCGCCTCGGCCACCGCCGGGTGTTCCACCAGCGCCGACTCGATCTCCGCCGGACCGACGCGCTTGCCCCCCACCTTCAGCGTGTCGTCCGAGCGCCCCTGGATGGCCCAGAAGCCGTCGGCGTCGATCACCGCCAGGTCGCCGTGCACCCAGAGGCCGGGCCAGCGCGACCAGTACGTCTCCAGGTACCGCTCCGGGTCGCCCCAGAAGCCGCGCGTCTGCCCCACCCACGGAGCGCGCAGCACCAGCTCGCCCGGCTCGCCGCGGAGCGGCCGCCCCTCCTCGTCCACCACGTCGGCCGCCATGCCGGGGAGCGGCCCGTGGAAGGCGCACGGCTTGATCGGCTCCGAGAGGAAGCACCCCAGGATCCCCCCGGCGATCTCGGTACCCCCGGAGTAGTTGAGGATGGGGATGCGCCCTCCCCCCACCACCTCGAAGAGCCAGCGCCACGGCTCGGGGTTCCAGGGCTCGCCGGTGGAGCCGAAGGCGCGCAGGCTGGAGAGGTCGCGGCCGCGGGCCCAGCCGTCGCCGGCCGTCATCAGCGCCCGCACGGCGGTGGGCGAGACGCCCAGGTGGGTGAGGCGGTGCCTCTCCGCCAGTTTCCAGAGCCGGTCCGGCGCCGGATGGTCCGGCACGCCCTCGAAGAGGAGGACGGTGGCACCCAGCATCAGGCCCCCGTAGACCTCCCACGGTCCCATCATCCAGCCCATGTCGGTCACCCAGCAGAGCCGGTCGCCCGGCCGCAGGTCGAAGGCCAGCGCCAGGTCGGCCGCCGCCTTGAGCGGGAAGCCGGCGTGGACGTGGAGCGCGCCCTTGGGGCGGCCGGTGGTGCCGGAGGTGTAGAGGATCATGAGCGGCTCCATGGCCTCCATCTCTTCGTTCTCGAAGGGCGCGCCGGCCTCGCCGCCCGCGGCCAGCACCTCCTCCCAGGCGACGTCGCGCCCGCTGCGCCAGGGCACTTCCTCGCCCAGGCGGCGGACGACGACGACCCGCTCCACGCCCGGCGCCTCCTCCGCCGCGACGTCGGCCTCCCGCTTCATGGGCACGCGCCGCCCGCGGCGGAGGAAGCCGTCGGCCGTGACCAGGAAGCGCGCCCCTGCGTCCCGCAGGCGCGCCGCCACCGCCGGCCCGGCGAAGCCGGAGAAGGCGGGCACGAAGACGGCGCCCAGCTTGGCCAGGGCCAGGATGGCCACCGCCGTCTCGGGCAGCATGGGCAGGTAGACCCCCACCCGGTCGCCGCGCCGCACCCCCAGGGCGCGCAGGCCGCGCGCCAGGCGGTCCGCTTCCTGGCGGAGCTCGCCGTAGGTCAGGCTGCGCGTGGCGCCGTCGTCGCCCTCCCAGAGGAGCGCAAGCCGCCCGGGCTCCGCCTCCGCCTGGCGGTCGAGGCAGCTCTCGGCCGCGTTGAGCCGCCCGCCGACGAACCACTCCGGCCACTCGATCCCGCGCGAGAGGTCGAGCACGCGCCGGTACGGGCGGCGCCAGACGAGGCCGAGCTCCCGCTCCACCGCGCCCCAGAACCATTCCGGCTCCTCGACGGAGCGGCGCCAGAGCGCCCCCACGTCCGCCAGGCCGTGGCGCCGCATGAAACGCCGGACGAAGGTCCGCTCCGCTTCCTCGGGGTCGGGTCGCCAGGCGACGGCGCCGGTCGAAGCTCCCTCCAGCCCTTCACGCTCCAAGCCTTGCGTCACCCCCTCGGCTCTCGCCGCGCGAGCCGGCTCTCCTCCCGGCCGCGCACTAGCCCCCTGGCAGCGGCGGCACGTAAGGCAGCGTGCGGGCGAAGAACCACATGAGGAAGAGGACCACCGGCAGGTGGACCAGCAGCTGCAGCACCGAGTAGCCCACCAGCTCCCGCGCGCGGACGTTGAGCAGCCCCAGCACCGGCAGCATCCAGAAGGGATTGACCAGGTTGGGCAACGCCTCCGCGGCGTTGTAGATCTGGACCACCCAGCCGAGATGAACGTGGAGGTCCCGCGCCGCCTGGAGCACGTAGGGCGCCTCGATCACCCACTTGGAGCCGCCCGAGGGGACGAAGAGCCCCAGCAGCGCCGAGTAGAGCGAGACCAGGATCGGGTAGCTCCCCTTGCTGGAGATGTGGACGAAGAACTGCGCGAGGTCGCGGGAGATGGGCGAGAGCGTGATCATGCCGAAGATGCCCGCGTAGAAGGGGAACTGGATGAGGACGCCGGCCGCCGCCGGCACCGCCTCCCCCACCGCCCGGACGAAAGCCCGGGGCCGCCAGTGCAGGAGCATACCGACCATGAGGAAGAGCAGGTTGTAGGTGTTCAGGTCCAGCGCGGCCATGGGTCCCTTGGCGGCCAGCACCTGGCCCAGGTAGACCAGGCCGACGACCGCCACCAGCACGGTCAGCAGGGGGCTGTACTCCAACCACTCGCCGGGCGTCCTGCGCGGCTCCAGGCGCACTTCAGGAAGTCCTACCGGTACCCCGTACGTCTCGGCCGTCTTCGACCGGGCCGCCGCCGGAGCGGAGAACCAAGCCACCAGCACGGAGAGGACCAGCAGGATGACCGCGGTCGCCAGGCTCTGCCAGGTGAAGATGGTCTGGCTGAGCGGGATGACGCCGCTGATCTTCAAAAGGGCCGGCGGGATGGATCCCTGGGTGGCCATCATCAGCGCCGCCGAGCTGGAGAGGCCCAGCGCCCAGATGCTCCCCAGCCCGAGATAGGCGGCCGCGCCGGCCGCCCGATAGTCGAGCCCCCGCATCCTCTGCGCCAGCTCCCGCACCAGAAGGCCCGAGAAGATCAGGCTGAAGCCCCAGCTGATCAGCGAGGTGAAGGTGGCGAAGAAGGCGATGAAGGCGACGGCGCCCCGCGGGCTCCTCGGCAGAGTAGCCAGCCAGGCGATGAGCCTCCGGACCGGGGGCGAGCTGGCCACCACGTAGCCGCCCACAATGATCATGGTCATCTGCATGGTGAAGGGGATCAGGCCCCAGAACCCGTCGCCGAAGTCCTTGACCAGCTCCGCCGGGGTGCTGCCCACGGCCAGCCCCGCCGCGAAGACGACGACGATGGCGGCCAGGGCGAAGACCAGTGCGTCGGGGAACCATCGCTCGGCCCAGTCGGCCAGGCCCATGCCCAGGCCGACAAAGACCCCCGGAGAAGCCGCAGGCGGGAGAGGGGCGGCGCCTCCCGCGGGTGAGCCGGCCGGGCCGCCGCCGGAGCGCCCTCCGCCGTCTGCCATCATGGATCCCCTCCTTTCTGCGTGGTGATCTTTGATTTCTGCTGGCGCACCCAGGCCCCTGCCGCGCTGGCCAGCGGACGGCCGCTAGGAGCAGACCACCCATCGGCGGGGATAGGCGTGCAGGGTGACGGCGCCGGAACCCGCGACGAGGACGGTCTCGCCGAGCTGCAGACCGCGGCCGCTCCGGGGGTCGACCACGTTGGGCTGGATCACCAGCACCATGCCCTCCTCCAGCCTCATCCCTTGCGGATAGGGCTGGTGGACCGTGCGGCGCGTGCGCAGCACCGGCGGCAGCTGGTCCGCGCCGTGGACCAAGTCGTCGACGATGGTGTAGCCGTGCCGGTGGATCACCTCGCCCGCCTCCATCAGCGCCTCGACGGGGGCGCCCGGCCGCGCGGCGGCCAGGATCCCCTCCAGCGCCTCGAGGGCCACGTCGTGCAGGTGCCGCCAGCGGGCGTCCGGCGGGCGGCGGAGCGAGTAGGTGCGGTGGATCTGCCCCTGGTAGCCGGCGAAGCAGGCGGTGATCTCCGTGATCACCACGTCGCCCTCGCGGAGCGGGACGTGAAGGTTGTACTGGGCGGGCACCGCCAGGAAGGGACCCTCCATGGGCATCACGCCCACGTAGTGGATGCCGGCGTATCCGCCGCCCTCCAGCATGGGGCGCTCCACCAGCGCGGCGATCCGGTCCTGCGCCAGACCCGGCGCCAGTCCCGACTCCAGGGCGCGCATCGCCTCGTCGGCCAGGCGGGCCGCGTAGCGGAAGCGGGCCAGCTCTTCCTCGCTCTTGCGCAGGCGCAGCGCCTGGTAGGCGGTGCGGGCGTCCTCCCAGCGGACCTCCGGCAGCTCTGCGGCCAGCGCCCGGTACTGGTCCCAGGGAAGCGCGCCCGCGATCCCCACCCGGGCGCGTTCCAGGCCCTTCTCGCGCAGGAGCGCGGCCACGCTGCGCGGGTTGACGGGCCCCGCCCAGCGCACGTCGCCGATCTGCGAGAGGGTGCGCGCCGTGGGCAGGTGGTTGTAGAACTGCAGGAGCAGCGTCGCCTCACCCCTCGCCGGGAAGAGGACATACGCCTCGCGGCCGCCCGGCCAGTCGGTCAGCCAGTGGACGTCCGCCTGGTAACGACCAGCCCCGTAGACCAGGAGCGCGTCGAGCCCCCGCTCTTCGAGCAGCCGGCGGACGAGCCTCCAGCGCCGCTCCATCTCCGCGTGCGAGAATCGGAGGGGCGGCTCTTGCTGCGACCTGTCCGGCGCCGTCGCTGCCAACGGTCATCACCCCGAGCCAGGGGAAGCCCCGTCCCCGAGAATTGGAAGTCCAAGAGCGATGCGGGCGCCGGCGGCGATCGCGGCGATCATGCCCGTGCCGCCTCACCCGGGCCTTCCAGCCGGCGCTCCAGCTCGCTCCAGCGCACGGCGGGCGGGAAGCAGCTCCGGCCGCGGCAGACGTAGGCGGTCAACCGCCCGTCCGCGGCCCGGCGCCCCGCGGCGAGGGCGACGCCCGCCTCCTCCGCCCGCGCGCGCTCCAGCACCAGGTCCGGAAGGTAGCGCCGGTGGAGGCGCCGGAGCCACTCGCCGGCGACGGCGGCGGCCGGGCCGGCGGCGCTTCCTCCGGGGAGGAGGAGCGTCACCTCCAGGGGGCCTTCCTCCGCGGTCAGGCGGGCGGTCCAGAGGCCGGCCGTCGCCTGCGGAAGCTGCTCCATCACGGCACGGTAGAGCTCCAGCGCCTCCTCCGCCACCTGGCGGAAGCGCGCCTCGCCCGTGTAGGCGGCCAGGCGCAACAGCACGCGCACGGCGACCGAGGCCGGCGACGGCGTCGCCTCGTCCTGCCAGGCGGCGACGGGCGCGGGAGCCGGCGGCGGCGCGCCCGCGCCATGGCCCTCCGGCAACCCGCCCTCCGCCAGGAGGAAGCCCTCCTGGGGCGACCAGAAACGCTCCACCATGCTCCTTCCCAGCTCCGCCGCCGCCCGCAGCCAGCGCCGGTCGAAGGCGACGGGGTAGAGCTCGAGCAGGCCGTCGGCGAGGAAGGCGAAGTCCTCCAGCGTGGCGGCCAGGTCGGCGCCGAAGCCCTCCCGGTAGCAGCGGAGCAGGCGCAGCGCCGCCCCCGCGCCGTCGCCGCGGGCGCCTTCGACGCTCCCGGCCGCGGTGCGGGTCATGCGCTCGAGGATGAAGGCGGCCGCCCGCTCGGCCGCCCGCGCGTAGCGCGCCTCGCCCAGCCCGCGGGCGGCCAGGGCCAGGGCGCGGACCATGAGGCCGTTCCAGCCGGCCAGCACCTTCTCGTCCCGCCCGGGGCGCGGACGCCGCAGGCGCGCCCGCAGGAGCCGCCGGCAGCCGCGCCGGAGCCGGGCCTCCAACTCGGCGGGATCCTCCCCGCTCTCCGCCGCCAGCGTCGCCGCCTCCGCGGCCAGGAAGGGCTGGCTGCCCTCCCCGACGCGCCCGCCCGCGTCGCCGATGCCCAGGTGGCGGCAGAGCAGGCCGGCGTCCGGCTCGCCCAGGAGGGCGCGCACCTCCTCCGGGGTCCAGAGGTAGTAGCGCCCCTCCTCGCCCTCCGAGTCGGCATCCTGCGAGGTGTAGAAGGCGCCCGCGGGGTGGCGCATCTCGCGCAGCGCCCAGCCCAGCGTCCGCCGCGCCACTTGCAGCAGCCAGGGCTCCCCCTCCAGCTGCCAGGCCGCCAGGTAGAGCGGGGCGAGGAGCGCGTTGTCGTAGAGCATCTTCTCGAAGTGGGGGATCCGCCAGCCGGGGTCGACCGTGTAGCGGTGGAAGCCGCCGCCCAGCTGGTCGTGGAGGCCTCCGCGCGCCATCGCCCGGAGCGCCCGGTCGACCACCTCGAGGAGTTCGGGCCGGCGCCGTCCGGTCCGCAGGAGGAGTTCCAGCTCGGGGGCGCGGGGGAACTTGGGGCCCCGTCCCAGACCGCCGTGGACGGGGTCGGCTTCCTCGGCGAGCCGGAGCGCCGCCGCCTCCGCCGAGCCGAACCCTTCCTCGCCAGGAAGGAGGCCGGGCAGCGGCGGCGCCAGCGCCTGCGCCGTCGCCCGCGCCCAGGAGTCCGCGGCGCGCTCCACCTCTTCGCGGCGGCGGAGCCAGGCGTCGGCCACCGCCTCCAGGACGCGCGGGAAGCCGGGCAGCCCGTGCCGGTCGACGGGCGGGAAGTAGGTGCCCGCATGGAAGGGGCGGCCGTCGGGCAGGAGCCAGACCGTCAGCGGCCAGCCGCCCCGGCCGGTGGCCAGCTGGCAGGCGGCCTGGTAGTAGCGGTCGAGCTCGGGGTGCTCCTCGCGGTCGACCTTGACGCAGACGAAGTGGCGGTTCATCAGGCCCGCGATGGCCTCGTCCTGGAAGGACTCGTGCTCCATCACGTGGCAGCAGTGGCAGGCCGAGTAGCCGATGCTGAGGAGGACCGGCCGCGACTCGGCCCGCGCCCGGGCGAAGGCTTCCTCGCCCCAGGGGTGCCGGTCGACCGGGTCGTGGGCGTGCTGCTGGAGGTAGGGCGAGGCTTCGCGGATCAGGCGGTTGGGCGGGCGCTGGGCCAACGGCGGCTCCCTCCCGGCTCGGTCCGCGGGGCCGGACCGGCTTGAGCCAGTTGCTCTGGTAAGAATACACCCGCCCGGCGCCCGTCCGGCCGCTCGCGGCGCACGAGGCGAGGCTGAGGATGCGGAGAGCGTGGCCATTGGGGGTTCGGCCCGGCGGGATCGAAGGCTTCGCAGCGGTCCGCCGGGCAAGACGAGGAGGGTCCCGATCCCGACCTGCTTCCGATGCGGCGGCCCGGGGCCGCCGGCGGCCGATCCCGCTCAGCCGGCCTCCCGCTGCCCGGCCTCCGGCGCCGGAGCGTCCGAGGCGGAGCCCTGCGGGGCCGGGAGCAGATCCAGCAGCTGGCGCAGGTCGTGGATGACCAGGCAGTCGTTCACTTCCTCCACGCCCAGGCGGTCGAAACGGTTGAGGAGGACGGCCTTCGCGCCCACGGAGCGGGCGCCCACCACGTCGTCGTAGTAGTTGTCGCCCACGTACAGGAAGCCGGCGCCGGCGACGCCGGCGTCGAGCAGGACCCTCCGGAAGAGCCGCGGATCCGGCTTCTCGATCCCCCACTCCGCCGAGATGTAGATGCGGCGGAAGTAGTGCGCCAGGCCCAGGCGCTCCACCAGGGCGCGCCCGTCCGGACCCCAGTTGGAGACCAGGACCAGTGGATAGCCGCGGCGACGGAGCTCCTCGAGCGTCGGGAGCGTCCAGGGGTAGAGCTCCCAGTCGATCCGCAGACCGGCCAGGTCGCGCAGCTGCTGCGTCATGTCGATGTGGAGCCCCAGCTCCTCGTTGACCATGCCCAGGTACCACGGCAGCCAGGTGCTCGGGTGCCGGCCCAGCACCCCCGGGAACTCCCGCATGAAGCGCTTGTCGACCAGGTGGAAGGCCCGCTCGACCTGCTCCCGGCTGGGGAGAGGCAGGTCGCGGGCGCGCAGGTAGGCGAGGTAAGCCGCTACCCGTCCCGGGTTGTCAATGAGCGTCCAGCCAAGGTCGAAGCCGATCAGGCAGGGTCCCTCTTCCCTCATCCGCTCCATCCCTGCGTCCGTCCCCCTCTGCCCCATGGTAGCCCGGGTGCAGGAGCCTTCCTTGTGCGTCGCGTTAAGATCCGCCGCCCGCCGAACCCCGCCGTGCCCTCCGCGCCGCGCCCGAAAGCGGAGGGCGGCGCGCCCGGCGTCGCCCTCCGCGCTGGGTCAGGCTTCCTCCGGAGCGCCGCTCAGCGCCGGCCCGTCGGCTCGCCCGTCGCCGGGTCCAGGAAGAGCGGCGCGTTGGAGGGGCCGTGGCTGAAGTCGAACATGTTCAGGATGCTGCCGGCCACCGCGTCCATCGACTGGTCGCCGATGCGCCCCAGCGACCAGTTGTCCTCGATGAAGCGGAGGATGGAGGCCTGGTCCGTCAGCGTGTGGTCGACGAAGTTCCGCTTCGCCCACGGCGAGATGACCAGGAAGGGCTGCCGCGGACCGTAGCCGCACCGGTCCAGGTAGGCGCCCGGCTTGGGCGTCCCGCAGTTCCCCGGACCCGCCAGCGCGTCCCAGGCGGGGTCGTTGGACGGGCTGACGATGGGCGGCACCACGTGGTCGTACCAGCCGTCCGAGTCGTCGTAGGCGATGATCACCGCCGTGCTCCGCCACTCGGGCAGCCGCTCCAGCCGGTTGATCGTGTCGACGAGGAACGCCTGCTCGTCCAGCGGATCCGAGTAGGCCGCGTGGCCGTCCTGGTAGGCGGGCGCCTTGAGGAAGCTGACCGCCGGCAGGTGCCCCGACTCGGCCGCCGCCCAGAAGTCGCTCAGGTCGTACTGGTGGTTGGCCTGGTCGGTGTAGCCGATCCGGGCCACCGAGCTCGGCGGCAGGTGGTGCGGGTTGGCGGTCGACTGGAAGTACTGGAACGGCTCGTGGTGCGGGATGTAGTCGGTCACCTGGGCGCCGGCGATGTTCTTGTGGGCCGAGCCGGTGATCGCCTTGCCGTCGGCGGTCCTCCCCGTCGGCCGGAAGCCGCCCTCGAACCAGCCCCAGGTGACGCCCTTGGCGTTGAGCAGGTCGCCGACGTTCTTGCCGGTCAGCGCCACCGTCGTCCCCTGGGAGGCGTCGTCGTAGGTGGGGTCGAGGTCGCTGAAGATGGTGCCGTTGGCCACCTTGCCGTAGACTTCCGCGGGCACCGTGCCGTGGGTGGTGCCGGCGATCAGGTTGAGCGCCCCCGGCGTCGAGGGCCCGAAGGTGGTGCTGAACGAGTTGTCGTTCATGGCGAAGTGCTGGGCGTAGTTCCAGAGCGCCGTCACCGTGTTGCCGTCGTAGTAGCCCATCACCAGGTTGGGGTCGCACTGGTCGTAGCGGGCTCCGGTCTCCTGCACGAACCGGTCCATCAGCCCGCCGTCCACGGCCTTCTGCTCGGCGGTATAGCCGTGGTTCATGTCGCAGGTGACGGCCTGCGAGCGGTCGAGGCGGAAGGGCTTGGCGGCGTTGGGGTTGGCCTGGAGGAGGGGGCCGTTGAGCCCGTTGACGTTGGGCGTGCCGGGCGCCGCCACGAAGGCCGGTTCGCCCTTCGGGTTCTGGGCGTACGGGTAGGTGGCGAAGTAGTGGTCGAAGGAGACGTTCTCCTGGAAGATGACCACCAGGTGCTTGATGGGCGTGGCCGTGCGGTACGCGTCGGCGGGATCGGACTGCGCGCCGACGGCGGCGGGTGCGCGCAGCGTCATCCCGCCGGCCACGAGGGCGAGTGCGAGACCCGCCCCCAACCAACCGAGCCAGCGCCGGCGCCGCGGCGCCGGCCAGGACCACCCAGGAAGTCGCACGTCGTCCCCTCCCTCGGACGGGCTTTCCCGATAGTTCCTGCATTGCCAACTTGTCCGACCCGTCCGGGGAGAGCCTATCCGCCCGCCGGCCGCGGGTGGTTAGGGAGGCGTTAAGGCCGCCTCCGCAGCGCACGGCCGCTAGGCCGCCGACGCGCCCGCTTACAGCAGCCCCCGCCGCACGCCCTCCATCACCGCCTCGACGCGCCCCCGCACCTTCAGCTTGCGGAAGAGCGCCAGCACCCGGTCCTTGACGGCGCTCTCGCTGAGGAAGAGGCGGGCGGCGATCTCGCGGTTGGTGGCGCCCTCGGCGATGAGGCGGAGCAGCTGGAGCTCCTCCGGGGTGATCTCTTCCTCGTGACGGCGCTCCTTGACCGTCTCCATGAGGAGAGCGGCCGCCTGCGGCGCCAGGGCGGCGTCCCCCCGCACCACCGCCCGCACGGCCCGGACCAGGTCGAAGCCTTCCACGTCCTTGAGCAGGTAGCCCCGCGCGCCCGCCTCGACGCACTCCCGCACCAGCGTGTCGCTGATGAAGCTGCTCAGGATGAGCACAGCGGTGCCGGGGCAGCGGTCGCGCATCTGGCGGCAGAGCTCGATGCCGCTCATGCCGCCCAGGCGGATGTCGACCACGGCCACGTCCGGCCCGCTGCGCGCCGCCGCGGCCACCGCCTCCTCGGCGGAGCCCACCGCGCCGACCACCTCCAGGTCCCGCTCGGCAGCCAGCAGTGCGGAGACGCCCTGCCGCACGATCTCGTGGTCATCCACCACCAGCACCCGTATCCGTGGCAACGCGGACCTCCCCCGGCGGGCACCGCCCGGGCTCCAGCGGCGCCCAGACGCGCAGCACGCAGCCGCCGTCGACGCCGGCGCGCAGCTCGGCGCCCCCTCCCAGCCGCCCGGCCAGCCGGCGGATACCGGCCAGGCCGAAGCGCTGTCCGCGGCCGGCCTGCCGCAGGGCGCCGGCGTCCGGGCCGACGCCGTCGTCCTGCACCGTCAGCCGGACGGACGAGCCGTCGACGGCCAGGTTGACCACCGCCATGCGGGCGCGCGCGTGCTTGGCCACGTTGGTCAGCGCCTCCCGCGCCGCCCGGTGGATCAGCTCCCGCACCGGCGCGGTCACCCGGTGGACCGGACCCGTGACGATGAGGCCCACCTCGAAGCCGAATTGCGCCTTGAACTCCTCGGTGAGCGAGGTGAGGAGCTCGTAGAGGCCGGCTTCCTCCGGCAGGCCGCCCCGCTCGTGGAGCTCGGCGATGGCCGCGCGGACGGCGGCGGAGCCCCGGGAAGCGAGGGCTGCGATGGAGGCGAGCCGCTCCCGCTGGTCCTCGGGCAGCAGCTCGCGCAGGCGCTCGGCCTCGAGGCCGATGCGGAAGAAGATCTGCGCGACGGTGTCGTGGAGCTCCATGGCCAGCCGCTGCCGCTCCCGCAAGACCGCCAGCTCCTCGGCCTGCTGGTAGAGGCGGGCGTTGTGGATGGCGACCGCCGCGTGCGCCGCGAAGGCCACCATCAGTTCCTCGTCCTCGCGGCTGAAGGGGTGCCCGCCCGTCAGGTTGGCGACGAAGAGCGTGCCCAGGATCTGCTCCTGGAAGCGGAGCGGCACGCCCAGGAAGGGTCCCACCGGCGGGTGGCCCGGCGGCGTCCCCACCGCCAGCGGGTGGCTGGGGACGTCGTCCACACGGAGCGGGCAGCCGGTCTTGAGCGGCAGGTTGAAGAGCCCCGCCCCGGTGGGGTAGTGGGCGGGCGGCGTCTCCCAGCCGGAGACCCAGAAGCCGCCGTACCGGTCGGGCTCGTCCTCGTCGAGCACGAGCAGCCCGCTGATGTCGGCGCTGCAGAGGTCGCGGGCGCTGTCGACCACCGTCTGCAGAAGAACGCCCAGGTCGAGCTGCGAGGCGAGCAGCGAGCTCATCTCGAGGAGGGTCGCGAGCCGGCGCGCCTTCGCCTCGGTGCCCATCCTCACCGCCCCCCGAAGCCCGCCGCCCCGGCCCCGGAGCCGTCTCCGGCGGCCGCCGGCGGGGCGCCGCCGGGAAGATAGCGCTCCGGCTCCCGGAGGAAGCGCTGCCGGCAGGGCTCGCCGCAGAAGTAGAAGAGACCCCCTGCGTACTCGGCGCGCAGCGCCTGCGCGTCCACCTCCACCTGCATGCCGCAGACCGGGTCCTCGGCAACCGGCGGCGCCTGCCCGGGCTCGGCCTCCCGTCGCGGCGCGGCCCGCTCGGCCCGGCGCCGCTCCGCCACCAGCTCGGCCAGGATGGAGAGCGCGATCTCCTCCTGGGTGGCCGCGCCGATGTCGAGGCCGGCGGGGTTGCGGATGCGAGCCAGCTGCGCTTCCTCCAGCCCCCAGCCCGCGAGCACCTCGCGGACGGCCCGGGCCCGCCGGCGGCTGGCCACGAGCCCCACGTAGCGCGCCTCCGTGCGCAGCGCCAGGGCCAGCGCCTCCTCGTCGCAGATGCCGGCCGAGGCGACCACCACGTAGGCGGGCCGGTCGCGGACCAGCTCCGGCAGCGCCTCGAGCCCCGGCGGCCGGCCGTCCCCCCGGGGGGCGGCGGGCGCGGCGGAGCCGGGCGCCTCCTGCGCCGGCTCGCCCCGCCCGGGGAGCGCCGCCACGTCGAAGCCCACCGTCTCGCCCATGCGGACGAGGGCGCGCGTCAGCGGCGTCTCGCCGACGACGACCAGCCGGGGCGGGGCCACCCGGGGCTCGATGAAGACCTCCATGGCGCCGCCGCTGGGGCAGGTGAGCGCCACGGCCGCCTCCTCCCCCTCCGCGACGCCGCTCTCCGCGGGGAGGGGCGTCGCTTCCTCGCGCGTCGCCAGCCGGAGAAGGCGCGGCCGGCCGGAGCGGATGGCCGCCAGCGCCTCGCGGCGGACCGCCGACTGGGAGCAGGCACCGCCCACCCAGCCGGTCATCCGCCCGTCGGCGGTGACCACCGCCCGGTCGCCCACGCGGGCGGAGACGGGGGCCCGGCGCGCGACCACCGTGGCCACGGCGTACGGTTCGCCGCGGGCCTCCAGCTCGTCGACGAGTCGGATCAGCTCCTCGCCGCCCAACGCCTGCCCGATCAAGGCCGGATCACCCCGCCTCGCCCGCCGGCTCCGCCTCCAGCTCGCGCCGGATCGCGCCGAACATCTGCTCCACCACCTTGCGCGCCTGCCCCTCCAGGAGCCGCCCCCCCACGGTGGCCAGGGTGCCGCTCACCGAGGCTTCCGCCTGCCAGGCCACCTCCGTCTGCCCGTCCACGGGCGTCAGGCGGGCCGAGCTCCGGACCGTCAGGCCGCTTCCCAGGCCGCTCCCCTGGATGGAGATGCGGGCCTCGGCGTCGTCCTCCCCCGGCTCCAGGGCGACGTCCAGGCGGAGGCGCCCCCGCACCGGACCGACGCCCACCCGCACGTGGGCCGTGAAGTGGGCCTCGTCCGCCACCTCCAGCTCCTGCAGGTCGGGCAGGCAGCGACCCACCCGTTCCGGGGCGAGGAGGAAGGCGCGGACCTCCTCCCGGCGCCGGCGGATGCTCTCGCTCCCCTCGAAGCGCATGTTCACCGCCGCTCACCCCCGGATGCCATGGCTACGCAGGATGGACCAGACCTTCTCCCGGGTGACGGGCATGTCGATGTGCCGCACGCCCAGCGGCGAGAGCGCGTCGACCACGGCGTTGACGAAGGCGGCGGGCGAGCCCACGTTGGGCGACTCGCCGACGCCCTTGGCGCCGATGGGATGGTGCGGCGAGGGGGTGACGGTGCGCGCCGTCTCCCAGCGCGGCGTCTCGACGGCGGTGGGCAGCAGGTACTCGGTGAAGTTGCCCGAGAGGCAGTTGCCGTCCTCGTCGTACTTGATCTCCTGCATGAAGGCGATGCCGAAGCCCTCGGTCAGCCCGCCGTGGATCTGGCCCTCGACGATCATGGGGTTGATCACCGTGCCGCAGTCGTCCACCGCCACGAAGCGGCGCACCTTGACGTCGCCCGTCCCCTTGTCGATGTCGACGACGCAGACGTAGGTGCCGAAGGGGAAGGTCAGGTTGGGCGGATCGTAGTAGAAGACGGCCTCCAGACCGGGTTCCAGCCCCGGCGGCGGGTTGGTGTAGGCGGCCAAGGCCACGTCCTTCATGGTGACGCTGCGCGCGGGCGCGCCCTGCACCTGGAAGCGGCCGTCCGCCCACTGCACGTCTTCCTCGCCGCACTCCAGCAGGTGGGCCGCGATCTTGAGCGCCTTCTCCCGCACCCGGCGGGCGGCCAGCGCCGCCGCCGCGCCCGCGGTGGGCGTGCTGCGGCTTCCGTAGGTGCCCAGGCCGTAGGGCGCCGTGTCCGTGTCCCCTTCCTCGACGATGACGTCGTCGACGGAGAGGCCCAGCTCCTGGGCGACCACCTGGGCGAAGGTGGTCTCGTGCCCCTGGCCCTGGTGGCGCGTGCCGAAGCGGGCCAGCACCTTGCCGGTGGGATGGACGCGCAGCTCGCAGCTGTCGAACATCTTGATGCCGGCGATGTCGAAGAGGTGGTTGGGCCCCGCGCCGACGATCTCGGTGAAGCTGGAGAGGCCGATCCCCATCAGCTCGCCGCGCCGGCGCCGCTCCTCCTGCTCGCGGCGCAGCTCCTCGTACCCCACGGTCTCCAGCGCCAGGTCGAGCGCCTTGGCGTAGTCGCCGCTGTCGTACGTCCAGCCCAGCGCCGACCGGTAGGGGAACTTGGCCGGCGGCACGAAGTTCCGCCGCCGCAGCTCGGCCGGGTCGATGCCCAGCTCGTCCGCCAGCACGTCCATCGTCCGCTCGATCAGATAGGAAGCCTCCGTCACCCGGAAGGAGCAGCGGTAGGCGACCCCGCCCGGCGCCTTGTTGGTGTAGACCGCGTCCACCTCGGCGAAGGCGGTGGGGAAGTCGTAGGAGCCGGTGCAGATGCTGAAGAGCCCCGCCGGGTAGCGCGTGGGGTTGGCCTGGGCGTCGAAGGCGCCGTGGTCGGCCAGCGCCCTGACGCGCAGCGCCTTCACCCGGCCGTCGCGGCCGGCTGCGATCTCCGCCGTCATGTGGTAGTCCCGGGCGAACTGCGTCGAGGTCAGGTTCTCGGTCCGCGTCTCCACCCACTTGACCGGCCGCCCGAGGCGCAGCGAAGCGACGACCGCGCAGACGTAACCCGGGTAGATCGCCACCTTGTTGCCGAAGCCGCCGCCCACGTCCGGCGAGATGACGCGGATCATGTGTTCGGGCAGGCCGCTCACCATGGAGAGGAGCGTCCGGTGGGCGTGCGGCGCCTGGGAGGTGACGTAGAGCGTCAGCCGGCCCGTCCCCCGGTTGTAGTCGGCGACGCAGCCGCAGGGCTCCAGCGGGGCCGGATGGACGCGCTGGAAGACCACGTCCTGGCGCACCACCACGTCGGCCGAGCGGATGGCCGCCTCCGTCGCCTCGCGCTCGCCCGCCTCCCAGTGCCAGATGTGGTTCGTCTTCTCCTCCCGGTCCTCCCTCAGGAGCGGGCTCTCCGGGCGGAGGCTGGCGAAGGGGTCGACCACGGCCGGCAGCGGCTCGTACTCCACCTCCACCGCCTCGGCGCCGTCGAAGGCGGCCTCGCGCGTCTCCGCCACCACCGCGGCGACTTCCTGGTACTGGAAGAGGACCTTGCCCGTGGCCAGCACCATCTGGCGGTCGCCGGCCAGGGTCGGCATCCAGGCCAGCCCCGCCTTCTCCAGGTCGGCGCCGGTGATGACCGCCAGCACCCCGGGCATCGCCAGCGCCGCCTCCGTGCGGATCGCCTTCAGGCGCGCGTGGGCGTACGGGCTGCGGACCAGCGCCATGTAGACCATGCGGGGCAGGGTGATGTCGTCGACGTAGCGGCCCAGCCCCTGGATGAAGCGCGGGTCTTCCTTCCGCTTGATCCGCTGCCCGATCACGTCCGTCGCCTGCACCGCGCTCACGGGACCATCCCTCCCCTGGCCGCGCTGGCCGCGCCGGCCGCGCCCTGGCCCGCGGACACCGGCTCGGCCGCGCCGCGCATCGCCCGCGCCGCCTCCTGGATCGCCCTGACGATGTTCTGGTAGCCGGTGCAGCGGCAGAGGTTGCCGGAGATGGCGCGGCGGATCTCCTCCTCGCCCGGATCGGGCCGGCGCTCGAGGAGCGCCGCCCCGGTCATGAGCATGCCGGGCGTGCAGTAGCCGCACTGCAGCCCGTGCTGCTCCCAGAAGGCCTGCTGCAGCGGGTGGAGCTCGCCCTCGCGCGCCAGCCCCTCCACGGTGGTGACGGCATGCCCCTCGGCCTGGACGGCGAAGAGCGTGCACGACTTGACCGGGCGCCCGTCCAGGAGGACCGTGCAGGCGCCGCAGCTGGTCGTGTCGCAGCCCACGTGCGTCCCGGTCAGGCCCGCCTCCTCGCGGATGAAGTGGACGAGAAGCCTCCTGGGCTCCACGACGCCGGTATACGGCTGCCCGTTGATGGTCAGGGTCAGCTCCCGCTTCACTCCTCTCGCCTCCCCCTCGCGGCTCACGCAGCCAGGGCGCGCTCGGCCGCCCGGGCCAGCGCCCGGACGGTCAGGATCCGCACCATGTCGCGCTTGTACGCCTCCGAGCCGCGCGTGTCGGCCACCGGCGAGGAAGCCGCCGCCGCCAGCTCCCCCGCCCTCTCCAGCACCTCCGGCTCGAAGCGCTTCCCCGCGAGGAACGCCTCCGCCTCGCGGGCGCGGAGCGAGGTGGGGCCGACGGCGCAGAGGCCGACGCCCGCGGCCGTGCACCTCCCATCGGCGTCGAAGGCGACCTGGACGCCCACGGCGGCGGTGGCGAAGTCGCCCACCTTCCGCTCGATCTTCAGGTAGGCGCCGCCGCTGCGCGGCGCGGGCGCCGGCACCCGGATCTCGGTCAGGATCTCGTCGGGCGAGATGGCGGTGGTGAAGGTGTCGACCAGGAAGTCCTCCAGCGCAAGCTCCCGCTCGCCCCCCGGACCCGTCAGCACCACCCGCGCCCTGGCCGCCAGCAGCGCCGCCCCCCAGTCCCCCGCGGGGTCGGCGTGGACCAGGGAGCCGGCGACCGTCCCCAGGTTGCGGACCAGCGGGTCGGCGACCACGCTCGCCGTCTCCGCCAGGAGCGGGTAGCGGTCGCGGATGAGCGGCGAGGCCTCCATCTCCGCGTGGCGCACCAGCGGGCCGATGCGCAGCACCCCTTCCTCCTCCGCCAGGAAGTCGAGCCCGGGGATCCGCTGGATGTCGACGAGCACCCCGGGCCGCGCCAGGCGGAAGCGCATGGCCGGGATCAGGCTCTGGCCTCCCGCGATCACCTTGGCCTCCTCGCCGTGGCGCCTCAGCAGCTCCACGGCCTCCGGAAGCGAGCCGGGCGCGGCATAATCGAAGGCGGCCGGGATCACATGCCCTCCCTCCTCGCCTCTATTTGAATAAAAGTTACTTTCATTAGCAAGGCGGGCGGGGAGCCGAACGGGCGGAGTTGGCGCCACCGTTCGGTGGGGCGGCCGCCCGCCGGTCGGAGGCGCCGGAGGTGACCTTCCTGTGGAGGAGGAGGCGGCCGGCCGGGGCGCGGCTCCGCTGCGCATCGCCGTGGCCGGCGGGCACGAGTGCACCCCGGAGGAGGCGGCCCTCGCCAGGCGGGCCGGCGAGCTCCTGGCCGAGGCGCGTGCCGTGGTGCTCTGCGGGGGTTACGGCGGCGTGATGGCGGCGGTGGCCGAGGGCGCGCGGTCGGCGGGCGGCCTCGTGGTCGGCCTGCTGGCGGGCGACTCCCTCGCGGGCGCGGCGCCCGACCTGACCGTCGCCCTTCCCACCGGCCTGGGCGAGATGCGGAACGCCCTCCTGGTCCGCGCCGGCGACGCCCTCCTGGCCATCGGTGGCGGTTTCGGAACGCTCTCCGAGATCGCCCTGGCGGTGCGGACGGGCAAGCCCGTGGTCGGGCTGGCCACCTGGGAGTTTCGCGACCCCCACGGCGGCCCGGACCCCGTCCTGCGCGCCAGCGGAGTGGAGGAGGCGGTGGCCGCGGTCCTGCGCCTGGCGGCGGCCGTGCGCGGGCCGGCGACGCCGCCCGGCGCCTAGCCCTCCGCCGGCGCCGGCCCGGAGGAGGCGCGGACGACCAGCCGGGGCTCCAGCACCACGTGGCGGCTGGAGGGAGTCCTGCCGGCGATCCGGTCGATCAGCATCCGCGCCCCCTCGGCCCCCATGCGCCGCGGCCAGGCGGCGATGGTCGTCAGCGGCGGGCTGATCTGGGAGGCCAGCTCGATGTCGTTGAAGCCGACCAGCGAGACGTCCCCGGGCACGCGCAGGCCGGCCGCGTGGCAGGCGGAGAGCGCGCCCAGGGCGATCAGGTCGTTGGCGCAGAAGACCGCCGTCGGCCGCGGCCGGAGCGCGAGCAGCCGCTCCATCGCCCGGCGGCCGCTCGCCTGCTGGAACTGCGCCTCCACCACGTAGCCGTCCGCGAAGTCGAGGCCGAACTCCTGGAGGGCGAGCCGGTAGCCCTGCAGCCGCTCCAGGGCGGTGTTGGCGTAGAGCGGACCGGTGATGTGGGCGATCCTGCGGTGCCCCAGGCGCACGAGGTGCTCCACCGCCATGTAGGCGCCCTTCTGGCCGTCGACGATGACGTAGTGGTCCGCCTCCTCCTGCGTCCGGCGGTTGACCAGGACGAAGGGGACCTGCTTGCGGCGCAGCTCCTCGATCAGCCGGTCCTGGGTGAGAGCGGTGGCCAGCATCAGCCCGTCGACGCGGCTCTCCTCCAGCACCCGCAGGTAGGCCTGGGCGGTGCCCACGTCCTCGTGGGTGTTCATCAGCAACAGGAAGTACCCGTGCTGTTCGGCTTCCGCCTGGGCGCCGTCGATCACCTCGGCGAAGAAGGGGTTGGTGATGTCCGGCACCAGCACGCCAACGGTGAAGGTATGGCGCAGCCGCAGGCTCCGGGCGATGGCGTTGGGCGAGTAGCCCAGCTCGGCGGCCGCCTGGAGCACCCGCTGGCGCGTCTCGCTCCGCGCGGGCTTCCCCGCCAGGACCCTGGAGACCGTCGACGGATCGACCTGGGCGCGGGCCGCGACGTCGCGGACCGTCACCGGGCGCTTGGGCATGGCGTCCTTCCTCCCGGGCCATTCTAGCCTCCGCCACCGCGCTCCCGCCGGGGCGCTAGGAGAGCTCCACCAGCCAGATCCCGCCGTGCCTGCGGTCGCTCAGGTAGACGAGTCCCCCCTCGTCCACGAAGAGGTCGTTCACCTGGGCCACGGGCTGGCCGGGCGGAGGTTCGGGAAGGAAGCAGGCCGCCTCCACGGGCTGGCTCGGCCGCGAGATGTCGTAGACGCGGAGGCCCGCGCTGAAGAAAGTGGCGAAGAGGAGCGTCTCCGACCGGAAGGCGCCGGGCCGGTTCTCGTGCAGGTTGTGCGCGCCGAAGCGCCCGCCCCGTCCCGCGTAGCGGCCGGCGGGCGGGGGGATGCGGGCCAGCAGCCGCGGGCGGCGCTCGTCCCGCAGGTCGAAGAGGCGCACCGTCTTCGGCGTCTCCCGCCCGTCCTCCGCCGTCGCCTCGTCGCTCACCGCCGCGAGCTTCCTGCCGGGAAGCGGCAGCGCGGTGTGCGTATGGCCTCCGTCCTCCGGCGCCCAGCCCGTCATCCGCGCCACCTCGCGCGGTCGCCTCGGATCGGAGACGTCCAGGATCACCGCCCCCAGGTCCCAGCAGCCCGCGTAGGCGCTCTCGCCGGCGACGACCGCGTGGTGCACGTTGTAGCGCAGGGGAGCCCCCCTCCCCTCCGGGCCGGCCGCCGCCGGCGCCTCCTCCACCGCCCAGCGCCCCACGGCCTCGGGGCGCCGCGGGTCGGCCAGGTCGACCACCAGCAGGAGCCGCTCGCGGAAGCCGGCGGGCACCGCCGAGACGTAGGCGTAGCGCCCTCCCGCGTACCACATGCGGTGGACGCCCCGCCCGCCGGTCTCCAGGAAGCCCAGGGGCCGCGGTCGCGCGGGATCGGAGAGGTCGAAGACTCCCAGCCCCGTCCGGGAGGCCGGCTCGTCCCGCTGCTCGTAGCTGACCAGCAGCAGGTCGTCGGCCGTCTGCACCTTGGCCGTGTAGGCGCCGGCCTGCGCGGCCACGCTGCCCAGCCAGCGCGGGCGTGCGGGGTCGCGGACGTCGAAGACGTCCACTCCCGCGCCCGGCCCCAGCCGCCCGAGGTAGAGGTGGCCGCGGTAGACCATCAGCTGCATCCCGCCGGCGGGACCGGGCGCCCGGAAGAGGCCCAGCGGCCGCACGCCCCGGCTCTCCGCCACGGCGCCCTCGGCCGGCTCCACCCGCGTCACCCGGTGGCCGGCCGGGCCACCGCACCGCCCAGGTAGAGGCTGGCCAGTTCGGGCTCCTCGCGGATCGCCAGGGCGCTTCCTTCCAGCACCACGCGCCCGCTCTCCATCACCACCGCCCGGTCGGCCACCCCCAGGCCCGCGCGGACGTTCTGCTCCACCATCAGCACGGTCTTCCCCGCCGCGCGCATGCGGCCGACCGCCTCGAAGACGTGGGCCAGGCTGCGCGGGTCGAGGCCGGTGGAGGGTTCGTCCAGCAGGATCAGCTCGGGATCCAGCATCAGCGCCCGCGCGAAGGCCACGATCCGCTGCTGCCCGCCCGAGAGCGTCGCCGCCCGCTCGCGGGCGCGTTCCCGCACCAGGGGGAAGAGCTCCTCCACCGCCCGCAGCCGCCGCTCCACCAGCCGCCGGTCGCGCAGGACGAAGCCGCCCATCAGGACGTTCTCCCTCACCGACATGGAAGGGAAGACGATACCGGACTGCGGCACCTGCACGATCCCCGCGCGCAGGATCTCGGGGGCGCTCAGCCCGTCGATGCGGCGGCCGCGGTAGCGGACCTCCCCCGCCCGCGGCCGCAGGAGCCCGCTGATCGTCTTCAGCACCGTCGACTTGCCGGCGCCGTTGGGGCCCACCACGCAGGTGATCGCGCCCGCCGGCACCGCCAGGCTGGTCCCCTGCAGGATGTCGCCGGCACCGTAGCCGGCGTAGACGTTCTCCAGGTCGAGCATCGCCCTCCCCCCTATCCGCCCAGGTAGGCCTCGAGCACCGCCGGGTCCGAGCGGACGGCCAGCGGGCTGCCCCGGGCGATCACTCTTCCGCCGGCGAGCACCAGGACGTGGTCGCAGAGGTCCATCACCAGCGGCATGTTGTGCTCGACCACCAGGAAGTCGGTCCCCTCGCGGTGGAACTCGCGGATCAGCTCCGCCATGCGCTCGATCATGCGGGGGTTGACGCCGGAGGCGGGCTCGTCGAGGAGCACCAGCCGGGGCCGCAGGACGAGCGCCTGGGCCAGCTCGAGCAGCTTCTGCTGGCCGTAGGAGAGCCGCCCGGCGAGCTCGTCGCAGAAGCGGGCGAGCCCCACCCGCTCCAGCAGCTCCCCCGCCCGCCGTCGCTCCTCCCCGGCCACCGCGCTCTCCGCCATCCGCCGCAGCCGGAAGTCGCGCAGCGGCACGACCACGTTCTCCAGGACGGTCATCTCCCGGAAGAGCCGGGCGATCTGGAAGGTCCGGCCGAGCCCGCGCCAGGTCCGCTCCCAGGGGGGCAGCCCGTCGATCCGCCGTCCTTCCAGCAGGATCTCGCCGCCGTCGGGCCGGAGCATGCCGGTGATCAGGTTGAAGACCGTCGTCTTGCCCGAGCCGTTGGGGCCGATGAGGCCGGTGACGCTCCCCCGCGGCACCCGGAAGCTGCAGTCGTCGACGGCGGCCACGCCGCCGAAGCGCTTCCTCAGGGCGCGGACCTCCAGGATCGCCCCTCCCTCCTCCGCCTCGGGCGGCCTCCTCTCGTCCGTCACGTCATCGCCCCCTCGCGGCCGTCCTGCCGGGCGCCGCCCTCGCCCACCTCCGCCAGGCGGACGGGCGCCCCGGCCTCCGCCGCCGCGGCCCGCAGCCGCCTCCGCCTCTCCAGCCGCTCGGCCAGCGTCGGCAGGACGCCCCTCGGCAGGAAGAGGACGACCAGCATCATCAGCGCCCCGAAGAGCACCAGGTGCACCTGGCTGGCGCCGAAGTACGTGTTGGCCAGCTCGCTGAGCGGCTCCACCACGAAGGCGCCCAGCACCGGACCCCAGACCGTTCCGCGGCCGCCCAGCATCACGGCCAGCACCGTCTGCACGCTGACGATGATGTTGAAGAGCCCCAGCGGGTCGATGAAGGTCAGGTAGTAGGCGTAGACGCCGCCGGCGGCGCCCACCAGGAAGGTGCTGGCGGCGAAGGCGCTCACCTTGTAGATGCCGGTCGGCACGCCCATGGCCGCGGCCTTCTCCTCGTCCTCGCGGATGGCCAGCAGGCCCAGCCCGAACTTGGTCCGCCGGACCCAGGCGGAGAGGCCCACGGAGAGCGCGGCCAGCAGCGCCATGGCGTAGTAGAAGGGGACGTTCTGCCACTGCCGGCTCCAGGTGGGAAGCGGCAGCGTCAGGCCGTGGGAACCGTTGGTGAAGGAGGCGTTGAGCGTCACCAGCTGCATGATGAAAAGGAAGGCGATGGTCATGATGACGAAGGCGTGCCCCCGCGCGCGCATCATCACCAGGCCCACCACCGCCGCCAGCACCGCCGCCGCCAGCGCCCCCAACGGCGCCAGGAGGAAGGGCGAGAGCTGCCAGCGAAGCGCCAGCAACGCCACCGTGTAGGCCCCCACGCCCAGGAAGGCGCTGTGTCCCAGCGAGACGTAGCCGGCGTATCCCGAGACCACGTTCCAGCCGCTGGACAGGACCACCAGCAGGCAGGTCAGGATGAGCATGTTGAGGAAGAAGTCGTTCCGGACCGCCAGCGGGAAGAGCGCGGCCAGCACCGCGGCCGCCGCCACGACCGCGTGCCGCAGACGGACCCCCGTCCCTCCGCCGGCCGCCCGCGAGCCGGCCTCGCTCGCCCGACCCACGGCCTCACCCCCTATTGCGGGACGTCCTGCCGCAGCCGGAGCCCCAGGAGACCCTGCGGCCGCAGCAGGAGGACGACGAAGATCACCAGGTAGAAGACCCCGGTCGCCCACTTCACCGAGACGTAGGTGGAGGTGAGCGTCTCGGCCACGCCCAGGACCAGCGCCCCCAGCGCCGCGCCGGGGAGACTTCCCATGCCGCCCAGGACGACGATGCCCAGCAGCCGCGAGATCCAGAGGTAATGCGAGGCCGGCGAGAAGGGGTAGAGCACGCTGAGCATCGAGCCGCCGGCGCCGGCCGTCGCCGCGCCGATGGCGAAGGCCAGGGCCCGCACGCGCTCCGGGTCGACGCCGACCAGGGCCGCCAGCTGCGGGTTCTCCGTGGCGGTGCGGATCGCCCAGCCCACCCGCGTCCGGGCCAGGACCAGGTGGAGCGCCAGCAGCACCGCCACCGCCAGCAGGCCGGCGTAGAGCTGCGCCTCGGGCAGGAAGAAGGGCCCCAGGCGGACCGACCGTGCGACGTAGGAAGGCGTCACCGCCCGGTAGTCCCCGCTCCAGACCAGCCCGAGGAGGCCCTCGACGGCCACGGCCAGGGCGAAGGTGAGGAGCACCGCCATGGTGGCGGGATCGCCCCCCAGCCGCCGGATGAGGAGCCGGTGGACGAGCCAGCCGAAGCCGAACATCAGGGGCGTGGTGGCCAGCGCCAGGAGGAGCGGGTCGAGCCCCGTCGCGCGCCAGAGCGCCCACGTGACGAAGGCCGAGACGACCAGCATCGCCCCGTGGGCCACGTTGACGATGTTCATCACGCCGAAGATCAGTGTCAGCCCGGAGGCCATCAGGGCGTAGACGCCGGCCACCAGCACCCCCAGCAGCAGCGTCTGCACGAACGCCATCCGATCCCGCCCCCTCGCCTCTCTCCGCGTCGCGTCCGGAGCGCCCGGGAGGGGCGGGGCCGAACCCGGCCCCGCGCCCCCCGGCGCCCCGCGGCTACTTCCAGCCCGGCTTGGGGAAGACGATCTGCCGCGAGGTGGCGACCGCCTCCGGCAGCACCACCTGCGGCGCCCCGCCCTGCCACTGGGCGAGGATGAAAGCTTGCTGCGGCGCGCCGTCGGCGTCCCAGCTGAGCGGCCCGAGGATGGTCTGCACGGTGTGGCTGTGGAGCCAGTCCGCGATCTTCTCCTGGTCCAGCGAGCCCACCGCCTCCACCGCCGCCTGGAGCACCTGCGCGGCGGCGAAGGCGTCGGCCGCGTCCTCCGCCGGCTCCTCGCCGTTGAACATCTGGTGGTAGGTGTCCAGGAACTCCCTGTTCATCGGGTAGGAGGCGGCGGGGCTCCAGCTGGTGGTGAAGAAGATCCCCTCGGTGTTGGCCACGCCGATGGCGCCCTTGAACTGGTCGGTCTCCGAGGGCGCCGACGTCTCGAAGAGCACCTTCGGGCTGTAACCCACCTTCTGGAACGAGCGGATGAGGCCGACTCCGTCCGTGAAGACGGCGCCCTCGGCCACGAGCTCCGCGCCGCTGGCCTTGATCGCCTGGGCGATGGTGTCGAAGTTGGTCGTGTCCGGCGGGTAGATCTGCTTGTAGACCGTCTTCACCCCGCAGGCCTCCAGCTGCGTCCGGATGCCGTCGATCACCGGCGACGTGAAGGGGTCGTCCTGCGAGGGATAGGCGCCCGTCTTGGGCCGCTGGTCGGCCGGCAGGCCGCAGACCCAGTGGGCGAAGAGGTCCGCCTGGTGCGGCGCCGTCGCCTGCTGGGCGAAGAAGAGGAAGTGGAAGTGCCGGCTGAACATCTCCGGCGAGCCGCCCGCCGGCTCGACGTAGACCATGTGCGCCTTCTCCGCCACCGCCGAGGCCGGAAGGTTCAGTTTCGAGGAGAAGGTGCCCAGCAGCAGGTCGACCTTCTCCTGGCTGATCAGGGCGTTGTAGTCGGCCACGATGGTGTTGACGTCGCTCTGGTCGTCCTTGACCACCAGCTGGACCTGCCGCCCCAGGAGACCCCCGTTGGCGTTCACGAGTTTCTGCCAGACCTGGTAACCCTTGTGCGCGGCGGTGCCCGGGTCGGAGAAGGAGCCGGTCAGCGGCAGCGAGATGCCGATCCGGATCGGCGCCTTCGCAGCGGTGTTGCCGCCGCCGCCCCCGGAGGCGGCGGGGGCGCTTCCGGTCTGCCCCCCGCCTCCGCAGGCGGCCAGGAAGAACACCGAGGCCGCGGCCCCCAGGAGGACCCCACGTCGCCAGAAGCGACCCCGCATCTCTCTCGCCTCCCCCTCTCCCCGACCCTCCCGAGCCGGGGAGATCGTGAATATCCTATTCGTTCTGCGCAATTCCCGCGGGCTACACCAGTGCCGCCCCGCCACGGCCGGCGGCCGGGTGCGGGCGCCGTCAGCGGCGGGCCAGCAGGCCCGCGCGTCCCGCCCGCTCCAGCGTCGCCCGCGCCGCCGCCACGATCTCCTCCACCCCCGGAACGACGTAGCGCTCCAGCTCGGGCGCGAAGGGCGTGGGCGCGAAGCGCGCGCCGACGCGGGCGATCTCCACGTCCACCTCGTCCAGCGCTTCCTCGTAGACGGTCGCCGCGATCTCCGCTCCCATCCCCCCTTGACGGACCGCCTGATGGGCCACCACCAGCGCCCGCGTCTTCCGGAAGGAAGCCAGGACCGTCTCCCGGTCCCACGGGCTGACGGTGCGCAGGTCGATCACCTCGGCCTCCACCCCGTCCTCGCGGGCGAGGCGCTCGGCCGCCTCCAGCGCCATGGCCACCATGGCCCCGTAGGTGACCACCGTGACGTCGCGGCCGGGGCGCTTGACGTCGGCCTTCCCCAGCGGCGCCACCTCGTCGGCGCCCGGGTCGGGCACCGGCCCGCGGCTGTTGTAGAGCACGTTGGGTTCGAAGAAGACCACCGGGTCGGGATCCCGGATGGCCGCCTTGAGGAGCGCCTTCCCGTCCCGCGGGGTGGAGGGGACGACCACCTTCAACCCGGGGACGTGGGCGAACCAGGCTTCCAGGAGCTGCGAGTGCTGCGGGCCCGCCGAGCGGCCCGGCCCGCCCTGGCAGCGGACGGTCAGCGGAACCGCCACCTGGCCGCCGGACATGTAGCGGATCTTCGCGGCCTGGCTGACCAGCTGGTCCATGGCGATCTCCAGGAAGTCCACGTACATGACCTCGACCACCGGTCGCGAACCGGTGACGGCCGCCCCCACCCCGGCGCCGACGATGGCCGCCTCGGAGATGGGCGCGTTCCGCACCCGGCGCGTGCCGAACCGGGTGGAGAGGCCCAGCGTCACCTTGTAGGAGCCGCCCATGGGATCCTGGATGTCCTCGCCCAGGAGGAAGACGGACGGATCGCGCTCCATCTCCTCCGCCAGCGCCTCCCGCAGCGCCTCGCGCATCGTCAGCTCGCGCACCGGCACCGTCGCCCCCTTCCGCCACCGCTCCGCGCGCGGCCTCCCTCAACCGGCGTAGACGTCCTCCAGCGCGCTCTCCGGAGCCGGCCGGCGGCCGCGGGCGCCAGCCTCGGCGGCCGCCTCGATCTCGGCCTCCACCTCGGCGCGCAGGCGGGCCTCGCCCTCCTCGTCCAGCGCGCCCTGCTCCAGCAGCCAGGCGGCCACCCGCCGCAGCGGGTCGCGCGCCTTCCAGGAGGCGACTTCCTCGTCGCTCCGGTAGACCGCCGGGTCGCCGATGTAGTGGCCGTACCAGCGGTAGGTGCGGCACTCCAGGAGCGTCGGCCCCCCGCCCCGGCGCGCCCGCTCCACCGCCCTCTGCGCCGCCTCCAGGACGGCGAAGAGGTCGTTGCCGTCGACCAGCTCGCCGGGGATGCCGTAGCCCTGGGCGCGGACGGTCAGGTCCGGCGCCCGGTCCACCGTCCGGTGGGGCGTCGACTCGGCGTACTGGTTGTTCTCGCAGACGAAGACGACGGGCAGCTCCCAGATGGCGGCCATGTTGACCCCCTCGTGGAAGGCGCCGGTGGTGACGGCGCCGTCGCCGAAGAAGCAGGCGACCACCCGGTCCGAGCCGCGGTTCTGCAGCGAGATGCCGGCGCCCGCGGCGATGGGGATGCCGGCCCCGACGATGCCGTTGGCGCCCAGCACGCCGATGGAGAAGTCCATGATGTGCATGGAGCCGCCCTTGCCGCGGTTGTACCCTTCCTCGCTCCCGTAGAGCTCGAGAAACATGCGCGCCGGGTCGGCGCCCTTGGCCAGGATGTGCCCGTGCCCGCGGTGCGTGGAGGTGATCAGGTCATCCCGCTCCAGCCAGGCACAGACGCCCACGGGCACCGCCTCCTGGCCCACCGAGGAGTGGAGGAAGCCCGGCAGCGCCCCCTTCTGGTAGAGCTCCGCCGCCTTCTCCTCGAAGGCGCGGATGCGCACCATCCGCCGGTAGAGCTCGACGATCCAGGCCGGGTCGAAGGCCACCCCGCTCACGTCCCCTGCCTCCCTTCCGCCGCTACCCGCGCGCCGCCGGCTCCGTGCCGCCGGCTCTCAGAAGAGCAGCCAGCCCTCCCGCGACTCCAGCCGCGCCACCAGCGCGGCCAGGAAGCGCGCCGCCTCGGCGCCGTCCGCCGCCCGGTGGTCGACCGTCAGCGTCAGCGTCGCCACGGGCCGGACCACCACCTCGCCCCCGCGCACCACCGCCTGCTCCCGCACCGCCCCCACGGCCAGGATGGCCGCCTCCCCCGGGTTGCAGATGGCGCGGAAGGCGTCGACGCCGAACGGGCCCAGGTTGGAGAGGGTGAAGGTCCCGCCGGACATCGCCTCGGGAGGAAGCCTCCCCGCCCGCGCGGCCTCCACCAGCCGCGCCCGCCGGGAGGCGATCTCGCCCAGCGCCAGGCGCTCCGCGTGGTGGAGGACCGGCACCAGCAGGCCGCCCTCCTCCAGGACCGTCGCCAGGCCCACCGCCACCTCGTCGTGGAAGACGAGCGCCCCCTCGCCCGGTGCCGCCCCTTCCTCGAAGGTGGCGTTGAGCGCCGGAAACTCGAGGAGGCTCTGCGCCACCGCCTGCACCAGGAAGTCGGTGAGCGAGAGGCGCAGCGGCCCCTCCCGCCCGCGCTGCCCCGCCAGCGCGCGGCGCAGCTCCAGGATGGCGCCGGCGTCGAAGCTGCGGCTGACCGAGAACTGCGGCACGGTCTGCCAGGAGCGGAGCATGCTCCGGGCGACGGCCCGCCGCATACGGGAGAGCTCCAGGCGGCGCCCGCCCGCCACCGGCCCACGACGGCGGGGCCTCCAGGCAGCACGATCCGCCCGCGGGCCGCTGCCGCGGATGCCGCGCAGGTCGATGCCGCGGCGGCGCGCCTCGCGGCGGACCGCCGGCGAGGCGCGGACCGCCGCCCTCTCCGGCTCGACCGCGCTCCCGGGCGCCGCGGCCGCGACCGCCCCGCCGTCCGGCGAAGGAAGCCGGCCCGCCGCCACCGGACTCCCGGGCTCGCCCGGGGCGGCTCGCGGCGCCTCCCGCTCCGGTGCCGGCGGCAGCTCCTCGCCCGCGCCTTCGCTGAAGAGCGCCAAGCTTCGCCCCACGCGGACGACCTCCCCCGGCCGGACCAGCACCGCCCGCAGGAAGCCGTCCAGCGGCGCCTCCACCTCCATGACCGCCTTGTCGGTCTCGATCTCCGCCACCGGCTCGCCGCGCCGCACCGGATCGCCCGCCGACTTGAGCCAGCGGAGAAGCCTGCCTTCCTCCATGGTCAGGCCCATGCGCGGCATGGTGAGCGGGACCACGGCCATCCTCCTCGCCTCCCGTCAGGCGGCGTCCGGCCGGAGCAGGACGCGGATCGCCCCGTCGCGCCGCTGGACGAAGGTCTCCCAGGCCTCGGCGAAGCGCCGCAGCGGGAAGCGGTGGGTGACCAGGGGCGCCACGCGGACCCTGCCCGCCGCCATCAGCTCCAGCCCCCGCTCGGAGACGCCGCGCGGGTTGGCCACCGAGCCCAGCACGTCCAGGTGGCCCCGCACGATGCGCGGCAGCTCCACGTCGAGCCGCGCGTCGCCGCCGGTCGCCCCCGCCAGCACCACGCGGCCGCCGCGGCGGACGACGCCGACGGCCAGGCTGGCCGCCTGGGCCGTGCCGGCGAACTCGACGGCGGCGTCCGCCCCGCGCCCGCCCAGCTCGCGCCGCACGGCCGCCTCGGGGTCGGCTTCCTGGCGGACGTCCACCACCGCGTCGGCGCCCAGCTCGAGGCCCTTGCGCAGCCGGTCGGGGCGCGTGCCCACCAGCACCACCCGGCCGGCGGTCAGCCGCGCCACCTGGAGGGCGATCAGGCCGATGGCGCCCGGCCCGACCACCGCCACCCGCTCGCCCGGGCGCAGCCCCGCCCGCTCCACCGCCCAGAGGGCGACGCCCACGTTGTCCGTGAAGGCGCCCGCCTCGTCGTCGACGCCCTCCGGCAGCCGGTGGAGGCTCCGCTCCGGCACGGCGGCGTACTCGGCCAGGCCGCCGGGGATGGTGAAGCCGATGTGGGCGTGCCCCCAGGCGGGATCGCCGTAGTGCTCGCACAGGTTGTAGAGCCCCTCGCGGCAGGGCGGGCACTGCCCGCAGCCCACGTGCACCTCCACCCCCACCCGGTCGCCGCGCCGGAAGCCGACCACCCCCGGTCCCGTCGCCTCCACCACCCCGGCCCACTCGTGGCCCGGAACATGGGGATAGCGGACGCCGGCGAAGCGCCCCTCCAGCACCTTCCGGTCGGTGGCGCAGACCATGCTGGCCGTCACGCGGACCAGCACCTCGCCCGCCCGCGGCTCCGGCACGGGCAGGTCGTCGCGCACCTCGAAGCGTCCCGGTTCGGGGATCCAGACCGCCAGCACGGGTCTCGCCTCGCTCCGTCAGGGGTGGACCAGCACCTTGAGCGCCCCGTCGACGCGCTCCTTGAAGGTCTCGTAGGCGCGCGCGAACTCCTCCAGCGGGAAGTGGTGGGTGATGAGGCTGGCGACGTCGATGCGGCGGGCGGCCATCAGCGGCAGGACGCGCTCCATGGTGTTCCGGTTGGCCCGCACCCCGCGCAGGTCGATCTCCTCGAGCACGATCTTCTGCATGGGCAGGGCCACGGCCTCGTGGGGCACGCCGGTGAAGACCACCCTTCCCCCCTTGCGGGTCATCTCCACCGCCTGCCGGATGGAGTCCGCCGTGCCCGCGCAATCGATGGCGACGTCGACGCCGCCGCCGCTCAGCCGGCGCACCTCCTGGACCGCATCGACCCGGCGGTGGTCGACGACCTTGTCGGCGAAGGGACGGGAGCGCTCGAGCCGATCGCCCGAGCCGGTGACCAGCACCTGGCCGGCCCCCATCGCCCGCGCGCTCTGGGCGACGAGGATGCCCATGGGGCCGGCCCCCACCACGGCCACGCGGTCACCCGGGCCGACCCCGCCGCGTTCCGCCGACCAGAGGGCGATGCTGGAGGCGTCCGCCAGCGCCCCCTCGTCGAGGTCGAGCCCCTCGGGCAGCGGGAAGACGCTCTTCACGGAGTGGACCACATACTCCGCGTAAGCGCCCTGGCTGTAGTGCCCGTACTGGCGGTGGCCCAGCTCGGGTCGCCCGTAGTTCTCGCAGAGGTTGTAGCGGCCCTCCCTGCACATGCGGCAGTAGCCGCAGCCCGCGTGCGAGGTGCCGGCCACCCGCTGCCCCGGCCGCCAGCCGAAGGCGGCCGCCAGCTCGCCCGCCGCCACCACCTCGCCCGACCACTCGTGGCCGGGGACGAACGGGTACTCCCGCGGCCACTGGCCGGGGTGGCGCCCCTCGATGATGTGGACGTCGGTGCCGCAGATGGCCACCGCGTGGACGCGGCAGAGCACCTCGTCCCTCCCGGGCCGGGGCACGGGCAGCTCGCCGACGTGGAAGCGCTGCGGCCCGTCCAGGATCAGGGCGCGCATCCTCTCCGGCAGTCCCGCCGTCTCCCGCTTCAGTGCCAGGCTCATCGGGCCTCCGTCACCCCGTCTCCCGGGTTCGCGCGCGCCGCCTCAGTCGTCCAGGAAGGCGACCAGCCTGCAGATGGAGGACTCGCCCCGGAAGAACTTCCAGGGGAAGGCGCCCACCGTCACCCTCCGGTTGACGATCTGGTCGATGCCGCGACCGATGTTCTCGATCAGCAGGACGTTGCGCGCCGCCGTCCGGCGGTGGCTCTGAAGGAAGTGCTTCCTGGGCAGCAGCTCCTCGATGGGCCTGCCGAACTTCTGCTCCATCTCCTCGACGAGGTCGGGGCGGTAGTTGCGGATGGCCGTCCAGAGCGGGTGCTCCACCGAGGGTGCGTCGGCGCCGATCCACGGCGCCTCCACCTCGTCCAGCAGGTAGGTGACCAGGTCCACCGACGGACCCGGGCACTTGCAAAAGTAGCGCGTCTCGTCGGGCTCCTCGCCCTCCCAGTTGAAGCGGTGCCAGTTGTAGTAGAGGATGACCGCGTCGCCCTTCTGGATGGCGGGCGCCTTGGCGGCGGCGGCCAGGAACATCTCCCGGTCGACGATGGTGTAGTCGTCGACGAAGGGGCTCAGGTCGACCACCACCGTCGGGCGGTAGAGCCGGTCCAGCGGGATCTCGTGGACCCACCAGCCCCTGGGGTTGAAGTGCTGCGGCGCGTCGACGTGCGTCCCGGAGTGCATGTTGGTCTCGATGATCTGGCTCTGCAGGCCGTCCCGGTGGTGGCTGTGGAAGTTGGTCACCTTGGTGCTGGGGAAGTAGGGCCATGTGGGCGTCAGCACGCCCCAGCTCTGCGTCAGGTCGACCAGCCTTGCCAACTCTCCTCCCCCCCGACCTTCGCCGGCCGCCCGCCCCCGCCCGCTCCGCCGCGGGAGCCGTTCCCCGGGCGACGGCGGCCGCCCGGGGCGGTTATGCAATCGATTGCGGCCTTTGGCCTGCTAGTTCGCCGCCCGGTGCCACATTCCTTCCTGTGGTTTCGGTTTTCAGTGCGGAAACAGGGAGAAGATGGAGGCGGGCGACCGCAGCGGCCGGCCGCACCCCTTTCCGGGCGCCTTTGCGGAGGCGGCGCGGGCCGGCCGGGCGGGGCTTGCCGGCGGCCTCCCGACGCCCGGCGGCTCCGCCCGGGAGGGCCCCGGCTGCAGGAAACGACGGCTCTAGCCGCGCCGCGCGGCTTCCGCTTCGTGCGGGCCCGTGCCCGCGCCCTCCCCCGGCGCGCGGCCGGCCTCCTCCACCCAGGCGCGCACCCGCGCGGGGGTCATGGGGAGGCGCCGGACCACCACGCCCAGAGGCGCCAGCGCGTCCTCCACGGCGTTGGCCAGAGCAGCCAGCGCCGGGATGGTGCCGCCCTCGCCCGCCCCCTTGGCGCCCAGCGGGTTGAGGGGCGTGGGCGACTCGAGGTGGGAGATCTCCACCGGCGGCATCTCCTCGGTGGAAGGAAGCGCGTACTCCGCCAGCGTGCTGGTGAGGAGCTGTCCCTGCTCGTCGTAGACCAGCTCCTCCAGCAGCGCGCCGCTGAGGCCGTACATGACCCCGCCGCGGACCTGTCCCTCCACCAGCGGCGGGTGGATCATCCGCCCGCAGTCGTGTGCGACCACGTAGCGCAGGACACGGACGCCGCCGGTCTCCGGGTCCACCTCCACCACCGCCACGTGGGCGCCGTCGGCGAAGGTGGGGGCGCCGGGCGCGAAGGCGACGGTGGAGGCGAGGTCGACCAGCGCCCGGCCCCCTTCCTGCGCCTCGCCCGAGCGCAGGCGCCGCGCCAGTTCCGCCAGCGAGAGCCGCAGGCCCGGCACGCCGCGCACGCGGACGTCGCCCCCCTCCAGGAGCAGGTCTTCCTCCGCCACCTCCAGGAGGCGGCTGGCGGCCGCCAGGATGCGGCGGCGCAGCTCCACCGCCGCCTCGTGGACCGCGCTGCCGCCCATGGCCACTCCCCGGCTGCCGAAGGTGCCGATGCCGGCCGGCACCTGCGCGGTGTCGCTGGCGACCACGGTGACGCGCTCCGCATCGACGCCCAGCGCGTCGGCCGCCACCCGGGCGAAGGTGGTCTCGTGCCCCTGTCCCTGGGCCGGCGAGCCGCTGGCCACCACCACCCGCCCGCTGGGGTCGAGGCGGGCGGTGGCCGCCTCGAAGGGGCCGCCGCCGGTGTCCTCCACGTAGACGGCCACGCCGACGCCCAGCCAGCGGCCTTCCTGGCGCGCCCGCGCCTGCTCCGCGCGCCAGCCCGCCACGTCCGCCCTCTCCACCGCCTGGCGGAGCGCCGCCGGGTAGTCGCCCGAGTCGTAGACCACCCGGCCCGGACCGCCCCGGTAGGGGAGGCCGGTGGCGTAGGGCATCTCTTCGGGCCGGATCAGGTTCCGCTGGCGCAGCTCGACGGGGTCCATCCCCAGCCGCCGCGCCAGCCGGTCCATCATCCGCTCCATGACGAAGTTCCCCTGCGGCCGGCCGGCGCCGCGGTAGGGCCCGATGGGCACCTTGTTGGTGAAGACCTCCAGCACGCGGCAGCGGTAGGCCGGCAGATGATAGGGCCCCGGCATGGTGGTGGCGGTGACCAGCCCGATGGGGACGCGGGGCGGGAAGGCGCCCACGTCGCTGAGCAGCACGTCGTCCAGGGCGAGGAGCCGCCCGTCCCGGCGGGCCGCCAGGCGGACCCGGTGGATCTGCTCGCGCTCGTGGTTGGTGGAGAGGAAGTGCTCCCGGCGATCCTCCAGGAAGCGGACCGGCCTCCCCGTCTCCAGCGCGAGCCAGGCGGCCAGCAGGTCCTCGGGGTAGACGCCGTTCTTCACCCCGAAGCCGCCCCCCACGTCGGGCGTCACCACGCGCACCTGCCGCTCCTCCAGCCCCAGCGCCGCGGCCAGCGCCGCGCGCAGCTGGTGCGGCGCCTGGTGCGCCGCCCAGACGGTCAGCCCGCCGCCCGCCTCGGGCACCGCCAGGATCGCCCTGCCCTCCAGCGGCTGCGCCGTCGCCCGCCCGATGGCCAGCTCCTCCTCCACCACCACCTCGGCCTCGGCCAGGGCGGCCTCCACCTCGCCGTAGCCGACGGTCCGCTCCGAGCAGAGGTTGGAGGGGCGCGAGAGCAGCGCGGGCGGCGCCCCTTCCTCCAGCGCCCGCCGCGCGTCGCCCACCACGGGCAGCGGCTCGTACTCCACCTCCGCCTCCTCCAGCGCGTCCTCGGCCACGTAGCGGTCGCGGGCCAGCACCGCCGCCAGAGGCTGGCCCGCGTAGGCCACCTCCTCCACGGCCAGGGCGGGCTGGACCGTCGCCCGCTGGAGCGCCGGCGCCCGCCGCGCCAGGCGCCGCCCGTCCAGCGCCAGCGCCACCCCCGCCACGGCCTCGGCGCGCCCCAGATCCACCCGCCGCACCCGCGCGTGGGCGTACGGGCTGCGCAGCACCGCCAGCGCCAGCGTGCCGGGCACCTCCAGGTCGCCGACGAAGCGGCCGCGCCCCGTCAGCAGGCGCCGGTCCTCCCTGCGCGGCAGGCCGTCGCCCGACCCGGTCGCCTCCCGCTCGCTCCGCATGCGCTCCCCTCCCCTGTCGCCTTCGCTTCGACTCGCCTTCCCGGCGGCCTCGTGGCCAGCCAATACCACGGCCGCCGCCCGCTCCCCTGCCGCCGGGCCGGCGGCGAAGGAGATCGATTGCAGGCCGCCGAAGGGGGCGCGGGAGGGATGGGCTTGGTCGTCGACGTGCACGCCCACCACGTGCCTCCGGCGCTGCTGGAACGGGTGGCCGCGGGGGAGGTGGCCGCGGAGGTCGAGCTCCACCGCGCAGGAGAGGCGGTCCGGCTCCTCTTTCCGCGCTCGGCCACCCGCCCCTTCCCGCCGGCCATGACCGACCTGGAGGCGCGGCTGGCCCATATGGACGCCCTGGGGATCGACCTCCAGCTCCTCTCCTTCTGGGCGGAGGCCTACGGCTACGACCTGCCGCGCGAGGCGTCGCTCCGCTACCACGCCGCCGCCAACGAGGAGCTGGCGCGGGCGGCCGCCCGCCGCCCCGACCGCTTCCGCTGGATGGCCACGGTGCCGCTGCCCTGGGGCGAGGAGGCGGCGCGGGAGGCGGAGCGGGCTGCCGGGCTGGGCGCGGTGGGCGTCATGGTGGGCACGCAGGCCGACGGCCGCGAGCTGGACGCGCCGGAGCTGGCGCCCTTCTGGGACGCCGCCGAGGCCCTGCAGCTGCCGGTGATGATCCACCCGGCGCTGGGCCAGGCGCCGCGGCTGGGCCGCTACTACCTGAACAACCTCCTGGGCAACCCTTTCGAGACGACCGTGGCGGCCTCCGCGCTGGTGCTGGGCGGGGTGCTGGAGCGCCACCGGCGGCTCCGCCTCCTCCTCGTCCACGGCGGCGGCTACTTCCTCCTGGCCAGCGGCCGCCTCGACCACGGCTGGCGGGTACGCGCCGAGACGCGCACCGTGGCCGAGCCGCCTTCGGCCTTCCTGGAGCGCTTCGCCTACGACACGATCCTCTACGACGACCGGCTGCTGGCGGCGCTGGCGGCGCGGGTGGGCAGCGGGCGGCTCCTCCTGGGCACCGACTACCCCTTCGACATGGAGCCGCCCGAGCCGGTCGCCCAGATCCGCCGCCTCTTCGGTCCGGCGGCGCGCCAGGTGCTGGAGGAGAACGCGAGGAAGCTCTTCCGCCTCTGACCCCCGCCCCCGGGCGGCGGGACGGCGGCGCCCGGCATTCCCCTCAGCCGCGCGCGCCCAGCCGCTCCGCCAGCCAGTCGGCCATCTGCGGGCGGTGGCGGTAGGGGATGTTGTTGCAGACGTGGTTCCCCTCCTCGAAGAGCCAGAGCTCCTTTGGCCCGCGGGCTTCCTGGTGGAGCCGGACCGCCTCCTCCCAGGGGATGAGGCGGTCGCGCCGGCCGTGGATGACCAGCAGGGGGATGCGGATCTCCGCCGCCGCGTCGCGCAGCGTGATCCGCCGGGCGAGCTCCCGCCCTTCCTCCAGCGTGGAGGCGCCCTGGCGGATCGCGTACGCCCAGCGGGTCAGCTCGCTCAGCCCGTCCCAGTGCGAGGCGACGTCGTAGCCGCCGCCCAGCACCACCGCGGCCGCCAATCCCGGGGCGAAGGCGGCCGCCCGCGCCGCGAAGAAGCCGCCCAGGCTGACGCCCATCACCCCCACGCGGCGGCCGTCGAGGTCCTGGCGCTGCGCCAGCCACCGGAGGACGGCGGTCGCCACCCGCTCGTAGCGCGGCTCGATGGGGTGCTCCCACTCCGCCTCGCCCTGCCCCGGCCCGTCCACGGCCAGCGCGGCCACGCCGCGGGCGACCAGGTCGCGGGCGTAGGCGGTCAGCTCCTCCTTGACCGAGTCGAGGCCGGGGAAGAGGAGGACCACGGGCGGCCGGGGAAGGCCGGGTGGCCGGTGGAGGAGGGCGGCCAGCCTCCATCCCTCGTACGGGATCTCCACCCGCTCCGCGGGCGGGTCGAGCCAGGGCGCCGCCCTCAGGAAGTCGGCCACCGTCCGCTCGTGCGCCGCGCGCTGCTCCTCGCGCCGGTGGACGAAGAGAAACTTGCCGAAGTGGTGGTAGAGCGAGGCGCGGAACCAGAGCTGGCCGGCGGTCCGCCAGCGCCCCGCCCGCTCCGCCTCCTCGGCCAGGCGCTCCACCTCGCCCGCCGCCCCGCTCCACGCCCGGCACCAGTCGTCCCAGCTCTCGACCGATCCGGCGATGCGGCGGAAGTCCTCGGGGTCCACGCCGTTGGCGACGAAGCGCGGCCCCCAGTTGGCGACGGCCGTCTCCACCCGTCCGTCCCGCGCCACCCGCTCCCCCTCCTCTGTGCAATCGGTTGCGAGCCTGGCGCTGGCTCTTCGCCTTCGCCCGCTCCGCCTCCTGCCGGTTCCCTGCGGGAGGCGGGCCGCTCACGCGTGCGGGACGCCGTACCTCGTCCGCAGGAGCGCGGCGCACCACTCGGTGTTGAAGGCGAGCGAGCTCTCCAGAACCCGCAGCCGCGACGGCCCGCCCTCGACGGCGGGGAAGAGCGGCTGCGCCGGGTCGTCGGGGAGTCCCAGCCGCGCGCGCAGCTCCAGGTAGCGCGCCAGCTCTCCGCGGGCGCCCGCCAGCGCGTGCAGCAGCGCCGGATCGGAGGCGTCGGCGAGGCGGAGCGAAGCCGCTTCCTGCTCGTCGAAACCGGCGGCGGCGAGCGCGCGCAGGAGCGCCCCCCGGCGGCGGAGGAGGGCCTTGCGCAGGAAGAGCCGGCGCAGCTCCTCCAGGGAGCCCTCCGTCTCCCCGGGGAAGGCGGCGTCGAAGCCGCCGCCCGCCGCCAGCGCGCGGTTGATCTCCTCGGAGAAGGCGTGGTCGACCAGCTCCACCTCCACCCGCTCCACGCCCGGGAGGGGGCGCAGGGCTCCGACGACGTCGGAGGCCATGAGGAAGGCGAAGTTGGGCGCGCACCAGAAGGTGGGCAGGCGGAGGCGGATGCGGATCCGGCCGTCCTCCACCGCCGCTTCCTGGATGAAGCCGAGCTCGACGAGCGGTTCGTCGAGCTCGGGGTCGCGGACGGTCGCCAACGCCCGCCGGACCGCCTCCGCGTCGACCGTCGCCCGCGTCACGGCCTACGCCTCCCCCTCCGCCCCGTCCGCGCCGCGCCTCCGGCCGGGGAGGGCGCTGCGCCCCGCGGCGAAGTCGAGGTCGTAGAGGCGGGCGGCATTCTGTCCCAGGATCTTCCTCTTGACGGCCAGATCGAGGGTGACGCCGGTCTCCTCGACGATCGCCTCGGGCAGCTGGAAGGCCATGAAGGCGTCGAGAATCCACCTCGGTTCCCAGATCGCGTAGTCCGAGGCGAAGAGCAGGCGGTCGGGCCCGAGCCAGAAGAGCAGCTCCGCCATCACCCGGGCGAAGTAGAGCGGCCGGGCGCGGACGAAGGGCATGGCCACCGCCAGGCCGCCGTAGACGTTGGGCTCCTGGGTGGCGATCCAGCAGAAGTCCTCCAGTCGCGGCAGCCCGACGTGCTCCACGATGAAGTTGAGTTCGGGGAAGTCGCTGGCCGCATGGTCGACGTCGGCCACGTCGAAGGCATCGCGGTCGAGCGGCCAGATGGTCGGCCCCTTGTGAACGTGGATGTTGCGGATGCCGAGCTCCCGGCACTTCTCCAGGTAGCGGTAGGCCCACGCGTCGGTCAGCTTGTAGCCGCGCGAGCTGCCCCGCCACTCGGCGGTGTAGAGCTTGACGCCCCGGATGCCGTACCGCTCCTTCGCCGCCTCCAGCGCCTCCAGCCCCGCCTCGCCGTCGCGCGGGTCGAAGCTGCCGTTGAGGATGAAGCGATCCGGGTAGAGCTCCTTGATCACCGCGTTCCGCTCGACGGTGTTGAAGCCGCGGACGAAGAAGTCGCGCAGCCTGGTGGGCTGGAGGATCGCGACGTCGACGCAGCCCTCGGCGAAGAGGTCGCGCGCCATGGTCTCGGCGTCGTACTCGAGGAACTTCTCGCGCGGCCAGATGCGCTCGGCCGGGCTGAGGTTGCGGTGGTAGTCGTAGAAGCAGTCGATGAAACCCTTCCCGTACCTGTTGGCCTGGTTGGCGGGACTCGCGTCCCAGAAGTGGACGTGGCCGTCGACGACGAAGATCTCCTCACCCTCCGCGGTCCGGTACATGCTCTCCACCCCCCTGCGCGTCCGGGGGCGACCGGTGGCTCTGGCACCGTCTCTTTTCGTCTTGTTGCCTCATGTCCGAGCGGGATCCGTCGGAGTGCCCCCCGTTCCCAGGCCTATTCGGGCCCGGCTCAGCCCATGCCGGGGGAGCGGACGGGTGCCGGTCCGGTCTCGGGGAAGATGGAACGGAAAAGAAGCCCGGCACCAGGCCGGTGCCGGGCTTCCTTCCCGTCTCATGACGGGCTCATCACAGGCCTCCGCGCGACGTGCGCCCGGGCGAGCCGCGCCGCGCGCGGCCGCCGGCGGTCAGCGTCCGCCTCCCGCGGCCGCGCCGGCCGCCGTGCGGCGACGGCCGAAGAGAGCCGGCCAGACCCAGCGGTCCACGCCCAGGGAGCCGGCGTTCAGCCCGGCCAGCAGGATGAGGATGGTGAGCGTGTAGAGCCAGCCGTTGCTGCTGGCGGAGCCGGCCAGGAGGTAGTTCAGGTTCATCAGCGCGCCGCCCGCCGCCGCGATCGGCGTCAGGAAGCCCAGGATGAGGGCGAGACCGACGAGGAATTCCGCCGTCGAGATGAAGTAGGAGAACCAGACCTGCGAGTGCGTGGCCAGCAGGAACTTGAGGAAGTCACGGTACCACCAGAAGGCCGAGCCCTGGACCGGCTTCCCGTCCGGCCCGACCAGAAGCCCCGCCGCCTTCGTCCAGTAGCCGGCCATCGCCTTGCCCGCGCCCGCGCCCCAGAAGCCCGGCTCGGCGCCGGAGATCTTGTCCCAGCCGGCGTTCAACCACTCCCAGCCGACGTAGATGCGCAGAAGCAGCCAAACCCAGGCAAATGCGCGGTCCCAGAGGACGCGTCGCCACCAAACCTGCGTCGTTCCTTCCATGCGGAGCGCCTCCTTCGTCTTCCTCGTCACGGCCTTCGCCGGCTCCGGCCGTCACCGTCCTTGTATAGCCGAGGATGCGCCCGCCCGAATCCGGCGCCTGACCATAGGGTTGCCGTCCTCGCATAGGGCGTCGAACCGACGCGACGAGGACCGGCGGCCGGGCGGCGCCCCCCGCCCCCCCGCAAGCCTGTTAGGGCCCGCCCTCGCGCGGTAGACTCCGGAGACGGAGGCGGATCGGTTGACCGAAGAGCTTCCTGGGCGCCATCCGGTCGCGATTCCGGTGCCGGCGGCGCCGGCGGCGGAGAAGGAGGCCACGGTCGAGGTGTTGCACGGCGTGCAGGTCGCCGACCCCTACCGCTGGCTGGAGGCGGGCGACGACCCGCGCGTCCGCGCCTGGAGCGAGGCGCAGGCGCGCCGGACACGGGCGGTGCTGGACGCCATCCCCTGGCGGCCTGCCCTGCGCCGCCGGCTGGGCGAACTCTACGGCGCGGGCGGCGTCGGCCAGCCGCGGCTGGCGGGCGGGCGGCTCTTCTTCCTCCGCCGCCGGCCGGGCGCGGCGCAGCCGGCGCTGGTGGTCCGCCCGGCGGACGGTCGCCCGGACGAGGCGGAGGAGCGCGTGCTGGTCGACCCGGGGCGGGAGGACGAGCGCGGCCTGGTGGCGCTCGACTGGTGGTACCCCTCGCCCGACGGCCGCCTCGTCGCCTTCGGGCTCTCCTCCGGCGGCGACGAGTGGAGCACGCTCCACGTGGTGGAGGTGGAGAGCGGCCGCCGGCTGGCGGAGGCCATCCCCCGGACGCCCTACGCCAGCCTCGCCTGGGAGCCGGACGGGAGCGGCTTCTACTACACGCGCCACCCGGACCCCGCGGAGGCCGGCGCGGAGGAGGCCTACTACCGCCCGCGGCTCTACCACCACCGGCTCGGCGAGCCGGCGGAGGCCGACCCGCTGGTCTTCGGCGAGGCCCTGCCGCGCGAGGCGATGCTGGAGGTGGCGCTCTCGCCGTCGGGACGCTTCCTCCTGGTGAGCGTCCGGCGGGGCTGGAGCCGGAGCGAGCTCTGGATGGCCGACCGCGGCGAGGCGGCGACGCGCCGGGACCGGCTCGACTTCCTGCCGCTCGTCCGCGGGCGCGAGGCGCTCTTCCTCCCCCGCTTCACCCCCGCCGGCTGGGGCGGCGAGCCGGGCGAAGGCCTGCTCGTCCTCACCGACCTGGAGGCGCCGCGCTACCGGCTCCTGCAGGTGACGGCGGCGGAGGCGACGGGCGGGCTGCCGGTGGAGAGCTGGCCGGAGTTCCTTCCCCAGCCCGAGGAAGGGACGCTGGCCGGCTTCGCCGTCGCCCGCGACGCGGTGGCCGTCCACGTGCTGCGCGACGCCGTGTCGCGCCTCCGGCTCCTCGCTCCCGGCGGCGGCGAACAGCGCGAGCTGGAGCTCCCGCCGCTCTCGACGCTCGCCGAGCTGGAGGGCGCGGCCGGGGCGGTGGAGGCGGCGGAAGGCGGCGTCGAGCTGGTGGCGGTCCTCGAATCCTTCCTCCGCCCGCCCGCCATCTACCGCCTCGACCCGGCGGCGGGGCAGGCCGAGCGCTGGATCGCCGTCGAGGCGCCCTTCGACCCCGACGCCTTCGAGGCTCGCCAGGCCTTCTGCACCTCCAGGGACGGCACGCGCATCCCGCTCTTCCTCCTCCATCGCCGTGGTCTCGCCCGCGACGGCGAGCGCCCCGCCGTCCTCACCGGCTACGGCGGCTTCGGGGTCAGCATGACGCCGCAGTATCGCCCCCAGGTGATCCCCTGGCTCGAGGCGGGCGGGCTCTGGGCGCTGGCCTGCCTGCGCGGCGGCGGCGAGTACGGCGAGGGCTGGCACCGGGCGGGCATGCTCGGCAGGAAGCAGAACGTCTTCGACGACTTCGTCGCCGCCGCCCACTTCCTGATCCGCGCGGGCTACACCCGCCCCGAGCGGCTCGGCGCCTTCGGTCGCTCCAACGGCGGCCTCCTGACCGGCGCGGCGCTGACGCAGCGCCCCGACCTCTGGCGCGCCGTCGTCTCGGGGGTACCGCTCCTGGACATGCTCCGCTACCACCTCTTCCGCATCGGCGCGCTCTGGATCCCCGAGTACGGCTCGCCCGACGATCCCGAGGCCTTCCGCTGGCTGCACGCCTACTCGCCCTACCACCACGTGCAGGAAGGCCGCCGTTACCCGGCGGTCCTCCTCTACGCGGCCGAGTCGGACACGCGCGTCGACCCGCTCCACGCGCGCAAGATGGCCGCCCGCCTGCAGGAGGCGACCGGCCAGGCCGGCGCGGAGGCGGCCGAGCCGCCGGAACGCCCCGTCCTCCTGCGCCTGGAGTCCGAGGCGGGGCACGGCGCGGGCAAGCCCGTGCAGAAGGTGGTCGAGGAGGAGGCCGACATCTGGAGCTTCCTGGGCTGGCAGCTGGGGCTCGAGCTCGGCGGGGCGGCCCGGGAGCGGACGGAGGTGGATCGCCCGTGAGCGTGAGCGTCCGCGTGCGCGCAGCCTTCGTCGGCCTCGGCATCATGGGCCAGGCGATGGCGCTCAACCTGCTCCGCAAGCCGGGCGGACCGGAGGTGGAGCTGGCCGTCTACAACCGGACGCCCGCGCGGGCCGAGCCGCTCCGGGCGGCGGGGGCCCGCGTGGCCGCCAGCCCGCGCGAGGCCGCCGAGGGCGCGGAGTTCGTCTTCACCATGGTCTCCGACGACGCCGCGCTCCGCGCCGTCGCCACGGGCCCGGAGGGCTTCCTCGCCGGGGTGGCGGCGGGGAGCGTGATCGTCGACCACTCCACCGTCTCGCGGGCGCTGACGCTGGAGCTGGCCCGCGAGGCGGCGGCGCGCGGCGCCGCCTGGTGCGACGCGCCGGTGACCGGGGGCGACGTGGGCGCCCGCGAGGGGAGCCTGACCATCATGGTGGGCGGGCCGCAGGAAGCCTTCCGGCGCGCGCTTCCTCTCCTGGAGAAGACGGGGCGCCGCATCCTCCACGTGGGCGCCACCGGCCAGGGCCAGGCGCTGAAGGCGGTCTCCAACATGGTCTCCTGCCTGACGCTCATGGCCTCCGCCGAGGGGATCCAGCTCGGCCTCCGCGCCGGCCTCAGCCTGGAGGCGCTGGCCGAGGTGATGCAGCACGGCTCGGCGGCCAGCTACGAGCTGGACAAGATGCTCGCCCGCTTCGCCCGCGAGGGCTACCGGCCCGGCTTCTCGGTCGCCAACCGCTTCAAGGACCTGGAGCTGGCGCTGGCTCTGGCGCGCGAGCTCGGCCAGCCGGTGCCCCTCGCCTCGGCCGCGGAGCCCCCCTACCGGAGCTGGCGCGAGGCGCACGGCGAACTGGACGAGTCGAGCTACATCCTCGCCCTGGGAGCCGACCACCCGCGGCCGCAGGAGTGAGCCGCGGGCGCTAGCGCGGCATGCCGCCCGGCTGCTCGAGGCAGCCGAGGAGTTGCCGGGCGCGCTCGCGGGCGAAGGCCGCGTGCAGGAGGTCGCCGTCGTAGCGGGCGAGCCCGAGGCCGGCGCCGGCGTAGCGGACGATGACGAGCCCGCGCCGGAGCGGTTCGCCCGCGGGGCCGGAGGCGTGGGGCGGCCCGGGCGGGACCGCCTGCCCTTCCAGGAGCGCGCGCAGCGCCGCCGGCTCCAGGTCGACCACCTGCCGCCGGGCGAGGCGGCCGACGCGGTGCAGGGCGAAGCCCGACGGCCACCAGTGGCGCCCGGTCCAGTGGGCGAGCGGCAGGCCGGCCGCCCAGCGCTCCGGCCAGAGCGGCAGCCGGGGCAGCGTCGAGAGCCACGTGCGCTCGCCGCTCCGGTAGACGTGGAGCCCCTCGAAGGCCTCGGCGGGGATGCCGAAGCTCTCCTCCATCCAGGCGCGCACTTCGCGGCCGGCCGCCTCGTCGGGCGCTTCCTCGGGCGGCGGCGTCGCCTCCTCCGCCCAGGGGACGGGCGCCCGCAGCCGGAGCCGGGCGAGGAACATGCCGCCGGAGTCCAGGTGGTGCGGGTAGATCCGCCGTGCCCGCCGCACCTCGGGCAGGAAGGCGACCCCGTCCCAGCCGCCGGCGCCCTCCACCCCCGGCAGCGCCTGCGGCAGCGGTTCCGCCTCCACCGCGCCCCCGGCCGCGCGCAGGACGGCGTCCACCACCGCCTCGTCCTCCTCGGGGGCGAAGGTGCAGGTGGAGTAGACCACCACCCCGCCCGGCCGGACGAGCGCCAGCGCGCGGCGCAGCAGCGCCTCCTGCAGCGAGGCCAGGCGGCGGAGGCGGTCCGCTCGCGGCGGTCGTCTCGGGCGCGGGTCGCGGCGGACGTTCCCCTCGCCGGAGCAGGGCGCGTCGACCAGCGCGCGGTCGAAGGCGAGGCCGGCCGGGAAGCGTCGCCCGTCGCAGACGGTGACCACCGCCGAGGCGACGCCCATGCGGCCGAGGTTGGCCAGGAGCCAGCCCGCCCGCGCCGGATCGGCCTCGTTGGCCACGACCAGCCCCGAGGGCCCCACCCGCTCCGCGATCTGGGTGCTCTTGCCGCCGGGGGCCGCGCTCAGGTCGAGGATCCGCTCCCCGGGCTGCGGGTCGAGGGCGACGACCGGCACGGCCGCCGCCGCTTCCTGGAGGTAGAAGAGGCCGAGCCAGTGCTCGAAGGTGGAGCCGGGCGGGCAGGGCCCGCCCTCCACCCGCATCACCTCCGGCGCCCAAGGGTAGGGCGCCAGGCGGAAGCCGCGCGCCTCGAGCCGCCCGCGCAGCTCCTCCGGCGCGACGCGCAGCCGGTTGGCCCGCAGCGCGTGCGGCTGGGGCCGCACCACCGCGGCGGCGAAGGCGGCCCAGTCGTCGACCAGCGCCCGGTAGCGCTCGAAGGCGGAGAGGACGATGCCGCTCCTGGCGCTCACACCTCCACGATGATGGGCAGGATCATCGGCCGTCGGCGCGTCCGGTCGAAGAGGAAGTGGCTCGCCTCGTCGCGGACGGCCGCCTTGATCCCGTTCCACTCGGTGACGCCCTGGGCCAGGCAGGCGGCGAGCGCCTGGCTCACCCGCTGCTTCAGCTCCTCCATCAGGGGCTCCGACTCGCGCACGTAGACGAAGCCGCGCGAGACGACGTCCGGTCCGCCCAGGACCTGGTGGTTCTGGCGGTCCATGGTGACCACGAGGATGAGGACGCCGTCCTGCGAGAGCTGCTTCCGGTCGCGCAGGACGATGGAGCCCACGTCGCCCACGCCGAGCCCGTCGATCAGGATGTCGCCCGCCGTCACCTTGCCGTTGATGCGGGCGCCCTCGGGCCGGATCTCGAAGACGGAGCCGTTCTCCCCGATCAGGATGTTCTCCGGCGGGATGCCGACGCTCTCCGCCAGCCGGCCGTGGCGGATCAGGTGACGCCACTCGCCGTGGACGGGGATGAAGTAGCGCGGCCGCACCAGGTTGAGCATCAGCTTCAGCTCCTCCTGGCTTGCGTGGCCGGAGACGTGGACGCCGTTCTCGATGCCGTAGATGACGTTGGCGCCCAGGTGGTAGAGGTTGTCGATGGTCCGGTAGATCATCGTCTCGTTCCCGGGGATGGGCGAGGCGGAGATGACGACGGTGTCCCCGGGGACGATCTCCACCCAGCGATGGTCTCCCGTCGCCATCCGCGTCAGCGCGGAGAGCGGCTCGCCCTGGCTGCCCGTCGTCAGGATGGCCAGCTGGTGTCCCTTGTAGCGCTTGATCTCCTCGACGCTGATCAGCGTGCCGGGCTTGACGTCGAGGTAGCCCAGGTCCAGCGCCACCTGGACCGTGTTCTCCATGCTCCGCCCGACCACGGCCACGTGCCGGTGGTGGTGGACGGCGGCGTCGATCACCTGCTGGATGCGGTGGACGTTGGAGGCGAAGGTGGCCACCAGCACCCGTCCCGAGGCCGTCGCCATCACCCGGTCCAGCACCAGCCCCACCGTCTTCTCCGACGGCGTGTAGCCGGGCCGCTCGGCGTTGGTGCTGTCGGACATCAGCACCAGGACTTCCTCGCGCCCCAGCTCGGCCAGCCGCTGCAGGTCGGCGACGCGCCCGTCGACCGGCGTCAGGTCGATCTTGAAGTCGCCGGTGTGGACCACCGTGCCGATCGGCGTGCGGATGGCCAGCCCGTAGGCGTCGGGGATGGAGTGGTTGACCCGGAAGGGCTCGACCACGAAGTTCTGCCCGAAGGAGATCCGTTCCCCCGGCGTGTAGACGCGGGAGCCCTCGGGCAGCTGCATATGGTGTTCCGCCAGCTTCTCCTCGATGAGGCCGAGCGCCAGGCGGGAGGCGAAGACGGGCACCGGGATCTCGCGCAGCAGATAGGGGACCGCGCCCACATGGTCCTCGTGCCCGTGGGTGATGACCAGCCCGCGAACCTTCTCCCGGTGCTCCTTCAGGTAGGTCAGGTCGGGGATCACCAGGTCGATCCCCAGCATCTCGTCCTCGGGGAAGGCGAGCCCGGCGTCGTCGATCAGGATGTCGTCGCCGTACTCGAAGAGGGTCATGTTCTTCCCGATCTCGCCCAGCCCGCCCAGCGGAATGATCTTCAGTGGCTCGCCCGGCCCGTTCCCGGCACGTGGACGACCGTGGCGAGGCCGTCGGCTTTTGGCTATTCCGACCCCACCTCACTTGCTCTGGATTTCTTCCGTCCGCCCGAACTCGTCGCCGCGTATTATAGTGCCCCGCCTCCCTCCTCACAAGGAAGAGCAGGAAGCGGGGCCTCCCGCGCCTCCCCGGGGGCGCTCACCCGATCAGGCCCGCGCCTCTCAGCGCCGCCTCCACCACCTGCTGCGCGGCCTCCGGAAGGGCGGCCAGCGGCGGCCGGCACTCGCCCACCGGGAAGCCCGTCCGCCCCAGCGCCCACTTGACCGGGATCGGGTTGGTGGTGACGAAGAGCGCCTTGTGCAAAGGAAGGAGCTCCAGGTGGATGCGCCGCGCCTCCTCCGCCTCGCCGCGCCGGAAGGCGTCGATCATGGCCGCCAGCCGCCCGGCCACCAGGTGGCCGGAGACGCTGATCACGCCCACCGCGCCCACCGCCAGCATGGGCAGCGTCAGCGAGTCGTCGCCGCTGTAGACGGCCAGGCGCCCCTCCGTCCGCCGGACGATCTCCGACGTCTCGTCGAAGTTGCCCGAGGCCTGCTTGAGCGCGACGATGTTGGGCACGTCCTCCGCCAGCCGCACCACGGTCTCCGGCGCCAGGTTGGTGGCGGTCCGCCCCGGCACGTTGTAGAGCATGACGGGCAGCGAGACGCTCTCGGCCACGCTGCGGAAGTGGCGGTAGAGGCCCTCCTGCGGCGGCTTGTTGTAGTAGGGCGTCACCAGCATGAGGCCGTCGACGCCCCAGCGCTCCGCCATCCGGCTGCGCCGGATGCTGGCGCGGGTGTCGTAGCTGCCGGTGCCGGCGTAGACCGGCACCCGCCCGCCCGCCGCCTCCCGGACGGCCGCCACCAGGCGCTCCAGCTCCTCGTCGGAGAGCGTAGGCGACTCGGCGGTGCTCCCGCCGATCAGGAAGCCGTCGGCGCCCTCCGCCATCAGCTTCCTGGCCAGTTCGGCGGCCCGCTCCGGCACCAGCTCGCCCCTCTCGTCGAACGGGCTGACCAGGGCGACCGTCACCCGCCCCGGCAGCCTCGGCTCGGCCATGCTCAAGCCCCCCTTCCTCGCCTCCAGAGCTTCAGACCGGCCGGCGGTCACCCAGTTCGAAGGCCTCGTGAAGCGCCCGCACCGCCTCCTCCATCTGCTCCCGCCGCACCAGGCAGGAGATGGTGACGTGCGAGTCGGCCGTCTGCAGGATCTCGATGCCCCGTTCGGCCAGCGCCTCCACCACGCGCGCCATCACGCCCGGCAGCCCGCGCATGCCGGCCCCCACCACCGAGACCTTGGCGCAGCCGCGCACGAGCGAGACCTGGAAACCTTCGGACTCCAGAATCTTTCGCGTCTTCTCGGCCTCCGCCTCCCGGACGATGAACGAGCGGCGCTCCGGCGAGACGTTGATCAGGTCGACGCTGACGCCCGCCTCGGCCAGCGGGCGGAAGATGCGGCGGTTGACGGTCCCGGAGTCGGCCGCCGGCGCGCCGCCGGCGCTCTCGCCCCGCGCCGGCGCGCCCTCCACCCGCACCAGGCACATGTCGGCCATGTGGGCGACGCCGGTGATGATGCGGCCGCCGTAGAGGTCGGCCCAGGCGCCGGCGTTCTCGAAGGCGTGGGTGATCAGCGTCCCCGGGCTGTCGGAGAAAGTGCTGCGGATGCGCAGGGGGACGTTCCCCTGCATGGCCAGCTCCACCGCGCGCGCGTGGACGATGCGGCTGCCCAGGTCCGCCATCTGCAGGACTTCCTCGTAGGTGAGGACGCGGAGCGTGCGCGCGTCGGGGACGATGCGCGGGTCGGCGGTCATCACGCCCTCGACGTCCGAGTAGATCTCCACCTCCTCGGCGCGGAGCGCCACGCCCAGCGCCGCCGCGGTGGTGTCGCTGCCGCCCCGCCCCAGCGTCGTCACGTCGCCGCCCTCCGTGATGCCCTGGAAGCCGGTCACCACCGGCAGGAGGCCCTGCTCCAGCCGCTGCAGGAGCGGCGTCGGGTCGACGCGCAGGATGCGCGCGTCACCGAAGCGGTCGTCGGTCAGGATGCCGCTCTGCCAGCCGGTCAGCGTGACCGGCCGGCCGACGCCCTCCCGCCGCAGCGTGGCGGAGAGGATGACGGCCGAGATCACCTCGCCGCAGGAGATCATCAGGTCCTCCTCGCGGGGGTCGGGCTCCGGCTCGACGGCGCGCACCTGGTCGAGCAGCGTGTCGGTGGCGTACGGGTCGCCGCGCCTGCCCATGGCCGAGACGACCACCACCGGGTCGAGCCCCGCCGCCAGCGCGGAGCGGATGCGGCGGACGACGTGCGCCCGGCGCTCGCTGTCGGAGACGGAGGTGCCGCCGAACTTCTGCACGACGATGCGCAAGGACGACTCCTCCCGTCGGCTCAGGGTCGTCCACTCCGGAGAAGGAGCTCCGCGATCTGGACGGCGTTGGTCGCCGCGCCTTTGCGCAGGTTGTCGGCCACGATCCAGAGGTCGAGCGCGCCCTCCAGGGCGAGGTCGGAGCGGATGCGCCCGACCCAGACCTCGTCGCGACCGGCGGCCCGGAGCGGCGTCGGGTACTCGCCCTCCTCCAGCGCGTCGGCCAGGCGGACGCCGGGCGCCGAGGCCAGGATCGCCCTCGCCTCCTCCGGGGCGAGCGGGCGGGAGGGCTGGAAGACGACCGACTCGCCGTGGCCGACGAAGACCGGGACGCGGACGGCGGTGGCGCTCAGGCGCAACCCGGGCAGGCCCAGGATCTTCCGGCTCTCGCGCAGGAGCTTCATCTCCTCGCGGGTGAAGCCGTCGCCCTCCAGGCGATCGCAATGCGGCAGCACGTTGAAGGCGATCGGGTGGGGGTAGGGGCTCGAGGGCGACCGTTCGGGCGTCCCGCCGCTCTGCCAGGCGCGCACCTCCAGCTCCAGCTCCTCCACCGCCTGCTGGCCGGTGCCCGAGACCGCCTGGTAGGTGGAGACCCAGACCCTTTCCACGCCCGCCTCGCGGATGAGCGGCGCCAGGGCCACCACCAGCTGGATGGTGGAACAGTTGGGGCTGGCGACGATCCCGCGGTGGTGATCCAGCGCCTCGGGGTTGACCTCCGGCACCACCAGCGGCACGTCCTCGGCCATGCGGAAGGCGTTGCTCTTGTCGACCACCACCGCTCCGCGCCGGACGGCCTCGGGCGCCAGCTCCCGGCTGGCCGCGTCGCCCGCGGCGATGAAGACCAGATCCAGGCCGTCGAACCGCTCGGGGAGCGCTTCCTGGACCTCCAGTTCCCGGCCGAGGAAGCGGACGCGCCGGCCCGCCGACCGCTCCGTGGCCATGGGCCGCAGCTCGCCCACCGGGAAGCGCCGCTCCTCCAGCACCTCGAGCAGCGTGCGTCCGACCATGCCGGTGGCGCCGACGATCCCGACCCGGACTCCCTCCAACTCGCCGACCTCCCGTCTCCTCACCGCTCGCCCGCCGGCCAGCCGCGCAGGAGCGGCTGCAGCTGCCGCCCCGCCAGCGCCGCCTCGACGGTCTCCGGGACCAGGTCGAGGTGCGCCACCAGCGAGTTCGGCTTGGCGAGCGGGTCGTCCTGGCCGAAAGGCACGAAATAGACGTTCTTGACGTTCAGCAGCCTTCCCAGGTTGACGGCGTTCAGCCCCAGCGCGTCGTTGGTCGTGATGCCCAGGACGACCGGGCGGCCGTTGCGGAGCTGCGCCTTGACCGCCATCGTCACCGCCGTGTCGTTGACGGCGCTGGCCAGCTTGGCCAGGGTGTTGCCCGTGCAGGGCACCACCGCCAGCACGTCCAGCGTCCGGTTGGGGCCGAAGGGCTCCACCTCCGGAATGGTGGTGAGCGGCTGGTGGCCGGTCGTCTCCACGACGCGCCGGTACCACGTCTCGGGATCGCCGTGCCGCGTGGCCGTGGTGGCCAGCGTCTGCGACAGGATGGGGATGATCTCGGCCCCCTCCGCCCGGAGCCGCTCCATCACCGGGAAGACGTGGGGCACCGTATGGTGCGAGCCCGTCAGGGCCCAGCCCACCGTCAAGCCCCGGAATCGCATGCACCTTACCCCCTTTTGGACTCGGCCCGCAAGACCTCCAGGACCACCTCGGCCAGCGCCTCGCCGGCGCTGGCCGGCGCGTACCGCTCGGGAAGGGCGGGAAGGAGCCGGTAGCCCCCGGGCGGCCGCTCCCGCAGCGCGGGATGCAGACCGCCCGGCGCCGAGGCCAGGTCGAGCACCGGCAGCCCGGGGCGGACGGCGAAGAGCTCGGGCCCGAGGAGCGGCGCCGGCACGGTGTTGAAGAGGAGGTCGGCCCCCTCCGCGGCGGCCGCGGCCAGCGCCTCGACCGGCGCCGCCTCGTGGCCGTCGGCCCGCGCCTCCGCCCGCGCCGAGGCGGAGCGGGCAAGCACCAGCGTCCGCGCTCCGAGGGCCGCCAGCAACCTGGCGAGCGTCCTTCCTGTGCGCCCGTAGCCCAGGACGAGGGCGCGCGCGCCCCGGATCGTCCGCTCCAGCCGCTCCGCCGCCGCCACCAGCGCGCCTTCGGCGGTGGGCACGGCGTTCAGCCAGGCGAAGTCGTCCCGTTCCAGGAGGGGGATGAGCGGATGGTTCCGGGCGAGCGGTTCGAAGAGCGAGCGGGCCGGCCCCTCGGGCGGTCGCCCGAAGAGGAGAGGGGCGCCGGCAGGAAGCGCCCTCAGCAGGGCGCCCTCCAGCCTCCAGGCCGGCCGCCCCTCCTCCGCCACCTCCGGCGTCGCGCCGACGCTGGCCACCGGCAGGACGAGCGCCTGCACCCGCCCCAGCGCCCGCGTCGCGCCGGCCTCGTCCCAGCCGCTCGCGCGCCGGATCTCCAGGACCTCCAGGCCTTCCGCCCGCAGCCGCGCCGCCGCGGCGGCCTCCCTGCGGCCTCCGCCCAGGAAGGCGACCCGCTGCCACCGTCCCACCGCTCACCGCCTCCCGGCCCGCTGCTCGCGCGCCCGCAGCCTATGCGGCGGGGGCGGGGGCCGTGAGCGGAAAGCTCTCCGGGCCTCGTCCGGAAAGCGGACGGGCCGGGCAGGGGTTCCGCGCTCAGCCGGCCAGCTCGGCCAGGTCGAAGACGGCGTGGTCGACGTGCAGGATGCGCCGGACCGCGAGGATGACGCCCGGCGCGAAGGAGTCGCGGCTCGAGCTGTCGTGGGTCAGGGTGAGCGTCTCGCCCGTGCCGCCGAAGATCAGCGTGTGGCGCGCGACGAAGCCCGGCAGGCGGACGCTGTGGATGGGGACGGGCGAGCGGGCGCCGGCCGCCGCCAGCGCCTCGGAGAGGTGGAGCGCCGTCCCCGAGGGGACATCCAGCTTGGTGTCGTGGTGGAGCTCGACCACCTCGACCTTGGGGAAGAAGCGGGCCGCCTCGCGCGCGAAGCGGCCGAGCAGGAGGATGCCGAAGGAGAAGTTGGGGATGACGGCCGCCCCGAGGCGGAGCTCCTGGGCCCGGAGCCGGATCGCCTCCAGCTCCTCGTCGGCCAGCCCCGTCGTCCCCACCACGGGCCGCACGCCGAGGTCCAGGGCGAGGAGCGCGTTCGACCCCGCGACCGAAGGAAGCGTGAAGTCCACCAGGACGTCCGGCTGCTCCCGTTCCAGGCAGGCGCGCAGGTCGCCTTCCACCCGGATCTCGGTCGGGACGCCCGCGTGGGCGCTGAGCGGCTCGCCCGCGTGGCGGAGGGCGACGGCCCCCACCACCTCGATCCCCTCGGCGGTCAGGAGGCCCCGCGTGACCGCGCTTCCGGTCCTTCCCGTGGCGCCCGCCACCACGACGCGCACCGCGCTGCTCATGGACTCCCCTCCCTGCTCCGTTCGGCCCTGCCAACCGATCATGCTAACAGAGAGCGGGGGCGCGCGTCAGGGCGCGTCCCCGCTCTCCGCGACCTTCCCGGGCTAGTAGCTGCGCACGTCCCTGGCCCCCTGCTGGCGCAGGATGCGGGCCGCCTCGTCGGCGCGCCGGCTGTCCTGGACCACCGCGAGGAAGCGTCCCTGGCGGACCTCCTCCTCGTATCCGCGGCTCTCGTTCTCGGGGATGCCCATGTCGACAAGCCCGCCCGCCAGGCCGCCGGCTGCGGCTCCGCCCAGCGTGGCGGCCAGAGGCCCCATCGCCACCAGCGGCCCGATCCCGGGGATCGCCAGCGCGCCCAGCGAGGCCGCCAGCCCCACGCCGGCGCCGATGCCGGCGCCCCAGCCGGTGCCGTCGGACAGGTTCTGGTCGCCCCAGCCGCGAGCGCCCTGCATCCGCCCGGCGCCGCCGCCCGCGCGCGCCCGTTCGTCCTTGCCCGCCAGCGAGACCTGCCGGTCGCTGAAGCCGGCCTGCTCCAGCGCCTGCACCGCACGCTCGGCCGCGTCCCGGCTGTCGAAGACGCCGGCTACCGTCCTTACCATCGCACAACCCTCCCACGCGAACCTGACTGCCGCCGCTAGTATTCCCGGGCGGCTCGTCGGCGCCGGCGGGGCCGCGACGATGGCCGATCTTGCCTTCGCTGCCGATGCGGCGGACGCTCGACCAGGGGATCTCCCAGACGCTGCGGCCGCCCAGCAGCCTCCAGCCGCCTTCCACGGCCAGCGCGTGGATCTCGCCGGTGACCGGGTCGATGATCAGGTCCGCGTCCGACATGCGGCCCAGCTTCTCCCCGTCACGCAGGTTGACGATCTCCTTCCCCTCCAGCTCGCTCCAGAGCATCCGCCTCACCTCCGCGCGGCGGGAGGGCGGCGTAGCCGGGCCGGCCGGACCGGCCGTGCTGCCGCGCCAGGTTCTCCCGCTGCTTGCGCACGTACGCCTCGTAGAGCTCGTCGGGACCGACGCCGAGGTGGAGGCAGAGGCTGACGAAGAAATGGAGGACGTCGGCCAGCTCTTCCTGGATCGCCGCCCCGTCGACGGGGTGGGGGTTCTTCCACCACTTGAAGTTGAGCGCCTCCAGCACCTCGATCAGCTCGGCGATCAGGGCGATGCTCAGCTTCTCCGCCCAGACCTCGGGGGGGAAGTCCAGAGCCCGCAAACGGGCGATCTCGCCGTCCAGCTCCGCCTGGCGGAGGAAGATGTCCGCCAGACGGTCGTGGACCCGCTCCGCTTCGGCCACGCGCCACCACCTCCCGGACGGCGCCTAGTTCGCCGGGCCGCCGTGCGAAGCCTGCGCCGGGCCCAGGATCCAGACGTGCAGCTGCCACCCCTCGATGCGCGCCCGGACCAGGATCGGGCCGTCGCTGTCGTTGCGGAAGCGGAAGTCCAGCATGTCCCAGGCCACCGTGGCATCGCGTCCCGGCGGGACGTAGTCGACGGCCAGGCTGTGCCCGTGCCGCTCCACCACCTCCAGGCGGGCGTCGAGGACCGCGTTGTAGAGGGTGGAGGAGAGCTGGCAGAGCCCGCCGCCCACGCCCGGCACGAACGCCTCGCCGGAGATGACCGGCGCCTCCAGGTAGCCGCGCTCCCGGGTCGGCTCGCCCAGCGCCCTCCAGAAGGAGAAGACCTCGCCCGGCTTGACCAGGAAGTAGTCGACGGCGGCGGCCCCCACCTCGATGTTGTGAACGCGCTCCCAGCTGCCTTCCAGCCACGTCCGGTAACTTCCCAGCACCCGGGTCATGGAACGGAGGAGGCGGGCGGTGATGCGCGGCTCGACGGGCAGGCGGACGGCGCGGACGCGGCTCCCCGCGGGCGCGTCGAGGACGGTGCGCACCGTCGCAGCCACGTCGATCTGCTCGCCCGGCTGCTCGGCCAGGATGCGGCCGCTCTTCGGCTCGACGCGCGCCTCCCGCGGCGGCCGATAGCGGGCGCGCGCCATCGCCTCCACCCGCGCCCGCACCTCTGCCGGCAGGAGACCGCCCATCGGCTGGCCGTCCAGGGTGACGCCGGGACGGACCCCGAAGAGCAGACGCTCCACCCGCGGGACCGCCCCGCCGGCCGCCAGCACCAGGAGCAGCGCCAGGACCAGGAGCCGGCCGCCCGGCCGGCCGCCGCCCTTCTTCGACCCGGTCCCTCTCCGCCCGGCCAGCGCGCCCTTCGCCTCCGCTCCACCGCTATGCGGGGGCTGTCCGAACCTATGACCGGACCGGCGAAAGGGCAAAAAAGAAGCTTCCTCCGCGCGTCCGCACAACGTGATCCGGAAGGAAGCTCGCAGGTTCCGAGGGTTGCCGATCCGGCGCGCCTAGTGCCGGTGACCGTGGCGGGAACGGTGCCGGGAGGGGCGCTCGCCGTCGGCCGGCGCCGCCTGGCCGTCCTTGGCCTCGCCGCCCCTGCCCGAGGGGCCTTTGCCTGACGGGCCGCGGTGGTCGCCGCTGACCGGTTTGGGATGGACCTCCTCCTCGCCGGCGCGGTCGGGGAACTGGCGCAACGCCTCGCGCCGGGAGAGGTTGACGCGTCCCAGCTCGTCGATCTCCGTCACCTTGACCAGGATCCGGTCGCCCAGCGAGACCACGTCCTCCACGCGCGCCGTCCGCTCGGGGCCGGCGCCCAGCTGGGAGATGTGGACGAGGCCGTCCTTTCCCGGGAAAAGCTCCACGAAGGCGCCGAAGTTGGTCAGGCGGACCACCTTGCCGAGGTAGACCTCGCCGGGCTCCACCTCGTGGGTCAGCTCGCGGATCATGGCCACCGCGCGCTCCGCGGCCGCCAGGTCGGGCGTGGCGACGTAGATCTTGCCCGTCTCCTCGACGTCGATCTTGGCGCCCGTCTCCTGGACGATGCGGTTGATCGTCCGCCCGCCGGGGCCGATCACGTCGCGGATCCGGTCGGGGTTGATCTGCAGGGTCAGGATGCGCGGCGCGTAGGGCGAGAGCTCGGACCGCGGCCTGTCGATGGCCTCCAGCATCTTGCCCAGGATGAAGAGCCGGCCCTGGCGGGCCTGCTCCAGCGCCCGCGCCAGGATCATGCGGTCGACGCCCTCGATCTTGGCGTCCAGCTGCATGGCGGTGATCCCGTTCCGCGTCCCGGCCACCTTGAAGTCCATGTCGCCCAGGTGGTCCTCGATGCCCTGGATGTCCGAGAGGATCTCCACCTGGTCGCCTTCGCTGATGAGGCCCATGGCGATGCCGGCGACCGGTTCGCGGATGGGCACCCCGGCGTCCATCAGCGCCAGCGTGCTGCCGCAGACGGAGGCCATGGAGGAGGAGCCGTTCGACTCCAGGATCTCGGAGACGAGGCGGATGGTGTAGGGGAACTCTTCCTCGGAGGGGATCATCCGCTGCAGCGCCATCTCGGCCAGGCGACCGTGGCCGATCTCGCGCCGGCCCGGCGCGCGCAGCGGCCGCACCTCGCCGGTCGAGTAGGGCGGGAAGTTGTAGTGGTGCAGGTAGCGCTTGTATTCCTCGGGCTCGCCGATGGAGTCCAGGAACTGCCGGTCCTCCAGGGCGCCCAGCGCGGCCACCGTCAGCGCCTGCGTCTGGCCCCGGGTGAAGAGCGCCGAGCCGTGGGTGCGCGGCAGCAGCCCGACGCGGCAGCTGACCGGCCGGATCTCGTCGGGCCGGCGGCCGTCGGGGCGGACCTTCTCGCTGAGGATCATCCGGCGCAGCTGCTCCCGCTCGATGGCGTCGAGCACGGTGGCGACGGCCTTCTCCTGCTCCGGGTAGCGCTCCAGCAAGGCGGTCTTCAGCGCTTCCTTGGCCTCGGCCAGCGCCTCCTCGCGCGCCAGCTTGTCGGGGTTGCGGAGGGCGCCGCGGATCGCCTCGGTCGCCTCGGCGCGGACCGCCTGCTCCAGCTCGCCGGGCACGGTGACCGGCGTGAAGGCGAACTTGGGCCTGCCCAGCTCGGCCACGATGCCGTCCTGCCACTCGATCAGCTGGCGGATCGCCCTGTGGGCGAAGTCCATCGCCGCCAGGATGTCTTCCTCGGGCAGCTCGTCGGCGTTCCCCTCGACCATGATGACCGCCTCGCGGGTACCGGCGACGGTCAGGTCGAGCCGCGACTGCTGGTACTGCTCCAGCGTCGGGTTGAGGACGAAGTTGCCGTCCACCAGGCCGACGGTGACGCCTGCGATGGGCCCGTCGAAGGGGATGTCGGAGACGGAGAGGGCGATGCTCTCGCCGATGATGCCGAGGATGTCCGGCTGGTTGTCACCGTCGAAGGAGAGGACGGTGCAGACCACCTGAACCTCGTTGGTCAGCCCCTTGGGGAAGAGGGGCCGGATCGGCCGGTCCATCAGGCGGGCGGAGAGGACCGCGCGCTCGCTCGGCCGGCCCTCGCGCCGGAAGAAGCTTCCCGGGATGCGCCCGGCGGCGTACTGGCGCTCCTCGAAGTCGACGCGGAGCGGGAAGAAGTCGATCCCCTCCCGCGTCTCCTTGGACATGACCGCGGTCACCAGGACCACGGTGTCCCCGTACCGGACCAGGCAGGCGCCGTTCGCCTGCTTCGCCACCTCGCCGATCTCCACGGTGAGGGGCCGCCCGGCCAGGGTGGTGCTGTAGACCCGCTTCTCCAAACAGTGGCCTCCTCTCTGCACGCACGGGGCGGGGGAGGTCCCCCGCCACCGCCTCATCGGGTCCGGATTCCGAGGCTCCTGGTCACTTCCTGGTAACGCTCCGGATCCGTCCGCTCCAGGTAGTTGAGCAACCGCCGTCGCCTGCCCACCATCTTCAGCAGCCCGCGCCGCGAGTGGTGATCCTTGGGGTGCGCCCTCAGGTGCTCGGTCAGGTCGTTGATCCGTCGCGTCAGGATGGCGACCTGGACCTCGGTGGAGCCGGTGTCCTGGGGATGACGGGCGTAACTCTCGATGATCGTCCGCTTGACCGCCTGCTCAAGGGACATGGCGTCTTCACCTCCCTCGTCGGGCGCCCTTCCGGCGCCAACCGTCGCCCGCAGCCAGGGATGCGTCGGGAGGTCGCTCGCCATTCCGGGCCGGGGCCTGAAAACCGCGGTTATTCTACCACGCAAGCCGCCGCCGGGCTGCTTCGACATCCTCCGCGATCTGCAGCCGGAGCGCCTCGGCGCTGGGAAAGGCCCGCTCCTCGCGCAGCCGCTCCACCAGGTCGACCGCCAGCCGGGCGCCGTAGAGGTCCAGCTGGACGTCCAGCAGATGGGCCTCCACCGTCTCGCGCCGGCCGTCGAAGGTGGGGCGCAGGCCGACGTTGACGACGGCCCGCCAGCGCCCCGCCGCCCGCGGGGCGCTCCCGCCCCCGTCATCCCCTTCCTGCTCCAGCCGCTCGGCCCAGCCGGCGTAGACGCCGCGAGCCGGCCGGAGCAGCTCTTCCGGCGGCTCGAGGTTGGCGGTGGGGAAGCCGAGCGCCCGTCCCCGGCGGTCGCCGGGCACCACGCGGCCTTCCAGGCGGAAGGGGCCGCCGAGGAGCCGGGCCGCCTCGCGCACCTCGCCGGCCTCCACCAGGGCGCGGATGCGCGAGGAGGAGACGGGCTGGCCCCGGTCGCAGACGGGCTCGAGGACCACCGTCTCGAATCCCAGCTCCTCCCCCAGCCGCCGGAGCGTCTCCGGCCGCCCCTCCGCGCCGCGCCCGAAGGTGAAGTTGTAGCCGACCACCACCGTGCGCACCTGGAGCCGCGCCACCAGGAGCTCGCGCACGAACCGCTCGGCGGGCCAGGCCGCGATCTCGCGCGAGAAGGGGATCTCGAAGAGAGCGTCCACACCCAGGGCGGCGATGCGGCGCGCGCGCTCCTCGCGGCTGGTGAGGAGTTTCGGCGCGCCGGCCGGGGCCAGGACGTAGGCGGGGTGCGGCCAGAAGGTCAGGGCGACCGCCTCCCCGCCCTCGCCCCGCGCCCGCTCCACGGCCCGGCGGATCAGCTCGCGGTGGCCGAGGTGGACGCCGTCGAAGGCGCCGATCGCCACCCGCGCCCGGCTCGCGGCGAACCCCTCCAGCCGGTCAGAGCGTCGCACGCCAGCCCTCCTCCGCCCGCCAGATCATCTCCGGCCGGCAGACGAACCAGGAAGAGCCCTCCGGCCGTAGGCGGACCACGCCGACCCAGGCGTCCCGCGTCTCCACCTGGATCCGCTCCGGCGCGGGCTCGCCGGGCACGAGCAGCCGCGGCAGCCGGATCGGCTGGCCGTGGCGGAGGCGACGGGCGTCGATCCGGTCGACGGTGACGCGCGGCAGCTCGGGCAGCGCCCGCTCCGGCGGCAGGAGCGCCTGCCAGCGCTCCTCGGGGCGGAGCTCCTCCAGCTCCTCCAGGGTGCGGGCGGCGCGCAGGTGGTGGCCGCCCACCTCCACGCGCAGGAGCGACTCGAGGACGCCGCCGCTGCCCAGCTCCTCGCCCAGGCGGGTGCAGAGCGAGCGGACGTAGGTGCCCGCCGAGCAGCGGAGGTCCAGCAGCGCCGCAGGCTCGGGTCCCGTTCGCCACGCCTTCAGTTCGAGGCGGTCGATGCGCACCTCCCGCTCGGGCATGCGCACCGCCCGGCCCTGCCGCGCCAGCCGGTAGGCACGCTCGCCCTGGACGTGGACGGCGGAGTAGAGCGGCACGGGCAGCCGCACGCGGCCGGTGAAGCGGGAGAGCTCGGCCTGCACGCGCTCGGCGGTCAGGTGCGAGGCGTCGGCGCGCTCCAGCCGCTCCCCCTCCACGTCGCCGGTCTCCGTTCTGAGGCCGAACCGGCACCAGAAGAGGTAGCGCTTCTCGCCGCCCAGAAGGTAGGCGAGGAGGCGCGTCCCCCGCCCCACGCCCAGGAGCATCAGCCCCGCCGCGGCGGGGTCGAGCGTGCCGGCGTGACCGACGCGCCGCTCGCCGAAGAGGCGGCGCACCCGGTTGACCACCTGCTGCGAGGTGGGGCCCGGCGCCTTCAGCACCGGGAGGAGCCCGCCGTCGCGCGCCCGCTCCGGGCGCGCCGTCTTCCCTCCGGCGAGGCTCACGCCTCCTCCCCCCCGGACTCCGGGCCGGCGGCCAGCTCTTCCTCGACGGCCTGGCCCACCCGGCGCACCACCTCGTCCAGCGCGCCCGGCACCGTGCAGCCGGCCGCCCGCGCATGGCCGCCACCGCCGAAGCGCGCGGCCACCCTGGCCACGTCCAGCCAGCGGTTGGAGCGGAGGCTGACGCGGACCGCGGGGCGGCCCTCCAGGCTGGCTTCCTGGAAGAGGGCGGCCACCTCCACGCCCTGCAGGGTGCGCGGGTAGTTGACCAGCCCCTCCACCTCCTCCTCGGCGGCGCCCGCCGCCTCCAGCGCCGCCCGCGGGACGCGGACCCAGGCGTAGGCGCCGCCCGCCGCCACCTCCAGGCTCTCCAGCGTCCGGCTCAGGAGGCGAAGCGAGCTGAGCGGCCGCTCCTCCCACAGCCGGCGCGAGATCTCGGCCGGCTTCGCTCCCGCCCGCACCAGGCGGGCCGCCCGCTCCAGCGTCTCGGCACGCGTGTTCGCGTAGCGGAAGCCGCCCGTGTCGCTGGCGATGGAGGCGAAGAGCGCCGTCGCCACCCGCTCGTCCAGCTCCAGGCCGAGCTCGTCCAGGAGGTCGAGCACCTGCTCGCCCACCGCGGCCGCCGAGGGCTCGAGCCAGCGCGTGCTCCCGAAGCGGGTGTTGGAGGGGTGATGGTCGATGTTGACCACTTCCTGGGCCTGGTCGAGGAGCGGCCGCACCTGGCCGACCCGCTCCAGGTCGCCGCAGTCGAGCAGGACGGCCGCCTCCGGCGCCTCGTCCAGGGCCGCCGGCGGCTCGAAGCGGTCGGCGCCGGGGAGCCAGGCGAGGTTGCGCGGGATGCCGCCGTCGACCAGGAAGCGGACCCGCCTGCCCGCCCGCTCCAGCGCCAGACCCAGGGCCAGCGCCGAGCCGACGGCGTCGCCGTCGGGCCGCACGTGGACCGCGATCAGGAAGCTCCGCGCCGCGCGGAGCACCCGCGCCACCGCCTCCTTCCCCTCGTGGGCGCGCTCCTCCGCCTCGCGCACGTCGCGGATCAGCTTGGCGATGCGGACGCCCCGCTCGATGCTGTGGTCCGGCACCCACTCCAGCTCCGGGGCGAGGCGGAGGCGGAGGCGGCGCGTCACCTCGCCGCGGATGTAGCCCTGCGACCTGCGCAGCCCCTCCATGGTCGCCGCCTCCGTCTCGGGGCCGCCCAGGACGCTGACGAAGACCCGCGCGTGGCGGAGGTCGGGGCTGACCTCGACGCCCGTGATGGAGACGAAGCCGATCCTGGGGTCCTTCAGCTCGCGGAGGATGGCGCTCAGCTCCCGTTCCAGGCCTCCCGCCACCCGTCCCATGCGCGTCTTGGAGACCACCTCGACCGCCTCCACCGCTCAGCGGGCCACCTCGACGATCTCGAAGACCTCGAGGACGTCGCCCACCTTGATGTCGTCGAACCGCTCCAGGCCCACGCCGCACTCGTAGCCCTGCGCCACCTCGCGCACGTCCTCCTTGAAGCGGCGGAGCGAGGCGATCTTCCCCTCGTAGACCACCACGCCCTCGCGGACCAGGCGCACGCCCGCGTTCCGCCTGACCAGCCCTTCCTGGACGTAGCAGCCGGCCACGGTGCCGGCGTCGGGCACGCGGAACGTCTGCCGCACCTCCGCCCGCCCGATGACGCGCTCCTCCGTCCTGGGCGCGAGGAGCCCGGTCACCGCCTTCTTGACGTCGTCCAGGAGCTCGTAGATGACCCGGTAGGTCTTCACCTCGACCTTCTGCTCCTGGGCGAGCGCGGCCGCCTTGGTGTCCGGCCGGACGTTGAAGCCGATGACGATGGCGTCGGAGGCGGCGGCCAGCATGATGTCCGACTCGTTGACGCCGCCGACGGCGGCGTGGATCACGTCGACGCTCACCTCGTCGTTGCGGATCTCGCCCAGCGAGCCGCGCAGCGCCTCCAGCGTGCCCTGCACGTCGGCCTTGAGGACGACGCGCAGCTGCTTCCGGCCGCCCTCGGCCTGCCGGGCGAAGAAGGTGGCCAGGGTGACCGGCTGGCGCCCGCCGATCTCCGCCTCGTGCGCCTCCTCCTGGCGGGAGAGGGCGATCTCGCGCGCCGTCCGCTCGTCCTCGACGACCCGGAAGACGTCGCCCGCCATCGGCAGGGTGGCGAAGCCCGAGATCTCCACCGGCGTCCCGGGCCCCGCCTTCTCGAGGCTCCGGCCCCGGTCGTCGGTCATGGAGCGGACGTGGCCGTAGGCCGCGCCGGCCACGAAAGGCTGCCCCTGCCGGAGGGTGCCGTCCTGGACCAGGACCGAGGCCACGGGGCCGAGGCCGCGGTCCAGGCGCGCCTCGATGACGGTGCCGATGGCCGGTCCCTCGCGGTTGGCGCGCAGCTCCTGCATGTCGGCCACCAGCAGCACCATCTCCAGGAGCTCGTCGATCCCCTGGCGCTTGAGCGCCGAGACGGGGACGACCACCGTCTCGCCGCCCCACTCCTCCGGCACCAGCCCCTGCTCGGCCAGCTGCTGCTTCACCCGGTCGGGGTTGGCGTTCGGCTTGTCGATCTTGTTGAGCGCCACCACGATGGGCAGGCCGGCCGCGCGGGCGTGCTGGATCGCCTCCACGGTCTGCGGCATGATGCCGTCGTCGGCCGCCACCACCAGGATGGCCACGTCGCCGATCTGGGCGCCGCGGGCGCGCATGGCCGTGAAGGCCTCGTGTCCCGGCGTGTCCAGGAAGACGATGCGCCGCCCGTTCTGCTCCACCGTCGAGGCGCCGATGTGCTGCGTGATGCCGCCGGCCTCGCTGGCGGCGACGCGCGTCTCCCGGATCGCGTCCAGGAGGCTGGTCTTGCCGTGGTCGACGTGGCCCAGCACCACCACCACCGGCGGCCGCTCGACGCCCGAGGAGGCCGCCTCGCTCAGCCGCTCCTGCAGGAGCTCCTCGTCGCTCAGGATCTTCTCCGGCCGCCGGATGGTGGCGTGCGAGCCGAAGGCTTCGGCCACCCGCGCCGCCGTCTCGGCCGGGATCTCCTGCCCGGCGGAGGCCATCACGCCCATGGCGACCAGCCGCTTGACCACCTCCACGGTGGGCAGGTGGAGCTTCTCGGCCAAGCGCGAGACGCCGATCGTCCCGTCGGCCAGCTCGATCTCCGCCGGCACCTGGATCTGGGCGAGGCGCTCCGCCCCGCTCCGCTTCCTCCGCCCGGGCTGCTTCGGCCCCTTGGGAGCGCGGCGCTCCTCCTCCAGGTCGATGGTGCGCCCGTCGCGCCAGGCGTCCCGTTCCGGCTCCGGCCGACCCCCGCCCCGGCCGCGGCGCGCGGGACGGCCCCGCTGCCCCGCCGCCGCGGGCCGGCCGCCGGCCGCGGGGGCGCGGCCGCCCCCGAAGCGCCCGCCCGCTCCGCCCGGACGGCCGCCCCCCGGGTGGCCTGCGCCCGCCCCCGGCCCGCCTCCCGCTCCCCTGGGCGCCCCTCCGGGTCGCGGCGCCCCGCCGCGGAAGCCTCCCGGCGCGGGGCGGCCGCCGGCCGCGGTTCCCGTCCGGGGCGCGGCGCCGTTCCCCCGGGGACGGCCGCCTGCGCCCTCCGCTCGCCCGCCCGGCTGGGGTCCCGGCCCGTGGCCCGCCCGCGCCGGGCCGGCCGCCCCCTGCGGACGGCGGGCGCCACCCGCGCGGTCGGCGCCGCCGCCGGGGCGGGGGCCGCCCTCGGCCTGCGGCCGCGCGGGCCGCGGGGCGGGCGCGGCCGGCCTCGTCGCGCCGCCTGCGCCCGCGCCCGGAGCCGCCCCGGCCTGGGCGCGGGGCGGTGCCGGCTGGCTGCGGCGATCGCCGCTGGCTGCCGGACCGGCGGCCGCCGGGGCGGACGGCGCCTGGCCCCGGCCTTGCGCCGCCTGTCCCTCGGGCACGGGGCCGACCGCCGCCTGCCTCGCCCCCCCGCGCGCGCCCGCCTGTTGCCCCTGCGCCGCCCGGCCGGCGAACTCACGACGGATCCTGGCCGCCACCCGGTCGTTGATGGTGCTCATGTGATTGTTGATGTCGATGTTCATCTCGTTGTGAAGGAAGTCCAGGATCTCCTTCGAATGGATGTGCAGTTCGCGCGCCAGTTCGTACACCCGAATCGCGTGCGGCAATAGCCTCCACCTCCCGGCGAGCCGGCCGATCGGAGCCGCTCGCCACATTCCATCGTTCCGTCAGCCTTTCCGCCAGCCGGCGGTCGGTCACCGCCAGGACGCCGACAGGCGGCCGGCCGATGATCGCCCCCAGCTCCTCGCGACGGCCCGCGCGCAGGCAGCGCACGCCGGCGCGCGTCGCCTCTCGCATCACCTGCTCCGTCACGGACGGCCCCGCGTCCTCCGCCAGGACCACCAGCGCCGCCCTGCCGGCCTGCAGCGCCTCGCGCGTGGCGCGCCGCCCCCAGGCCACCCTGCCCGCCGCCATGGCGAGCCCCAGGAGCTCGCGGCACGGCCGAGGAAGCGGGCTCAAGGCGCCGCCCCCCGGCCGGCCAGCACCTCGCCCAGCTCCCTGCGCAGCGCCTCCAGCGCCTCCGGCGCCGGGCGGAGCCGCAGCGCGCGCTCCAGCCGCGCCGGCGTCAACCCGCGTTCCACGCAGGCCGGCTCGGCGTGCAGGTAGGCGCCTCGCCCCGCCCGCTTGCCGGTGGGGTCGAAGCGGATCTCGCCCTCAGGGGTGCGGACCACCCTGAGCAGCTGCCGCTTCCCTTCCACCTCGCCGCAGCCGATGCAGGTCCTCTGGGGCAGCTTCCGTACCCTGGCCATCGCCGCCATCCCCCGTTCCGGGCCGCCGCGGCCTCCGAAGCCCGCGGGCGGCCGGTCAGAGCTCGTCCTCGTCGTCGTAGCGGCGCCCCTCCGGCCGCTCCTCCTGCGGGCGCTCCGCCTCGGGCGCCTCGGGGAAGGGCGGCAGGTCGAGGTCGTCGAAGTCGAGCTCCTCGCCGCTCAGCTCGCCCGCTTCCTGCAGCCGGCGGCGCCGCTCCTCGCGCTCGCGCCGCTCCCGCAGGGCCTGCCGGAAGGCGCGCTCGAAGGGGAGCATGTCGGCCTCGCTGACGAAGGTGCGCAGCTCCTCCGCGCCCGACTGGACCGCCGCCTTCATCGCCTCGTCGGCCAGCTGCGACTCGCTGCGGATGTCGATGCGGAAGCCGGTCAGCTTGGCGGCCAGCCGCGCGTTCTGCCCGGCGCGCCCGATGGCCAGCGAGAGCTGGTAGTCCGGCACCACCACCCGGGCCGCGCGCTCCTCCTCGTTGATCCGCACCTGGCTGACCCGCGCCGGGCTGAGGGCGGCGGCGACGAACTCGGCCGGGTCCTCCGACCAGCGGATGACGTCGATCTTCTCGCCGTGCAGCTCGTTGACCACGTTCTGGATGCGCATCCCCCTGTGGCCGACGCAGGCGCCCACCGGGTCGACGTTGGCATCCCGCGAGGCGACGGCCACCTTCGCCCGCGCGCCGGCCTCGCGGGCGACGGCGCGGATCTCGACCACGCCGTCGTGGATCTCCGGCACCTCCAGCTCCAGGAGGCGCCGGAGCAGGCCCGGGTGGGCGCGGGAGAGGATGACCTGGGGCCCCTTGGCGGTCTGGCGCACCTCGGCCAGGTAGACGCGGATGCGGTCGCCGGGCCGGTAGACCTCGCCGGGGATCTGCTCGGACGGGAGCAGGATGGCCTCCGTCCGGCCGAGGTCGATGTAGACGTTCCGGCCCTGCACCCGCCGCACCACCACGGTCAGGAGGTCGCCCTCGCGGCTGGAGAACTCCTCGTAGATCAGGTTCCTCTCGGCCTCGCGGAGCTGCTGCATCACCACCTGCCGCGCCGTCTGGGCCGCGATGCGGCCGAAGTCGCGCGGCTCGACCGGGCGCTCGACCACGTCGCCCGGCTGGTAGGAAGGATCGATTTCGCGCGCTTCCTCCAGGCTGATCTCGGTCTCCGGATCCTCCACCGGATCGGCCACCGTGAACTGGTTGGCGACGCGGAAGTCGCCCGTCTCGGGGTCGATGCGGACCACCACGTTGCTGGCCGTGCCGTAGTGCTTGCGGTAGGCCGACTTGAGCGCCGTCTCCAGCGCCTGGATCAGGATCTGGCGGTCGATGCCCCGCTCGGTCGCCAGCGCGTTGAGCGCTTCGAGCAATTCCTGGTTCATGCCGGGCCCTCCTGGAGCAGTTCAGCTCTCCTCCTTCAACTGCACGCGCGCCACCTTGGCGCGAGGAAGGCGGAGCAGCCGCTCGCCCTCCTCCCCCTGGACCCTCAGGAGCACGTCCTCCCCCTCCAGCCCTTCCAGCCGCCCCACGTGGCTCCGGGCTCCCTCCAGCGGCTCGAAGCAGCGGACCTGGACGGTCCGCCCGCGAAAGAAGTCGAACTCGCGCTCGTTCCGCAACACGCGGTCCAGTCCCGGCGACGCCACCTCCAGGTAGTACGGCTCGTCGATCAGCTCCAGCTCGTCCAGGCGCGGGTCGATGGCCCGGGAGAAGCGCTCGCACTCCTCCATGCTGACGCCGCCTCCCGGCCGGTCGATGACGAAGCGGAGGAAGCGCCGCCCGTTCTCCTTCTGCCAGGCCACGTCCAGGAGCAGAAGGCCGAGCCCCTGAAGGAGAGGCTCGGCCAGCGCCGCGGCCGACTCCTCGATCTCCTTCCGCGCCAAGCCGATCACCCCCGACGAGAGAGCCGCCGCACACAGAGAAGAGTGGGTGCGGCACCCACTCTCCCACGCGCCAACTGCAGTCAGCTCACTATAGCATGGCGTCACCCGCCGGGGCAATCGCCTCGCGCCGGGCGGCGAACCAGCGGAGCGTGCGGCGCAACCCTTCCTCCAGCGCCACCTGCGGCCGCCAGTCGAGCCGTCGCCCGATGCGCCCGGGGTCGAGGAGGCTGGAGCGCAGGTCGCCCGGCCGGGCGGGCCCGTGGACCGCCGCCGGCGCGTCGCCGCCGGCCACCTCCGCCAGCGCCTGGCGCATCAGCGCCACCAGCCGGTTGACGGTGGTGCCCCTTCCGGTGCCGACATTGAAGGCGACAAAGGGTGCCCCGCCGCCGGGCAGGAGCGAGCCCGCCTCGGCCTCCAGCGCCAGCCGGTTGGCCCGCGCCACGTCCTCCACGTAGACGTAGTCGCGCACGTTCTCGCCGTCGCCGTGGATCTGCGGCGGCTCGCCGGCCAGGAGGCGCCCGCTGAAGATGGCGACCACCCCCGCCTCGCCGTGCGGGTCCTGGCGCGGTCCGTAGACGTTGCCGTAACGGAGCGCCACGCCCTCGATCCCGTGCTCGCGGGCGAAGAACTCGAGGTAGCGCTCGCCCGCCCACTTGGCGATCCCGTACGGCGAGATGGGCGCCAGCGCCTGCTCCTCCACCGCCGGCCGCTCCACCTCCCCGTAGAGCACCCCTCCCGAGGAAGCGAAGACCACGCGGCGCGTCCCCGCCTCCCGCGCCGCCTCCAGCACGTGCAGGAGGCCGACCACGTTGACGCGCGCGTCGGCCGCGGGCTCGCGCACCGAGCGGCTGACCGAGATCTGCGCCGCCAGGTGGAGCACCCGCTCCGGCCGCACCTGGCGGAAGACGGCGCGGACGGAGCCGGCGTCGGCCACGTCGGCCACGAAGAGCTCCGCCCCCTCCGGCAGGTTCTCGCGCCGCCCGCTGGAGAGATCGTCGAGGACCGCCACCCGGTGGCCGTGCGCGAGAAGCTCGGCCACGCTGGCGCTGCCGATGAAGCCGGCGCCGCCCGTCACCAGGACCGTCGACACCCTGCCACCTCCGCTTCCTGCAGGGAAGGCCGCGCAGCCCGTCGCGCCCCCCTAGAGCCGCACCAGCACGCGGCCGCGCACCCTCCCGCCCAGGAGCTCCCGGGCCACCCCGGGCACGCGCTCCAGCCCGACCTCCTCCGCCAGGATCCTCTCCAGGACCGCCGCCGGCAGCTCCGCAGCCAGGCGGCGCCAGACCTCGAGCCGGACGTCCATGGGGCAGTAGACCGAGTCGATGCCCAGGAGGCTGACGCCGCGGAGGATGAAGGGGAAGACCGTGGTATGCAGGTCGGAGCCGCCGGCCAGGCCCACCGCGGCCACGGAGCCGCCGTACCGGGTCGTCTGCAGGAGGAAGGCCGTGGTGGCCCCTCCCACGGGGTCGACGGCGGCCGCCCACAGCTGCCGCTCCAGCGGCTTCGACGAGGGGGCGGAGACGGAGGCCCGGTCCAGCACCTCCTCCGCGCCCAGCTCCCTCAGGTAGTCGCGGGCCTCCGCCTTCCCCGTGCTGGCCGTCACCCGGTAGCCGCGGGCCGCCAGGAGCGCCACGGCCACCGAGCCGACGCCGCCGCTGGCGCCGGTGACGATGACGGGCCCGTCGCCCGGCCTCAACCCCTGCTGCTCGAGGCGGTGCACGGCCAGGCCGGCGGTGAAGCCGGCGGTGCCGAGGATCATGGCCTCGCGGGTGCCCAGGCCCGGAGGCAGCGGCACCACCCACTCCGCCGGCACCCGCGCGTACGTGGCGAGTCCTCCGAAATGCGCCACTCCGAGATCGTAGCCGGTGACCAGCACCGCCTCTCCCTCGCGGAAGCGAGCGTCGCGGGAGTCGACCACCCGGCCGGCCAGGTCGATGCCGACGATCATCGGGTAGCGGCGGACGACCCTGCCGTCCGGGAGGGTCGCCAGCGCATCCTTGTAGTTGACGCCCGAGTACTCCACACGGACGGTCACGTCGCCCTCGGGCAGCTCCTCCACCGGCAGCTCCCGGATCTCCGCGACGAAGCCGTCCTCCCGCCGGTCGACGTAGAGCCCCCGGAAGCTCTTGACCGCGTCGAGTCGCACGGCCGGCACGCACCCCCTTCCTCCGCCATCCTGCCAACCCCGGGCCCGTCTCCCCCCGCTCCCGGCCTGCTTCCCCCGCCCCGCCGCCCCCGCCCGGCGGAGGCTCCCGGGGCTCTAGAAGAGGACCATCTGGTCGGAGAGCGGCAGCCCCTCCAGGACGCCGTGCCTCTCGAGCAGCTCCATCACCGCCCGGCTCAGCCGGCTGCGCCGCTGCAGGTCCTCGCGCGAGAGGAAAGGCGCCTCCTGCCGCGCGCGCACGATCGCCTCGGCCGCCCGCGCGCCCAGCCCCTGGATGGCGACGAAGGGGGCGCGCAGGCCGCCTTCCTCCGTCAGGAAGCGGGAGGCGTGCGAGCGCTCGAGGTCGATGGGCAGGAAGCGAAGCCCCCGCAGCGCCATCTCCACCGCCACCTCCAGGATGGTCACCTGGTTCTTCTCCTTCACGGAGGCCTCGTTCCCCTTCGCCTCGATCTCGCGGATGCGCCGTCGCCAGGTCGCGGGCGTCTCGCCGATCCAGGCGGCGTCGAAGTCGTCGGCGCGGACGCTGAAGTAGGTGGCGTAGAAGGCGGCGGGGTGGTGGACCTTGAACCAGGCGATGCGGAAGGCCATGATCACGTAGGCCACCGCGTGCGCCTTGGGGAAGAGGTAGCTGATCTTCTGGCAGCTCTCGACGAACCAGTCGGGCACGCCGTGGCGCCGCATGGCTTCCTCGTCGGAGGGCTTGAGTCCCTTCCCCTTCCGCACCTGCTCCATGATGCGGAAGGCTTCCTCCCGTTCCAGGCCCCAGCGGATCAGGGCGAGCATGATGTCGTCGCGGGTGGAGATCACGTCCTGGAGCGTGGCGCGCCCGGAGGCGACCAGCTCCTGGGCGTTGTTGTTCCAGACGTCGGTGCCGTGGGAGAGGCCCGAGATGCGGACCAGCTCGGCGAAGCTCCTGGGGCGGGTCTGGGAGAGCATCCCGCGCACGAAGCGGGTGCCGAACTCGGGCAGGCCCAGGCTGCCCACGTCGGTGCCCAGCTCCTCCGCCGAGAGGCCGAGCGGCTCCAGCCCGGAGAAGAGCGCCAGCGTCGCCGGGTCGTCGAAGGGGATGGAGTGGGCGTCGACGCCGGTCAGGTCCTCCAGCATGCGGATCACCGTCGGGTCGTCGTGGCCCAGCAGGTCCAGCTTGACCAGCCGCGAGGAGATCGAGTGGTAGTCGAAGTGGGTGGTGACCGTCCCCGACTCCCGGTCGTCGGCGGGGTGCTGGAGCGGCGTGTAGCGCAGGATGTCGTCGTCCCGCGGCACCACCATCAGTCCCCCCGGGTGCTGGCCGGTGGTCCGGCGCACCCCGGAGCAGCCGCGGACCAGGCGGCGGACCTCCGCCTCCCGCGGCTTCCTGCCGGTCTGCTCCGCCCAGGCGCGGACGAAGCCGAAGGCGGTCCGCTCGGCGATGGTGGAGATGGTGCCCGCGCGGAAGACGTGGCCCTCGCCCAGCAGCTCCTCGGTGTAGCGGTGGATGCGCGGCTGGTACTCGCCGGAGAAGTTGAGATCGATGTCGGGCACCTTGTCGCCGTGGAAGCCCATGAAGGTGGCGAAGGGGATGTCGTGGCCGTCCTTGGCCAGCTCGGCGCCGCAGCGGGGGCAGCTCCGGCGGGGCAGGTCGAAGCCCGAGGCGACGCCGGGATCGGCCGGGAAGTCGCTCCAGCGGCAGGAAGGACAGCGGTAGTGCGGCGGCAGGGGGTTGACCTCGGTGATCCCCAGCATGGTCGCCACCAGGGAGGAACCCACCGACCCCCGCGAGCCGACCAGGTAGCCGTCCTCCAGCGACTTCCGCACCAGCCGCTGGGCGATCATGTAGAGGCTGGCGAAGCCGTTGCCGACGATGGCGCGGATCTCGTACTCCAGCCGCTCGCGGACGATCTCCGGGAGCGGGTCGCCGTAGAGCTCGTGCGCGCGCCGGGTGGCCATGCTCTGCAGCTCCTCCGCCGCCCCCTCCAGCTCCGGCGCGTGGAGCCCCTCCGGGACCGGCAGGATGTCGGCGCTGCAGAGCGCCGCCACCTGCTGCGGGCCCTCCACCACCACCCGGCGGCAACGCTCCTCGCCGAGGTAGGCGAACTCGGCCAGCATCTCCTCGGTGGTGTGGAAGTAGAGCGGCGACTCCCGCTCGGAGTCGTCGTATCCCTGGGCCGCGTGGAGCACGTTCCGGTAGATGCCGTCCTCCGGCTCCACGAAGTGGCAGTCGCTGGTGGCGCAGACCGGCTTCCCCAGCCGCTCGCCCAGCTCGACGATGCGCCGGTTGACGGCGCGCAGCGCCTCCTCGTCGGGCAGCGTCCCGTTCTCGATCAGGAAGCGGTCGTTGGCCAGCGGCTGCACCTCCAGGTAGTCGTAAAAGGAAGCGATCCGCTCCAGCTCCTCCTCGCCCGCCCCCGCCAGGATGGCGCGGAAGAGCTCCCCCCGCTCGCAGGCCGTGCCGATGAGCAGGTGTTCGCGGCGCGCGGCCAGCAGGCTCTTGGGGATGCGCGGGAAGCGGTGGAAGCTCTCCAGGTGCGAGCGCGTCACCAGCTCGTAGAGCGCGTGCAGCCCCTCCTGGTCGCGGGCGAGGAGGATCGCGTGGTTGTAGGGCCTGCTCAGGTCGCTCTCGTCCGCCTGCAGGTAGGCCTCCATGCCGTAGAGGATCTTGACTCCGTACTTCTTCCCCGCCTCGTACGCCTCGGGGAAGGACTGGACCACGCCGTGGTCGGTGATGGCGATGGCGGGGTGTCCCCACTCCGCCGCCCGCCGGACCAGCTCGGCGGTGTCGCTGACCGCGTCCATGGCGCTCATGCGCGTGTGGCAGTGGAGCTCGACGCGCTTCTCGGGCGCGCCGTCCCGCCGCCGCCGCGGCGCCGCCAGCTGCGCGTCGCGCGCGCTCAGGCGCGGCTCGCCCGCCGTCTTCTCCATCGCCCAGCGCCCGCGCAGGCGCAGCCAGTGGCCGGGACGCAGCAGGGCGAAGCGTCCCGCCCGCTGGCGCGGCAGGAAGCAGCGCGCGGTCAGGCTGTCGCTGCGGTCGCTCAGGTCCAGCTCGAAGAGCCAGCGCCCGCTCTTCAGCTCGCGGCCCTCGACGGCCAGGATCTCGCCCTCGACCACCACCTCGCGCTCTTCCTCGCCCAGCTCGACCATGCGCACGGGCTCCTCCGGGATGCGGCGCCCGAGGAGCACCTCGCCCTCGCCCAGGGGAGCCTCCTCCGCCCCGGGGGGGCCTCCCGGGGCGGCGCCGCCCGCCGCCGCGGCGCTCGCCCCCGCGCCGTCCAGCGCGCGCAGCGCGACGCGCAGGAGCTCCGCCTCCGCCTCCTCCGCCTCGGCCGGCTCCTCCGCCTCGTCGACCACGAGCCGCACCTCCACCGCCCGGCCGAGGAGGGCCTCGGCCTCGCGCGCCAGGAGCCCCTCGGCGTGCTCGTCGCGCAGCCAGTCGCGGCTCGAGGCGTTGGCCAGGTGGAGCTCGAGCCGGTCGGGCCCGGGCCACTCCGCGCGCGCCGCGCGAAGGAGCGGCCCGAGCGCGGGGTTCCTCGCCGCGGCGGCCTCCAGCAGGCGGGGGAAGACCTCCTCCGGCGAGAGCGTGCGGAAGTCGACGCGGTAGCGCTCGAAGCCGGGGAAGCGCTGCCGGAGCAGGGCGGCCAGCTCCTCGCCCCGGGAGGGGTCGCCGCCGGTCACCTCGGCCAGCGCCTCGCTCCCGTCGACCGCCAGGCGGAGCGCCACCACGCGCGACCGCGCCCAGCGCCGGCGCTGCGCCTCGGGCAGCGCCGCCCAGAGGTCGCCCAGGAGCCAGTCGACCCCGCCGGAGCCGGGGTCGCCGGGCTCCACCCGCAGCCATCTCCCGGACACGCCGCTCACCCTACTCGACGGAGAGGACGGCGCGATCGGCCGCGAGGCGCTCGCGCAAGGCCGCCACCAGCCGCTCCACGGGCAGGCTCTCGGTCTGGCGGGTGGCGCGCCGGGTCAGTTCCACCTCGCCGCGGGCCAGCGCCTTCGGCCCGACCGTCACCCGGTACGGGTAGCCGACCAGGTCGGCGTCGTTGAACTTGACGCCGCTTCGCTCGTCCCGGTCGTCCAGCACCACCTCGACGCCGGCCTCGCCCAGCTCGCGGTAGAGCCGGTCGGCCACCTCGCGCTGCGCCGGGTCGGCGTAGTGGACCGGCACGACCACCACCTCGAAGGGCGCCACGCTCACGGGCCAGACGATCCCCGCCTCGTCGTGCCTCTGTTCGATGACGGCCGCCACCGTGCGCGTCACCCCGATGCCGTAGCAGCCCATCAGGATCGGGCGGCTGCGCCCTTCCTCGTCGTAGTAGGTGGCGCCCAGCGCCTCGGAGTACTTGGTCCCCAGCTCGAAGACCTGTCCCACCTCGATGCCGGCGCGGCTCTCCATGGCCGCGCCGCACCGCGGGCAGGGATCGCCCGCGCCCACCAGCCGCAGGTCGTGGATCGGCCCGGACGGGAAGTCGCGGCCGGGGTTGGCGTTGCGCAGGTGCCAGTCCTCCTCGTTGGCGCCCACCGCCCAGTTCCGGCCGGCCGCCACCTCGCGGTCCAGGAGGAGCCGCGCGCCCTTCAGCCCCACCGGTCCCGCCGAGCCGAAGGGCGCCCCGGTCGCGCGGCTCACCTCCTCCTGGTCGGCCATGCGCACCTGGAGGGCGCCCAGCGCGTTCTTCAGCTTGACCTCGTTGAGCATCCGGTCGCCGCGGACGACGGCGGCCACCAGCTCCTCCCGGCCGCCGCCGTAGCTTGCGGCGTAGAAGAGGATCTTGGCGGTGTGCTCCACGTCGATGGGCAGGAAGTCGACCAGCGCCTGGATGGTGCGCACCCCCGGCGTCGCCACCCTCTCCAGCGGGCGCATCGCCTCCGCGCTCGGCGCAGGCGGCGCGCACTCCGCCTTCTCCACGTCGGCCGCGTAGCCGCAGCGCGGGCACCAGACGACCTCGGCCTCGCCGCTCTCGGCCAGCGCCATGAACTCGTGCGTATAGCTGCCGCCGATGGCGCCCGAGTCGGCCTCGACGACGCGGAACTCCAGGCCGCAGCGGCGGAAGACGCGCTCGTAGGCCTCGTACATCGCCCGGTAGCTGCGGTGCATCCCCTCCTCGTCGCGGTCGAAGGAGTAGGCGTCCTTCATCACGAACTCGCGGGCGCGCATCACGCCGAAGCGGGGCCGCACCTCGTCGCGGTACTTGTTCTGGATCTGGTAGAGCGTGACGGGCAGCTGCCGGTAGGAGCTGACCGTGTTCCGCACCAGGTCGGTGACGATCTCCTCGTGCGTCGGGCCGAGGGCGAAGAGACGCCCGTGGCGGTCGCTCAGACGGAACATCTCGGGGCCGTACTCCTCCCAGCGGCCGGTCTCCTGCCAGAGCTCCGCCGGCTGCACGATGGGGAGCCGCACCTCCAGCGCGCCCGCCCGGTTCATCTCCTCGCGCACGATCTGCTCGACCTTCTGGATCACCCGCGTGCCCAGCGGCAGGAAGGTGTAGATCCCCGCCGCCACCTTCCGCATCAGCCCCGCCCGCAGCATCAGGCGGTGGCTCGGAATCTCGGCCTCCGCCGGCTCCTCCCGGAGCGTCGGGGCCAGATACTGCGAGAGGCGCATCCCGCCGATCCCCCCGTCCCTTCTTCCTGCCTGGCACAAAAATTCTTCCGCGGGGGCCCGTCCGCCCCTGCGGAAGAGAGAGATCGCGCTTCCGCCCGGACCTTGACTGCGAGCCGACTACGAGCCGGCGCCCACGGTGGTCGAGGGTTCCTCCGTCCGCCCCAGCCGGGCGATCTCCTCCAGGAGGACGTCGACCATCTCGCTCTCGGGCACCTTGCGGAGCACCTGGCCCTTCCGGAAGATCAGTCCGACGCCGTTGCCCGACGCCAGCCCGATGTCGGCCTCCCGCGCCTCTCCCGGGCCGTTGACGCCGCAGCCCATGATGGCCACGCGCAGCGGCCGCTCGACCCGGGGCATGCGTGCCTCCACCTCGTGGACGATGCGGAAGAGGTCGACCTCGCAGCGACCGCAGGTCGGGCAGGAGACGATCTCCAGGCGCTTCTGGCGGAGCCCCAGCGCGTAGAGGATCTCGAGCCCCACGGCGACCTCCTCCGCCGAGTCGCCGGTGATCGAGACCCGCAGGGTGTCGCCGATGCCCTCGGCCAGGAGATGGCCGATGCCGACGGAGGACTTGACCGCCGCGGCCAGCCCGGGTCCGGCCTCCGTCACGCCCAGGTGGAGCGGATACGGCACCCGCCTGGCGATCTCCTCGTAGGCCTCGATCATGGTCGGCACGTCGGAGGCCTTCAGCGAGATGACGATGTCGTGGAAGTCCATCCGCTCGAGGATCTCCACGTGGCGGAGGGCGCTCTCCACCATCGCCGTGGGCGAGCGGCCGTACTTCTCCAGCAGCGGCTTCTCGATGGAGCCGGAGTTGACCCCGATGCGGATGGGCACGCCCCGTTCCCCGCAGGCCGCGACGACCTCGCGCACCTTCCACTCCGCACCGATGTTGCCCGGGTTGATGCGGACCTTGTCGATGCCCCGCCGGACCGCCTCCAGCGCCAGCCGGTAGTCGAAGTGGATGTCGGCCACCAGCGGGAAGTCGCCCACCTCGCGCTTGATCGCGCCCAGCGCCACCGCCGCCTCCATGTCGACCACGGCCAGCCGGACGATGTCCGCCCCGGCCATGGCGAGGCGGCGGATCTCGTCGACCGTGGCCGGCACGTCACGCGTGTCGGTCTTGGTCATGGTCTGGACGGTCACCGGGGCTCCGCCGCCGATGGCCACCCTGCCGACATGGACCTGCCGGCTCTCACGCCGGTGCACGTTCTCGACCTCCTCCGAATCCCGGCGGGCCGTCCGCGCGCGGCCGCCCGCCCGCGGCCGGGCCGCGCCGGCTCAGCCCACCAGCCTGACCAGGTCGCGGTAGGTGACCGCGATCATCAGAAGCATCAGCAGGGCGAAGCCGATGAACTGGACCAGGTTGGCCTTGGCCGGATCGATCGGCTTGCCGCGGATCCACTCGACGGCGATGAAGAGCAGGTGGCTCCCGTCCAGAGCCGGGATGGGCAGCAGGTTGATCAGCCCGAGGTTGGCGCTGATCAGCGCGCCCCAGAGGAGCAGGTAGGAGAAGCCCAGGAGGCTCGCCTGGAAGATCTCGGCGCCGATGCCGACGGGGCCCATCACCTGCACGCCGCCGGCGTGGCTGATCATGGCGCCGATCCCCTGGAACCAGCCGGCGATCACGCCCCAGGTCATGGCCAGCGCCTGCGCGATCCCCTCGCCGGGGCTCATGCGGCGCAGCGCGCTGGCCGGTGCCACGCCCACCAGCCCCCTGCCGTCGGACTGGCGCCGGGGCGTCACCGCCAGCGTGAGCAGCCGCCCGTCGCGCTCCACCGTCAGCTCCAGCCGCCGCCCGGGGTTCGCCGCCACGATCTCCTGGAACTGCTGCCACTCCGTCAACCTCCGGCCGTCCACCGCCACCAGGAGGTCGCCCGCCCGCAGCCCCGCCGCGGCGGCCGGCAGGCCCGACTGGACCGAGGCCACGCGCAGCGTCGTCCCGGCCGGGACGCCGGCGACGGTGAAGGTGACGGCGAAGAGGACGACGGCCAGGGCGATGTTGAAGAGCGGCCCCGCCGCGATGATGGCCAGCCGCCAGAGGAAGGACTTGTCCTGGAAGGAGCGGCCGGGCGGGATGGGCGGGCGCAGCCGCAGCGGCGCCCCGGCCGGCGCCGTCGCCGCTCCGTCCCCCTCCTCCCCGGAAGGACGCCGCTCCCGCTCCGCCACGTCGCGGGCCAGGTCGTCCGGCTCCGCCTCCAGCCCCGCCAGGCGGCAGAAGCCGCCCAGGGGGAGGAGCCGAAGGTTGTAGGCCGTCTCGCCCCAGCGGAAGCCGAGAAGCCGCGGTCCGAAGCCGACCGCGAACTCGTCCACGCGGACCCCGCTCAACTTGCCGAGGAGGTAATGGCCGAACTCGTGGAAGACGATCAGGAAGGCGAAGACGGCCACCACCAGGAGCCAGTTGGTCACCATGTCGCCGCCATCGCCTCCATTCGCGAGCGCGCCCGCTCCCGCGCCCACCGGTCGGCCTCCAGGACCTCTTCCAGGGTCGGCTCGGCCAGGGGCCTGTGCTCCGCCAGCACCTCCCCCGCCACCTCGGCCACGGCCGGGAAGGGGAGCCGGCCCTGCAGGAAGCGCTCCACCGCCTCCTCCTTGGCGGCGTTGAGCACCGCCGGCGCCGTGCCGCCGGCGCGTCCGGCCCGGTAGCCCAGCTCCAGCGAGGGGAACGTCTCCCGGTCGGGCGGCTCGAACTCCAGCCGGCCCACCTCCGCCAGGTCCAGCCCCGGGGCCGGCGAGGGCCACCGCTCGGGATAGGTGAGCGCGTACTGGATGGGAAGCCTCATGTCGGCCGCGCCCAGCTGGCCCAGGACCGAGCCGTCGACGAAGGCGACCAGCGAGTGGACGATGCTCTGCGGATGGATCACCACGTCGATCTGATCATACCCGACGCCGAAGAGGAAATGCGCCTCGATCACTTCCAGCGCCTTGTTCATCAGGAGCGCCGACTCCACGGTGATGCGCGCCCCCATCCGCCAGGTGGGATGCCTGAGCGCCTGCTCCGCCGTCACCCCCGCGAGCCGCTGCCGCGACCAGCCGCGGAAGGGCCCGCCGGAGGCGGTCAGGATCAGCCGGGCCACCTGCCGGGAGGCGCCCTCGCCCGCCAGGCACTGGAAGATGGCGCTGTGCTCGCTGTCGACGGGCAGGAGCGGCGCGTCGGCCCGGTGCACGGCCAGGCCCGGCGCCTCCGCCAGCCAGGGGTAGCGCGCGCGGAGCTCCCGCCGCACCACGGGCCCCGCCGCCACCAGGCTCTCCTTGTTGGCCAGGGCCACCCGCTTGCCCGCGCGGAGCGCCGCCAGCGTGGGCGCGAGGCCGGCGACGCCGGCGATGCCGCTGACCACGCCGTCACCCGGCGTGCCGGCCGCAAGTTCGACCAGTCCTGCGGTCCCGGCCAGCACCTCCGTGCCCTCGCCGGACAGCCGCCCTCGCAGTTCGCCGGCCGCCGCCTCGTCCGCCACCGCCACGCGCCGCGGCCGGAACTCGCGCACCTGCGCCTCCAGCCGGTCCACGTCGCCCCCGGCCGCCAGTCCCTGGATCCGCCAGCGCCCCGGGTGAGAGCGGACGACGTCCAGCGTCTGCCGGCCGATGGAGCCCGTCGAGCCCAAGACGATCAGATCCCGCAATCTCCTGCCTCCCGGTCGACCGGAGCTACCGCGCCTCAGCCTGCGCCGGTGAAGAGACGGATGAGGATGAGACTGGTCGGAGCGATCAAGAGGAAGCTGTCGAAGCGATCGAGCACCCCGCCGTGACCGGGGATGAGGCTTCCGGAATCCTTCAACTCGGCAGCCCGCTTGACCAGCGACTCGAAGAGGTCGCCCACCGGCCCCAGCAGGGCGGCCACCAGACCCAGGGCGAGCGAGGCCGGAAGGTTCAGCCCCGTCCACGGCATCGCCGCGGTCCAGACCGCCAGCGCCGTCACGCCCCCCGCCAGCGCGCCCTCCACGCTCTTGCCCGGGCTCAACGCCGGCGCCAGCGGATGGCGCCCCCAGGCCCGGCCGACGAAGTAGGCGGCCGCGTCGTTCAGCCACGTCCCCGCGAAGACCAGGGTAAGCCAAAGGGAGCCGTGCTCCAAACGGCGGAGCGCCACCGCGGAGGCGAAGAGCGCCGGGTAGAGGACGGCCGCCACCAGCGCCAAGTACTCCAGGAGCGCTTCGCGGGCGGGTCGTCCTTCCTGGACCACCTGCCACTCGGCGCGCGCGAGGAGCAGCACGAGCGAGAGCGCCAGGACGTAGAGGCCGGCGCGGGGCCAGAACTGCCAGGCGAGGACGGCCAGCGCCGGCGGCACGGCCGGGATCCAGGAGGCGAAGGAGACGCCGAGGGCGCCGGCCAGCCGCCCCGCCTCGAAGCCGGCCAGCCCGGCCAGGAGCGCCATCGCCAGCGCCAGCGGCCAGCCGCCCAGGAGGACGGCCGCGACGAGAAGAGGGAGGCCTACCAGCGCCGAGAGAAGCCGCTCACGGAGCATCGCCAGGCCACTCCGACAGTCCCCCGAAGCGGCGCTGCCGGTGCGAGTAGTCCTCCACCGCCTGGCGCAGGTCCTCCTCCCCGAAGTCCGGCCAGAGCACGTCGCTGACCCAGAGCTCGCAGTAGGCCACCTGCCACAGGAGGAAGTTGCTGATGCGGTACTCGCCCGCCGTCCGGATCAGGAGATCGGGATCCGGTATCTCCGCCGTGTAGAGTTCCCGGGCGAAGCGTCGCTCGTCGATCTCGGCCGGGTCGATCTCGCCCCGGCGGCAGGCCGCCGCGAGGCGGCGCACCGCCTCCACGATCTCGCGCCGGCCGCCGTAGTTGAGCGCCACCTGCAGATAGAGGCGGCTGTTCCCGGCGGTCCGCTCCTCGGCCAGGCGGATCTGCCGCTGCGTCGCCTCCGGCAGCTCCTCCACCGCGCCGATGGCGCGGAAGCGGACGCCCTCGCGGTACAGGTCCTCCAGATCGTGGGCCACGGCCTGGCCGAGCAGGTGCCAGAGGAAGCTGACCTCCTCCGGGGGGCGGCGCCAGTTCTCGGTGGAGAAGGCGTAGAGCGTCAGGTAGCGCACGCCCAGCCGGATGGAGCCGCGGATGACGCGCCGGACCGACTCCACCCCGGCCCGGTGGCCCAGCCCGCGCGGAAGACCGCGCCGCTGGGCCCAGCGGCCGTTCCCGTCCATGATGATCGCCACATGCCTCGGCATGCGCAGTCCGCGCGCCGCCTCCGCGGGGTTCTCCTCCGGCTTCGGCCTCGGACCCGCCGCCGCCCCGGTCACCGACTGCACCTCCACCCTCACCCTACTCCCCCGGCGCGCCAGCCGGAAAATCGGGGAAGCGGGCGGCGAGGAGCTCGACACCCCCCGCCGCGCCGGGACGCACGCGGACCACCAGCGCGCGGCCGGAAGCCTCGCCCGTCCAGTGGATCTCCACCTCCAGGCCGCCGGCCCGAGCCTCCGCCTCCACCGCCTCCAGCGGCTGGAGCAGCCACGCCTCGCCGCCGGGGACGGCGCCGCCAGCGGATCCTTGCTCCGTCAAGCCTCAGACCTCCGTGATCTCCTTCTCCTTGGCGGCCAGCGCGTCGTCGATGGCCTGGATGAAGCGGTCCGTCAGCTTCTGGACCTCTTCCTGCTCGCGCCGCTCCTGGTCCTCGCTGAGCGCGTCCGCCTTCATCTCCGCCTTCAGCCGCTCGTTGGCGTCGCGGCGGACGTTCCGCACCGCCACGCGCGCCTCCTCGGCCATCTTGCGCACCTGGCGCACCAGCTCGTTGCGGCGTTCCTGGGTCATCGGCGGGATGACGAGACGGATCACGGTGCCGTCGCTCGACGGGTTGAGACCGAGGTCCGACTTGAGGATCGCGCGCTCCACCGCCGTGACCAGGTTCTTGTCCCAGGGCTGGATGACCAGCGTCCGCGGGTCGGGCACGTTGATGCTGGCCACCTGCTGGACGGGCAGCTCGCTGCCGTAGGCCTGCACGCGGACGCGCTCCAGCAGCGCCGGCGTCGCCCGGCCCGCGCGGACCCCGCCCAGCTCGCGCTCGAAGTTCTGCACCGCCTTCTGCATACGCTCGCGCGCCTCGTCGATCACCGCGCGGCTCACTGCGGCTCACCCCCGACCCAGGTTCCGATGGGCTCGCCCAGGACGACGCGCCGGATGTTGCCCGGCCGGGTGACGTCGAAGACGATGATCGGAATCCTGTTGTCCATGCAGAGCGAGGCGGCGGTGGCGTCCATCACGCCGAGCCCGCGCTCCAGCACCTCCATGAAACCGACCGTCTCGTAGCGGCGCGCCTCGGGGTGGAAGCGGGGATCCGCCTCGTAGACGCCGTCTTCCTTGGTCGCCTTGAGGATCACCTCGGCCTCGATCTCGGCGGCCCGCAGCGCCGCCGTGGTGTCGGTGGAGAAGAACGGGTTGCCGCTGCCGGCGGCGAAGATGACCACCCGGCCCTTTTCCAGGTGACGGATGGCGCGGCGCCGGATGTACGGCTCGGCCACCTCACGCATCTCGATGGCGGTCTGGACGCGGGTGGGCACGCCGAGCTGCTCCAGGGCGTCCTGGAGCGCCAGCGCGTTGATCACGGTGGCCAGCATGCCCATGGCGTCGGCCGTCGCCCGGTCCATGCCCATGGAAGCGCCGGCCGCTCCGCGCCAGATGTTGCCGCCACCCACCACGATGCCCAGCTGGACGCCCAGCGCGGCCACCTCGGCGATCTGGCGGGCGAGGCTCTCCACCGTGGCCGGGTCGATGCCGTACCCTCTCTCGCCGGCCAGCACCTCGCCGCTCAGCTTGAGGACGATGCGACGGTATCGAGGTTTGGGCGCTGTCGTCTCCATGTGGGGAGAGACCTCCCTGGCGGCCGGCGACGCTAGGGCGCCAGCGGCTGCGTCTGCTCGCCGCCCGCGGCCCCGCCGGCCGGCTCTTCGCCCAGCTGGAAGCGGACGAAGCGTCGGACCACGATGTTCTCGCCGAACTGGGCGATCGCCGACTTGACCAGGTCGCCCACGGTCCGCTCGGGCTCCTTGACGAAGGGCTGGTCCAGCAGGCAGCTCTCGGCGTAGAACTGCTTTTCCAGGCGCCCTTCGACGATCTTATCCACGATGTTGGCCGGTTTTCCTTCCTCCAGCGTCAGCCGGCGGATCACTTCCCGCTCGTGCTCGACGACTTCGGGCGGCACCTGCTCCCGCGAGACCCAACGCGGGCTGGCGGCGGCGATGTGGAGCGCCAGGTCGTGGGCCAGCTGGCGGAAACCCTCGGTGCGCGCGACAAAGTCGGTCTCGCAGTTGAGTTCGAGGAGGACGCCCACGCGCCCGTTGGTGTGGATGTACGCCTCGATCAGGCCTTCGCCGGCATGGCGACCGGCCTTCTTGCCGGCGCTGGCCAGGCCTTTCTCGCGCAGCCAGTCCACCGCCTTGGCCATGTCGCCCCCGGTCGCCTCCAGCGCCCTCTTGCAGTCCATCATCCCGGCGCCGGTCCGTTCGCGGAGCTGTTTCACCTGTTCTGCCGAGATCTCCGCCATGCTCCGACCTCCCTTGGCCGATGGGCATGGCGAAGGGGCGGCGGACCGCCCCTTCGTCCCCGGGCCCTCAGGCCGAGACTTGAACGCCCTGCTTGCCTTCGAGAACGGCGTCCGCGATCTTGGACGTGATCAGCCGCACCGCCCGGATGGCGTCGTCGTTGCCCGGGATCACCTGGGTGATCTCGTCCGGATCGCAGTTGGTGTCCACGATCGCGACGATGGGGATGCCCAGGCGGCGCGCTTCGCTGACGCAGATCCTCTCCTTGCGCGGGTCGACCACGTAGAGGGCGTCCGGCAGCCGGGACATGCCGCGGATACCGCCCAGATACTTCTCCAGCTTGGCCTTCTCGCGCAGGAGCGAGGCCTGCTCCTTCTTGGGGAGCTGCTCGAGGCCGCCCTCCTCTACCAGCTTGGTCAGCTCCTCCAGCCGCTTGACGCGCGAGCTGATGGTGGCGAAGTTGGTGAGGGTGCCGCCCAGCCAGCGCTGGTTGACGTAGGGCATCCCGCAACGCTCCGCTTCCTCGCGGATCGTCTCCTGCGCCTGCTTCTTGGTGCCCACGAAGAGGACGGTCCCGCCCCGGAAGGCGAGGTCGCGCACCCAGCCGTACGCCTCGTCCAGCATCTTGACCGTCTTCTGCAGGTCGATGATGTAGATGCCGTTCCGTTCCGTGAAGATGTACGGCCGCATCTTGGGGTTCCAGCGGCGCGTCTGGTGGCCGAAGTGGACTCCGGCCTCGAGAAGCTGCTTCATCGAGACGACCGACATCGTCCCACCTCCCGGTTCTCCTCCGCCGCCTCATCCCGCCTTCCCACCCGCACCCGCGGGCACCGGGGGCGGTCGGCGCGCGTGCGAAATCGGGCTGCGCCCGGCGCGCGGCCCGTCGCAGTATACCATCGGCTCCCCCGAGCGGCAATCGAGGCCCCCGGCGCACGGCCACGGGCGGGCTCAGCCGGCGCTGGCGGCCCGGGCGGCCATCTTCCCGCGGATGCGCAGGACGGCGCGGGAGTGGAGCTGGGAGATGCGGGAGACGGTGACGCCGAGGAGACCGGCCACCTCCGTGGCCGTCAGCCCCTCGTAGTAGAGCAGGGTGATGATCAGGCGCTCGCGCTCGGGCAGCTCCTCGATCGCCCGGCCGAGCTCCTCGATGGTCTCCTTGCGGATGACCGCCTCCAGCGGGTCGTCGGCCACCTCCATCTCCTCGAGCGCGGCGCCGCCCAGGCTTTCGCCCCCGATCCCCAGCTCCTCGAGGCTGAGCACGGCCACCCGGCTCAGCTCCGTCAACCACTGGCGGACGGTGCGCGTGGGCACCCCGAGCCGCTCGGCCACCTCGGCGTCCGTCGCCGGCCGGCCGTTCTCCGCCTCGAGCGCCGCGTAGGTCTCGCGCAGCTGCCGGTCGTGCTGGCGCAGGCGCGTCGGCGCCCAGTCCAGCGCGCGCAGCCCGTCGATCATGGCGCCCTGGATGCGCGGGACGGCGAAGGTCTCGAAGCGGATGCCGCGCGACGGGTCGAAGCGGTCGATGGCCTGGAGCAGGCCGCCCAGCCCCTCGTTGACCAGCTCCTGCTGCTCCACCTGCGGCGGCAGGCGGACGGCCAGCCGGCTGGCGATGCGCTGGACCAGGGGCAGGTAGGCGAGCACCAGCCGCTCGCGGAGCAGACGGTCGCCGGACTGGCGGTAGGCCTCCCAGAGCCGCTGGACTTCCTGGTCATCGGCGGCGCTCCCCGCCTCCGGGCGGACGGTTCCGCCACCGGCCGTCCCAACCATGCCCCCCACCTCCGTTCAGATCAGGCCCTGGCGGCGAAGCCGCCGCTGTTCGGCGAAGATGCGGCGCATGATCGCCTGTTCGTCGGCGAGGCTCACCTCGAGGAAGGCGAAGGCCGCCTCCCAGAGGCCCGGCTCCTGCGGCGAGGCGGCGACGCGGACGAGTCGCCCGGCCAGGTCGAGCACCCCCGCGCCGGCCTCCGCTTCCTCCCGCTCCCCCGCCCCGCGGCCGGCCCTCCTCCGGGAGGGCTCGCGCGCGCGCAGGTCGAGGAGAAGCCGGTAGGTCTCGCCCGTCACCAGATGCGGCGCCTCCCCGGGACCGCTCCCGGCCGCCGCGTCGTCCCTCCCGCGCAGGCGGAGCCGGCAGAAGAGGCCGCCCACGCTGACGTCGACGGTCGTCCCCTGCCAGCGCGGTCCCGCCACCGGCCGCGGCACGACCCGCAGCCGCTCGCCGGACAGCCCCATGCGCACCGCCTGCTGGACGGCGGGAGGAAGCGGCAGCACCTCGACGGGCAGGTGCAGCGGCCAGCGGACGGCCGCGCGGCGGTAGAAGGGCGACGGCGGTCCGAGCCGGACGCGCACCCGCTCGGGCGGCGCCAGGAGGTTGGCCTCCACCCTCGCGTGCGAGGCGAACCAGCGCCCGTCGCGGCCGAAGCGGACCTCCACCTCGGCCTCCGGCCGGGGGAAGCGGAAGCGGCCGCGCTGGAGCGGCGCGGCCAGCTCCAGCACCTCCTCCTCGCCCCCCAGCACCAGCGAGGGGAAGACCTGCAGGCGGTTCGAGTCGGGATCGCCGCCCGCCAGGTCGGCCTCGCGGACGGCGAGCTCCACCCGCTCGCCCAGCCGCGGATAGCGGAGGTCGGCCATGCGCTACTCCCCCTCCTCCATCCAGTTCCGGGCCAGGGCGACGAGCGCCCGCGCCGCTGGCGCCTCCGGGCTGAGGCGGACCAGCGGCCGCCCGAGGCGGACGCTTCGCGCCAGCTCCGGGTCGTCCGGCACCCAGCCCAGGAAGCGCGGTCGCAAGCCGAGCCGCGCCTGCGCCACCGAGACGAGGGCGTCGCGGACCCGGAGCGCTTCCCGGGCGGAGAGCGCCTGGTTGACGGCCAGCCAGAGGCGGGCAGCCGGGTTGAGCCGCGCCGTCGCCTTGAGGACGGCGTAGCCGTCGGTGACGGAGGCCGGGTCGGGGGTGACCACCAGCAGGATCTCCGGCGCCCAGGCAAGGACGGCCCGCACCAGCGCGCCCAGGCCGGCGCCGTTGTCGACGAGGAGGAGCTCGCCCGGCGCGCCCAGCCTCGCCAGCGCCGCCACCAGCCGCCCCACCTCGGAGGCGCCGAGCGAGGCGAGGAGCTCCTCGCCCGGCCCGCCCGAGAGGAAGCGCACCCCTTCCTCCGGCTCCCAGAACGCCTCTTCGATCTCGGCGCTCCCCGCCAGGACGTCGCCCAGGTGGAAGCGGCTGCGCCCGCCGGCCACCGCCATCGCCCCGCCCAGCCCCAGGTCGAGGTCGACCAGCAGCGGCCGTCCGCCGGCCCGCGCCAGCGCCAGCGCCATGTTGACGGCCAGGCTCGACTTGCCGACGCCGCCCTTGCCGCTGACCACGGCCAGGGCGCGGGTGCGCAGCCGCCCCGCCGGGCGCCGCGCCCCCAGCCGGAGCCGGGCGCGGACCTCGCGGGCCAGGGCCGCCAGGGTGGAGACCTGCTCGTTCACGGCGCCACCCCCAGGAGCTCGTCCGCCAGCGCCTCGGGCGAGAAGACGGCCAGGTCGTCGGGGACGCGCTGCCCGCCCGCGACGTAGCTGACGCCCAGCCCGCTGGCGGCCACCGCGTTGACCACCTCGCCCGGGGCGCGCGCCTCGTCCATCTTCGTGAAGAGGAGACGGTCGGCGCCCAGGCGCCGGTAGGCCTCCAGCGCGTAGAGGAGATCCTCGTGGCGCGTGGTGACGCTGAGCGTCAGGAGCACCGCGTCGGCCCGCGCCTCCCGTACCAGCTCCTCCAGCCGCCGGAGCGAGCGGCGGTCGGAGGGGCTGCGGCCGGTGGTGTCGATCAGCACCAGGTCGGCGGCCGAGAGCCGCTCCAGGGCGGCCCGGAGCTCGCCCGCCTCCTCCGCCGGCAGGCAGGTGAGGCCGGCGGCCCGGGCGTAGGCGTCCACCTGCTCGAAGGCGCCGGCGCGGAAGGCGTCGAGGGTGACGATGCCCACCTCGAGCCCCCGGTAGAGCGCCATCTGGCCGGCCAGCTTGGCCACGGTGGTGGTCTTGCCGGCGCCGGTCGGGCCGACCAGGACCAGCCGCCGCTGCCGCCCGGCCTCGACCGGCCGCGCCGGGCCGAGCAGCTCCAGCAGGCGCCGCCGCACCGTCGCCTCCGGCGCCTCGCCCTCCGCCTGGTCCGCCGGCTCCGCCAGGCGGGCGGCCAGCTCGGGGAGAAGGCCGCGCCGCTCGAGCCGGCGGCGGATCTCCGCCCAGACGGGCTCCCCGGGAAGGGGCGCCGGTGCGCGCGGCTCCGGGCGCTCCGGCGGGACGGGCATCGCCTTGCCCGCTTCCTCCGTCGTCGGCGCCGGCGGCGGCAGCGCCACCGTCGCCACCATCGCCCCGGGGCGGCCGGCGAGACGCTCCCACCAGCGCGGCGGCTCGCGGCGCAGGTCGAGAAGGAGCGCGTCGCCCCCCACCTCCTCGCGCACGCGTGCCAGGAGCGTCTTCACGTCGGCCGCGCGGAAGCGCCGGATGCGGACCGGAGCGTTCATGTCAGTCTCACCGTCCCCAGCACGTCGACGGGCACGCCGTCGCTCAGCTCGCTGTAGGAGACGACCGGCAGGCGCGGCAGGCTCCGCTCCACCAGCCGGCGCAGGTGGAAGCGGAGGCCGGCGGCACAGAGGAGGACCGGCTGGACGCCCTGCTCCAGCGCCCGGGTGAGCTCCGCCTCCAGGCCGCGGACCAGCCGTCCCAGCGTCTCCGGATCGAGCACGAGGGCCCGCCCGTTCCCCTGCCCGCGGATGGACTCCGCCAGCTGGCGCTCCGCCGCCGGGTCGAGGGTGATGACGCGCAACCGTCCGTCCGCGCCCAGGAGGCGCTGGGTGATGCTCCGGCCCAGGGCCTGGCGGGCCGCCTCGGTCAGCTCGTCCACCGCCTTGGAGGCGGCCGCCTGGTCGGCCAGCGCCTCGAGGATGGTGCCCAGGTCGCGGATCGAGACGCCCTCGCGCAGCAGGTTCTGGAGGACGCGCTGGACCTCGCCCAGGGTGAGCAGCGAGGGGACCGTCTCCTCCACCAGCGCCGCGGCGCTCTGGTGGAGCGTGTCCAGGAGGCGCCGGGTCTCCTGCCGGGTGAGGAGCTCCCAGGCGTGCGACCGCACCAGCTCCGTCAGGTGGGTGGCGAGCACGGCGGCGGCCTCGACCACCGTGTAGCCCGAGGCCTCGGCCAGCGCGCGCCGCTCGGGGCGGATCCAGAGCGCGGGCAGGTTGAAGGCCGGGTCGCGGGTCGGCTCGCCCTCGATGCCGGCCGCCTCCCCGCCCTGGGGGATGGCCAGGAGGCGGTCGAGGCGCAGCTCGGCCTCGCCGATCACCTCGCCCTTGAGCAGGATCCGGTAGCGGTTGGGCTCCAGGCTCAGGTTGTCGCGGACGCGCACCAGGGGGAGGACCAGGCCCAGCTCGAGTGCGACCTGCCGCCGCAGGAGCGCGATCCGGTCCATCAGCTGGCCGCCTTCCTCGGCGCCCAGGGGGAGGAGCCCGTAGCCCAGCTCCACCTCCAGGGGGTCGACGGGCAGGAGGCGCGCCGCCTCCTCGGGCGTGACGCCCAGCGTCGCCTCCGCCGGCGCCGCCGGCGCCTCCTCGCGCCGGGCGCGCGCGTGGCGCGCCTGCAGGTAGGCGACGCCGCCCACCACCCCGGCCAGCGTCAGGAAGGGGAGCGGCGGCAAGCCCGGCACCAGACCCAGCACGGCCAGCGTGCCCGCCGCCACCCAGAGCGCCTTCGGCTGCGCCAGCACCTGGCGGACCACGTCGTGGCCGAGGTCCGACTCGCTGGCGGCGCGGGTGACGACGATGCCCGTGGCGGTGGAGATGAGCAGCGCCGGCAGCTGGGTGACCAGGCCGTCGCCGATGGTCAGGATGGTGTACTGGCGGAGCGCGTCCTGCCAGGCCAGGTGCCGGACCAGCAGCCCCATGGCGAGGCCGCCGACGATATTGATCGCCAGGATGACCAGGCCGGCGATGGCGTCGCCGCGGACGAACTTGCTGGCGCCGTCCATGGCGCCGTAGAAGTCCGCCTCGCGCTGGATCTGCTGGCGGCGGCGGCGCGCTTCCTTCTGGTCGATCAGCCCCGAGTTGAGGTCGGCGTCGATGGCCATCTGCTTGCCCGGCATGGCGTCCAGCGTGAAGCGGGCGGCCACCTCCGCCACCCGCTCGGCTCCGCGGGTGAT